>NZ_JCAUAQ010000014.1:0-136433 GCF_059692035.1 Paenibacillus sp. J22P143
CACGTTTTATGGAGGCGTCCTTTTCCTTTACTGTGATACGGTCATTATATTCGTCAATCCCTGGACAGGCAATTCCGTCAGCTTTTGGGCATTATGATTCAGCGGCAACACGACTAGTTAGTACAGTAAAATTACCTACTTAGCGTATAATGGCTTTAGGTATCTATTATAAATCATTAAGGATCGATCAATTCATCTTTAGTCCATTTCTTTGCTTAACTCTGCCTTCAGAACATTTCTGTAACCAATCCATTCCCAATCCTCTGCTCCACTAAACAGTTCAACAGTGTCTAATCGAAATTCTCCATGTTTACTACGCGCTACGATACCTGTAATTGAGTGAATCTTAAATTCTTCATATAAAGTTAACTCGATCGGTGTCTTGTACATCTGCGACAGACTCAGCACCGCTGATATATTTAGTATTTCTTGCTCATCACGTATAGGACGCGAGATTCGTTGACTTTCTCTTTGATTTCTAATTGCCGACTCTTTATGTTAAGGAAGCATCATCCGACTGGACACCCAAAGACCATTCAGTTCTAATTTCTTGCTCATCTATAATGACCTCCAATTTTGCCAGCTCTATCCGCAGCAAGACCGGCTTTCATTAAACTCGAAGCGCGAATAATTGCTGTATTCCCTTTTTAATCCCATCAAGAACGCTATTGAGTTTTCGAATCTTCGTTATGTCTTCGAAGACAAGTTGTGTCACTTCCTCATCTTCAAGTGATCCAAGTGTGACACCAACTTTACGGACTGGGAGACCGTTCCAATTGCGGTGTACTGTAAGGCATTTTTCGTTGCTGACTGAATCCTGTAGGGGCATCGTAAGGTGAACACATGCAAAATACATGGACGGTTCCGCTGTTGAATCCTCTAGTTCTTGCATCGCGGCACACCTCTTCCGTTAATTCCAAGAGAACGATATCAACTTCTTCCGCTGTCGTGTAATCTCGCGGCAACGTCATTGCATGGCCGCTGGACTTTGGTGCTACGTTAAATGTCCCTGGTGTAACTAGACTATCGTCGAGACCATTGGCAGTCCGCCACATCACCTCTGCTTGTATATCCGATTGCTTACCAAAGCGAGCTCGAAACTTCTATTTAAGGGCAGCGAGAGGAGTTCGAGCAACATGACCAATCGTCGTCATTCCAAGCGCCACAAAGTGCCTCGTCATCCTAGAACCCACCCCGTACATCTTATCCACGGTTAGAGGCCATAGATCACGCTCTACATTTTCTTTACCGAGAGTGAAAATACCGTTTGCATTTATCTTTGCAAAATTATCTGTCGCTTGCTTTGCAAGTATTTTGGTCGGACCGATACCTACGCGGACACGTATGTTCATGGATGCTGCAAATTTTTTTGAATCATGACTGCCAACTCTTCTGGTGTGGTGTGGAAATGATTAAGTGATCCTGTCACGTTCAAGAACTGTTCATCAATTGAAAACACCTCTACAAGATCCGTATACTCCTTGTAAATGTCTGTAATCGCTAGTGAAACATCAATATACCGCTGCATGTGCGGACGCATTACGATACCGTCTGGACATAGTTGCAGCGCCTCCCCTAGCCGCTGTGTTAGTGATTCCAAAGCTTTTAGCGATTGGGCATGCTGCCAAAATTATTCCTGATCTCCTAGCAGGATCTCCGGCCACAATCGCCCTCTCTCCATCTATTGACAGAAAGGCAAAAAACGACGGTTTATTTTATATGCAGTCTGACTTATGTCCAAGCAATCACTATGTACCGAGCGTAAATTATACCGTAATGAAAATTCACTTACTGAGAGGAATGAGTAAATATGAGCGGAGTAGGTTATGGTGTTGTTGACAGCCAGTAAGATGACCATAACTACGATGTTCTCTTGGAGTGTAACCATGAGCTTTCCGTCTCGCAGTTCGAAATAGACTATTGACGCCTTCACTTCGGAAGTAACACGCCTTTAGTGTTATCCTGTATGTTTTTAATTGGATGGCTGTCCCCGTTTCAATGACCAGTAAAAATAATTGAATAAATAGAAATTTCATCTTCATCACTTTTAGATATTTCTTGTACTACAATGAGAACGTCTGAAGGAGGTCTGGCACTTATGTCCAACAATAGGGAAACTGTTGCCATTATTGGCTTAGGTTATGTGGGGCTGCCGCTCGCCATTGCTTTTGTTAAAAAAGGCTACAAGGTATTCGGTGTTGATATTAACGAAAAGAGAGTCGAGGTATTGCGTAATGGAAAAAGCTTTATTTCTGACATAAGTGATGATGAGATCGGAAGACTCATAGATTGCAAAAGATTTGAAGCAACAACGGACTACCTTGTTCTAAGTAAAACGGATCATATTATTATCTGTGTACCAACTCCCCTGCGAAATAAAGAGCCGGATTTATCTTATGTCTACTCAACTATTAATCAGATGGCACCTTATCTGCAGCCGGGACAATTAGTAGTACTCGAGAGCTCCACTTACCCCGGAACTACAGAGGATATCATTAAGCCGCTTTTGGAAAACCATGGCTTTACAATAGGTTCTAATCTTTTTCTTGGATATTCTCCGGAACGAATTGATCCGGGCAACATGCAGTTTACTCTGGAGCAAATTCCGAAAATTGTGAGTGGGGTGACGGATTGTTGTCTCGAGAAAGTAGCAAAGCTGTATAGAGACGTTTTCCAAACAATCGTTCCTGTATCTTCCCCTCGTATTGCGGAGTTTGTAAAAATCTTAGAAAATAGCCAACGGCTTATTAATATTTCGTTTATCAACGAGGTCAACATGCTGGCAAACTTGCTGCAAATCAATATATGGGAAGTCATTCAAACGGCATCCACGAAACCTTTCGGTTTTACCCCATTTTATCCCAGCCCAGGAGTCGGCGGGCACTGTATCCCTGTCGATCCATTTTACTTAACATGGATTGGCATGCAGGAGGGGTTTCCTTTAACAATGATTCAGCAGGCTGGAATTGTGAATGAAATGATGCCCCACTTTGTAGTCAAACGGATCACGCAGATTCTTTCGGAAAGAGGAGTTTCCGCCCAGCAAGCAAATATTGGTATCATCGGCCTCACCTACAAAAAAGATGTAAACGATATTCGAGAATCGGCTTCCATGAAGGTGATTGAACTTTTGCTCAATAAAAAAATGAAAGTCTCCGTTCATGATCCGGTCTATCAGGGGAACGTCCCTTTTAACTTGCCTATCCTTCAAATAGAGCAATTGAAGTTACAGGAGTTGGACGCCATCGTAGTGCTTGTCGATCATTCTTGCATCAAATGGAATGATGTAGTCAACCATAGCCGGTGCGTGATCGATACGAGAAATGTAACGGCCTCCTATAAGGGCGATCATATTGTACGAATTTAGAAAACAAAAGGGAGTGAATGGGGGATGATTCCTTTAGTGGACCTCGCTCGCCAGTTTCAATCCATCAAAAAAGAAATACTACAGCAAATGGAGGGCGTGATCGACAGCGGCAAATATATAATCGGTGATCATGTGAGGCAAGTAGAGCAGCGGATTGCGGAAAAGACAAGTGCAGCCTTCGCGATAGGCGTAGGAAATGGAACGGATGCCTTAATCATGACTTTGGATGCGTATGGCATCGGGGAAGGGGACGAAGTCATCACGACTCCTTTTACTTTTTTCGCTACCGCTGAGGCCATATCCAGATTAGGCGCCAAGCCGGTGTTCGTTGATATTGATCCACTCACTTATAACATTGATCCTTTGAGGGTAGAGAAGGCCATTACACCGAAAACAAAAGCGATTATACCCGTTCATTTATTCGGCCAACCCGCCGAAATGGACGTACTGATAGAGGTGGCAAAGCGGCATCATTTAATCGTCATTGAAGATGCTTGCCAAGCTTTTGGATCAGCGTATAAAGGAAAGCCTCTAGGAAGCCTGGGTGATGCGGCCTGCTTCTCCTTCTTTCCTACCAAAAATTTGGGAACGATCGGAGATGGCGGGATGATCACCACGTCTAATCCGGAAATTGCCGCAAAAATCCGCAAGCTGCGCCAACACGGAAGTTCCATGAAGTATTATCATGATATGCTTGGGTACAATAGCCGCCTGGATGAACTGCATGCTGCGATTCTAAACGTCGCTCTGGACCACATCGATGAATGGAACCGCATGCGCAGGAAGCTGTCGGCTCGCTATCGAGAAGGGTTGGAAAATCTGTCATTTCTACGGATACCGTATGAAAATGACGACAACACGCATATTTATCATCTCTATTGTATAGAGTCCGCAGAACGGGAAGCGATCACCGCTAAGCTCAAACAGTCTGGCATACAAACGGGTGTTTACTATCCTTGTCCGCTTCATCTGCAAAATGCGTACGCTCATCTTTCCTACAAGAAAGATGATTTTCCAGTGGCAGAGAAGCTGTCACTCCAGTTGTTTGCAATCCCGATGAGCCCCTTCTTACAGGAAAGTGAACAAGATTACATTATTTCTGTACTGAAAAGCTATGGTAGTGAAGCGACATGAGCGTGACCTTCGGCATCATCGGCTGCGGCAGGATCGCCGAACGTCACCTTCGTACGCTCGCCCGCTGCAAGGAGGCAAGGCTGATTGCGGTAAGCGATGTCGCCGAGGAACGAATGGAACAGGCAGAAGCATTGTGGCAACAAACGACGGACAGCTGCGCTACGTTGGCAAAATCGACCGACTACCGAGTCCTGCTTGCCGATCCCTCCGTTCAAACCGTCATCATCTCTACTTTATCAGGAATGCATGCGGAAATGGCCAAAGCGGCACTTCTTATGGGCAAACATATCGTGTTGGAGAAGCCCATGACGTTATCACTAAAGGACGCAGATGAAATTATTGAACTGGCAGCCGCTCAGCAGCGCTTCGTCCAAGTATGCCACCAGCTCCGATATCGGCCGATCATGAAAAAGATTAAGGAGATCATTGCAACCGGTGCTCTTGGCCGGATTTACATGGGATCGGCAACGCTAAGAATTAATCGGTCATCCAACTATTATAGCGAGGCTTCCTGGAGGGGAACATGGTCGCAGGATGGCGGAATGCTGCTTAATCAAGGTATCCACGTCATCGACCTGCTTCAATGGTTTCTTGGCGGTGTTCAGTGTGTTTATGGAGAATTGTCTAATGGAAATATCCGAAAAGAGACGGAGGATATTGCTCTGGGCATCCTTACTTTTGAAAATGGCGCGAAAGGGATCATCGAGGCGAATTCAGTTACCCTTCCCAATAATCTGGAAAATTCGATATCCATATTTGCCGAAAAAGGGACGATATGCATCGGCGGCACTTCCTTGAATAAGCTGGAACGGTGGCACATGGAAGAGACCGCGATCAGTACGGATGAAGCGATGAAACTAATGGACGATACGGATGAACATCTATATATGTATCAAAGTTTCATTGATGCTGTGTTGGCACAAAACCATCCGACTCTGATTGATGCTATCGAAGGGAAACGAGCTCTTGAAATCATTTTCGCGCAATATATATCATCCATTAAAGGTAATCCTCAAACATTACCGATAGATTCCTTTTCGACAAACATGATGAAGGATACCGGACCGAAAACACCAAATACGTTTTAAGAGAAGCGGTGGGATTGCCGATACAGGCTCTCTCACCGCTTTAGTGTCAGAATACTTTCTAATCAGCCAAAGTTAATATAAGAGAAGGATGTCTCCACAATTTTTTCGAAATGTAGACACCGTGGTTTCTCAATTGGCCGTTGTGCCAGCTTTTGGTTAAAAGAGTGCAATCCCAAGCTACAACGGAGCGAATAGACTTCTTCTTTCCGCGCTGAGCGATCAATTTTTTTATAGGCTTTCGATATAGCATCGGCCGTTTATAAGGAATTCTCTTGCGGTCCCATCCTGTTTTTACGCGAAATACCGATACGTTTTTTTGTTTGCCGACTATGACGGGGAAATGCATAACAGCATTTACGATCGACACGGATGAAGGGACTTGTGCCAAATTAAAGGAAAAATATGATGCCGCCCTCATCTTTCCTTTCCTCGTAAAAAATCGATTGGGTTGCAAAGAAATAGTGTTGGTCTTTGGTTTATTCGGAATCGTTGCCCTTTCACTTTGATAAATTCGGTCCAGTTGGCGGGCTACTTCAGGAAGCGCATGCTCTCTCTCGACATACTCCCTTCCTGCTCTACCTTTTTCCTTACGAAGCGCAGGATTCTGAAGCAAAGAGGCTACAGCATTGTATAGGTTGGCAGGATTGGCGGAAATAATCGGCAAATCTGACGGATAACGATGCTTAAGATCCTCCCTGATATAGGAAATAACCGGTTTTCCCAAAGCCATCCCTTCGATGGCCACTAAACCGTATGATCCTCTTAACAGGTGATCAATAATGAGATCGGCTTGCCGATATCGCTGTAAAGCTTCACCTCTGTTCAAACCCTCAACTCGTTCATAATGGAAGGAATATCCCTCACTGCGAAGCCGGTCCAATACTTCCTCAACATATTCAGTTCCTTTGCCTTCCATCGGAGCATGGATAATAAGCGGTTCGCTTCTATGCGCCGATGCGGACGGGGCCAGATTGTCTATTTCTTGTAAGTCTACAGCAAGCGGGAGAACATATACCCGATCGTGCACCTTGGATGCGTAGGCTTGTAATTCATAATCTTTGACAATACAAGCGGGGAATTTTTTCGAAATCATATCCAAGGTTTGTTTAATCTTCTCATCCTCAAAATCATATCCGAGTCTGATATAAGGATTATGAATGATGGCTTTTTCTTCGGTTCGAAGATCTTTTCCCCAGTATTGAAATAGCTTTTTTGCATGGTTTAGCTTTTCAAATTCTGGGCCGGTTAGCTGCTCTGAAAAATACAGTCCGTTATGAAAATGAAAAATGTCGGCGGTCTGATTGGCGACATTCAATAGATGCCGCAGATCCTCAGCTCGATAAACTGAAGCATCGTGTCCTAGATTCTTTAATCCTTTCATGAATAGTTCCATCTGCCCCCCAATTTCGGCAGCACAATGTATGACCTTCAAATGTTTCATCTCCTTTATCAAAAGATATCCGTTAACTAAAAACCTAGTTCACTCTGTATATGATTATGTCAATGTAAGCTAGTGCGTATGGACATATCTCCTCCCTTGTTAGCCTAATAGATGGGAGGACAACGGCTATTCGTGCAGCAATTTCCCGTTTTCTCTTTGATTTAGGTAATCGTACAAACATCTGCAACTCTGCTCGCATACTCTCATAAACGAAGGGAGATGTTGTTAATGCGCTTTAGTCATGTCTTGGTAACTGGAGGGGCTGGGTTTGTCGGTTCGCAGCTCGTCCGCAAATTAGAGCCTATCTCAGAACATATTTATGTCATCGATGATTTGTCCGCCGGGAACCGAAATTCCGTTATGAATTCCGACAAAATCACTTTCTATCAGGATAGCATTACAAATGAAAAATTGTTGGAAGAAGTACTCCCTAAAGTGGAATGGATTTTCCATCTGGCATGCCGCAGTCTTACTCGATCTGTCCTGAATTTGCATGAAGATTTCCACACAAACCTCTACGGCGGTTTTTTACTGCTTCATAAAGCGAAAGAGCTTTGTCCCCATTTAAAAAGGATGCTCTATACGTCTACAGCCTCTGTCTATGGAAATGCATCCGTTCGTCCTACACCCGAACACTGGTATCAGCTGACTACGCCTTATTCCGCCAGCAAGTTTTCCGTCGAGCATTATTGCGAAGTGTTTTATCACATGTATCGTTTCCCCGTCACGACGGTACGGTTGTCCAACGTTTTTGGGCCCGGTCAGTTGTCATCCAATCCATACTGCGGTGTCGTGGCCAGATTTTTTGAAGCGTTGGAGAACAATGTGCCGATGGACATATACGGGGACGGGGAACAAACCAGGGACTTTACGTATGTTGAAGATGCTATAGAAGCTTTGCTTGCTTCCATCACTCATCCAAACAGCCTTGGGAAGCTTTATAATATTGGCACAGGAAAGGAAACAGCTGTCCGTCAGCTCGCAACCATGATATCCGACGTCGCGGGACGTCCGAATTATCCGATTACTTACAGACAGAAGAGAGTGATCGACAATGTCAGCCATCGTTCTGTTGATATAAGCGCTATCATGAATGATTTACAATGGTGTCCAAAACACTCCATGCAGGAAGGCCTCGATAGTACCTATCAATGGCTGCGTCACCAAAATCACAGCTTGTAAGAGAGGGGATAACGTTATGAAAATACTTTCACTAATGACTCTGGATATGTTCCGCTTGACATTCGGATGGGCACTGGAATCAAATGGTCACCAGGTATACCATCTCAACGATATTAGTGAGGAACTGCTGGAGCAGGCGATTCACACATTTCGACCCGACATGATCGTAACGATCGGATGGGATGTGCTGCATACTAAAACAGATGTTTTTGCGGAGTTTTTAAAACGCCATCGTATTTTTCATTTATATTTCGCGGAAGAGGATTGGTTTCATTTTGAACGTTGGTCCAAACCGTATGTTTCCAAGACATCCCCCCAGTTTGTAATGACCCGTAGCGCCGATAAAATTTCTTCTTATCGAACAATGGGGATAAAAGCCGAATATTTAGACGTGGGCTGCAATCCGCATTTTCACCGCCCCATGCCTCCCAATCCAAAGTATGCATGTGATGTTTCCGTGATCGTGAACGGGCAGTTCATGTGGGATATTTTTCGCCGAAAAAGCATCATGGACTTGGTGGCTCCGTTATTGGACGCTCCCTTTCATACGAAAATATGGGGGCGCGATTGGCATGAGATGAAAGACTATCTTGGCGTATCGCCGCGAAGCGAGTTGATGCAAGGCAGTATTCCTTATCACCTGACGCCTCAAGTTTATAATTCAGCCAAGATCAATATTAGCGTACAAACCGTTGAGGACCAAATCAGCAGCCGCACTTACGATATTTTGGCATCAGGCGGTTTTTTGCTGACATCGGACAGTCCGGGAGTCCGGGCCAAATTGTCATCGGAGAATGATTGTGCAGTCTCAAGCTCACCGGAAGAAACAATCAAAAAAATCAAATATTATTTGGAGCACGAAGATATACGCAAAAAAAAGGCTGCAAACGGATTAAAGTATGTACGCGAACAGGCTTCCTACCAAAACACGATTGCTAAAGTATGGCCTCAGATTGAAAGAGAAGTCAAAGCATTTTATGGTTAGTTTTAACCTGGGAGGCTGAGCGACGATGATTAAAAACTTAACCATATTGATTACCTCAGCAGGAGGGCTAACTGGAACGTTCTTAATAAAACACTTATTGCAACATCCCATTCAAGGATATAAGTATCATATCGTAGCTGTGGATAGCAGCGAATACGTGTACGCTAAACATGTGGTCGACTCGTTTTATAAAGTGCCTGCCAGCAGTGACCCGAGTTACGAAAACATTGTTCTTTCCCTAGTCGAACAAGAACACGTTGATATCATATTTCCAACCACCTCATATGACACGCCATTTTACTCCAAACACAAAGCGGACTTATTAAAAAAGGGGGTTCAGTTGCTTGTTTGCGATGTGAACACCCATGAAATACTTCACCATAAGCAAAAGATGTATCTGTTTATGAAGAACATTGGGCTGCCCGTTCCCGAGGTATTTGAGACGAAAGAAGCCGTTACTTATCCGGCCATCATCAAAAAATGCGAAAGCAGCGGGAGCAAAGAGGTTCGAAAGCTCGAAGATCGTATGGACCTCGACTATTGGAGTGTAAAAATGAAAGATTATGTCGTTACGGATTACATCAGCGGCAAGGAATACACGGTGGATTGCCTTTTTGATCAGAAGGGACTGTTGATTGTTTGCAATCAAAGAGAAAGATTGAAAACGTTAGGCGGAGGAGCTGTCATCTGCCAAAATCAGCATCCTCTGGAAATAAGAGATTACATTCGCTCCATATCTAAACATATCCATTTGGAAGGCCCCGTCAATTTCCAGTACATTCTCAATAGGCATAATCAGCCGTTTATTATCGATTTTAATACCCGATTTGCTTCCGGAGGGCTCCCGTTAACAATCGCTTCCGGTTATGATATTCCAAATTTGATGATTCGCCTCATGCTGGGCGACCCCATCGATGAGCATATCAAGTACAAGAAGGACCAATTAACGATGTACCGCTATTTTCAAGAATATTTCACCGAGGAACCTTCATGAAGCCGACCATATTTTTTGACCTCGATGGAACGATCATTGATGTATGGCACCGATACTATAGCATCATGAGCTCCTTTTTTGAAAATGAGACGGGGCTGCCGTTCCCTTCCTTGGCGGATTATAAGCGGTTGAAGCTGTCTTTAACCGACGATACATCCATCGTCCATCGTATTTATGGTAAGCTTGTTGCCAACCAGCAGGACACGATGCAGCGCTATAAGCATTATAAAAGCAACCGCTTGGAAAGTATGGACTTACTAGATCTGGATACGATGATAGAAGACTTCCCCAGCTTTGCCGCCAACGTGAAGGGGAAATACCATCTGGCTCTGATTACGATAAGAAATCATAATGAACATGTCTATCTTCAACTTAAACGTCTAAGGGTTTATGACTTGTTCGATCATATTTACGTTGTTACGCCACTGAAGGGAGGAAATCCGAAGCAGCGAGCTTTAATGAATATCGCGAGACGCAACGATGTGATCATAGGAGATAGTGAAATCGATATAGAATGCGGGAATAGGTTAGGAATGAGTACATTTCATGTAAGCACTGGTCTAAGAAGCTACGAATTCGCGACTAAGCAAGGACCGGCAGTCAGGCTCGGCAATTACACGGAACTGCTGGAGTATTGTAAATTCTACTCAAAATTGGACAATTAGAGTGGGACTGTTTGATAACCCATGCTTCCCCCTCAAGGACAACTTTCCCATTTGTGGTTGGAACTCCCATGTGCATTCCTTATGGCAAGGGTCGCATTTTGCTCCAAAAAGAACCCCAATCACAATTGTGATCGGGGTCCTTTTGATAAAAATAATAGGAGTATGAGTGCTAAATCGTTCTTGCATATGTAGCCATATTATAATTACTCTCAAACATGATACTAATCGAAATGATATTCTTCCTTACCGTAAAATCAAACAATATTTCCCCATGTGTCCAGCTCTTCTTACGTTTAAGAGATTCGATCGCCATTTGACGAAAAGATTGAAATTGCAGCTCAGTTAGCCCCATGCTAGCCGCTGCAGGTAATACTCCCTCTGAACTTTCAAACGGTAAATGTTTAATGCCAAATTTGCCAATCTCATTGTTGCGAATGTGAACAAAAACCGTACCTGAGTTCACGTGTGAAAGCTCTTCCTTGATCTTTCGAAAAACCACATCAATTTGTCTAGCGAGTGTCATCTGTTCCAATTTGTAATTAATCCCCCTTAAATTATACTTATTTACTAATTATGTTAATTTCGTGACTGTAGACCTATTATATATAGTGGATTTACATAATTCAACAGTTTATTTCCAATATTTGAACAATTCACTAAATTCTTTATATTCACTTAATATAAATTCCAGTTTTCTTGTAAATAACGAACGATTGTTGTCGAAAAACTGTAGAATGTTTCCATGTTCAATGATATAATTTTCAAATATACCTATTATTTTCTCCACAAGTAAACAAATTTTGCAGAGGAGTCGGTCGGATTGGAACATATTTCATCCCTATCGTTTAGAAAGAAACTACAAATTGGTTGTTTTGCACTAATTGGCTTAAATCTACTTTTCTTAATGATTGTAACTTTCGCCTCAGACTGGAACCGCTTACTCGGCATTATTTTCCTAATAATTGTTCTTGCTGGAAGCTTACCATTCATCCGTTGGTTTGAAGCTCAACTCACGGAGCCAATTGCGGATATCTCTCGCATTGCCCTAAACATCTCCAAAGGTGACTTCTCTCAAAAGGTTGCAATCACTACGGATGATTCACTTGGTCAGCTGGGTCAATCCTTTAACAAAATGATTGACAAGCTCCGCGATATTTTACGGGATACAGGTTCTATTTCGAAGCAAGTTTTCCAGACAAGCCGTGATATCTATGTTAAAAACGAAAGCTTCCGTTCAGTTCTAGAACAAGTGAGCATTTCGGCCCACGAGCTAGCAGCTGGTGCGGGACAAATCTCCGAGGAGGTTTCAGGCGTTTCCATTACTTCCAAAGATATTGAAGTGAAAATCGTGAATTATGCCGGATCGGCCAATGAAATGAAAAACCGTTCGGATCAAATGATGACGCTTGTTGAAAAAGGACGCACCTCGGTTGAAAGCCAAGGCGTAGGTATGAAACGAAATGTTGAAGTAACAAGGCAGGTATCGGATACGATTGACATGCTGGCTCGTCAAGCCGCTGGTATTTCGACCGTTACTCGCTCCATTTCCGAGATTGCTGAGCAAACAAACCTATTGTCCCTCAACGCCTCCATTGAAGCAGCTAGAGCTGGTGAGCATGGACGAGGCTTTGCGATCGTAGCGCAAGAAGTACGTAAGCTTGCTGAAGAATCCACATCCCTTACACGTGAAGTATTTGGCTTCGTCAAAAGCATTGAGCAAGGCATTCAAGATGCGATTCGCAGCATTCAAGTCAATGAGGACGTCGTTAAGAAACAAACCGTCTTAATCGATCAAACGGAGATTGTATTTGCTGAGATTGTCGGCAGTGTTAGTTTCATTTCCGAGGAGATTACACGCTTCGCACAAGAAAGCGAAAGCATGCTACAAAGCTCAGGTCAAATTGCTGCAGCTATGGAAAATATTTCAGCGATTACAGAAGAGTCCGCGGCTGGTACGCAAGAAGTGTCCGCTTCCATGAATGAGCAAATTGCAACTGTACAGGGCATCGTTACGCAAGCGGAAGAAATGACGCGCGTTGTGACTCAGTTGCAGCAGACGATTCAAATATTTAAGCTTTAAACTATACAGAAACAGCCCCTCTGAGGCCAACCTCAGGGGGGCTGTTTCTTTGTGCGAATAGCGAGAGCGTTGGCGAGGCATGGGAGGCGACGTTGGTCCTCCCTTCTACCCGCCACATCCTACACGCGAACTTTCGCTTCCGTTAGCTCCATGAACTGTTTTACATCTTGCGCCGCCATGTCAACGGCACTTTGCCAGAAATCCGGCTCCGTGAGATCCACACCCAGATGCTTCTGTGCGAGCTCTTCTACGTTCATACTGCCTGTATCTCTAAGCAAGGAGATGTACTTGTCTTCGAAGGTTGCGGCTTCCTGCACAGCTCTTGCATAAATCCCAGCAGAGAACATGTACCCGAAGGTATACGGGAAATTGTAGAAAGGAACATCCGTCGCATAGAAGTGCAGTTTAGCGGCCCAGAAATGCGGATGATAGCTGCTTAGGGCATCCTTATAAGCCAGCTTTTGCGCATCGACCATGAGCTCATTAAGTCGCTCAACACTGACTAAACCTTGACTGCGTTCCGCGTAGAAGTTCGTCTCAAAAATAAACCGCGCATGAATGTTCATGAAGAAAGCGATCGCCCGTTGAATTTTATCCTCGAGCAAAACAATGCGCTCATCATCTGTCGATGCACTCTTCACAACGGCATCTGCCACGATCATTTCAGCGAAAGTGGACGCTGTTTCTGCCACATTCATCGCATACTCCTGCGCGAGAGCCGGCATATCCGTCATGACATGCTGGTGGTAACCATGCCCTAGCTCATGAGCAAGCGTAGAGACGTTATTCAGCGTCCCACCGTACGTCATGAAGATACGTGTCTCACCCGCTAGCGGGAATGAGGTGCAGAAGCCTCCAGGACGCTTACCTGGGCGATCCTCTGCTTCGATCCAGCGTTTCTCGAAGGCCTCCTCGGAGAAGGCAGCAAGCTTCGGACTAAATCGCTTGAATTGATCAATGATCAGACTCGCACCCTCGTCATAGGAAATCTTCTTGGATGAATCGCCCAGTGGCGCATCTACGTCAACCCATGCCAGCTTGTCAACGCCAAGCAGCTTTGCTTTTCTATTCAGATATTCCACGAAAAGACCTTTATTACGGTCAATGACATCCCACATCACGTTCAATGTTTTTTCTTCCATCCGATTGATCGCAAGTGGTTCTTTATGTATGCTTTTCCAGCCTCGAGCCTTATAGACCTGAAGTCGGAAGCCAGCCAAGTGATTTAATGCTTCTGCACAGTATTCTTCTTTATCTGTCCATGCTTTTTCCCATTTATCAAATAGATCTAACCGTTCTTCACGATTCTCTGTATGCAGCTTATTAAATGCTTGACCTGCGGATAATTCAACCTGCTTACCGTCGACTTCAACAGCCATGCTGAATTGACCTACGGTCGAATTATACAAATCGCTCCACCCATGATAGCCATCTACGGCCAAATCGTTAATTAATGCCTCTTGCTCTGGCGGCAGCTTTTCCTTAGCTAGTGAGCGACGTTCATTGAGCGAAAAGGCGATAGCCTGAAATGGCTCTTGCTGCAGCAACGCTGCCCAAACCTGATCTGGAACCCCTGTCAGAATTTGATCAAAATGTGTGAGAGAAGATAAATGCTCGGCATATAAGCTTTTGACTTGCCCACTCAGCACAGGCGCTTTCTTATCCTTCTGATTATCCGCTTGCAAACAGCCCACGAAGGAATCTGCCTCGTGAATATGCATCACATTGTGCTGGAGCAATTCAATCAAGTGTGCCAGCGCTGAAGTATCCTCTAGGCTTTGTGGGGATGCCGTACGACGTACTTGCTCTTGAAAAGTTGCAATGGATTCCTGAAGCTTCTTCAGGTGTGCAGCGAATGCAGGAGAATCACTTCCTCCAGGGAAAAATGTTTCAAGATTCCATGTTTGATTAAGAGGTAATGTTAACAATGCGATCACCTTTCCTTTCCACTTTTAATTAAATCATATCCTGCAGCCAATCGCCAACTATCCGCATCTTCCTCATTGCTTCTATGCAAAAAGTATGATTCAATTATGTATAGTTCCTTCGGACTAAATCGGAACAGGATGGGTGATTTCTCGATAATGAAACCGTTGCAAATATCTCCTGAAACAGCTGTTAAGTTAGCTGAACAGCTTAAAGTACCTTTAGAACATCTCATGCATATGCCACAACATATTCTCCTGCAGAAATTAGCTGAGCTCGCGAAGACTACTTCTTCAGATAAAAGCGAACCGGAATCGAAGTAGACCTTGATCCCTTTTGCTAACACTTGGCCTTACGACATCATCATGAAGGACATTTACGTGGCCCAATGTCCATTCTGTCTAAGCTCAAATGTCTTACTGCCGCTCAAAATCCATGAACTTACTTCCATACATGAAGGTAAAAAGAAACTGCTCGTCTTCCCATGTTGCCATAACAAGCTGACACTTGTGGATACGGATCGGGATTATTTACTAGCGGACACCGCGGTACGAAACAAAGACAATTCGTAGTTCATTGCAAGGAGCAAACTAACCCTTATGAATGAGTACCTCATTCCTTTGACAAGCGCATGTACCTTAGTAACCTTAAATTATTTAGCATTGAAAGTTCACAGCAAGATGTTGATCGATTCGCACGAGCGTCTATTCGCATCGTTACTGACAGGTCTAGCCAGCATCATCATGATGCTGGTTCCACTGCCGGAGACATTTGGTTTAATTGATCTTCGCTCGTTACCCATCTTCATGGCCGGATTGCGATATGGATTGCCTGTTGCTATCTTCTCAACCCTATTGCCTGCTGGCTTAGGTCTCATCTCACATGAAAGTTCAGCCTGGTTCATCATCGCACAAGACCTCATTGCCCCAGCACTCATTAGCTCCTTTTTCCATAACAAAGAATATCGCAATGGCTTCTTGGACATTCCTATTCGACTTGCCCTCCAAATATGTGCTTT
The DNA here is from genome assembly GCF_059692035.1 of Paenibacillus sp. J22P143. Taxonomy (NCBI): domain Bacteria; kingdom Bacillati; phylum Bacillota; class Bacilli; order Caryophanales; family Paenibacillaceae; genus Paenibacillus; species Paenibacillus sp. J22P143. Next base: position 15,881 of record NZ_JCAUAQ010000014.1, read on the forward strand.
CGTATTCATGCTGCGTCTAGTAACGCATAGCTTCCTGACAAGCAGCTTTTCTTGGTCGTATACGCTTGATCAATTGTTTATGTTTGCGCTCACATCTGCCACCTTGTTCATGATCATCCTCATGGTGAATGACGAGAACAACAATTGGCGACTACAACGTAAGCTTGAGCTGCAAGCTAATCAAGATGGATTAACCAAGTTGCCGAATTTACGAAGCTTTATGCCGATCGCCCACAGTGCACTACATAAGCGGAAAGTAACCATCATGATGATTGATCTCGATAATTTTAAGCTATACAACGATCGATTTGGACATCTGGAAGGCGATCAACTACTCCAAGAAATAAGCTCCGTTCTGCGTCATCTTATTCATGAGCAAGACTACCTCGCCAGATACGGGGGTGAAGAGTTTATTCTGCTCTGTACAGAGACTGACCCTACCCGAGTCCTTAGCTACGGCCAAACCTTATGTACCTCGATTGCCGAATTATTTCTTCATAAAAAGAACGGCCTGGAAGCAGCACCCATCTCTATTTCGATCGGGATCTCGACGGCTGCCTCCTCGCAAACTGATCTTAGAACGCTTATCTCAGAAGCTGATCACGCACTTTATCAGTCCAAGCATACTGGTAAAAACCGCCCCACTCTATATAGGCACTCACAAGTAAATGAACAAAAAATGAACGCTTGACCCTTCGGTTCAATACCGAATTATGGTTTAGCGTTCATTTTATTGGGTTGCTTATCGATTTATTTATGTAGCTTGCTTCATCTCATCTGGCAATTCTAAGCGCATAGCCAGCATATCCTCACGCGTTGTAATCCATTGCTCACGACTAGCTCTAATCATCCCTGCATCCATAATCTTACGATCATTAATGATCCGTGAAAACCATTTAACAGCATCAGGGAAACGTTTTAATCTCCGGTTCAACTCGCCCATTAAATACATAAGCTTCGCGTTATTTAAATCCATGCCTTCCGTTTCAAATACGCTCACATACGCATCCAACGCGAATGAAAGAAAGCGTTCTTCCTGCTCCCTATCCTCTTTGATACGGTAAAGCCAAGCCAAGTGATGCAATAGACCAGCAACCACACGCGACTTCTCATTTTTGATCTGTGCACTCAGAAGTGCCAGTTTAAAGCTCTGAAGTGAATCTTCCCACGTTCTTTCCCTGCAATAATCGCGCATCGACCAGTTCTGTGCAACTTTATCCTGGAAAACTGCTCGCTCCGCCAAAGTCCATTTATCCGAAAAGTTCTCCGTATGGGCATATCCGCAAAATGGACAGATCCGTACCACGTAGAAATCGGGATTTATATCCTTGTAGTGAATGCAAAAATCCGTATCTGATTTACTTGCTTTTTTGAAGCTTGGTCGAACTTTCTTTGATTTGAACTCATTGGTACAGAAGGTGCAAGTCACTGTAATATCGTATAAGGGTTCGACCACTTGAAATCCCGCCTTTTTCCCTAGTTAATGTGGTGAGAAAAACTTCTATCGAATTCCCTCGAAGATGAGCAACCGTAGGAATAACGGGCTAGTCTTCCTCAGGTGTGTTTATGAAATGATAGGCAGAACCTTTAAGCCGTTCTATTAGAAAAGCCTTTAAATCATCGGGCACGCCCACATCCGCCATCGCTTCCGTCATACAAGCTAACCAAGCATCGGCATGTTCTCTTGTGATCGGAAATGGCATATGCCTAGCTCGCATCATGGGATGACCATGGCGATCTGAGTACAAGGTTGGCCCGCCAAAGAATTGGGTCAAAAACAGCGTTTGTTTCTCAATAACGGGTCCTATATTAGCGGGAAAGAGCGGCGCAAGTAACGGATGCTGTTGTACTTTCGGATAAAAAGCCTCAACCAAACGACTTACCGTCTCCGCCCCCCCCATTAACTCAAATAATGTTCTGTTCCTGCTCTCTGACATACAATTGAACCTCGCAATTCATTTTCAATAGTTCTCTAAATCCTCATCCCCTGCGTGCATGAGCGTTTCTCGAATGACAAACACAAACATACAGACAACCAATCCGGCAATGACACCTGTCATTTGAATCACTCCCGATGTATAGGATTCTAGTTTACTAGTTCTATTTTACCATAAAAACAAGGAGTGAACAGTACTATGGACCAAAATAAACAGATACACAGACCTACTCGGACGTGGACGGCATGTATGTCCAAGCTTATTCATATAGTTGAATAAGAGGAGGTATCCATCGTCAATGCCCAAACCAAACTTCACCCCTGCATTACTCATGTCGTTCGTGATTATTGCCATTATTGTATGCTTAGTTCTGTTCCCGCATGTCGGATTTCAATCCGCTATTCGCGGTGTTTCCATTTGGTGGGACGTCCTCTTCCCAGCTTTATTTCCATTCTTCGTCATCTCCGAAATTTTGCTCGGCTTCGGCATTGTTCATTTCTTCGGCACGCTGCTTGATCCCATGATGCGCCCCGTCTTCCGTATCCCCGGTATCGGCGGATTCGTCATGGCTATGGGCTTTGCAGCCGGCTATCCAGTAGCGGCTAAGTTAACTGCGCAGCTTTGGGAACAGAAGCTGGTGAATCGTGAGGAAGGCGAACGACTTGTTGCCTTTACAACAAGCTCGGATCCGATATTTCTAATCGGAGCTGTTTCCATCGGCTTTTTCCACGATGCCTCATTAGCGTTTATTTTAGCCATTGCCCATTATGGAGGCTCGTTCATGATTGGTCTCATCATGCGGTTTCACGGCAGGAAGGCCTTACCCACCCCTCAGCCACTTAAAGAGAGAGGACCTATTTGGAAGCAGGCCTTTGAGACTATGCATAACGCGAGAATACAGGATGGAAGATCTTTAGGAACTTTGTTAAGCCAATCGATTCTTCACTCTATCCGATTAATTTTCGTTGTTGGTGGACTTGTTGTTTTCTTCTCCGTCGTTTTGGAGGTACTCACTTCTGCCCAGATCATGAATGTGTTCTATTTGCTAATCACTTCCCTTTTAACCATTACAGGATTACCGCATGAGCTCTCACAAGCCGTCATGAATGGGATATTCGAGGTCACACTCGGCGCTAAAGCAGCAGGGGGTGCACCGGCCGATCTGGCCCTCACCAGTAAAGTCGCCATTGGCGCCTTCATCCTCTCTTGGGCTGGCATGTCCGTCCATGCTCAAATTGTCAGCTTATTAAGCCATACGAATATGCGTTATCTCCCTTTTCTTTTTGCCCGCCTTCTTCATGGATTTCTCTCTGCTGCTATTGTTCTCCTGATTTGGGAGCCTATGCAGCGATTTCGAAGTCCACAGGCCGTATTTTCGCCTCTCTATGATGCAACAGCACCCATCACGAGCTATTTAAAGCTCATTTTCCCGATAAGTGCGATGGTCTTTGTTGGTGCTTTTACTGTCATCATGGGTCTCTTCCTCGCATATTCCTTACTTAAACTGGTGTATGAAAAGGTTGGTGGATCAAGATAATATGGGTAACTACGATCATGTTTATAAAGGGAGAGAATATTCAGATATGATAGCAGCCGTCCCCCAAGAGGCGAAAGGTTTACCGCAGGCGATTGAACGTCTACACGAGCTATCCTTTAATTTATGGTTCAGTTGGAATCATGATGCTCTGCAGCTTTTTGAAAGCATGGACCCTGTTCGTTGGAAAACGCTCGGTCATAATCCTGTTCGACTGATTCATGAGCTAGATGCAACACAATTACATGCGCTAAGTGAGGACGATGACTTTGTCCGCCGTTATCTACACGTCATGACGAGATTTGATACGTATATGAACGAACCCGGTTGGTTCCAAAACAACCACTCCGAGGAGGGATATGTGCAAATTGCTTATTTCTCCGCAGAATTTGGTTTTCATGAATCGCTCCCGATTTATTCAGGGGGGCTTGGTATCCTGGCTGGTGATCATATCAAATCATCCAGTGACCTTGGGATACCTCTCGCTGGCGTTGGCCTTCTCTATAAAAAAGGCTATTTCACACAAAAAATTGATGCTAGCGGCAGTCAGCAAAGCGAACTGTTCACCTATGATTTTAAGCAGTTACCGATTCGTCCTGTGTTGCAAAATGACCAACAGCTCACCGTCTCACTAGATATCTCCGGTCGTAGCATCACGCTTTTAGTTTGGGCTGCGCGAGTAGGAAGAAACTTGGTCTTCTTACTGGATACGGATCATGAAGCCAATAATGACTCCGATAAAGCGCTGACCGCACAGCTATACGGGGGCAATCAAGATATGCGAATTGCCCAAGAAATGGTTCTAGGGATCGGCGGTGTCAAGGCGCTTCGAGCACTCGGCATTTACCCGAATGTGTATCATATCAATGAAGGTCACGCAGCCTTCCTTACCTTAGAGCGATTGAAGGAGCTGCTTCACTTAGACCTTCCTTTTCACGTTGCGGTAGAGACCGTCCGCTCCGCCACTGTATTTACGACCCATACACCTGTTCCAGCGGGGCATGATACCTTCTCAGTCGGGATGGTGGAACATTATCTCGGTCACCTGTTTAGCGAGCTTCCTAAGCATAAACAAAGCATCATCTCGTTAGGACTTGATCATAAGTCCGGTCAATTCAATATGACCCATTTGGCGATGAATACGGCTGGGCTTCGCAATGGTGTCAGCAAATTGCATGGGCAGGTTTCACGCGAAATGTTCAAAGAATTTCACGGACATATCGATGCGAGCGAGGTGCCTATCGGCTCCATCACGAACGGGGTTCACTTGGATACCTGGACAGCGCCTGCGTGGAAAGAGCTATTCGAACGCTTCCTTCCTGGCACATGGCGAGCGGAGCAATCCAACCAGGATCAATGGGCGCAAATCGAGGTTATTCCTGATGAGTCCATTTGGAAGGTACATCAACAATTGAAGGACGATTTAGTACGTTATGCTCGCAAAAGTCTCATGGACCAGCGCAAAAGAAATGAGGAATCCGAGGAACGGATCGAAGAGGTTCGGCACTATTTAAATCCTAAAGCCCTTACAATTGGCTTCGCGCGACGCTTCGCCACCTACAAACGGGCGAATCTGATTTTCAATGATTTGTATCGGCTCAAGAAATTAATTAATGATCCCGAAAGACCGGTGCAATTTATTTTTGCAGGTAAGGCCCACCCTGCTGACTACCCTGGTCAAGATCTCATTCGAGAAATTTACCGCATCTCTCAGTTGAAAGAATTTCTCGGTAAAATCGTTATTCTCGAGAATTATGATATCAACATGGCTCGCTATCTCGTTCAAGGCGTCGACATATGGTTAAATAATCCTCGCAGACCCCTTGAGGCTAGCGGAACAAGCGGCCAGAAAGCGGCCATGAATGGCGTTCTTAATTTCAGTGTGCTCGATGGTTGGTGGGAAGAAGGCTACAACGGTATGAATGGTTGGGCTATCGGATCTACAGGAGCCGCGGACTGGGCCGTACAGGAAAAAGAAAATACGAAAGCGATTTATCACCTTTTGGAGAATGAGATTATCCCCCTCTATTACAATCAAGGTGAGGTCCCTCATCAATGGATTAAACGTATGAAGCGGTCAGTTCAATCGCTCAGCCCGGTCTATAATACGCACCGAATGGTGCAGGACTATACGAATCTTTCGTACGTACCAACAGCCAAACGAGCTCGCCTTTTCGTAGCTGATCATTACGATGTGGCTACCAAAGTTGCCGATTACAAGCAATTCATCCGCAATAATTGGCATCAGGTCCGAATCATGAATATTGATGACCGCGCCAATAAATCCACTTCTGACGTCCCATTGGATGAGATTCCGCCCGGGACGAAAGTGATTACGGCGCAGATTCAGTTCGGGCCCATTTGGCCGCAGGATACGGCAGTAGAAGTCATTTATTATGCAGAAAATGGCGAAACATGGGAGCAGAAAATCATCCTCATGTCTCCAATCGGGGAACTCCTTGAGCAATCTCAAAGCTTCCAAGCTACGATTCCATCACATCTTGTCCATGGGCCTCACTTCTCGATTCGTGTGCGTCCTATCTCAACCAACTTCGCTCATTCGTTTGAACTCTCCCTTGTTACGAGCACCTTGTCTTAACAATAAATCAGTTAACCTTCGATAAAGCCCCGTTTGGGGCTTTTCTTATTGACTTAGATAAATTATGATGAGAAGAGAATTTACAAGATGTTACAGGCAGATGTGAATGTAAATCTAATGACTTGGTGATGCTATGGATTGGAATAAGGTACTAGAATTGGCTTCCTTTTCGCCAAATCAGGAATGTCATATTATCATTGTTGGTGAATGTAAAGATGGACAGCCTTTCTGCTTTGAAGATAACTTTGCTATCGACAAAATAAGTGAAGATTCGATAACGGTGTGTTTAGAGCAATTGGGCTTATACCCCTTCGACAAGCTCGAACATGTTTCATTCGTTGAATTCTCTTTCAAAGATGGCGCCATTTTATATTACGCATATGTCGATTTAATTCAGCTTGAACTCAAAAAGACGATCTGTTACCTGATCTTATCGATTCCAGAGGAAGTTTTTCAGCATCAAAACAGACGGTATCCCCGCGCAAAACTTTCACTACGAACACCGATCACACTACGTGTCGCTGGCATACGAAGCTTATCTGTGCAGAAGGGCGTCGCTTTTACCGGACAACTCCTCGATATCAGTGCGGGCGGATTATCATTTGTCACATCTAACCGACTATTCTTTCCTTTGATTTTAGAATTCAGCTTCATTCTCCCTAATTTCTCGCAACCGATTACGGTCTATGGTGAAATTGTAAGGGTTACGCATTTCAGTAACGATAGCTATCGGATTGCTGCAGAATTCCGGCATACGCCTGAATCCATTCTCCAGGAAATCGATTCATATTGCTCTAATTATTAGGAGGAACCCGATTGAAATATAACGTCATTGAACGAGGCGATGACATCTCCAAGGGGCTGACCGAACGGTTCCACGCTCTCGCCGCAAAGCAAGGTATGCCAAGGGATGAAGAACATCCCGATATCGTCCTGTCGATTGGCGGTGATGGCACGATGCTCCAAGCTTTTCATAAATATGTCGACAAGTTAGATCACATTGCGTTCGTGGGGATCCATACGGGTCACCTCGGTTTTTTTGCGGATTGGAAACCTGACGAGTTAGATCATCTAGCATCACTCATGTTCAATGTAGCAACACCTGAGGAGCTGCAAGTGGTGCGATACCCCGTTGTCGAAATCGAAATTACGACGGACAAGGGTGTTGAAACGCATCTAGCGCTTAACGAGTTCACGATTCGAGGCATCGAAGTTTCACTAGTTGCAAGACTTCACGTTAACGACGAAATGTTCGAAATGTTCCGCGGTGACGGCATCTGCATCTCTTCTCCCGCAGGCAGTACCGCTTACAACAAGAGCTTAGGCGGTGCCATGGTCCATCCATCGCTAGAAGCTATTCAAATTGCGGAGATCGCGTCGATTAACAATCGTGTATACCGTACACTTGGCTCATCCATGATTTTGCCGAAGCATCACCACTGTGACATTTATCCGAAAGCACAGCAGAATATGCTGCTGTCGTTGGATCACTTATATATGCAGCGTGCAGATGTCGTCTCCATTCGCTGCCGTGTAGCTTCCAATGTAAAAGTGAAATTTGCCCGGTTCCGTCCGTTCCCTTTCTGGAATCGCGTTCGCGAGGCATTCGTTGGCCTTGAAGTTAAATAACTACATATGTCGCAACCTGAATGACAAAACGCCATCTGCTCTCCACGATTGTTGGAGTTCAGATGGCGTTTTTATTGGTAATGCTGATTATACGGAAGTTGAACTAATAACTTCGGAAAGTATTTGCTGTTTAGGCGCGTTTACCTTTTCGATAATAAAATACGCACAGCCGAAGTTGCAATACTCATTCAAGTAATCTTGAAGCGCAGCGATGGAGGATTCTTTGGTCGCCTTCGGGTGGATTTCTTTGAAAAACCCTCTTAGTCGTAATTGACTATATCCCCAATCGCCCACAATATAATCGTACCGTTCTAACACTTCGCTGAAGCGTTCCTTGAACACTTCGAAATTCCAACCATTTTTATGATCGGTAACAAGCTCGTATGTTTTATTTGCAATATGAATCATGGTGGTAGGAAGCTCTCCTTTCTATGATCCGTTCAATAATTGTTAGACGCTGGATGCCGCTTTCACCTGTTCGTGAGCGTGATAGGAGCTGCGCACCAATGGGCCAGACTCCACGTGCTTGAAGCCACGTTTCATGCCTTCTTCCTTCAGCATGGCAAACTGTTCAGGTGTGTAATACTTCGATACCGATAAATGCGTCGTAGACGGCTGCAAATATTGACCAATCGTCATAATATCACAATCCACTTCACGCAGGTCTTCCATCGTTTGGAGCAACTCGTCCCATTCTTCCCCCACGCCAATCATGACACTGGATTTCGTTGGGATGTTCGGTGCTATCCGTTTGGAACGCTGCAACAGCTCGAGTGAACGACGATATTTCGCTTTGGAACGGACACGATCTGACATCCGCTCAACCGTTTCCATATTGTGATTAAGAATATCAGGCTTTGCCGCAAGCACAGTTGCTAGTGATTCTTCTCGACCCAAGAAGTCAGGAATAAGTACCTCAACTGTGCACATTGGCAGCTTGCGCCGAATCGCTTTGATCGTCTCTGCAAAAATCATGGCACCGCCATCCGTCAAATCATCACGTGCTACGGAAGTAACAACACAATGACGAAGACCCATCTGCAACGCTGCATCTGCAACGCGTTCCGGCTCTTCCAGATCAAGCTCTGTAGGGAGACCTGTTTTGACTGCACAAAAACGACATGCACGCGTACAAATATCGCCTAATATCATAAAAGTCGCTGTCCGATTCGCCCAGCATTCATGAATGTTCGGACATTTGGCTTCTTCACAAACCGTATGCAAGGTTTTGGAGCGCATCATCGATTTTATTTCTTTAAAATTCTCATCGGTTTTAAGATTGATCTTTAACCAGTCTGGTTTTCTCTCTAAAACTTTTCTAGGCACTGTATTTCCCGCCTTTTTATTTGGTTTCTCAATGATGTTATTATAACATGAATGACTGACAAAACAATCCACTTTGGGGGTCAGTTGTGATACACTTGTTTAGATGAACCAAAACAGCTCAGCTTACGACATAAAGGCTGTATGGGAGGATTGAAACATGAGCATACAAGAAGTAACGCGCGAGAAAGATCGCAAGCTTGGTGGAATTTTAAGAAACATGGGCCGTGTCATCGTCGCCTTCTCTGGAGGGGTTGATAGTACATTCGTCCTCAAACGTGCACAGCAAGAGCTTGGTGACCAAGTGCTTGCCGTAACCGCAGCATCTGAAACTTTTCCCACGAGGGAGTTCGATGCCGCCGCACAACTAGCCGAACAATTTGGCGTTCGCTTGCACAAGACTGAGGTAAAGGAATTGGAGAACGCGAATTTCGTTGCCAATAATCCTGACCGTTGTTATCACTGCAAGACGGGGCTTTATTCCCATTTACAAGATATTGCGAAAGAGTTGGGGTATCCATTTCTCTTGGATGGTTCCAATGTGGACGATCTAGGCGACTATAGACCAGGTCTCCAAGCGAAGAATGAGCAAGGCGTCCGCAGTACGCTGCAAGAAGCCGGTTTAACCAAAGACGAGATCCGAGCGCTTTCCAAAGAGCTAGGTCTGAGCACATGGAACAAGCCTTCCTTTGCGTGTTTGTCCTCTCGTATCCCGTATGGGACACAAATTGAGAAGTGGAAGATTGACCAATTGGACGAAGGCGAATATTTTCTGTCCCAGCTTGGTCTATATCAGGTACGTGTGCGTCACCACGAGAAGATTGCTCGGATTGAAGTCATGCCCGATGAAATACATAAGGTCGTTGAACATCGTGATGCGATTTATGAAAAATTCAGCAAGCTTGGCTTTACCTATGTCACGTTAGACTTGCAGGGCTACAGAACGGGCAGCATGAATGAAGTGCTGTCTCAAGAAACGAAAGATAAGGTGAAAGAAGCATCCTTATGATGGACTTAGAGAAGATCCTAAAACTCGTCCAGACAGGCGATCTGGACATCGACGAAGCCAAGAAGCAAATCATCAAGGAAGGCGGCGCAGGTCCCGCCAACCTTGATCTTGGATTTGCGCAGCTCGACATCGATCGCGAGAAGCGTACTGGCTTCCCCGAGGTCATTTTCGGGGAAGGCAAGACGCCCGAGCAGATCGAGGCCATTTTCCGGCGGCTGATGGAGCACACCGACCGCGTGCTGGCCACACGCGTCGACGCGGCCAAAGCCGCTCATGTTGTTGCCAACGTGGCAGGTGTCACCTACCACGAAACCGCACGGGCGCTCACATGGTTTAAGCGCCCTTTATTGAAAGTCCACGACGGCTACATTGCCGTCGTGTGTGCAGGCACCTCCGACCTCCCCGTGGCGGAGGAGGCAGCCCTTACAGCAGAATGCCTAGGCAGCCACGTTGAACGCGTATATGACGTTGGTGTCGCTGGCATTCATCGGCTTTTCCGCCGGCTCGAGCTCATTCGCGGTGCTAACGCGATTGTGGTTGTAGCCGGTATGGAAGGCGCACTCGCCAGCGTCATGGGCGGGCTTGTGTCTAAACCCATCGTGGCTGTGCCGACGAGTATTGGTTACGGTGCGAACCTTGCTGGCATCGCACCGCTGTTGTCCATGCTGAATAGCTGCTCGCCGGGCATTTCCGTCGTCAACATTGACAATGGCTTTGGCGCAGGCTACTATGCTGGACTCATTAACAAAAATATGTCGAAACGAGCGTGAAATACGACCATGCGCATTTTATATTTGGACTGCTTTTCTGGCATAAGCGGAGATATGACCTTAGGCGCTCTGGTAGATGCGGGAGCAGATCGAGCTTATATTGAGGATGAGCTTTCCAAAATCAAACTAGAGCCTTACACCTTAGAATGGAAGCGCGTTGTGAAACGCGGGATATCCGCACTAAAGCTAGATGTCATTCTCGACCCCGAGCATCCTCCTAAGAATCACAGACATTACTCAGAAATCGTCAATGTCATTCAAAAAGCAGAATTCAATGAGCGAGTCACGGCACTTAGCTTAGCTATTTTCGAAAAAATAGCGATTGCTGAGGCTAAGATTCACGGGACTCCCATTGAAAAAGTACACTTCCATGAAGTCGGTGCCATTGATTCCATCGTTGACATCGTTGGTGTCGCTTTAGCTATCGACTCTTTGCAAATCGAGCGTATTTTTGCTTCTCCAGTACCATTAGGGTCTGGAACGATACATATCGATCATGGCATTTATCCAGTACCCGCTCCTGCTACACTCGAAATGATGCGAGGTCTACCCATTGCTTCAACTCATTATAGCCTGGAGATGACAACCCCAACTGGAGCCGGTATTATTTCTGGGATTGTCGATGAATTCTCCAAAAGCTTCCCACCGATGATTGTTGACAGTATTGGTTATGGAGCAGGAACTAGAGACTTGCCTAAGCAGCCCAATGTACTGCGAGTTGTTGTCGGCAAAATTGACCCTTTTATTGGGAAATGGCAAGTTAGTCATGAGCATCTTGCGCATGAGCATAGTCATGAACATACACACACGCACGATGACCATCACCACCATCATGACCATTCTCACAGCCACGATCACGATCACGATCATCACCATGGCCATTCCCATACTCACACGCATCATGGGGCTGCTGCACCTAGCACTCCTCAATAGCCAAAAGATAAAAAACGCCCTTCCATCATTCTGGAAGAGCGTTTTTTTGTCTTTTCTGTTGCATAAATAACAACCTAACTTCCTCATAGACCATCTTCAGAGGAACTTCATGAATCTTTGCCACTTGTTCGCATTCCTTAAATTCAGGTGCATATTGCACTAATTTTCCAGCATGATAACCAACCTTTACCGTTAAAGGCCCCCAACGTGTCTCCACGTGCTCAAATTCCCTTGCCAATCGATGACAGGATGCATGCAGATATCGAATGCCTAGTGTCGTTGATTCACTAAAAATAATCTCCTCAATCAAAGAGAGTCGTTCCTCGTCCACAAGCACATTCAACATGATACCAGGACGCCCTCGCTTCATAATTATGGGGACTACATACACATCGTTCGCACCTGCCTCAAAAATCTTATCCATGATATAAGTCATCCATTCTGGATTCATATCATCCAAGTTAGCTTGAACTAACAGCATACGATCGTCAACGTGCTCTTCCCTATGGTTAAAAGTCACAATTTACACCTCTTATTGGCATCATAGCAAATATCACGGGGCAACGAAAGATCGAAGGATAAACAAGAACACATCCGTACATCCTAAGAACTAACATTTCAGGAAGGATGATAGAGATGCAAAGCAGAGCATTTTGGTCAAAGGTTCTCGTCCTTAGCCTCCTCCTATCAACAGTCACACCTACATCTTTTTCCAATCAAGATGTATCACATGCTATGGCAAATGACCAAATTACTCCAACAGTAGGTCCCCAAGCCATCAAACATACACAAGCGGAACGAAAGGAGCTTTTTGATAAGATAGGCTTACTCTCGGGAATCCCTTGGACGTATCTGGCTGCTGTAGATCAATATGAGAAAACCATGAACACCGTCAAAAAAAGAACTGTTCAACAAGGCATTACGAATATTTATTTCTCGGAGTTAGTTTGGGGGGGTATGCTCAACCCAGATCCACATGACACGAATCTAAAAAGTGTCACCTTTTTTCATGGACTCGGCAGAGATGGATCGGGGGATGGGATTGCTGACCGCACCAATGATTTGGATGTACTAGCAGCAATGGCTGCCATCTTAGGCAAGAACGGAACTAAAGTTGATAATTTACAAATTAACCTTTGGAATTATTACCACAATGCACGAAGTGTAGATCGCATTCGACAATTCGCAGCTATTTATGAGTCATTAGGTACATTAGAAGCCAATGACCATGCATTTCCACTCCCTGCTACGGCCGATTACTCCTATCGCAGCACCTGGGGAGATAGTCGCGGCTGGGGTGGGCACAGAACCCATGAGGGTACCGATCTTTTCGCTCACTATGGCGTTCCTGTAAGAAGTACTTGCTATGGGATTGTTGAAATTAAAGGTTGGAATCCCTATGGTGGCTGGAGAATTGGCATTCGTGATCTAAACAACATTTATCACTATTACGCCCACCTATCAGGCTTTCAAAAAACGCTCAAAATAAACGACATTGTCAAACCCGGGCAAACCATTGGTTGGGTTGGCAGCTCTGGCTATGGGAAGCCAGGTACATCTGGCAAATTTCCACCTCATCTTCACTTTGGACTTTATCGAGATAATGGCTCAACAGAGTGGAGTTACGATCCCTATCCATCCTTGCGAAGATGGGAGCGTGAAGATCGGAATAAGAAGAAATAAACCCACTTTTCAAGGTGGGTTTTTATTCGTTATGGCTTATGGTTTCGATACACCCTCTTTGGGAGTAGAATTCGTAGCCCCTGTATTCGGTATCGTTGGTAAAGTTATACTTGGCGGACTGCCATCCTTCGAACTCCCCACGGGATTGCCCTTATTATCATAGTAGTAAGTTGGAACATCACCCACAACAAGTGAGTAAGAAATTGGAATTTCAGTTTCAACAATTTCAGTTTCAGAATCGAAAGGGATAATAACGGAAACTTCAGCAATAATGTGTACATAAACTTCAAACATAACCATATTAATACCAACATTTTGCGTACGCGTATTCAAATCTACTTTTACACTTCCAACTGGCAGCAATCTGATCGGGATATCCGGACCAAAAGAAGCGAGAATAGCACTATTCATAGCTTGACCAATGGGAATATGATCCGAAATACTTTCTAAACTATTTAACTCACCCTGGACGGTTTTAATGGCTTCCGAAGTAATCCTCATGTGTTCGTTATAATTCAACATGAAGCCTGTGATTTTATTGTTTTTATCCATTTTCCAATCAATTAATTGCTCAGCATTCGTTCCTCCTGCAACATGATCGGCAATTGCACTATTAATCGCTTGCGTAGCAATTTGTTTAACTCTAACCTTGGCCAAATTCATCAGAGGAGGTCTGAGATTTCGTTCTACAAATATAAAAAAATGGATGCAAAACAAGACAAAGATGAGCAAACCAATCACAAGTACCTTTTTACGGCTTGTTTTCACAGTTGGTCTACTTCTCCATCGTCGTCTCTGCAGCATTCTGTTCCCCCTTTCTCTGTACCCAAATCCAGCTAAGGTGTGCCACAACTCATTAGTACTACCTTATGCGGACATGATATGAAAAAGACGATCGATTCCATTGCCGACTATCCTACATATACTCTTCTTTCCCTATCCACACTCCTTACACACCTCACTTACCATACCTAACTCCTCTTTCCCTATCTACACTCCTTACATTCCTTACTCTCCTTACACGCCTTTCACGCCTCATTTCCTCTACCTAAACACCCCTATTTACCAACCTACACTCCTCCTATCTTACCTATCTCTTCTTTCCCTAGCCGCCTCCTTTCACGCTTACCACTGTCATCTCTACATACCCCCCACTCCTATAACCACCCGACTTACTTCCACTTCCGCAACCCTATCTCCACTATCCCCTTCGCTCAGGTAAAAAAATACAAATACTTCACCCGATTTATTGAAAACAGATCATATGTTTGGTATAATATAAACAGAACAAATGTTTCTATTCCATACATTTTCTAGGGGAGCACTGCATGGATATTTCAAGCATGTCATACGAGCAATTTCATACGTGTTTTTCCTCTGAAGATATTTGCATCGACTTTCTTTTTCAAACGAAATGGCCAAAAGGCTTTCACTGCCCACGTTGTGAGCATCGCCATGCCTATATAACTACAACTCGTCGTTTACCCTTATATGAATGCTCGCACTGTCGTCACCAAGTGTCATTACTTTCTGGGACGATTATGGAAGGCTCCAGAACTGAGCTTCGTAAGTGGTTTTTAGCGATTTTTCTGATTTCACGTACTCATATTGGTACAACTGCAATGGAGCTTTCACGGCTTATTAAAGTTACATACAAAACAGCCTGGCTAATTTTATATAAAATTCGCGCGTCCATTCTTCAGGCAGATAGCCATAGTCCGCTGACAGGTTCAGTTCAAATTAACTCTGCTATCTACGGAAGACCCTTCAATCCAACTGTCCACAAGCATCCTCAAGAACATCTCCTACTCGTTGGCTCCTCGCACGATGATTCCGGTGAACACACGTATATCAAAATTAAGCACGTTGTACCCTCACACCCTAGAAACAAACATATAACGAAAGTCGACACGTCCACCTTCCAGCAGCTACATATCGAACCTACAGTGAGTGAAATCAACATGGTTACTGGCTTTTATACGCCAAAACGTCAACGACCCTTACTCGAAGTTGTTAAACAAGCGAGTACATGGATTAATTCAACCTTTCACGGTATCGGAGCCCGTCATCTTCAAAGCTATTTAGACGAATTCTGCTATCGGATTAATCTAACTGCATCGAATATATCTATCTTTGATCATTTAATTAGACGCTGCACATCTAATTCTACTGGGGCCACCTCTCATTTCTAAACCAATTGCTCTTCTCTCACCTTTCTACTCCTAGACTCATACACTTAAGTTCGCTTTTCCTATTCCACTTAGCGTTCAGAACCATCACTTCACAACAAAGGGGATAGCGGTCATTGGTGGATCGCTATCACCTTTCTGAGCTAAGGGGATAGTGGACATAGGTGGATGTGAAAGTTATAGTGCTCTGTTCGTAATGCTCTATCGAGTTGAGGCCATTGGAGACTTTGGAGACTGTGTCGAAATAGATTGTTGTGATTGAATACTTTTTTGATTTGACCTGAACATACACAAAAAAACTTTCGTCCCCATCACGTGGATGGTTCTGAAAGTTTTTGTATTTGAATCTATGTAATTAGTAGTGTGTGGATGGAAAAAGAGCTGTGCCACCAAGTCCGCGTCCTTTAGCGATGAGAGCGTCTTTTTCTTTTGTTAACCCTTCAAAAGCTCACCAAGCTCATCCCAAGACGTGATCCGCGGCAAATCCAAATGTCGATTATAGGATCTATCTTTCACACAAATGCGGACAGGTAAGTGGGATAGTGTCTCTAGAACCTTCGGTTTATCATCGAAATAATAATCCAGCTCTAGCGCCTCAATAATATGTACCTTCTCGGAATCACTCATCCCACAGAAGAAATGCCCGTCTGCCACAGGGAACCCATTGTCCAGCAGCCATTGTCGCGTGCGCTCTGTATGCTCCACCGCTCTAGCGGTGATGTAGTATACCTCATGCCCCTGCTCCACCAACTGGTTCAATACCTCACGCGCATGAGGGAAGGTTGCACAGTCCGAATAATAAATCTCATCGCGGAGGCTGTGCCACAGCTTTCCTCCCTCCTCTTTGGATAATCCAAACGCACTGTGGATTTCCATTGTAGGCAGCGCTTGAAACACCTCTAGACCAATATTCTGCTGTAGCTTCTGATTGTAAATGTGAAACGCATGCTCTCTCAGATTAATGAGGGTGTCATCAATATCAAATCCAAGCTTCACCGTCTAACCCTCCATTCACCTGGCCTTTATTCCTTTAATTTCATCCCAAAAAGACTTACAAATACCGATGCCTGACCTCGTGAAATAATACATCCGCGCAAATCCTCAATGCTTACACCTAAACTGGTAAACTCACACGAGCTTAAGTCGATCCCCTCCAGCTTGGTACCGGTAAATTGTGCTTGGTCCAGCTGGCAGGCTTCAAACTGTAGCTTCTGCAATGTCGCCTCATAAAAGTCAGAACTGGTTAAAGAACAGGAATGAAATGAGATCTGTTTGAGATTCGCCATCCGGAAAGTAGCAAAGTCGCCCAAGCAATCTTGAAAGTGGATGTTTCGCAACGTTGCTCCGGAAAGATCCATACCGATGATTTTACAATTTCGAAATTCGGTTCTGTGAATCGTCGCTTCCGTAAAATCGACATTGGACAAGTCGCATCGGTCAAAAATAACATCCGTCAGCTCAATTTCTTTCATCGAGATCCGCGTAAAGGTCACGTTGCGAAAAATAATTTTATCAAACGCAACCTTATAGGCCGATTGATTATCGATCACGCAGTCACTAATAATGCCGGTATGGAAGCTATCCTCAGGCTCAAATTTCCCCTCTTGCAAGGAAATGACGGGCAATTCTTTAGGCATTTTGGGTGCATCTAATTTAAGATTACTCATGTGAAGCTCCTTTATAATAGGGTCATAGGCAAAAAAATAAGCCTTATCGGCTTACCGCTAAAAAATAATAACAGATGTTAAGCTATGCAGCATGAAGAATAAGGATCCCCATTTTCTTTTGATATAATTCCGGCCACGGAAAAGCCTAGTTTTAATTGTAGAAACAGGTAAATTCACTTCTCGGCTGATGTCTTCTAAGGACATATCCAAATAATATTTATACACAATGAGGTCTTTATATTTATCGGGCAGATCTTGAATCATTTGTTCGACCTGGCTGTACGTTTCCTGCTCGATGAGCTGAAGCTCAGGTGTCTTCTCATGGCTTACCAATTTCTCAATCAAAGGGCGTTCATCTTGGGATGGAAACGCACTGGTATCCATAGAGAGCTCTTTTTTCTTCTTCCGCATCAAATCAATGGTGACATTTTTGCCAATACTAAAGATCCAGCTGGAGAAGTTTTTGGTAGCGTCAAATCGATGAGAATTCAAATGTGCCCGCAAAAAAGTCTCCTGAACAACGTCTTCGGAATCCGATTTATTACGAAGCATGCGAAAAGCTAAACGATAAATTCTGTCCTTATACAGCTCCAGAAGTCGATTAAACGCTTTCGCATCTCCTTGACTCCACATTGTTGCAAGTTGACTATCACTTAATTGCAGCATGTTAAATCTCCTTCACTTGTGAAACTACCTATCTCCTATTCTACCAAATCAAAGCAAAAAAAAGAAACCTTTTCAGGCCTCAAAGATGACTATTTATCGATAAAATTGGACACATATTCCGCTTTCTCTGCGCTCGCTATCACAATTAACGTTACAATAATTCCGAATAGGATAATCCCGCCTACGATCATAATGCGCACCCACTTTGACTGATTGATACGAATGATCATCTATTATCAAAGATATGATGCGCGCTACTTATTATTCACCCAGATTCATAATAACATATTGCTCCAGATGACTCGCCAATATCCCGAAGGTAGGCTTTTGGACGTCAACCTTTTCACCAAGAACCGCTTTCACCCCTAAATATGGAAAATTAACACCTGACAGACAGCTAACTTGTAGCCCCCCCGACATTCTAGGATTAATCTCCAGCAGCTTCGGGACACCCTGATTGTATTTGATTTGAATATTGTAATTAAAAGGCATGCGGTACGTGGCAGCTACTTGATTAGCCAGCTCGAGCAGCTCTGGAACTTCCTCTAACAGCCTCAAGCGTCCATCCGCCTTACGACGTGGAACAGCGGCAAGCAGCTCGCCGGATGCGGAAGCCAAACAATCAATGCTGTATTCGTAGCCATTAAGTAATTCCATAACCATGACGTCATCAAAACATTCCACAGTCGATAAGTTCTGGTACACCTGCTCTTTCGTTAGATACGGCATTACCGGTCCAAACATATCACTCAGCGCATTCCGCTTATTGCTGACAATCCGAAATCCATTGCCGCCTTCGCCATTGGTTGGCTTCATGCAGATCCCGTGACCGGCCGCTGTAAGCGCCTCATGAGCCCTAAGAAACTGCTC
This sequence comes from Paenibacillus sp. J22P143, assembly GCF_059692035.1. NCBI lineage: Bacteria > Bacillati > Bacillota > Bacilli > Caryophanales > Paenibacillaceae > Paenibacillus > Paenibacillus sp. J22P143. The sequence goes on from NZ_JCAUAQ010000014.1 coordinate 34,690, forward strand.
CGCCGTATTTACCACATGATAATCGGGAATCGCGACGATACCCTTAGGTCGTATGTTTTCGTAAAACTTTTGTTTTTCCATGATGCTTTCGAGGAGTTCTAGATCGCGGCAAACTGTCACTTTTGTGCCTATTTCTTCAAAATCATCAATATGCTTAGCTATGGCGTACATATGCAACCTAGGGATAAATACATCGATACCATGCTGCTTGCAAAAGCTCAGCGCGAACTCCACGTAGTCATCGGCGGCGAGAACAGGCTCGGTATCCGCAAAATCTGCCGATCTCAGCGCCATATGAGAACGATCTGGATGCGTAGCATACATTTTGAACTGAGCCCCATCCTCATTGTTACGAATGCTGTTCATGTAATGATAAGCGACAGAAAACCAACGGTTAAACCATACTTTTTTCATGAGGGCTCCTTTACGAGCAACTTTTTGTGCTCTCTATGTGTAGAATGTACAAATGAAGTGATATCATCCGCTGCGAAAATACCGGATTCTTCGGTGAATCTATAGTTCCCGGACTGTCCCATTTGCTCTTGGCGGAATAACTCTCCATGACCAGGAGCAATGGCATAATCCGCGATGTCTAACAAGCTCTGATCCAGAAGTGAATCTCCGGAAGCGATGACTTTCCGTCCGCCAAGAACCTGGCTCAGGTGTGCGACCGCTGCACCCTTGCTCACAGCCTCAGGGACGATATACACCTTTCTTCCTTGAACAGAGGTGCGCCAGCCCATCCCTTTCAGCTGTGTGCTGAGATCGGCTATTTCCTGCAGCGGCATGCGGTCGCGATCGACGATATGGGAGTAGAATAACTCATCGCAAAAGCTTGAGCTGATCACCCAATCCTGACCGAGAACGCTATCCATAATAGGGCGAACATCTTCTACTGGAGAGCTCGACTCGCTAACGCGTGTCCTCACATGATCTCGCCATTCCGTATCCACCCTGCCATCAATCAGCATATTTCCCCCATTGCTAGTCACCGCATATTGGGGTTTCAGGATTTGACTGATGAGATGAATTCGCTCATATTGTGCAATAGTTCTGGTTGTCACAGGTATGAAAATGAGTTCATTCATCAGCTCTTGCAGGCGTTGATACGTATTCGAAGACATATAGGACCTTACCTTGCCATCAATAAGCTCAGCGATCATGATACGATCTCCCCAATGCTCTGCACGATCTGCCGGCTGGGAATAGATTAAGGTCTGATCTAAATCACTTGCATAAATCATTCGGTATCTCCTTTCACGGATTGTATGAGGCCGCAACATGAATAGGTGAGACCGGGATACACTTCAACGGGTACCCCACGTGCCTCAGCTAAAAGCAGGATATACCGAATATGCGGATTATCCATGCGGTCTACCAAGATCCGCCACGGTACTCTCCTGAGCAGCACGCGAGTCGTTTCTCCTACTCCTGGCTTAATCAGATTGATATCTGCCATCTGATAGGTCGTCTGAATCGCTTGAATATCTCGCAAGCCATACCAGGAAATCTCAGGTGGATGGGTTAAAATTTGTTGAGCAATTGCCTGAGCTTCCTTGGTCACCTCACTGAAATAAGGCACAATCGTATCGATGAAATGAGTTGACTGATCTTGATCTATCCATTCGCTGTAATATTTCGAGCCATGAAAATCATGGGGTCCAATCAGATCGTCGCGCAGCACCGTACGGCTCATCAAACCAGAGACCGTCGAGTTCAAGCATGCGCTTGGAATGAGAAAGTCCTCGCGGGTTCCGAACATATCCGTGCAATGACCCGGATCAGCGAGCACCGCTAGATCATCGTCCAGGATGATCCCGTATTCTCTTGCCATTTTGTCACAAGCTTGGGTAAGCACCTTACGTATGGCTCCCTTGCCTGTCCACCCATCAATGAATTGCAGCTTTGCATCAGGATGCTTCTGCAACATGTACAAGAGAGCGTTCTCATCGATCCCCTTGCCACGAATAATCGAGATACTATAGTGCGGTAAGTTCAGCTGATGGATATCTTGCAAGTATCGCTTAATCAAAATACCGACAGGCGTACCCGCTCTAGCTAAGGAAACTAGAACGGTATTCGGCCCTTTCTTAGTTCGGATAATCTCGGCTACGGCCCCCACGGATACGGCTACTTTCTCTGCAGACTGCTCTAGGGTTTCTTGATAAAGAGTCAAATAATCCGAGGATGGCAGATGCTCTTGCGGAAGCATTTCCGAATAGTGGGTGCCGGATTGAATGGCCCGTTCTCTGGCATCTAATGCGACTTCCAACTGTACATCGCTGATATCCTTCAGTAGAAATGTCACATCAGCTGGCGAATAGCTGCCCATCGGTTGGGGCGCAGCTATTGGTCTGGATCGCCAAGCTTCCATACTTTAGCCTCCTTCCAATCAACCGTTTGAGGTGAAAAGAAGACGATATGCAAGGTGTGTAGCCCCCTTGTTTGGAGAATGCGCAAGATTGGTTCCATCGATGAGGGGGAGGCTTCTCTTTCCATAAAAAGAAAAAGCTCCTGGTACATGCCGTACGGGATATTGTAGAAAAAGTGCACGACATGTTCATCCTCTGGTGAAGGAAAAGCATGTCCATATTTCACTGCATAGTCACTCTGTTCAATAATATGAATAGGACTGCGTGTTGTGGATTGATAAGACACTCCTGCACCCATCTCAGCAGCAATACGCATTGGGATATACATAAACTCCCCTGTACCAACACAAAGAGTCTTGATCCCCGCACGCATACGTTTGAGTCGCTCTGCTGTTTGCGTGATGGAACGATCCAATTGTCTGTTATTGGATGGTGTAAGACCGAATCTTCCACTATGCTGCAAATAGGGACGGTTGCCTGCAAAGGGCGCGTGTGAGAATAGATGATTCACATAAGCGATTTGCAGGAGTCCCGTTCGCTCCTCTTGCAAAGGACTAGGTGCTTGGAGGGATAAGCTCTCGCTAGAGCCAAATACCGTCGTCTTCCCTCGAATCAGTGAAATGACATGAATCGTGATGTTTAACTCCTGCTCTAATTGAGCAAATTGCAAAATGTCTTCCTCTTTACGCCAATCGAGCAACGCTAGCACGTAGTAGACTTTCTTTGGGTATTTTCCCTGCAGGTCACGAATAATATTGAGCGAGGTTTTGCCTGTCGTAATCTCATCATCAACGAGAACGAGAATTTCGGGCTGAGCAAGCATGGCAGGGTCGTCCGAATAGCCGTAGTGTGCCATGGCATGCGAATGCTCCTCTTCGAACTGAAGGATGGTCGGTGATTCTTCAATGACTTCACGTGTCGTATGTAAATAATGACTTCCCTGCCCAAAAGCCTCATATACCGCATGACCAATAGCCGTCGCTGTTTCAGCAAATCCAATGAAAGCGATGGGTTGCTGCAAATGTATACGCTCAGACATGATCGCCTTATAGGCCGATTCTGCTTTCTCCGGATATACGAGCCCCGCAATAGCTTGCTGCACCTTCTCTTCTGACTTCGTTCCTTGTAAAGCTTGCTCTAGTAACAACGCGAGTGTAGTTCCACTTAACAGTGAGGTGTATGGATTCACCGGGATATGTTTGCCGAGCACCTTGCTCACGAACAAAAAGGATCTTTTCTTATTAATTCTCGCCGCCATTGCGAATAACGCATCCAGTGGGATGCCATGGGGATTGGAGGTCACGGTGACGTGAAGCTCCAGATCGCCAGCGATTTTATACGTACGCTCGGTCAGGTTGGATGAATAGTCCATCAAAGGATTGTTGTTCATGCAGCACCCCATATATTTGTGATCGTAAAAGAATACGTTTCGCCCAATTGAAATGGGGCTTGAATTCATTCATTTTATTGCCGTAGGCGCTCTTCATCACCCCGAGGTCGCCATGATGGTTCGTCAGAATACTCGTGGCATCCGTATATTCTTCATGCGTGACCGCATAGAGCGATTGAACTGGCTTAATGTGCGTGGGATGAATAATGGTTTTGCCGATCATGCCATTTTCCTTATCCAGCATCGCTTCGTGAATGAGCCCTTTCGTAGGAAAATATTCCCATACAGGTCCAGAGATCACGTTGCAAGCCTCCATACGCCCAAAAATATTAATAATATCCGCGACACAATCCCGAATAGGTGCGATGTCGTAAATGGTTCGGTCCGGACTTCTGCGGAGCCCAAATAAGCTTGAGAAATCAGTAGCGCCAATCCGTACATTTAATAATAAATCCTTAAAATTCGTTATAATTTCATTAATCGCCAGTAAGGTAGAAGTGCGGCTTTCTTTAAAAATAATCGAGGCAGATTCCAGAATCGGTAATCCGTATAAGGTTGGTGCCGTTTCCGATTTCTCATCATTGTAATTTTCTAGAACTTGAAAATAATCCTCGCCATTGTCCATAGTAAATTTCGGAAATACAATACCAGTTAGAAGGCCGACATTCTCCTCCAACCTCTCCAGCACATAGTTCAACTGATTCACGCTTCTCACGCGAACGAATATCAATGGCAGATTGTCTGAGCTTAAAATACCAACATCCACCCAATTGGCGATCTGGTTCATTTGCCCAATAAGTGATTCCTCCGCAGCATGCACTTCGTTATCACCAACGGCATCCTCTAAATCAAGGACAACTGACACTAGGCCTTCGATTTTACCAAAGGCAATATCTTCTGCGAACGTACGACGGGTCGCTGGCATGTACAAGGCAGCGCCAACGGAATGAGCTAAAATGTCTTTGTGCGAATGATTATGGAAGGAATTCGGCGGTAAGTAAAATAAAGCTTTCTCTTCATCCGCGGTTAAATAATTGAAATATCGCATGCCGATTCCTCCCTCTTTATAAGAAAACCTCTATCGCGGCCATTCAACGATGAGCGACCGCGTCTAGAGGTAGGTTTTAGTTTTTCTTATGATTCTTTTACAGATCCTGACTTGTCCTTTTTGCGAAGCATACTAAGAATAATGGTTCCTCCGAACAAAGCAATAATGACGGAGAAGAAGATCACATGTGAAACGTGGAAACCGAATGCGCCAGCAATCATTTTGAGACCGATAACAATAATCAAAATAAACGCTGTTTTTTCCAATTCCGGAATCTTGTCAATGAGTTTCAAGAAGACTTGCGCGACGCCTCTCATCATCAGAACGCCCAAGATACCACCTAAGAACAATACCCATACCTTATCACTTACGCCGAATGCAGCAAGAACGCTATCGACACTAAATGCAATATCCATGATTTCTACAGCAAGCACTGTACGCCAGAAGGAAAGACCTTTATTCTTGACTTCCCCGCTTCCATCATCATGTTTCTTCATAAAGAGATTACTGTAAGCAATCCAGAGAAGATACGCCCCACCGGCTACTTTAATCCAGGTGATCTTGACTAAGAACGTACCTATGCCAATCGCTATAAATCTAAATATGTAGGCACCTAGTAGACCGTAGAATAAGGCTCTCTTCTGCTGTTCCTTCGGTAAGTGTTTCACCATCACAGCAAGTACGAGTGCATTATCTGCGGAAAGTAATCCCTCTAGGATAATAAGTGTACCGATGATTCCCCAGTTAACGGGATCTGTGAGGGTAGCTGAGAGTATGTCCCAACTAAAAAAGTTCATGAAATTATCAACAAAGCTTTGGAAAAATTCTGACATTAATGTGGACCCCCTGTGTTATTAGCTATTCGTAATTATGCAATCTAGCCCCATCTATATCATTCTCCGATATCACATGTCGTTTCCTCGGATCATTGATTTCCAATCCATAACGCAACAAAGCTGGTCAAGTGAACACCGTTTCTCGAGTCGAATTGATTCAGAAGAGTAGGGAAGGTGATGCTCAGAAAGCACCACCTTATTTATTAGACTTCAATCTTAAGAAGTTTGCAAACCATAATCGCGAGCCAACCCTGCTAAACCATCTTTATATCCACTGCCGATTGCACTAAATTTCCACTCGCCGCTATGACGATAAAGCTCACCAATCACAACACCTGTTTCAACGGAGAAATCCTCACCAAGATCAAAACGAATTAATTCGGCTCCAGATCCCTCGTTAAGTACACGTACGTAAGCGTTGGAAACTTGTCCGAAATTTTGCGATCTTGCTTCTGCATCATGAATCGTAATACAGAAAGCAATTTTCTCAGTTTCAGCCGGCACCGCACTAAGATCAACGCTGATAACTTCATCGTCGCCATCACCTGCGCCCGTACGATTGTCACCTTTGTGCTCGATAGAACCGTTCGAATTTTTACGATTGTTGTAGAAAATAAAATCAGATTCGTTGGCAACTTTACCAGCAGCGTTCGCTGCAAAAATGGAAGCATCCAAATCGAAATCCTTGCCGCCATCATATTTATTCGTATCCCAACCTAAGCCAACGATAACTTTCGTCAAGCCTGGGTTTGTTTTCGTCAAATCGACTTTCTGGCCTTTAGATAATGAAATTGACATATGAAATACCTCTCTTTATATAGGATTTAGCTAATTTATTGCTAAGCAATTACTGATATCTTTTGACCAATTGTCCAATGGTTGTATCTGTGCTGCCTTCACCGATTGCGCTAAATTTCCATTCGCCGCTGTGACGGTAAATTTCACCAACAATGAGGGAGGACATGCCTGAATAGTTGTCGGTTAGATTGAACTTCACCAACTCTTGTTGATTCGCACCATTCAACACACGAATATAGGCGGATTGAATAAGCCCGAAATCTTGCTTTCTGTTCACACAGTCATAGATATTAACAACGAAAACAATTTTGCTCACATCAGCCGGAACTTGTCCTAAATTAACGGAAACTGTCTCATCGTCACCATCGCCATCGCCCGTACGGTTATCACCAGAGTGAACGACCGAGCCATCAGGGCTTTGTAGATTAGCAAAATAAACTACATGCTTCTGGTTCGTTATTCTTCCCTTTTCATCCAATAAAATAACGGATGCGTCGCAATCAATTTCGACTGCCGATTTCTTCGAACCGAAGAATCCCTTCTTCTCTACAACAGCAGGATCCCAACCTAACCCAACCACAACTTTAGAAAGACCTGCGTTACCTTTTGTTAAATCGATCTTTTGACCTTTGACTAAACTAACTGTCAACGAGGTCACCTCCCTTCGCTTACCTGTTTTAGTGAACTCCCTTATCTGATACGCATGAAATTCAATCACGTTTCACTTTCCTGGGTAAATTATTTGTGAATTCGACTTCTGCCGTCAAAATCCCCCAGATTTCAAAAGAAAAGCAGCCACAGAGTGATCCTAGGCTGCACCTTCATCTATTATAACATTTTACAACTTGTGGTATTCAAATAATTTCCAATCACGATCCACACCCCATTCTACCAATTTCCGCCATATCGCATTGGGCCTCGCCAAGCAAAAGGATTCGTCGTTTTCAATTGCTCACCCCCCCCCCCCCCGCAAACATAATATAGATATTTCCACTCGCCGTTCGTCACCATATACAACCCGTCCTGATCATTCATATAGCCATAGATCCACGGACGCTCCTCGGCTAAAGTGCTCAAATCCAGCAAGCTTCGACCATCCCTCTTCCGATCATCCTCCTGCAAGCAGCCTGCAAATTCAAGCATAGTCGGGTAAATATCAGCCAATAGGATAGGTGTTGTGCTTACCGTCGAAGGTGTTAGTTCGCCTTCCCAATTTTTCGGCGGTTTCAGAAGGAACGGAACTTTGGCCGAAGATTCATAGAAGCACGTTTTGTGAAACAGTCCGTGGTCTCCCAGCATTTCTCCATGATCCGATGTGAAGATGACAACCGTGTTATCCCAAAGATGCTGACTCTTTAATTCACCAAATAATCGCCCTAACTCATAATCAATATGAGTCAGCTGCGCATAATAATGCTTCCTTGCCATACTTACAATGTGTGGAGGCAGCTTATAACTTAACTTCCTAGCACGAATCCATTCAGGAACTCCCTCCGTAGCATCCCAGTCCGCTGCTACAGGCTTAGGTATTTCCACGCCGTCATACAGCCTAACAAATGATTCTGGAGGATCATAGGGTGGATGCGGTGCCTCAAAGCTGGTCCACATGAAGAAAGGCATTTCAGCATCACGCTGACGCAGAAAGTCAATCGATTCATTCACTGTCCAATGCGTGCCTGTATACGGTATGGGAAGTGGATTATAGGTGGGATAAAGTACAGAAAAGGTTTGAAATATCCAGTAGTTACCTACTGTTGCTCTATCAGTGTCATCGCCAACGAGCATAGCATTCATAAAAAAACCGAGATAGATCATATGATCCACCTCGGTTTAAATGTGTATAGCCGATCAACCTATGATCAGCTTTTCTTCCGGATACCGGATGAGAGGTTTCTTTTTCCCATTGGTAAATAAGGAATAGAACAGAAACAGTCCGATGCGTCCGATAAACATGAGCACGATGAGCGAGATTTTGCTAACGCTGCCAAGCTCAGCGGTGATGCCCGTAGATAAACCGCATGTTCCAAATGCCGAAGCGACCTCGAACAGGATAGCGGACACTCCCCAGCGATTCGGCTCTGCCAGCAGCAGCATGAACACCCCTGCAAGGAGCAGGGCGATGCCAGTGAGGAAAAACACAAAGCTTTTGAGCGAGTCCTCTTGGCTAATCATCCGACCATAGACCTTCGGCTCCTTCTCACCGCGAGCATATGCAACAAGTGCCAGTACAATAACGGCTACAGTCGTTGTGCGAACACCGCCTCCCATACTAGATGGGCTTGCCCCAATAAACATCAGAATGGATACAAGCAGTAAGCTTGCCTCTGTAATTGTGAACATATCAATGGTAGTAAGCCCTGCGCTGCGAGATGTGACGGAGGTGAAGAGTGCACTAAGTATTTTCCCATGCCAGCTCATCCCAGCCAAAGCATGTGTCCGCTCCGTTAACCAAAAGCCGATCGCGCCGAACAGCAATAACACAGATGTCGTAACGAGTGTCAGCTTGGTAAACAAGGAGAATCGGAAATTCGTATGTCCGCCCCACAAGTACTCTCGCAGCTCAGCCAGTACTGGAAATCCGATACCGCCTAAAACAATCAAGACGATTGTAAACACCTGTACGAAATAGTCCTCCGAATAATCGAGCAACGAATTGCCGAACAGATCAAAACCAGCATTCGTAAACGCCGAAATCGTATGAAACATCCCATAGTACAGGGCGCTCCATATCGATCCGTACTCGCCGGCGAGATAGAAATACAAGCCAAACACTACTGTGCTAATCGCCTCAAGGATCAGCGTAAAGCCCAGCACCAGCTGCATTAATTGAACCAATCCAGATAAGTTGTTGCGATTCTGATCAATCATTATCATCTTACGCTGCAGCAATCCAATCTCCTGCCCGAACAACAGCCAATAAAAGCTACCTAGTGTCATGACGCCAATGCCGCCGAATTGAAAAGCAATGATCAGTACGCCAATTCCGAAGCCGCTTAGCGTATCTTTGATGCCAACAGTCGTCAAGCCTGTCACGCTGACAGCACTGGCTGATGTAAAGAGGGCGTCCACAAAAGAGATTGTGGCGCCCGACTTTAAACTGATAGGTAATTTAAGAAGGACGGCAATAAGCAGTATGCCGATCATATAAGCGATAACGATAAGTCTTGACGCAGGCATTTTCTGTAATTTTGTTAGCGTGATCTGTATTTTTCTTATCATGATGTGTACCTTCAACAGAGAGTAATTGGATTAGATACTCTTATATTGTCCTTTGAAATGTTTTCCCATCCAAAGGCACACTTCCCATAAATCTGCAACAGGCTGGTTCGTGTACGGCAAGGTGTGCAAATAACCCGGAGGACCAAATTCTGGGGTAAAGGTAATCGTCGTTTGGCCTGCAGCTTGCTTGGCTTGGACAATACTATCCCACCAACTCATATGCCGCTGCAATTCGTGTGCATACTCCGGTGCTCTTGGATCTGGTACCTGCGGTCCCTGTGCGTAACCTACGCGGCCGTGAATATGCTGTACACGGGAGAAGGATTTGCGCAGGTTCTCCTCTTGTTGCTCCAAGGTGGTCTCGGTTACACAGCACCAGTGGCTGTAATCAGCTGTTAGGTTGATCCCAGGTACGGCATCCAGCAGCCTTCCGGTTTCCCACGGATTGTATAATGATCGGCCTCGGTGAGTCTCATGGCCAATCGCAATCCCATATCTCTTCTCAATTTCAGCTGCTTCACGAAAGAACTCGACTTGCTCTTCAAAAGGCATCGAATCCTTGGCACTATGTGACGTAATGCTAATCGGACGAAATGAAACCGCACGTGCCACTTGCTCGCCAAAGGAAGCGACATGATCAGGTCCCATGGTAAATACCATGGCAATATAGTCCAATTGATGCGCTTCCAGTAGCTTACGGAACTGATCTTCCTCCGCAAGCGTAGGCATGGGCGCCTCAATTCCGTCATAGCCCGCAGCAGCAATTCGCTCAAACTGGGACTCTAGAGAGCCTTCCATGCCCCATAACGCTTTAAATAATTTGATTTCCACTGTCACAGCCTCCTCATCGCAATCCATCAATGAGTCAAGCTTAAAGCATCTTACATTATTTGACTAGTGCATTTTTTTAACCTTTTCCTTGATTAGCAAGCCTTATAAGCCTGACAATCGATCTACATTCAAATAATTGGTATTCCCTTTCGAGCTGGCAAATCCACGTCTGTTCGTGTTAGACCCGCTTGTGTGCGAAGTCGATTGAGGTTCCGGGCAAAAACCATTTTGAATCCAGGGTCGTCATTTCCCCTTCATATATTAGCGTGGTCGCCGAGGTCATATTAGTGATGACGTAATTAGCTGCATTATTCGCATCTGTCAAATAACTAGCTGTACCCGTAGCCATGTATAAGGCTGTAGCAGCGCCAAGATAAGTGCCGTAATTGTACGTAACTTCACGATACCTGCTCCTGTGCCCTCCATGTGATCATTCACTTTGCTGCCATTGACGAGCTTCGTCTGGATCCAGGCTGTAGATTTGCTGCGCTTTCGATAAGTAAGTCGCATTGTTATAGGTATTCTTTAGCTTAATAGCGGTCATATTTCTACTGGTAATCCCACTTTTGGGAGTCTAGTCCATGGTGCTTGGAGAGCTTCTAACGGACATGACGAGCGTTATTTCTACTAGAATTGCACATTTCAGTAACTAACGGACACCAAAGCCGTTATTATGGCATTAATCCCCCAATTGTTGATGGATTTCATGAAATAACGTCATCTGTGTCCGTTAGATTTTCAAAACCTCTCATTTTAAGCAAATAGCGGCTCCGATGTCCGTTAGCTAAGATTCGGGGGCCAGGTTCTGGCTTCTGGGGTCTGGGCTGGGGTCGGGGGCTGGAGCTCCTGTCCATCACCTGCCCCACCTCTTATTACTCGTTCAACAAGCTCTGCTTCTCCAACACAGCCATTCGTTCCAACAGCATGACGCCGCTTAAATTGACGCTTAAATCCTCGGCTGGTTCTGGCGAGGTCGACCACGACTTACAGAACATCTGGCGCTGCTCATCTCGTCCGTAAGACCAGAGGCTATCCACGTTCGTTACTAATAGGTCGAGTGACCCTTCTGACTCGGGTCTACCAACACGAGTTCTGCCAAATAGCGGACAAATATGCCCTGCCCTTGAACAGGCCTCCATCGCCATATGGTAGGTTTTATCGCCAATAAGCAAGCGGTTTTCGGAAATCGAAAGCTTATACTTTCTTATGTGGAAAAAAAGAGACTGAAATCACCCATTCTTCCTAGGTGCTTCCACTCTCTCCAAGCTCATATAACGAATTCTATAAATTCCGGTGAACGCAGTCTCCCGCTTTGGGTCCAGCTCCTCGTCTTAATTCTGGCCATGATCCGAGGTTCCATATAAGCAAAATTCTTGTCTTCCTTGAATACTAAGCGTCTCTTCACACGTTCTATGGCTTCTATATGGTTTGGTGATAAGCCAGATTCAATGATTCCTACTGGTAACTTAGATCCATCTGCTGCATCAATAGAGGCCAGAAAAGCAAAATTGCTTTTTCTATAACCTGAAATGTATACATCTGCATAAGTCCAATTAATCACTTTTTGCCATTGAATCGACCGTTTATTTATGGCGTAGTTGGAATTTTCTTTCGTAGATTTAATGATAATGCCTTCAAGACCACGCTCGCGAATCTGCTCAAAATAATCAACAGCATTTCCCTCAAACATGGTCACTTTTTTATAATTCTCATTTTCAGTGAAAGCTTGATCCAATAGCTCTTTACGCTTAAGTAAGCTTAAGCCCGTGACGTCTATTCCTTTGTATCGTAAAATGTCAAAAGCACAAAAAACCACAGGTTGCTTATTTGTCTTAGATAAAAACCTCGCGGACATCGCTTCAAAGTCAGGTTTCCCTTGATCATCCAACACGACTAATTCACCATCAAGTATGGTTCCTTCAGGTACAGGACATCTTAGTAACTCAGGAAATTTATGCGTAACCAAGTCATTGTGTCTCGTGTACACATATAGTTTATCCATGTTGGAAACAATACAACGTAAACCATCTAATTTTAATTCCGCTATATGATTCTTACTGTAAAATGGCTTATTGTTTTTGGCATTGTACAGCATCATAGGAGAAATGAACATTTGATATCACCCTGTTTTAAATGATACTTCACTATGATGCTTCTGCCTAATGGAAACTGTTTCCCCGTGTTACGACATCATGGTGGAGCAACCCTTATTAGATAATCGTTTATCTTGGCAACTCAACGGATACCTCGCGGCGGGCTGCTGCTGACCGTAGCACTCCGTCAATAATCGCTTGTTGGATGAGAATTTGTTCACCGGGTATCGGAGCTGGTCGACCGTCCCGAATCGCTTCGGCAAAATCGTGTACTTTTTGATCGAACAGATTTAATTTATGCTCGACGAGCGGAATCGGGGTTGATGTATGACCTCCGAATTCATCATGGAATAGCGTAATGGATCCAACTGCTCCATCCCACACACCCGACCATGGTCCAACACCAGCTGGCGTGACTTTAAGACCCGCATCTGTACCAAGAAACATCGTTGCGCCAAGTGTATCCATGTGCATTGCCCACGATATTTTGAACTGCAGCACAAGATCGTTCTCGAAGCGCACCATCGCTACACCGAAATCTTCGACTTCGAACTTGCTTGCTTCGGGATGATACAGTGCGTTTGTGCCGAAATGGTTAGACGTGAATGCGGACACTGTTAGCGGTCGAGGGTATCCCAGCGTGTTGAGCGCCATGTCCAGTGAGTAACAACCAATATCGGCCATCGCTCCGGCTCCTGCAAGCTTTTGACTGATGAATGTACCTCCTGGCATACCTCGGCGGCGTCCGCCCCCTGTCTCCACATAGTACACGTTACCTAAGCGTCCCGATTGCACAATCGTTTGCAACAGCTTCATATTCGGGTCATAGCGCGGCTGGAAACCTAGCGTTAGCATTTTCCCGCTCTCCTTCGCCGACTGCGTCATTTCTATCCCTTCCTGAAGCGTGACTGACATCGGTTTTTCAAGCAGCACATGTTTGCCCGAGCGCAAAGAATCAACCGTAGTCACGTGATGAGAGACATTGGGCGTGCAAATACTGACCCCATCCAAATCCATCCGCAATAACTCAGTATGGCTGTCAAAAGAAGCCGCTTCCGCCAAGCCCTCCGCCTGCGCAAATGCGAGCGCCTTGCCTGGAATAACATCCGCCACACCAACGATCTCAACGTAGGTTAGCTTTTTGTATGCAGATATATGAGCCCTAGCGATGCCCCCCGTTCCGATTATCCCAATACGCAGCTTTTTGCTCATTGTCGTCCATCCTTCTTCCTATGAAAGTGTATGAAATCATAATTGCCAGTCATTGCTATTCAGATTGAGAATAGCATATCGACTGGCAATTTTTTAGTTCATATTGATGCCATAGGAAGTGTAATTTCGCGACATTAACATGTTAATGTTGTTCCGAAAATTCTCCCAAAGAAGAGGTGAAGAGTGGATCGCAAATTTGAAAAAAGCAACCTACATATACAAATGTATAATGTGGATTGCTCTAGCATCAGAAAATTGTATGAAAACACGAATAATCACACACCATTTTAGTCATAGGCTATATTGGAAAGTCATGTCACGTCATCCTTTGCAAATACGCATTGTCCATACAGCTGCATTAACGGCATGTTTCGCCCTTAGAATGATTCTATACAAACAATCGCCCCAGGCGGCTTGCAGCCTCTCATCTGTTAGTTTGATTGCCTCGCTTGATGCTAAAAGATTACTTGCATCATATTGAATATTTACCTTCTCGCCGCCGGGATTCTGCAATAGAATGCTCCCATTGCTGTTAATCTGAGGCACACAAGGAGTCATCAAGTGGAGTATAATGTCATCGCTTGCCTGAATAAGTTCAAAATCGTCAACAATCTCGATATAAGCTTCTTTGCTTCTATTGAGACTATAAGTTCGTTTCCACGAAACGATACCTGCTGCCTCCGGATAGGCATAGGCCAGATTCATAGAAATTAGCGCCGCTGCATCATCGACCTGATAGCCCACTTCACTTGCTTTATACGCAATGCCAGCCTTCTGCTGAATGCCATTCACCAAAGGCACATTGTGATACGCTGACTGCATCGTCCAAATGTCGTACCGCTCCGGGCTAAACGTCTTGGCAGTATACGTTCCGACACCGACATCTATCAGAAAAGGTTTACCGTCCGAATATGCAAGAAAATGACCGATATCATTATGATTATGGCTCTCATCGTTATGGCCCCCTTTAACGGCCAGATACAAACCATCGCTGGAGCCTTCTTGTTCCCTGGCAGTCATAACTTCGATACTATTCATCCACACATCACGGACATATGGGGGTGTTTCTTTATTTTCCTCGAACTGTTCATCAACAAAAAAGAAAGGTATCACGCGATGCAGTGTTAGCCACCTGGAGAGTGGCGGTTTGTTCGTTTGATAGGCGGATGATGCTAATCTCACCAGATTCCGATCATGAATGCGGGACCCATATCGATATGCCGTCCCGGCTTCCATTTCAAAATTTGCGCTGCTGTCGGCAAAGTTGACAAAAAAGTTACCGTCAATGTGAACCCGGTATAAATATCGTCCGATTTCTTGAATCAATGGTTCATCATACAAGTAAATCTTGCCTTGGGAAGCCTCGCGCAGCAGTTCCAGACAGTCAAACAATGTACCGCCGGCACGATCCCAGTAAACCGGACCTTCATCGCATCCTCCGTCTGGACTACAATCGCTTATATACCTGTCCAAAGTACGCATAACCTTTTCTATTGCTCGGTAGCGGCGATCTTCGTCGCTCTCCATTAATAGGAAAGCAGATAAACAATTGGAATTAATCCACGGATTCCAGTTATTCATTTTACGGTTCGTTTCTATTCCCATCCACCATAAATTGTTACGTTCCAGATAAGGGTCAAAAATCCGGCGCTTCATTTCCATACGAATTCGACCGCAAATGTTGGAACTAATTGCATCCAGCGGTTTTTGCAATAGATAATGTGTCATTGCCATCAAACTTGCCGTCTCTGCGGCAAACAAATCGATGAATTGATCTGATATATTAGGAATACTGTCAGATGAGCTTGCTTTGGAAATAACCATATGTGCAGGAATTACCCAAGAAGATTCTTCGCAAATGCTCCAGATCCCGTTCATAATCTGATCGATAAAGCGACCTGCCCCCTCCATACATTCTGCAAGGACTAAAGAACTCAATGCAATTCTGCGTTCCTCGAATTTGCTCTGAAATCGCATTACATTTCCATTTCTTGAATATTCCATGTAATCAACCGCTGTCAGTGCAGGCCACGGAAAGCTAAGGTAAGCTTCTCCTCTGGAAATCCAGAAGTTTCGAAACGTATCAGGAATGGATTCCCAAATTGCCCTATCTTGGGCTTTTGGATATGGATGATAGTTTTCATACGTGGCTATTACACTGGAAATATCATTCGCATAGCGCTCAGTAAGCATATTCATCGCCTCTCCTTTGCTCAAAGTAAAAAACGGCTGGGTGATCGGCATTGAATAAGCCATATCACCCGCCGCGTTTGAAAACCGTTGCTTATTTACCACCTGATCTAGCTTTAGCGGCGTCGTTCACTTCTTTACTCAACTTCTGGAATGAAGAATCGTCAAGCATAGATTTAACGAATTTATCCCAATCGGCCAAGCTGCTTTTGCCTACAATCGTATTGATTTCGTTGTCGGTAATTTTCTTAAGGAAATCGGCACCCTTTTCTGCGTTCGTAGGCGTATTGATGCCAGCAGTCGGATCCAAAATAGAATTCTTGTTAATCGCGTCAATTAGATCATGATTATACTTGATAACCTCTGGCGACATGTCACCATTTTCGGCTCTGCCATATTTGTTAAAGAAGCCAGGAATCCATTGACCAGGGTTAGTGAATTGGTTGGCCTTGCCTGCATCCGTTTGTACGACAACCGTAGGAATGCTAGTGTCTGTATAATCTTTGTCTTTAACACCAAATTGGATTTGCTTCCAACCTTCGAGTGTATTGCCGTAATCCATTACTTCCAGAATCTTCTTCATTTTATCTTCTGGAACTTTCTTGCTGATCATCAACTGGCCGAAAGATCCTGCACTTCTTTCATAGTAACGCTTGCCATCAGGAGCAGATGGAAGCTCATAAGCGACTGCGTCC
Organism: Paenibacillus sp. J22P143; assembly: GCF_059692035.1. Classification (NCBI taxonomy): domain Bacteria; kingdom Bacillati; phylum Bacillota; class Bacilli; order Caryophanales; family Paenibacillaceae; genus Paenibacillus; species Paenibacillus sp. J22P143. Next base: position 51,374 of record NZ_JCAUAQ010000014.1, read on the forward strand.
GCTTTCGGATTCGTCTTTTGAAGTTCTTTGATCACGTTTGGCGCATTGTAAATATCGACAACATTACCGATATACATCCCGATTTTACCTTGAATGAACATATCTTTTAGCTGCTGGGCTTTCATGACAGGATAATCGGGAACGATCAAGCCATCTTTAAACCCTTTGCTCCAGTAAGTGAGCGCATCCTTCATCTGCTGAGAAGCAAATGCCGCGGTAAATTTACCTGAGCTGTCTTTCTGCCAACCTTGCGCTAGAGCGCCATTTTGTGAAGAACCTGAACCGAACATCGAGAATAAGTAGGTCTGAGGCCCTGGCGTAGCATAGGAAGCAAAACCGTACGTATCAGGCTTGCCATTGCCGTCCGGATCATTTTTCGTAAATGCCTCCATGACTTTGTAGAACTCATCAGTCGTCTTTGGCGGCTGTAAGCCTAATTTATCCAGCCAGTCCTTGCGAACAATCAGTGATTCGTGGCCGTCCAGAGGTCGAACCCGCGGAACCCCCATTGTTTTTCCGTTAAAAGATAGAGCGCTATAAATGCCGGCATCGATCTTGGCTAAATTCGGATAGTTCTTGATATACGGCGTTAAATCCCAGAACGCACCTTGACTAAGCGCTTGCGTCCAATTTTGCTTCGTAATGTCCCACACTACTGTCAAATCCGGCAAGTCGTTAGAAGCCAGCATGACATTCACTTTTTCGTCGTAATTGTTGGAAGGTACATAGGTTGCATTGATTTTCACATTAAGCTTCTGATTCACTTGTTGAATGGCTTCCAAATCATTCTTAGGTGCATCATTGTACGTTGGTGAGATAATCGTGATTTCCGAAGGCGCTTTGTTTTCCGCTGTCTTTGTAGACGCCGATGGTTGAGTCTCGCTTGATTTAGAAGTAGTACCGCACGCAGTCGCGATAAGCATAAGTGCCGCTGTTGCTGTAAGGCCTGTCATTTTCAAATACTTTTTCATAGGTTGTTGGCTCCTTCATTTTTCTATTGGATGTTGCTGCCCGCCTTTGAGAATATGATAACTTTATGACCATTTCTAAAGCCCGGCATCCCCCCTCTCAAGGAATTTTTTCTTAACCCTTCACAGAACCGAGCGTTAAGCCTTTGACAAAATATTTTTGAAGGAACGGATACACCATTACGATCGGAACTGCTGCAATCACGACAGCCGCCATTTTCACGGTTTCCGCCGGTATGACAGACGCTGAGGCCTCGGAAAGATCGGCGGGCGTAGAGCTTGCGGCCAGCATTTGCTGCAATACCACTTGCAGCGGGCGCAGCGTTTCCTTATTGATGTACAGCACTCCGTTGAAATACGTGTTCCAATACCCAACGCCGTAAAATAAACTGAACGCTGCGATAACAGGAAGCGAAATCGGGAGAATAATCCGGAAAAAGATGCCAATGTCCGAGCAGCCGTCAATGGTACCAGATTCCTCTAGCTCTTCAGGAACATTTTGGAAGAAGCTTTTCATGAGCAGCACGTAAAATGCAGTCGCTAACCCCGGCAGTACCAGCGCCCAGAAACTGTTCAATAAGCCTACACTTCGAATCAACATATAGTTAGGCATGATGCCCGGATTAAACAACATGGTGAACAAAATCGCCGTCAAGAGGAAATTTCGACCTTTCAACCTCTTGCGTGATAATCCGTATGCCAAACCTGACGTCACGAAGAGCGCACAGACCGTACCGACGATCGTCAGCAGCGTTGTGATGAAGAAGGAATTGATAAATTGGCCCGACGACATGATGTAACGGTACGACGCTAAGCTCCATGTCTTCGGGAACAGCATCACAGGGGTCGAAATAAACTCATGCGGATCTGTGAAGGACACGATCGTGATGTAGATGAACGGCAATACGGTTGTGATTGAAAACAAAAATAGTACTGTATAGATGAAGACATCTAACCATTTGGAGGAACGATCCATCCTAATACACTCCTTCCTCGCCCATTTTCTTTGCTATGCGGTTGGCCGCAACGACTAAAATGAAGCCAACAATCGATTTGAACATGCCTGCAGCCACTGCAAAGCTGAATCTTCCTTGCTGAACACCGACGCGGTATGCATACGTATCGAACACGTCACCAATACTTTCTACAGGAGCGCTGCTCATCAAGTAGACCTGCTCGAAACCGACATCCATAACCGAGCCTAATCGCAGAATGAGCAGTATAACGATGGTGGACTTAATCCCCGGCAGCGTGATGTGCAGCAGCTGTTTCCATCGGCTTGCACCGTCGATCTGAGCCGCTTCGTATTGCTCAGGATTGATGCTGGTCAGCGCCGCCAGGAAAATGATCGTCCCATATCCAGCATCCTTCCAAATACTTTGCGACGTCAATAAGATCCAGAACATATTCGCATTCGTCAGGAAATCAATCTTCGTCCCTCCCGCGTCAACAATCAGCCCGTTAACGACCCCTGAGGACTTGCTTAGCAAAATGAAGGAAATACCAGCAATGACGACCCATGACACAAAGTGAGGCAAATAGATCGCCGTTTGTACAAATTTCTTAAACCTTATTCGGCGCACTTCGTTCAGCATCAATGCCAAGATGATCGGTGCCGGGAAAAAGAATAGGATGTTCAGGAAACTAATCGCGAGCGTATTCCGCAGCAGCTTAAAGAAATCAGGATTCGTCAAGAATTCGCTGAAATATTTGAAGCCAACCCATTCGCTCTTCCAGAACCCGAGGAACGGAGAGTAGTTTTGAAATGCTAATGACAACCCCCACATCGGTCCGTATTTAAAGATGAGAAAAAAAAGTAAGCCTGGCGTCATTAATAAATATAAATACTTGTCTCGTTTCAGGGCAGCGCCCCAGCCCCTTAACCATAATGTCATCATTCTTCACCTCTCATAGCTGCAAGCGCAGATTTCATACTTGCAATATACGCTTCATGCTTAGTAGCCTACAAGACGCAATTGTTGCACAGAGCCGCAACCCCGTCCTACCAAGGCTTTTCTGGGTCTTGTCGCATTCCTTGTTGCTGCGGGATCATCTGAAGCAAAAGATACGACTTTCGACTGGATTTAATTTAAACAACAAAAAAATGCTTGCAGGACTTAATCCCGCAAGCATTCTTATGGTTTGACTGACTCCCTATACTGTCCAGGCGTCGTCCCGACCTGTTTTTTGAAAACGCGCATAAAATTTTGACGCTGATACCCGACAAGATGAGAGATCTCGCTGACCGGCAAATCGGTTTCCGCTAATATTTGCTTTGCTTTCTCAATACGATATTCCGTCAAATAATCAATAAAGGCAGTCTGCATGATTTTCTTGAACCATTTACTAATTTGGAATGTGCTGACACCGCAATGATCTGCGCATTCTTCAAGCGAGATATCCCGATGATAATTGTCGTGAATATAGTTTACAGCAGTCATCACCATTCGTTCATACTCTACGTGTCGATTTCCTTGAACGGCAGAAATAATAGGTGAAATCAGCGCTGTCGTAAACCATATGTTAATATCCTCGATGCTTTTCAACTTGCGTAAATACGTATAAGGATCGTATTGTTCGAATAGTTGCTTCGGCTCCACTTTCAAGCTATAAGCCGTTCTCATTGTAGCGGCAAGCAGCTGATTGTAGTATAGAAGCAAACCTTCTGGAGATCCCGCCTGCCTTCTAACTGTCTCCATAAAGGCGTTCAACATGCGCTCCGCTTCCTCTTGATTGCCAAGCTTCAGCGAATTCTCGAAGTGCTGCTCCAGCTCTACGGGGTAGCTGCTCTCGTTGTCAAGGCTTCCTGCCTCCTGCAGCACTTTATTTCTTCCCGTAATGATGCGCGACTCAAGAGCGAACATCGCTTGGCGGTACAATCTCGGAACTTCCTTCGTCTCATAACCGATTCCGCTCAGCCCGACTGTCACCGGAAGATGCAAATAATTGGATAATGTATTTCGCATGTTTTCAGCGAAAGCGAAGAAATCGGGTTCCTCCTTGTCTGCTTCCGGCGTTTCCGGCACATGCCATAACCAAGAGACTAGACTATCGTTAAGTACGTTGACAGTAACGCCTAGCCAGCCACTCTGAGGAATAAATTCATCAATAATATTTTTCATCGAGAAGAGCATAAGCTCTTTGTCACTGTCACGGAATTTCCCCTCATTGGCTGCATCCATATCGAATGCAAACGAAAGCACAGTGAACTCTGCTTGATCAGGAAGCTGATAACGCTTCAATAGTTCGTCTAACTGCTTGTTGGTATAATGTGCAAATTGGCCTTGCAGCAGCTGCAGGACGAAAGACTCGCGAATGATCGGCAGCTGATGGGACAATTCATTCTTTAGTTGGGAAGCCGTATGCTTCAGCTCCAACCAATTTCGATGGACGAACCCCATTTCATCGGAATCAATTTCCGTACCAGAATCACCTCTTATGCTAGCCAGCAATCGCTCAACCGGCCGGTAAATTTTGCGACTGCCAATGAATGAACCACCGACGCTAACAAGGATGAAAAAGAAGACAATGCCCATCGTCATGAACGCAATACCTCTGGACTTGGCGTTCAATTCTTTCACTGGAATCACATCGATATATCTCCAATGACTGTAGTTTGAAGCGATGCTTGTAACCAGATAGGTGGTTCCATTCCAATTAAAATTATACTTGGACTGCCCTTCACCTGCCTGCAAAATGCTCTCATAGAAATCGCTCGGCTGAAGCTCGTTCGATGTCGTAGTAACTAGCTTCCCCGAATCGCTGACAACGAACATGAATTGCCCGTTATACACAGTCGAATCGCCGATTATTTCAAGGAATTGACTTGGATCTACTGACGCGATGACCATTCCAATCGGATCATTGCTGCCTAGCGGAAACTTGTTCACCAGTGTAACACCTTTGTCCGAATCGGTATTGGGGGTCACTGGAAATGTCTCATTCAGCCAACGAATCCGATAACTCTCTTTCAACTCATGATCGAATTTGTCCCGAACTGGCGCACTTAAACCATCCGGCCTGATCGTCCCGTTCGTCGGGGAGACATACGCGATATCCTGGATATAGAGCGCGAGTTCGCGCAAATCCCTATTCGTATTTTGAAAAGCCCCGAGTATCTTATATACATTAGTAAAGAATTCAATCTGATCTACTTTCAAATCCACGATGTAATCATTGAGAAAATAAGGTGAGTTCAATATTTGCAACAGATTGATCTGAATCGTCTGCAGCTTTTTATCCACATTATCGGAAGCGTTCTTCAAAATCTGATAATTAGCCTTGTTAACTTCAGTTTCTACGACAGACGAAGCATATAGGTAGCTGCCCAGTCCAGTGATGACCGTCGGCACAATCGAAATAAAAAGCGAGACGATGATCATTTTCCTCAGCATCGATTTCTCTTTCCTCGAAAATAATCCCATAATTTTCATTTGAACGGATCACCCCTCTATGATGTACGATGCCCAAGTAGTGTAACCGATTCCTTTTGTCGCAAGCAAGGCACAATTATTGCAGGCGCATAAAAGACCCTCCAACTAGGAGGGTCCAGAAGAATTAGAACTAATTAATAAACTGAGCGTAGCTCAAGAAACGCTTCAACATAACAGCTGCTTCTGCTCTTGTTGCATCAGCCACAGGAACGAAAGTATTGTCGGTTACGCCATTAACGATACCTGCTTTAGCAACCTGTGCCACGGCATCTTTTGCCCAACCATTGATACTCGTACTGTCGGTGAATTTATCCAGCAGATTAGCATTGACAGATTCCAACTTACCGGCAATTTTCATTGCTCGGGTAAACATCACAGCCATCTGCTCTCTGGTGATATTGGCATTTGGTTGGAACGTATTGTCCTCAAATCCCTCAACCAATCCAGCTTTCACTGCTATTTCTACATCACTTGCAAACCAACTGTTGCTCGGAACGTCGGAGAATGTTGCTGCAGTTGAATCGGATAGTCCAAGCGCTCTTACCAGAAGAGATGCAAATTCAGCGCGTGTAATGGAACTGTTCGGATTGAATGTAGTATTCGATGTGCCTTTGATTACCAGCTTGGAAGCAAGCAACTCAAGATCATCTTTCGCCCAATGGTCTGCAACATCGTCATAGGATTTAGACGATTGTACAACCGTATAGATATAGTTGCCCGGATCTTTGATGGTGACTTCTGTTTTTCCATTCACAGTTGTGAAGATCGCTGGTACGAACTTCATTTCACCGTTTTTCGGATTGTACATCACTGCTGTTGCATGTGTGGAGTCAACTTTTCCCTCTAGTGTAATCGTTTTTGTCACATAAGTAGTTCCAAAGTCGTTCACCGCAACAGATTTACCGTTTCCTTCCACAACAATATTGAAGTCCACTGCACCAGTCAGAGGTGTAACACCCGTCTGCTTCACTTTTGAATTGATTTGATCCGCAACTGTTCCCTCCACCTTCTCGATAACAATACTGATATTCACGTTTTTCGAATCGGTTCCGAGTTGCTTAGCAAAGCCGTCTAGATTCAACGTCTTTACAGGAACATTGTACGTCATGTTATTGCTCTTAACAGATAAAACAGCATCCGGTACAGTTTCTAAGCCTTGAGACATAGCGCTCGCACCAATTTCTACTACAGAGACTGCATCGGTACTTTTCACTTCGATGTTAATTGTTGGATTGTTTGCTCCGCTCGTTTTCAATAAATCGAACGCTTGTCCTAGTGAATCTCCGTCCACAGTGACTTTCGCAATCATCTTCCCGTCGGAGGCTTCTTTTACCGGTTCGATAGAAATCGTAACTCCATCGTTTGATGTTTGTACATCTGATGTGTCAGAAGTGCCTGCGCCAGATCCGCCAGGTAACGGGTTTGTCGGAACATAAGGAGGCTGTACCGGCTGTACTGTTCCCTGTGGTGTCGCACTAGCTACGCTGGAATAACCACTTTCACCCGCTGTATTTGCTGCTGTAATTTTATAAAAGTAGGCCGTTCCGTTGGTTACGTCTGAATCCGTAAAAGTCGTATTCGTAACATTTGTAGCAATACTGGTGAAAGTACCAGTCGCCGATGTTCCGCGATAAACATTATAGTACGTTGCTCCTGTGACCGTACTCCATGTCAATGCAACCTGTGCGTCACCCGCAGTTGTAACTAAGTTTGTCGGAGCAAAAGGCGGCTGTACTGGCTGTACGGTTCCCTGTGGTGTCGCACTAGCTACGCTGGAATAACCACTTTCATCCGCTGTATTTGCTGCTGTAACTTTATAAAGATAGGTCGTTCCGTTGCTTAAGCCTGAATCCGTAAAAGTCGCATTCGTGACATTTGTAGCAACATTGATGAAAGAGTCAGTCGCTGTCGTTCCGCGATAAATGTTATAGTACGTTGCTCCTGTGACCGAATTCCATGTCAATGTAACCTGCCCATCACCCGCAGCCGCCGTCAAGTTTGTCGGAGCGGAAGGCGATTCATTAAGTGTCATATCAATGACAGCCACATCCGCCAACGGCACGACCACATTCGAGCTTGTCGCGTTCACATAGCCTTCTTTGCTCACCGTCAGGGTATAAGTTGAGCCAGCTGGTAAGTTAGAGATAGAATAGGAGCCGTCCGCTGCCGTAGTAGCGGTACCATATACTGTATTGGTATCCGATACTGTCACGTTCGCGCCGGAAACTGGCGTATTACTGCTATCTACAACTTTACCTTGAATGCTTCCAGGTGCCGTATACTCCAACACCGGCCAGTACTGCGATAAAGAATTTTCTTTAGTCGCAAATTGATAATCTGATGATCCACCGCCTAGGGATGCATTCGAGATTTTTATTGATATGTTTTTATCTTGGCTGATAAGCGCGCTCTGGGCAATTGCCGTTACATCAATGACAACTGCCATATTCGGAGACGCTGGTTTAATAGGCGTTGTTCCATTCAACTTGCCACCTATTACTGCAGGCTTCATAGTCCAAGTAATACCAGATTCAGTCCAATTGTTACCTACTTGTTCAACATTAAAGCCATTCGCGACAGAACCCACCGCCGTCGGATAAAGCTTAATCTTTGCGGTTGTCATGTTTGGCGGCAAACTAGTCAAATTAAATTTGAAGAAAGCCTCACGGACATAGCCCGGTGCATCCAACTTTGAAAATGCCAATGTTTCCGTTCCGTGATTAATATTGACATCACTACCGTCACGCACAAATGAATCCGCAGCAGCAACGATTGAGATTGCATTCGTTGACGTACCGTTCACAAGTGGACTCCAGTCCGTCGTCTCTGCAGCGTTCTTAGCCCTTACTCTGTAGGTATGAGTGGAACCTACAGACAATCCAGAATTCACATAAGGGTAACTAACAGATGGAACCACTTGACCATCAATTTCCAGATCATATCCGGTTGCCAAATCCGTCTCATCCCAGCTTACGCTAATCTCTGACGGGCTTATAGCAGTCGTCTTTAATCCAGTAGGCACTGTCAAAGGAGGCGCTGTAGTTACAACGTCAATCGCAAAGTCATCAATGACGAAGTCAATCATTCCACCCGCGTTCTTAGCAAACGCAATGTAGGTGTCATCATAATTTCCAGTCTTAAATACTTTTGTAAACGTAGAAGGCGTGGTATCGGTAGTGGATGCTGGCAGCGGTGCATTCGACAAAGTCACTGCACCGTTGTTTCCTTTAACCGCAACACTATAGGTTCCACCGTTAGCTGCACCAAGCAGATAGTTAAAGCTCAATTGATACATCGTATTTGGCTGCAACTTTACAGTATAAGGCACTGTTCGCAAATATTCGCCTATTTCCGGATTATCAGTTGTCTGTCTTGTCTTCAATGAGTATTTGCCATTGATCGTATCCGTCGTGTAACCAGTATGCGTCTCAGACCTGTGAACACGTCCGTCCTGTTTGGTTGGTATAAAAGGTCCATAGCTTTCGTCTTTACTTTCAAAATCTTCGAAGAAATAATGGTTTCCAAACGGTGTAGTATCCATTTCAACTATGCGAACATCATCGAAATTCAAGTAAGACTCAGGCGTCGTTCCTGTACTTCCCTTGATGTAAATCTCTGCAGTAGACCCAGTTGGAGTAAATTCCAGCTTAATTCTCTGCATGTTATTACGCCCATACTTTAACGTGTTATATTCCTGGTTTCTAAACGGCGATTTATCCATGGAGTTCGTTACCTCAGAACCACCATAGTTCTTAACACCAATCGTTCCAATTCGATCCTTAACCTCCATCCACGCGGATAGTTGGTAAGTCTTGCCCGGTGTCAAACCTGTAATGGTTTGGCTCAATGCAGCATCTGCGCCACTGTTTCCAGTCACACTCAGATAGCTCTCGCCATCGATGCTGTTCACAATGTTAACGTGACTTTTATCTGCATTGGAAGATGTAACAGTCCACGCTGAAGCTCCAGTCAAGTTGTGACTATCAAAGCCAGGATCTTTGACAAATCCGAATTCTCCCCAAGTCATAGTTTGAGCAGCTTGTGCACCTTTGTAAATGACATATGGTATCTTAGCTGTTGCGTTAATCGTTACACGACCACCAGTTACCGGAAGGGTTGCTACATGAGTCCTGCCTGAATCGGATAACTGGTACAGTTCTACCGTGGACAACCCAGCCCAACTGTTCGGAAGATCCCATGTTGTGCTCTCGCTGGCAGTATTATAGTGGTAGATCTTCGTTTCGCTTTGGGGATCCCACGGAATGAACATCTTAGCCATTAGGTTTGTTACTGGAAAACTTGCACTGCCATTAAAAGTAGCATGGTTTTGATAAGTTGCGATCTTTTTATTATCCTTGTATAGCTCAACTACTGGATCTGCACCCGTTGATAATTGTTTGACATATACATGGTTAGTGAAATCGATTCTGTCTGGAGCCCACTTCAGGATGTCAAAGTTCTTCATGTACTTATTTGGCAGATTCGTGGTATAGAACATGTCCATTTGTCTGGTCAAGCTCACGTCATTGCCTTGATCGTCAGTACCATCAAACCCATATCCCATCGAACCCCCATGCCTTGAATTCAAAAGCATGTTGTTGAACCCAAAGGAATCGGTTACGCCATTTTTGATAAATCTTAAAACTTGGGTTTTAATTTGAGGAACGTGATTCCAAATCGAATAATCTTCAAGTGCACCCATGAACTCTGTGCCGATCGCCCAGCCATATTTGTTCATTTCGGTTGCGAGCTTCCACTCTGGATAGCCTTGCGTATGATACACGTCTACATAAACCCATTTCAAATTAGGAACAGCACTGTGAAGCTCAGCTAGCCTACCTGCTAAACCGTCCCCCTCAAAATTGGTGGCATCCGCGTATTGATCGATTTGCCACGCTTTGTCCAATGAATCCCAGCCGCCTTGATGTGGTTGTCTCAAAATTTTCTCACTGTAGTATTGGGCTTCTGGATAAGCTTCGGTATGATTGATGTGTATACCAACACTTGTATTATATTTAGCAGCCTCATCAACTAAGGTGTTAAACTCTTCGAGTCCGCCTGCTCTTTTATTGATGTTGATTCCATAGTCAGGGTGATTGGAATCGTGCCCTTCAGCCTGATGTCCTTTGTATTCCAATAACTGTCCGAAGTTGTCCGTGTACAGCGATATCTTCTTCACCATATCCAATGTTCTGAGGAACGGCCACTGGGCACGACTTCCGCGGGTATAGGCAATATGAGCAAAGGTTTTTTTGATGAGGTCTGCACCGATTGGGTTCTTCATAATCGATCTGTAGCCGATCGCGCCATCCTGCCAGTCTACTACACCATCCGTGTTGGCATCGTCGGAAATGACAATCTTGCTATATGGTAAATCAATAACTTCCGTCGGTACTTCTCTATACGTCCAAGCATTGTTCCACGCAGCCATTCTTTTGTAACCAGACTTTTGTTCCGTCTGGTAAAAATATCTAGCCTCGTTTTTGTTGTCTTGAATCTTGGTTGTAGTAGTCGTCTTGGTCTGATCCGTAGGATTAAAGGTATTGTTGTACATACTTGCTGCAAGCTTGTCGGTATTCAAAATCAGATAAGATTTTGACACTGGAGCTGCGTCAAGCGCTTTAGTAGACAACAAGTTCCTTTCTTCTACCGTATTATCGGAATAGACTACGGAGCCCTTGATATCCACACCTGTTTCTGCGGCACCCGTCTGGGTGCTCCGAATGGACAGTAGATTTTGCTTCGGAATCTCAAAGGTCATTACTTTCGTGGTTCCGCTTTCAGTAATGCTGTCAACTTTAAATTCGACAATATTCCCAGTAACCTGGAAATGCATCGTCATGGTTACTCCTATACTTGAAAAGTTCATTGCATAGGAGATTTTATCCGCCACCCTCTCACTGATTACAGTAGGCGTATAAAGCGTGCCGTTGATTTTTACTTGAGTTAGCGTATCTTCATTCCCATATAACACGGCATTTTGAGACGTTCCAACCTTCAACCATTCGTATTGAATAATTCTAGGGAAAGTATCGTCCACTCTCACCTTCAAATCAGTTGATACAATTTGCGGGAGATCCATAGGTGTCGCACTAGCTACATTTGAATCGACACTTGAACCTCCACCATTTGTTGCTTTAACCGTATAGTAGTAGGTTGTTCCGTTGGCTACGCCTGCATCCGTGTAACTCGTTGTCGTACTCGTCAGGTTTGGAGCAATTACGGTGAAAGGACCGGCCGCCGATGATCCCCTATACACGCTATAGGAAGTTACTACTCCTCCAACCGCACTCCAATTCAATGCAACCTGCCTGTCACCCACAGTCGCCGTCATGTTGGTCGGAGCAGGAGGCGGAGTAAGAGCCACCTGAGGTGTCGCGCTAGTTACGTTTGAATAGTCACTTTCACCCACTACATTGGCTGCTTTAACCTTGTAATAATAGGTCGTTCCATTCGTCAAGCCTATATCCGTATAAGTCGCACTCGCGAGATTGGCGCCAACCTTGGTGGAAACATCAGCCTCCGTCATTCCGCGATACACGTCATAATACGTTGCTCCTGTAACCGTATCCCATGTCAATCTAACCTGATGGTCATCAGGAGCCGAAGTCAAGCCCGTCGGAACAGCAGGCGGCACAGCGGTAAATTCCAAAGTCGGTCTTATTGCTTGTACACTATGATCTCTGGTCGCTATTTTAAAATCAGCTTTATTAGTTGCAGTAGATGTTGTTGGCTCATAGAGCCTGATTGAAATGTTTTTGTCTGTTGTTGTAAGTGCATTCTTGACCATGTCCGTTACATCAATGTAGATCGGCTTGCCCGCATCAGTAGCAGGATTAGGACGAATGATTGCCGTATTCAACGGGGTACCTGTCGTCTCTGCTGGCTTATTAGCAAAAGTAATCGTGCCTTCTGACCAACTATTCGCTACCTGGCTAACATTAAAGCCCGTTGATGTACCACCAATGTACGTTGGATAAAGCCTGACCTTCGCATTCGTAATATTTGCTGGCAAAGTCTCTACATTAAATTTAAAGTAAGTCTCGCGCAGAAAGCCAGCATTAGCAGAATGCCTTACTTTGCCCTCCGTCGTATTCGGACCTTTGTTAGAAGAAGTTGCATCATTTTGCACATACGCATCCTCTGAAGCGACAACAGAAGGCACATTGTAATTCATCGTATACTCCACCGCAGGTCTTAACGATGGGTAAGTATTATTCTCTTTAGACGCAATCTTATACGGATTAGTAACAGTATCTGACACACTTGAGATCTTCAATGATAGGATCTTATCTCCGCTGGCAATAACAGCCCTAGCAGCGTTCGTAATATCAATGCGATAACTCGTTTCATTGTCATTCGATGTAGGAATCTTTGGCGTTGCATTCAAGTTGCTTCCTATGATTGCAGGTCGATTCGTCCAATTAAGACCCGTTTCAGTCCAACCGTTATCTACTTGTATGACATTAAAACCCTTTGTACCAAATGTTGTAGTTGTATACATACCAATTCTAAGGCTTGCTGTAACAAAATCTATTGGCAGACTACTCAGGTCAAATTTGATGAAAGTTTCCTTAATTGAAGTAGCGCCAGTATAATTATCTGAAATTAAGTCGACTGCAGTACCATAATTAGTTGATTGATTAGCAGCAGCGGAATCTGCATAGGTATCAGCCAAAGCACCGATGGAATAAACCATCAATGGATTGCTTGGCTCTCCTGCCGCCTGAGCCTTCTCCACTTCAAGAAATGGCAAGCTACCGAAAGAAACTTGCATGAATAGCAATACGAACATCAGAACGATCTTGACATACTTAGCAAAACTCTTTTGAATCCATTCACTCATTTAGTTTCAGCTCCTCACCGAGATTGAACAGCATTGTGAATAAAAAAACGTTCTAAATAGATACCCTCATTTTCACCACCTTTATTCCTTGAGCAACATATTTCGATCTAAATATATGATCAACTCACAGTCTCCTACAAGGTGCAATTGTTGCGCGGCTCCTTCTCTCTAAGATTTCTACAATTGATATACTGTCGCTGAAGTACAGTCGCAATTATTGCAATATTTGAGAGCCAAACTAGAAATGCGACTTACAAGATATGCTGGATTGGTCCTCACTTGGATGGACTTTCACCAACTAGATAATGCGTTCCTCTGGGCACGCCGAAATAAAAAAGAGGCCATGTGGCCTCCTCAACTTCATAAAGTATCTATTTTTTTATGATGGATTGCCGATTGTATGCTGGCGGTTCTTCCTGTTCCCTTGCCAATCGGATACCACTACACCGAGTAGGACAAGCGCCGCACCGATGTAGCCTCTTAGCGGCAATATTTCATGGGCGAACAAGAATCCAAACAGAGCGGCAAACACGGGTTCGAGCGCAAAGATTAAACCAGTTCGGATAGGTGTCGAATATTTTTGAGCCAATGGTTGAACAACAAAGCCAAAGGCGCTGCATACGAGGCTAAGCACCAGGATGGAGATCCATCCGTTTAAAGTAACTGGAAGCGAAGGCGTTTCAAAAATAAACGAGAAGAGCAATCCAAAGGCGCCGGCAAAACCTAATTGCAAAATACCCAGACTCAACGAATCCGTTTTTTTAGCTGCGGTTCCGGTAATGATGATATAGACGGCGTAGAATAATGCTGACAGAATGCATAAGAAATCACCCGGATATATACGCAATTGGCTGTTCAGCGTAAGGAGTCCCATCCCGATAAAGGCGAGGCAGACGCCAATGATAAGGTTGGGATGCAGCTTTTTCTTAAACACAAGAACGTAAATTAAAGGTACAAAGATGACCGTTAGACTAACCAAAAAACCGGCATTGGATGTCGTTGTCGTTTTCAGGCCAAAGGTAATGCAAATAAAGATACAGAACAACAGAAACCCCAGTAAAGCACCATATTGGATAGTGGATAAATCCGTTTTCCGTACTCATGGAAGGTGACTACGAAGAGATTGAGAGCTGGATCGCATCAGGGGAAGTCGATTGCGGGTTTATTACAATTCCCGCACGGGGAAGCTTTGATGTTGTTCCATTGAAGAAGGACAGGATGTTGGCCATTTTGCCTATGGCGCATCCCCTGAGTCAGCTCCCCTTCTTTCCTTTATCGCAAATTGAAAAGGAGTCGTTCATCATTCAGCGAGAAGGATCCGATTACGATGTCAGACGTATCTTGGATCAATCGTCGCTCAAACCCCGCATTAAGTTCTCGTCAGGGGATGATTATGCTATTATCGCGATGGTGGAGAACGGGCTGGGCATTTCCATACTTCCTGAACTGGTACTTCAGGGAAGGGATCACAATGTTCATTCGCTGGAGTTGGAGGATCATAGTTACCGTTCTCTGGGCATTGCCGTTCATTCCATGAAAGATGCGTCACCGGCAACCAAACGTTTCGTCAATTATGTGCAGCAATGGTTGAAGTAATTCTTTGTAGGAAGACGAATGTGAAAGACGCATGAGTGCACAGCAACGTCTCCTGTTGAAAATAACTATGAAAACTGTACATAAGAAAAAAAGACCGAATTTTATTATCGGTCTTTTCGATTTCACGTTTAACTATCGTCTTCCCTGCTTTGAGTGGGGAAATAGTGGGGATGGGGTGGGAATAATACAACTATATTTTCAGCGATACGAGTTTATTTACTTGGATATGTGTTTATTTGCGGGGAATACATCCGCTGCCTAGCCGCCTCAAACAACAAAACCGTCGCCGCCATCGCGACGTTCAGCGATTCCGCTTTTCCCTGCATCGGAATAATAACCTTCACATCCGACTGCGCAGCAACCTCCGGCGACACGCCATTGGCCTCGTTGCCGAGAATCAGCCACGTCGGCCGCCGCAGGTCCGTGTCATAGCACGAGCCCTGCGCCTGCAGGCTCGTCGTCACGAGCTGCACGCCGCGCTCACGCGCTCGCGGCAATAGCTCCCCCAAATCTGCCTCCACAATCGGCAGATGATACATCGATCCCATCGTCGATCGGATCGTCTTGGGATTATACAGGTCGACGGTGCCGCGACCTAGTACGACCGCTTTGGCCCCGACGGCATCCGCGCTGCGGATGATCGTGCCCAAGTTGCCTGGGTCCTGGACGCCGTCCAGAACCACAACCAGATCATGCTCGCCGCCAAGCAGCGTCTCCATGCTAAGCTGTGGCCGCGCCACAATCGCCACGACGCCTTGCGGTGTCTGGGCATCGGAGCATTTGGCCAGCACCGCTGCGCTGACGCCGATCCATTCGACGGCGCGATCACCAGCGAGCGCGACAAGCTCCACAGGGCTCCCTTTTTCCGCTAGAAAAAGAATGACCTCCACCTGCGCCCCCGCTTTCAACGCTTCCTCAATCAAATGGTAACCTTCAATGATATATTTGCCCTGCTTCTCTCTGCCGCGCCGCTCTAAGAGCAGTGCCCAATCTTTGACTCTCGTATTTTGAACTGACATGATTTCTATATATGAATTCCTCATGAATATACCTACTCCGCAAAAGTGACTTCAAAGGTTTGAAGACTCGAATTTTTACCCACAATAACTAAAATATCTTCTTGTTGAATTGACTCTTCTGCGCTCGGCGGAATAATCATCTGATCATTCTGCTTAATGGCAATCACATTGCAGCCAAATTTTGCGCGCACATCGAGCTCTCGCAGGCTTTTGCCAATCATCTGTTTCGATGCTTTCATTTCAAGGATACTATAATCGGCCGATAGTTCTATATAATCGATAATATTCGATGAAATCATATGATGCGCTACACGCTGTCCCATATCTCGCTCTGGATAGACGATTTTATCCGCGCCAATTTTTTTGAGCACCTTGCCGTGAAGATCATTTACTGCTTTTACAATTGTCGTAGCTATGCCCATTTCTTTAAGAATCAATGTAGTTAGAATACTCGCTTGAATATCTTCCCCAATTGCCACAACGACTACATCAAAATTCCGAATTCCCAAAGCCCTCATAGCTTCCTCATCAGTTGAATCAGCTTGAACAGCATGTGTGACATGGGCGGAAACGTCTTGCACCGTTTCTTCGTTCCGATCAATGGCTAGAACCTCGAACCCTGATTGTGATAATGTCTTAGCGACAGCTGAACCGAATCTTCCCATCCCAATAATCGCAAATTGTTTTCTCACCGCTCACGTTCCTCCATATTCCCAAGAATACATCCCATTATCCTATTATATCATACTTGAACCTGTATACTCACTTCTCTACAATCGAACAACGATCGCGCATTGGCGAAGTGTGGGAAGGATGAATCCATCTTCATCTGTACATATTAATAACGAGAATGAAATGGAAGCGAGGTCCTCGAATGAATATCACCTTAAGACAAGCCATCCACCAACGGGTTAATAACAAGTCAAGTGAAGAGCTGAAGGAAGTTATTGAAGATTCCATCGGCGGAGAAGAGAAGGTTTTACCCGGATTAGGTGTGCTTTTTGAAATTATATGGCAGCATTCAGAAGCTAGTACGCAGGATACGCTTGTCGAAACACTCAAGGCACATCTCGGATAAAAAAGACCACGCTCTCGAGCTGGCTAGGGGCTGCCTCGCACTCTCTAGCTAGTTTCCTGTTTCGTGAATTATTAAGCCTCGTTGCAACTAAAAAGAACCCCTCCCAGTAAAATCATTCACTGAGAGGAGCTCTTCGTTCATTACTAGTCTACTGGCAGTAAGCTTTGGAGATCCTCGGTATTAAGTACAAGATGAATGTTGTTCATCGTTCGCAATGATCCTGAGATGATTCCCGACAAATATCCGTACTGATCGATCATCGCCCCCCCAGACATGCCGCTTACGATCTGCGCCGACGTCAATATCCGATCTCTTCCGTTAATATTTGCTTTCGGGGAGTTGACAATCCCCTCTGTAATTATAGACGTATTTTTCATCGGATACCCGATTGCAAACACTTTTTCGCCATGTTTCACGGCTGCTTCTCTGATCGGAAGAGCGTGATACGGGATTTTGTCCCCGGAAAATTCTTTCAGATCAGGCAGTTTTAATATCGCTGCATCCGTCAGTTCATCAGAGCCGAGCACCTCAATTGGAGAAACGACACTTCCGTCATTAAAAATACCCTCAATACGATCGGCCCCTTGAATCACATGGTACGCTGTAGCCGCAAGCCCTTCAGAAGAGATCATTACACCGGTACCGGTCGATTTTAAATTATTTTCCTCGTCCAGAACTCGGATATAGAATACCGCATCTTCAAACTTCGCATAAATTTCTTCCGCGTTGTAGCGAATTGGAGCATCCGCTTTTGAACTTGGGGAAAAATTTTGGAAAGAAAATAACGAGAATAATAAACATAAAGCCACTATTTTTTGCATTCAGTTACCGCCTTCTCCCAAACAATTGGTTCTTAATTAACAACAGACATAATATCCTGATAAGCCCAGTGTGAAGGAGGCAAGTCATCAAATTTCACAGGCAATTCTTGCTTGTGCGCACCAATAACCCGATTGATCAGCACGACTGCCTCAGCCCTTGTAATTTCGCTATCCGGTTGGAACGTACCGTCCGGGAAGCCTTGTACATAGCCTGCCTTCGTAAAGGCATTTATATATTTTACAGACCAATGATCCTTCACGTCCGACAATGACGTTTCTCCTTGATCGGAGACATTAAGCTTTAATACCCTTGACATCAGCACGACAAACTCTGCTCGCGTCAAGCCTTTCTCACCGCCGAAAGTGTTGTCGGGGTAACCTTCGATAATTCCTGCCGATGTGAAGAATGCTACGAGATTTTCTTTGCCGCTGGCTACATCTGAAAGCTGGCTTCCAACAGTGACATCCTCTTTATCCAGCAGAAGAGCAAGAACATCTGCGATCTCATATCTGGTGAGGGCTGCTTCCGGTTTGAATTCGTTATTTTCATATCCAGCAATGTACTTCACTTGGCTTGCATCACTCCTCATGTCATACTTGGCATTTTCGACCTCATAGCTGATCGTCAACACTTTATCATCCTTATCGGTGATCATCTTGATCGTCATATTTCCAGTGATGAGAAGCTCGCCATGATATTGTGGGCTATTCTTCGTAGGCGTGCTTCCATCGATCGAATAATAAATCGTTTGACCCTCTGGCGCAGATAATGTCAGTTTACTGTTCTTAGCGACGACGACGGAGGATTCCGCATTAACGTCAACCTTGCTTTGACCAATATTTGCTGAAACGGACGGTGGTGGAGGTATGAACATTCCGCCGCCAAAACTCTGAGTGACTTTCGTCCAAACCGCTGAGAACACTTCACTGACTTCCTTGTCTTCCACGATCGTGATCGCTTTAACTGTTGTGGTGTTCGTCAATACAATTGGCGCCGTATACAGCGTAGACCATTGATCCGGCTGACTGCCGTCCAATGTGTAATAGATTTTGCCATCTGCTTCATCGGTAGTAAGAACAACGGAAACCTCTTTACTGAACTTATCCTCGCCGGGAACTGTCGCAGGCTTTTTCGCAGTCTCTACAAAAGATAAAGCAGTTTTATTAATCGTCAAGCTTCGGCTTGTCCCATTTACCGTTGCTGTCAAAACGGCACTTCCTGGCTTTTTCAAGGTTCCTGTGAGAATGCCTGAACCATCTTTGAGCGAAACTGAGCTCGGATCGACTTTCCAGCTCACTGCAGCATTGTGCGTTAACGTAAAGTCAGACTTCATCTGATTTACTATATCCCGTTCGTTAAGGATCACTGCTGCGGTACTAAGCATTGCCGCATTCGTTCCATTAAAAGCTATCAATTGAGGATAGAAGCCTTGAACGGCTTGCCATTTACTTGCATTCCAATTGAGCGGCAGCGTTCCATTCGTAAGATCTTTGGCTAGTATGCCTATCGCTTGCCCATCTGTTCCAGCGACTCTCTCCCCGGCAGCATCATAATAAGCTGTATTCGCTTTGAGCATCTGCCTGTTGAAGGCGCTCTTCGTGACTGCAGCTGCTGCTTCCTTTTGACCGGCAATGCCGCCAAAATAACTTACACCTGGTACAATCTTTCCGCCAACTGCTGCGAGAACCTCGCCATAATTCAATGAATCGCTTATCGAGCCAGAGACAGCATGGCCAACGATACCGCCAGACCAGGCTTTGGATGTACCTATAGCACTTATACGACCTGAATTGTAAACATTTCGGATCATACCGCTATTAAGACCAGCTATGCCTCCAACCTTCACTTGATCGGCAGTCAATTCGATATCTATGAAAGAGAAAGATTCGCTAATTTCACCATTCGCCATGTTGCCACCGGCAATACCACCTCTAATCAACGTCAGATTGGAATCTGGACTGCTCAGGCTGCCTTTGGTGTATGTCTTGCTTATGTTCCCATCATTGACACCAGTTGCCCCGCCTGCCATATTGCCTGTACTACTAATCGTTGCATCTACAACAGCTTCAGAAATGGTTCCACTATTCTTACCGGTTACGCCACCTGTGTAATTAATGCCATCGACTGTCAGGGATTGAATGGTTAAGTCGGAAAGATCACCTTCATTTTTCCCTGCTACACCACCTGTGTAATTGTTGCCCTTCACTGAACCGCTGATTACGATGCCAGTGATGCTTGCTCCAGTATGATTGATACCTGCCACGATTCCTGTATTTTCGTCCCCTGTGAGGACAGCGTCCGTAAAATGAATATTAGCAATATCTCCAAAATTCTCCGCGACGAAGCCGTATGCAGCAGCATCTGATACCCCGTGAAGACCACTGATCGATTTGCCCTTGCCATCAAACACACCATTAAACATGAAGAATGGAATCCATGCATGGCTTTCCATCGAAATATCTGCTCCGAGGGAGAGCTTATCCAGGCTCGGTTTGGTCACAGCCGAACGGTCAAACAGTTTGTAGTAAGCTAGTCCTGTATCATTGTTTAGCAGAACGGCCCCATCTAACTGTTTCACATTGTTGATAATGATGTCCAACTCATTACTTAAGCTCAGGAATGAGTTGTCGATTTCAAAAATTGTATCTTTAAAGCTATAAGAATTAGAGAGGTCTTTATCCGCTTTAGAAACAACTGCCGCAGCCAAATCGCGGCCAATCGGATTCAGCGTGCCCAGATAAGAGGAAAGCGTAACGCTGGCATCTCTGAAATTGTAACCAATCAGCGAACCGCTGAATGCATTCGCGCCGCTGACATTCATTTTGATTTCAGAGACATTGGCAAAGACATTTTCAATAACGCCATCGTTATAGCCTGCAAAACCCCCAGCATACGATCTTGTAGCGTGATTAATTCCTGTCGTCTCCACCTTGCCTTGATTCGCAAATGAATTCTTCAAGTTAGCCGACCGCTCAATGATCCCTGCAAACCCGCCGCTTCGCGTATCAAACCCCGTATTCGAAACATCTCCATGTGCATACGCATCGGTGATCGCATACCTGTCAACGGATCCGACGAAGCCACCAACATAAGAGCCGGTAATTCCTTTCACATTCAGTACGCCTTTGGCATAGGCTCTTTCAATCACTCCCGCACTCAGACCGGAATCGCCCAGCATACCTGCAAATCCACCAGCATAGATGGTGTTGTCCTGATTATCACAATCTATTTGTACTAGCATATCGGCAAATGAATTCGTTATTCGGGTGTTATCCCCCATGCCAACAAAACCTCCGACATGTGCTGCCGGCATGATTCCAGGTTTCGTTACTGCACTGCCAACGACGATCTCTTCTCCACCGATGGAGGACGCATTGGAGTAATGGATTTCGCCGCCTACGGCTTGACCTACGACCCCGCCAACATGGTATACGCGACTAGTGTCTGCTTCGATATGGCTATGGGAAACGGTATTCACCATAATGCCGCTGCTGAAACCAGCGATCCCCCCAACGGCAGCCGTACTTCCTTCACTAACCCCAATACGTGTTGTTGACTCAGCGTAATAGATAGAAGCGTTTGTAAGCTTGCCCACGATTCCGCCCACAACCAAATCCGCTCCGTTATCCGAGCCAACTGCGTTAATCCCTTTCGTAGAAACGCTAGCATTATAGATTCCTCTATAAAATGGAACTAGCTTGCCAAAATCAAAACTTCGGTTGATATCGCTTGACGTCACACTTCCAGCTACGCCGCCTACGGCAGTTTCACCCGTCGTGGACGTTGAGTTAATGTCAGACTTAACGTCAACCATATATAAGGTAGAATCGTTCACCTCACCTGCAATACCGCCAGCCGTTACACGTACACCAGCTACTTGCAGCGCAGCACTCATAAAGGCTTGCTGCACAGCAGCGTTGTTCAGCTTCCCTGCAATGCCGCCAATGACAGCCTGGTTGCTGCTATCCACTGTGGCTAACACGAGCTTCTCCACTTTGACATTGTCAAGGTCAAACGTATTGCTGCCCTTGCCTTCCTTAACCCCTACAATGCCACCGATAATGCCGTTGCCTGTCAATTGCTGACCATCGCGGGTAGTTGTAACCGTTATATTCGCGATCTCATTGTTGGCACTGGAGTATCCGACCACACCGCCTAAGGTTGACTGCTCTCCCGATACTTGCAAAGTGACAGCAGCGAAATTCAGCGTCATATTCGCTGTCTTACCAGAAATATGACTACCAACAAGTCCGCCGACAATACTATTCGTGCCTGATGAGGAGATCCGATATGTCGTCCCGACATCCATCGTCAAACCGCTGACATCTCCAGCTTGCTTTCCGACCCATCCGCCAATCGTCGCATTGGCAGATGAACTGCCCACACTGCCGTCCGCCGACTGAATGGATGCGGTACTAGGACTGATCGCAGCTGCATTATCGCCGATGATCCCACCGACAATCGCATTTGTACCCGTGCCTTCAATACTGCCGCCGCCGTCCAAGCTCAAGTGCAGAGCAGATATCGATCCGGTATTCTGTCCTAGAATGCCGCCAACGATTACGCCACTAATTTGCGCACCATCAAGCAATCTGACGTCAACATTGGAAACCGCACCTTGATTGACACCTGCAAGCGCTCCGCTAAATTGACCGCCTGCAACGTATAACGGCTCAAGCTTGACGTTCTGCACATTACCTTGCTGCCCAATGACTCCGAATAATCCACTATACGTATCGTTGGATAACAAGCTTAGACCGTCGATCAGTTGACTATTCCCGTAAAATATTCCTTGAAAAGCGTCGATTTCATTCACGCCAATCGGTACCCACCGATTCGATTGAATGTGAATCGGATTGATGACTTTAATCGTTCTACCCGAGAAATTGAACTTGTCGACACCGGGAATCGTCCCGTTGACAATCGCCGCAAGCCCTGCGAGCTCGGCTTCCGACTTCAACTCGAAGTTAATCGCGTCTTTATCTCGCGTATACCAGTTGATGCTTGCATTCATACTGTCGCCGCTTCCCGAACTTCCGCCGGAATTGGCAACTCGGATTAATTCAGGATATTTGTAATCGGCATTCGGAGACCCGTATCTCCATATTCCCGTGAAATCCCATTTGGAAAGCCCCGGAAAGTAATGTCTATCTTGCAGCGTCGACGTCAATATCGTGCTTAGACGTGCATGGACGTTGAGCCAAATCAAGTTTCCTTCAGCAAAATCCGGCAAGTCGCCATTAATGTCATTGTCGATATCCTTCACATAATACGATTTATCCAACAAATCTTTATTGGCATTGTCATAGCGCCCGGCGAATCCGCCTGCAAGCGCGCCATCGACTGCCGAAACCTTGCCGGCTGAGTAAGCGTTTGTCACTGTTCCATTTGTAATTCTACCTAGGAAACCACCAGCATAAGAATGATTTGCATTGGCTATGATCTCTTTGGCTGCGTAGGAGTTGGCGATGCTGCCTGCCGTATGCTCGCCGACCAAGCCGCCCACATTCGTATAACTGCCATTCGCGGTTACTTTGGAGACAGAGTAAGACTTATTGATCGTACCTGTATTTCTACCGATAAGTCCGCCCAAGTAAGTAGATGCGCCGCTACTTCCAAAGGCATCGCCAGTAATATCGATGTCAACATAGGAGGCGATAACCTGTCCTCTATTATCGCCAGCCAAACCGCCAGCAATCGTATTTTGTCCTCCGATGGTCAGCTTCGCACTTGAATACGTAAAATAGAGCGTTCCCTCCGCCGTATTCAAACCAACCAATCCGCCCACTGTGCTGGAATCCCCTTGGGAAACAACCGAATTTTTATCGGAAATGCTGACATTTGCAATCAAACTGCGATTCTCTCCGACCATGCCACCAGTTACAGAAGAAGGGGCACTGACCAAAATCGTTCCCACACTCCGACTGTTCTGAATCGTACTAACCGCACTCTGCGGGTCTGAACTCGGATCCCCTGCCTGACGATCATTGATACCAATGATCCCGCCAATTGTAGATGAAACTGCGGACGACTTCACTTTTATGCTAAGGGCCGCCGTATTATTATTGATCAAAACGGCAGTGTTAGAGCCTAAGTTATATCCAGTCATCCCCCCCACTGATGCGCTAGGACTGTTGATGACGAAATTTACAGTGCCTGAGAAGACTTTCTCCATGAGGGTCTTGTCGCTATATCCGGCAAGCCCACCAAAATAGGATGACGTTGCAGCTACTGTGCTAGATATAAGCAGGTTGTCCGCATTCGTCTTCACGGCATCGCCGATAATTTGACTGTTTATGATGTGGCCTGCCAGTCCGCCAGCTTGCGCCCTTGCTCCCATGACGGAAATCGTAGCCGAATCAGGAATCTCTGATTCTACTTGGAAATCCTTGATCTCGGTATTTTTCGCATAACCGACAATGCCGCCGACGACAGCATTCGTACCTGTGACCTTGATCAGCTCCGTTTCTCCTGCATGAACCCATGCGTTGGTGATACCGGCCAAAGTTGCACTGTTGTCTGGGACTTCGGAGTGACCAACAATCCCTCCGATTTCAGCCATGTCACCGCTAGCCTTGAATTGATTGTTTTTCGTTTGAATATTAGCCAAAATGCCGGTGTTTTTCCCAGCAACTCCGCCGATTTGATTTGTATTTCCTGCTGTATCAATCACGATATTTTCTGCCAAGCTCATCGGGACATCCTTATTGTTTTCCCCGAAAAGACCGCCGATCTCGACCCCATTGCCTTGGGCAGACACGGTAATATCAGTAGCTGTGAAAACAAATGCGTTAGCGGCCGGGCTCGTAATCACAGCATCCTGCACACCCGCCACGCCTCCCGCCTTGACCCCTGAAGCTGGAATGTTCATATTAACATTCTCTACCTCCAAGAAGGCCATTGCTGAATGGTTAATCCCAATCGCTCCGCCCACATTGCTGTTGTCAGCCTTAACGTCGATTACCATCTGATTCACATGGACAGGCGCACCTGCTTCACCGATTTGTGCATCCACAGTGGCGAGACCCGCTACGGCTCCAAGCGTATGTCCGTTACTCCCCACTTCGCTGAGCAAACCGATGCGGGTGACAAGACTGTTCGTAATGGCAATGGTGCTATCATTCTGGCCCATAATGCCGCCGGCTGTCATTTGATTAATTCCGGCTGCAGCAGCTAGTTTAACGCTGTCGCTGCCAGTCGCCTCTGCACGGGTGTCTCCTACGGTTGCATCCGTAATAGTTCCCTGCGCTGTACCAGCAATCCCTCCAGCAAAACCGTTTACATTACGGACAGTAATAGCTGTATACTTAACTGCTGCCGTATGGATAGTCCCCTTTAAATATCCAGCGATACCACCGCTGCTTCCATCTGATGAAAGAACTGCATAGTCATCTGACGTTTTCGCTGCAACCGCTCGGTTAATTAGGCCTTCATCCACATATCCGGCGATCCCGCCCGTGAACGTATGTGCGCCTCCACTCGCGTTCAGAGTACCTTGGAAAACAGAATCGTTGATCGTTCCATTGACCGCGTACCCGACAATCCCGCCAGTGCTGACCGTGTTACCTTGGCTCGATGAAGCCGCCGTAACCGTAATCTGATTGGCAAATGTTGCCCCAGTAATCGTTTTATCCAGGCTATCCGCTGGAAGCCATCCAATGAAACCGCCGGTGTACAGCTTCGTTACGCCGGTTATTGTAATATTCCCTGTGCTGTAAACATTGCTAACGATACTATTATCTCTCGCATAGGCCCGGTTGGACACGATTCCTCCCGTGTATACCCCAGTTCCACCATGGACTGTGATGCTTCCGCTATTGTCATAAGCATGAATCGCTTCATTATTCAAAAGAATGCGATTTACACCATATCCGACCAATCCACCGGTATACGCTTCATCTGGTTTGTTCAGGCTACCGCCACCGCTTACTTGGATAGCTCCTGTATTTTTCGCTGATCCTTGCAAACGTAGATCTCCTGTTACATATCCCAGAAGTCCACCGCTAAATACATGATCATTGCCTGAAGCTGTGATACTCACGCTATTCGTATAGTTCTTTTTCCACGTTAAGGTACCTTCAATGTAACCAGCAATCCCTCCTGTATACACGTTGGAGCCGCCGTTGTTCGTTATTGTGCCTGTATTCGTAAAGGGGAAGTCCAATACATTCGTCGTTGCTGTCACCATCGCACCGACCAACCCTCCGGCATGCGAACTGCTAGCCGCAGGCGCTGTGACCGTAATTGCCCCACTGTTAGAGGTGTTCGCAGAGAAGCCCACATGACCACTGACTTGACCAATGATGCCTCCCACGTAGTTATGCAGCCCGTTGATAACCGTAACGGATGCCGTATTAGCTATAGGTGTCGAGTCTTCGTCCATCATGAGAGATACCGCAGAATAGCCGACAATCCCTCCCGAATACACAATTTGGCCGTTGCTTGTAGCCTTCACTGCGCCCGAACTCGTAACCTTCTTGATCTTCAAACCATTGCGGTCCGCATAGCCGGTTATCCCTCCAGCAAACACATTACCGCCAGACACAGTTATAGCTCCGTTATTCACCGAGCCTGAGATGACTCCCTCGCCCTGTCCGACAATGCCGCCCGCGTAAACAACCTTCTGCACAGTATTGGCCGTAATGGCAACATTGTTAGTAATATCATAGACAGTACTATTGTTTATCATCTTGCCGACGGCAACACCGACGTAAACATCGTGTGTGACCGTCGGCATTATCATTTCCTGTGAATTGGCAAAGGTCAGTCCACCAACCACAGCGCCCGCCTCACCACCATCCATCAAACCGATGAATCCATTATATGTATAATCATCCAGTATCTTAATATTGCTTATCTCGGTTGTCCCGCTTCCGATGATGGTGCCTTTGAAAGGTTTACCTTCCTTGCCAATAGGCACCCAATGATAGGCAGATAAGTTCAAATTGCGATCGATCTCAAGAATCTTTCCGCTGAAACCGTTTATCGATAATCCACCTGAAGTCACTCCGTCATTTACTAGCTTTGCGACGCCAGCCAGTTTAGCCGCAGTATCAATTCTAAAAGTATCATACGTAGGATCATACCAGCTAACGTCAGCATTATCAGCCCAGCTATCCGAGCTTGCATTTGCCAGAAATGCTCCTGAGACCGTCACCACTGCCATGAATAATACAGCAAATACAATCGTGTAGATTGATTTTTGCCTCACTGCCATTTCCACACCGCCTCAATTTTGTTAGGTTTCACTTAAAACAAGAGGTACCGACACACTTGGAGCATGTGTCGGTATCCATGTATTCGCTAATTGCCTGTGATCCAAGAAGCGAGTCGAACTGCAATAGCTGCAGCCTGCGTTCTCGTCAACTGATCCTCTGGATGAATGTTGCTGTTGTCCCCTTCGATAATCCCGTTCTTAATACAGAGTGCAACTGGAATACGAGCCCACTCCGGTATCAATGCTCCGTCAGCAAACGTACTCAGCAGAGTGTCTGCTTCTTCCGATTGAAGGTCCTCGGCTCGTCCAATGGCCATCAGCATTCTTCCGGTCATCGTCATTGCTTCGACTCTTGACATTGTCGCTTGAGGAGCGTAGGATCCATCCTCCAAGCCGTTTACAATACCAAGATTCGCTGCGATCGACACGCTGCGGTTATACCAATCGTTTTCATTGACATCCGTAAAGCTCGCAGCAGCCGTTTTATTCATCATGCCTGCTGCTCGAAGCAGCATTGTAGGAAATTCAGACCGTGTGATATTGCTTTCTGGTTCAAATCGGTCTGCATCCGTGCCTAGCACGAATAGTTTGGATGCAGCATTGGCGATGCTCTCCTTGCCCCAGAAGTCGTCTTCGACATCGCTGAATGTTTTCGCACTCCGCAGGAAGACTAGATTGCCTTGGCCGCTTAATTGAACGGTAACGGAAGTCGCACCGCCTGAAGTTAAGAGCTTCCATGGCAATGGTGTCCATTCGCCGTCAGGACCTTGCAGCACAACCGCTGTAATATCCTCAGGCTGAATCGTACTAGGTACCGGAACTTGAGCTGAAACGTACGTGTTCCAATTCGCATTCGGTATGTTCGTTGTAATAGAAACACCTTGACCGGCTGCTAGCAGAGACGCATCCACGCTTGCCGCTATTTCTCCCACACCCGTTATGGCTGCACTGCCATTAGGACGAATATCGATTTCCAAATCCTGCTGCATGCCAGCCAACATTTGCGGTGTCAGCACGACCCTGGCTAACGGCAGGTCAATAATAATATTTTTCTGATTGTTGATTACTTGCTCGCTAACAGCCTGAGCCACGTGTATCTGGAATCCATTGGCTGATGCATCCTGTGAAGCGATGACGAGGTCTTGAATGCCTCCAGCTTCTACATCCTTAGCTGTTACCTGGACAGTTACGATACCGTCTTTTTTATCAGGCGTCACTTTCTGCCCATTTATCGTTAAATCGGAGGTCATGCTTCCTATAAATCCGCCCATAAATCCGCCTAGTACAGGTGCCCAGACATTGGCAGCCATCTTAGCAGATGCAGCTACAGCCAATTTGCCCGAAGACGTTCTTTTCGCCACTACGACACTGTCTCCGGCTTTGGCCGGTATCATTCCGTTCTCGGGCAGGAAGGTCCAATCGCTAATGTTCTGATTAAGCGTCGGCAGCCCTTCGCTCGTATTTGGCGTGAATACTTTATATACGAGTTGATACCCGAGCATTTCACCTGCATGGTCTACAACGACTTTTGTTGCGCTATTGTTGTACGGAATGCTGGATGAGTATGCACTCAAACGCTCCATTACGGTTGGCGCAGGAACTTCAACAGTCGCTGCAGCCATAGCCTGCAAAGATATGCCTTCGGACACTTGGTAACTCGCTTCAAGGAGACTAGAGCCCCTCGCAAGTGCCGTTATCGAGCCATCGCTTCCCAGATTAATCGCATCCCCTGAAAGAACCGAATAGCTAATCTGATCGGAAGGAAGCTCAACCTCTTTGAACTTCGGTTTCCCTTGCGCATCTTTGCCATCCGACACGCGTAGGAATGATTTCAGCGTTTGTTTATCCCCCGGTTTCATGATCGGAACCTGTTTGATCACTAGCCCTGCAGGCACGACATAGTCATCATTCGTAATATCGAGGGACGCCACATTCTCATTGCCGGCATGATCAAGAGCTCTGATCGTAAGCTGTGCCGTCGAATCGCTCGATGTGACACTAACTTGCCCATCAAAAGTGCCATCCGTCGCTGGAATCAAGTTTGTCGCTTTGCTCTCATCCCCGTTCACCGAAACCTTAAGCACAGCATCGTTGGACGTTCTTCCAGCAACTCGTATTTTCCCGTCTATCGTTCTGGCGCCCGTTAACGGTTCATCCAAATACAATACTGGTGCAATGGTATCCACGGTAAGGTAGAGCATCTTGACCGCCCTGTCCTTCGTCTTCGTGTTCTTCGCCAACAGTTCAATCCCATACTCTCCGTCTGTGGTGAATGTAGTCAGATCCAGTGTCCCGTGGCTGCCGCTGCCATCATTTTGAAGCTTAACCTTGCCGATAGATTCGTTATTGTAAAAGGCTTCTACTTCCACATCCTTCTGATCGGAAAACAGCTCGATGCTTTGCTTCGTTTTGCCGGTCAACATCTGAATTTTGTGATTGTTTCCACCTAGCAACGACTTGTCCGCTTCGAGCACAGGCTTGACAGGTACAGGGAGCAAAGTCTGCGTACTATTTACTTGACCAGCATAATGATAATTCTCATTTGCGTCCTTATCTTTAGTCGGTTTGGTTACCGAAGAAACAGCTACAACATACTCCTGTCCCACCTGAAGCCCGACGTTTTTCAGCTTTTTCTCATCCAAAGGTTGCTCTTTCGGATCGCCTGTGTAAACGGTCGACCAGCCACCAACAAGAATGCCTTCATACTTGCCGGTCGCCTGATTCCAATGGTCGGCGAGCTCCTTCTCGGTAAACATGAGCTCACCAAAATTCGGATACGGCTTCAGCTTGCCGTTTTGTTCTTGTAGAGCATGGATCACATAGCTGTGTTCAAAATCCTCATGCCCTGTTTTCTTCGGCGACGGCTTGAAGGAAAGCTCAAAATATCCGTTGCCTGCTGGCTCAATGGCTACCTCGCTCACTTCTTGCGGTGCAAGTGGATCAACGATTTCAAACTTCTCTGCTGAAGTTTGAGTACCGAATGTGGCATCCGACTTGAGCTCGGCGCGTAAATAGTAATCGCCTTGTTGCAATAATCCTCGAATATCTTCGTCATTCCCCAACAAGCGAACCTTAGTGACGTCTATGTCCATTTTGCCGCTAGTTGCAGACCCCGTTACGCCACCTTCGTTGTCCACTGGCAAATCTTTAGCGATTAAGAAGCTTGAACCTCCCGGATCGAGCACTTCTTTGCCGCCTTCCAGCTTAATCTTATCACTGGCTACTGCATTCTTAGCGAGATATAAACTTACAGTGTCACCCGGCATGGCATTATCCACGGTCCAATTCGCTGTGAATTTATTTGCATCCGCACTGTCCTTATCCAAGCTGACATTCTTCAACTGAGGCAATGTCGGAACATTAATCAACCTAGATTCGACTGCAGATAGCGATGTAAGCGTCCAAGTGCCTCCATCTTTCAACCGTTCCTGCGGAACAATGATAAAGGCCTTCTTATGATCCACCTTATCGGCCGACTTCGCCGCTGGCAGGATTTGCTCGAAAGCGTTGGCCTCCGGATTCGTGTTCGTATTGTCAAACACTACAGGATACTGCTTGCCAGCCGAATCTTTCAACGACATGCTCGGTCTAGCTTTATCGGTATATTCCACTTCAATGATGGCATTACCGGAGACCCCGCTCATCGGGATTTCGTGCACGCGCCCGCCATTTTTCACCTTAATGCCGCCAATACCAACATTCATTGTGCCGCTGTCCAACACTTGGACTCCTGGAGCCACTTCTGTATACTGAATTTCATGAGTTTCCTTCTCTGCTTCGATCCATGAGGTGGCTACCGTCTTCATACCCTGCCCGATTACCATCAATCTCGGACCCCGCTCTGGATCCTCTATAAGCAAATGGGTGAAGCCATCAGGCAACTGTTCGCCTGAGGTACCGAATTCAACCCCTCCACCCCAATAATAGGTGATGCCCACTGTGATGAATAAGATGCCTACGCTGCCCCAAATCTTATCGTTATTAAGGCCAAAGAACACACTAGCCAGCGGTATTCCGCCTACGACGGGCACATCTTCAGGAATTTGGATTTTGGCTCCCACATATCCTTCAAAGTCGATCCGGTGCTTCTCCAAATTTTGTCCTACGAATATGCCGGCCTTGCCGATGATCACATTCCACTTCCCAATGTCCACTTCTGCTTCCAGACGCACAAACCAAGGCTTTGTCCATTGCGCCTCGATTAAGGCATGCGTAAGCATCGGCATTAAATCATCCTCTTCAGGATCAATCTTGGTGGAGAAATCCATTTTCCCTTCCAAAGCAATCCCTGTTCGCTTTAAAGTAAGATCGATATCTCCAAAATGATAGGCAGGTGCAATACCGAACCTCAAGCTTACGCCAGCCTCGATGGTTAAAGGAAACGGATCCTCCTTCGTGCCGCCGGCAATCGTATCAGCCAGCTCTCGAATAGCTCCCCGCACAGCCGTTAAGTAGGTCGCTCCAGTAATGAGTCTACCAGGGCTTGTCAGTGTGGTGCCAAAGGCAATCACATCCGGCAATATTCGACCGTCTTCCACTTGCTTGAAGGAAAGCTCAGCCTCAATCTCCATCATGTTCTTCAATTGCGCACCGAATTGGATGCCATATTCATTGGAGACATCGTCAACCGGCTGGACATAATGGACAATGTTGATTTCACCGCTAGGCCTATCGGGTCCCTCCGGCTCCTCACTGCCGCCTCCGCCCTCAGGTTCTTCCTTTTTCTCCGGTTCGAGCAAGCCTAATTTCCCGTTCAAATCAAACTTAAGTCCCGCTTCAATGCCCACAAATCCCTCTTCATTAAAAATAATGTTACGCACTTCAGCCTGAATCACCTTCAACGAAATCATTCCACCGAATGAGATGCCGCCAGGTCTTAGAATAAAATCGTTAAATTGAAGGGAAAACCCGGAAACCATAAAGTTTGGCGCTGCAAACAAGCTATGCTTGTTGAAATACACCAACTGAATCATTAACTGCCGCATCGGATTCAGCCTATCCCCCAGCGCTCCAGCCGCCCATCTCAAGCTGCTGTTCAAGCTGCTTTCTTCCTCATTGCCTTCTTTGTCCGGATATTGCGCTTGCGGAATGGTATACCCTTCACCCAGCGTTTTATCAAATCCGTTAAAGAAATCAAGCGACCATTCGCCTTTGTGGAAAACAAAACCGCTGCTGGCTACGCTTAGAACGCCATCCCCTTTTACAATCAGCGTATCGAAGAACGGCATGGTGTCAAACCCGTTCACTTTATCCTGCACGCCGAAAATACTCAGCTTGCCCTCGGAAAAGACAATATCCTTTCCTTTATAAGCAACGGCCCCATTAATAATGGCCCGCTCGGTTCTCGTATCTACCACGATCTGCTGATCATCGCCGGAGCCTACCTGTTTAATCATCCCGCGAATGTCAACAAGCTTTTCTCTTTCTACTTCTTCATCCTCAAAAAACTTATCCATTTCTTCTTCCGATTCAAACAATTCGTAATTATAGGCTGGGACTTCTGCCAGAGATTCATCGTCCAAGTATTCGGCAAGCTCGAATTCCGGGTCGATCGCTTTACTCGCCATGCCAATAAAGTTTTTGGCCATCTTATACACCAGTACAGAGCTGTACAGATCCGTACCCGATTCAAAAGGTTCCCCAGGGAATGCATCATTAATCTCCTCTAGCAAATCCCCGTTTAATGAAGGTGTAACGTGGCTTAAATCCACCATCTGCTTATAGACCGCTATGATATTGGCTTCCCGAACCCGGGTCGTATCATTATCCGTGACAGCAAAGGTTTGATTGGTCGTAATATCGTACATCGCAGCGAGTTCCTCATCGCCGCCTGCTTCGCCTTTATAGTCAATTTCAATTTGGTATTCTCCCAGAGGCAGTTCTGGTCCACGACCAGCCTCAATCACTCGCCCCGCTTTGTCAACCAAATCACCGTCCCGGTAAGTAATGCGCATATCCCCGGAGAATCCATCATCCGTTGGGTTCAAAACAACGGAACCCTTGACAGGCACCTTATAGCGCTTATCAGTTGCTTTCTCTTTGATATACAGATCAAAGTTAGGCTCAGTCGTTTCACTTCCCGTATTGTACGCATCAATATTCGTGATGTTGACGTTCAAATATTTCACATCACTTATATAAGTTTCTTTCGGAGATAGCCCGTAAGCATATGTTGGAACCGCTTGGCCAATGGCCGGCAATAAGATAAAACTGGATTTGTTCGATTCATACTGGGCTTTGATCCCCTCGTCCTCAATCCCCTCGACCTTTTGCTGGGTCTCTGGACTCTTCGCAGTCAGCATATACTGCTTGGTCGTAGGCCAAGGTCTGCCTTTGGCCATCACTTTGAACGAAGCCGTAATCGTATCGCCTGGCTTATAATTCGGAATAATCCCCTGCTGCGCTTCCTCCAGCGTCGCCGACTTTCTGAACTCTATCGCTTTGCTGTTTACAGGCTCAGTAAGAACTTTGCCGTTCCCATCACGCTTTACCCTTCCCTGTTCATCCAACTGAACAAAACTCAGCCCACTTTCCAGTGTCAGTTCGACTTGAATCTTCGAATGCTCCATGTTGAACGCTGGGAGATTCTCCACTTCTGCTTGTAAATCGAATATGCCTTCATTCTCATAGCTGCTGTTGTCACTGAGCGTAGCCAGCTGTTGTGGCGTATCCAGGTAGCGAATGGAAAACACCTTATCCGGCTCAATGATTTCCCCTAAGCCGTAGACGGTTTCGAACGATTGCACAGCATTGTTCTCCAGGTTCTTCGGATTCCAATAGAACGCTACCGCCGAATCTGCTGTGCCGTAATCATTCGTTGCTCGTGTATAGTCCAAATTGCCGTTCGGGGTATAATCCCACTTGGTATTGGCCAAACCGTTCCAATGACCCACGATCATTTCATCCACAATATTGATGTTCTGCTCGGCAAAATTATTAAACCCGTATGCAATCACATTCGTCGCTTGCGGATTGCTATAATCCAGCGTATCCCGCATAACCCAATATGGTGGCAGTTTGTACAAGGGTTCGTCTTCTTCGGAAACCGCAGGATTATGAACGAGCTTTCTCTCCACCAGGAGCGGCGCCTTATAAGCCTTCCCGATCTGGAACGCAGGTCCGTCATTGCCTGCGACCATCGTATCCAGCATCAGGCGAGTGCCCAGTTCTACCTGCGCACCGCTATGGTTAACCACCTCATAACGGATATTGACATTCCCCAGATTCTTCTTGTCTAGAGCATCAGTATAGAGCATTAAAATTTGTTTTATTGCAACCCCTTTGATTGTCCAGACGGTTTCGATCTGTTTCGTTCCGTTCGAATTTAGAACAATACGAGGTGGCGTAATCTCAGAGAAAAAATCTACCGCAAATTTATAAGGATTACCAAAAATATAATCGGTTCCGTCAATTCGAAACGTCGTAAAGGACGTCTCTGGATCATCGCCGCCGAACAGCATATTCACATTCTGATCCTTTTTTCGAATGGGTTGTCCCTCTATCGTTCGAATACCGTATCGTCCTGTGTTATTATCGACCGTAACTTTTATGTAATCATTCTGCAGCATCGTTGTATCAGGCTTAATAATTTCAGCCGCAAGAACGGACGCAATTTCGCCAGTGGTGCTGAAGAGGAATATAAGTGTCAGTACTAGTACCAACGTCTTTTTGACTAGCCTCAAGTGAATGCCTCCTGTTCCGGAATTAATCTCCACAATAACCTCACACGGGACAACAGCGTTGATATGCGCTTCATCCCGTGCTTGGCCATTTTATTATTTCCCGCCAATGAAGAAGGTGGAATACTCGCGTTCCCTCTCCTGATTCCTTACGATAATCGTGTACCAGCCTACCTTATCGAATTGGACCTCGAAACGGCGGTTCACCAATTCGTTGTAGGTGATTTTACTTGCGATATACTTCATCTGACCTTCGCGATACAGCCCTGGCTGATAAAACACATCATAAGTTCCCCACTCGTTAATCGCATCTTGACCGTTCACTTCCATGATGTTGTGTCTTGTAATGTTGAAGGTGAGCGTGCTTTGATCGAACAATGCGGTTTCCCCGCTTGATCCCGAGATAAGCACATCATTGGCAAAAATAAGCATGCCGTCTCCAGATACGACAGTAACATCCTGATGCGCTACGACAGTATTCCCAACCTGATCCATAGCGGTGTAGGTGACGGTCTGCTTGCCAAGCCTGCTCAGATCCAGCCCGCTGATCGAAACCTCGATCTGATCGGCGCTTGATAAATTATCGGAAACGACGTACCCGCCCAGATCAGTGCGGAAGTTAAAATCCGTCTTGTTTTGTGCGATGCCGACTGAAGCCATATTGAGCTGAATAGTCGGCGCTGTGTTATCCAGTCCTCGAATCGCAATAGGGACTTTTCGCACATTGCCCAGTAAGTCCGACAAGGCGACTAGTGTGGAGCCTTCCCCTGAGTAAGATCTGGAGTACGTGAACGATCCGTCAGAGCTGCTAATCTTGTTTGTATACTCGCCGCTTACGGAATCCCTTGCCGGAACCGTCCCTGCAAACACCATGTTAGGCGACCTTGTTTCACCTCTAAGCGTTGCCTTAACTTTACCTTTCGCGTATTGCTGACCGCCGATCGTAACGACCCGTTCCTCCGGCAGCGGGTTGCCCGCCTCATCCACGAACGTGTATGTATTGGAATCAGCTTTCGGCGGTGTGGAGATAATGTTGTCTACTGTTTCTTTTACGACAGACACATTGCCAAACTCATCGGTTACCATAAAGGACACGGTGCCGTTCTCTTGCAGTGTTACGACGTCTTTTCCATTCAGTACGATAAAGTCCTTGTCGCTCGGATTTACTTTTTCCAGTGTCAAAGTAACGCCAGAAGCGTACTGCACATTGCCAGAGCTGTCTTTGATCGTGCCGTATGTCTTGTTGTTGTTCTCTCCGTAAGCATAAGAGCGAACCACTCTCACCGTCGGTGCTTCCTTATCGATATTCGTGACGCTCGCCGTCACCGTATTCGTATTCCCTGCTTCATCCATGATTCTGAATTCAAATTCACCATTCTCCGTAAAGGTGTGGATCTGCCGTCCGTTATTATTGATAATCCTGACTGGTTCGGAAAGATCTACAAGTTTTACCGAAACATTTCCGTTGGTATTTCCCGTAGTCAAATATTCAATATTTCCTAATGGTTTGGTGTCATCTATATTCTTGACCCCGACATAAAGTTTAGGTCTATTGGGTATATCACCAGCGGCAATATCGATCAGATCAAAAGCATACAACCCGTTTTGCTTCACTGTAAACTTATTGCCCGAACGAATCGGCAGAGACGGATTCACAGCCGAAGGCACCACTTTGATGCCGAGCGGTGTCGTCACCTCAATTTCAACCCCTACGCTCGAGCTAACCGGATCACTTGTGTTCAAGGCGGCCAATGCGTAGATCGGCTCTGATGAGCTGACGTTAGATGTCGTCAGACGTGTAGGTACCCCGATGATACCGTTCGGAGCTCTATATTTCACTTGAATTTGCAAGTCCGCCGCTTTGTTCGTCGGCACTTTCAATGCTACGAAATTGGTAAACGGCCTCCACTTTACCCAGCTTGCCCCGTTGTCAGGGGATACGGAGAAATCATATTCGCCTTGATTCACTGCCCCAGCTTCGACGCCCAACTGTACAATCGCGGTATATCCATCCGCTTCATCACCATACAAATAGACGAGATCTGGCGTTACATCAACAGGTGGTATGTCGGATCCTTCCGGTTTGGATACTTTGAATACGCCCGGCGAAGCCGTAACGCTCATATTCCCTGCGGAATCCTTGACCCATATATACAATTTGAAGCTCACTTCTTCACCAGGGTTTAGCGAATCATTATTGATCTCGACTACACCATTATCAGGAACCTGCACCCAACCGCTGGAATGCTCATCAGGCACTTCCGCACTCTCGACCAGCCACTGATATTGTTTCAAGACAAGTTCGCCGCTTTGCAGCGCTTCTTTCTTTATTGTGACAGTGACATCTTGTTTCACTTGCGGATAATTGGCCCCGGTCTTGCTGAAGGTGACATCTGGAGCCCTGTTATCAAAGTAATATTTTTTAGAATAGTAATAATATTTATCAACACCCGCCTCGGTCACCTTCACCCTGACGTGGAAATACTGTTCACCGTTTTTCGCAGCATCGGCAGGTGCCGTGAAGATCAGTTCGCCGTTGTTCTCAACGGGATCGTTGAAACCTGTGAACAACTCCGGTCGAACTGCGCTATCCTTGAATGCATAGCCGACATAAGTCGTTTGAGTAACTGTTGATCCGTACGTTGCTTGCGTCACCGGCGTCGAGTACGTCGCACCTGTCACGGATGACTGCACTCCCGTAGGGTCAATGCCACTGAGCTTGAATACGATGTCATGGCTTTGTACATATTGGCTATTAGCTTCAGGCTCGAATGTTCCTCGGATCGTCGCTGTCGAATTGACGGTAAACAGCGTATCGCTCGTAACGAAAAGCTCGTTGCCCGCGTAATCTGATGTTTTGATGCTCAACCGATAGTTGCCATCCTCGAAGACCTCATTCAAGGTGGACAGTATCGTGCTGTTTCCAATCAATTGCGCGTCTACCCACTCGGCATCAGATGGCTCTTCTCCATCTTTTACCCATTGATACTGGCTTGCCTGCACGCCGCTATGTTCATCGGCAATCGTGAGATGGGCTTGAACGGCGGCACTGTTATTACGGATCGGATCGCTAATAGTAACTATCGGCGCCCGATTGTCCAGCTTAATTGTTGCCACACTGTAACTCCAGTTGGAATCGTCTTGCTTAAAATCATTTAGCGGCCATACAGCGGTATTCCCGTATTGGCCTACAGCTTCCAATACTTTGTTATCCGCATAGAACTGTCTATCCGCTGGAGAACCAGTCGTCTCGGCTTTCCACGCTGCGTATTGTGTCGGATTATCGTTAATGTAGGTTTTTTTCTTCTCTTCCTGCATCAGTTCCCTAGCCGAATCCCAAGTCATATCCGCAGTCCACGTATGCAAGTACCATTCGCCACTGTTCTCAGCAGTCTTCGCTTCGGCAGGCACAGCAATCAGGTTCGTTTTGTTATTCGCAATCCGCAGGTCAATATTTGCAAATTGATCTGGATACAATTCTACCCGAGGCTGTTTGGATGCAAGCGAAAATCTTTTGACAAAGGCAAAATTGTCCGCACTCTTGTCAGCAAAAGGATTGTCTGCGCTTTGGCTCCACAAGTAATAGACAAGTCCGACAGCCGGCGCCGTTGATCCCGTCATATTCGATGGCCGATAAATCCCTTTGCTCGGCCGTGGCGTACCCGCCCCTACCGGATCTTTAGACGGAATGAGGATCGACGGATCATTGG
This sequence comes from Paenibacillus sp. J22P143, assembly GCF_059692035.1. NCBI lineage: Bacteria > Bacillati > Bacillota > Bacilli > Caryophanales > Paenibacillaceae > Paenibacillus > Paenibacillus sp. J22P143. Next base: position 89,742 of record NZ_JCAUAQ010000014.1, read on the forward strand.
CGTCTATCGTTACTTTTCCGTTCTTTTGATATACCGTGTTCGTTGCGCCGCCAGACTCAAAACGATAGCTGAAGATCGGCTTCGTATTATCGATGGATAACTGAGCCCAGTCAATCTTTGAATTTACGTTGGATGACTCCGATAGCCCAGTACCTGGATCGGTATCTACGAAAACTCCATCGTAGTTGGCCGGTTGAACCAACATATTGCCTGCGTAATCCTGAAGCACATTCTTATCCGCTTCATTCCTCTGTTCATGGGACAACGCGATGGCCTTCAAAAGCGGCGCCTCGGCACTAACTGCATCCGTGATCGGCAAACGGAAGGTCCATTTGTTCGTCTTGTCGCCCTTGAAATATTTAGCCTTCATTCCGTTATTAAGAAGCAGGTAAGTATCGTCAACATCCCAACCAGTTCGGACAGTTGCGTCTTCCGTTAACTGTACGGTGAAATCTATCGAGTCGTTCTTGTTCAAGGTGACTCCCGTCAATATTTCCGGTTGAATTCCGTTGCCCGTCTTCTCATATTTCGGAGGCACTGCATCGACGATAACTCGGTATCCGCCATGACGATAGTCGAAAGGGTCGACCGTATCGTTTCGCACCTCAGTATTACTGTCGTTGCTCGCCTTTCCTGGTAAGTTAATTGTTGCTATATTTCCTGCTGCATCAACAAAAACAGCGTCTTTAAACTTCTTTTCCAAGCTTTGATTCATTGGCAACGCCCCAGAATCGCTGGACGAACTATCAATTTTCGGTTCAATCGGGAGGTTGCCGCTATGGTGGTACTTGACCCCTTTATATTGATATACGATATTATCATGAAAGGATTTCAGGTTGCTTGAAGTGTAAGTTTTATTCGTTAGATACTGCTGCTCTCCTGCAGCAGGTAATCCGGTATCTTCCGGATTGACAAACAACGGATGCTTTAGGAAATGCGCATTATATGACGAATTCAGAGCGCTTGGTTTAACTGGCTCATTGAAATGATAGGTCATTGTTATATTTTCGTTTTTCTTGACATACAATTCCGTTTGATTGATCGCCGTATTATCCCGCTCCGCCCCATCACCTGTAAACGTGTAGCCTTCCAATTTGGGGCGTGTCTTACCCTCAAATTTCAAATAAAATCCTCTAACGCCTGTTTTAACACCATCAACACCGTCTTGCCCTACCAATCGGATACGGATTACTGAATTGGATTTCAATTCAGCAGAGTCGCTAGCGTTGTAAATACTACCATTATTATCATTTGCATGTCCGTGCAGCTTCAGGTCATCATCAACATAAATCCACATTTCGCTGTTTCGTTCGTAACATAAAAAAGGACATTCATCAACGAATACTAATTTGTCCCATCCAAACCGTGCTACACCATTACCACTTTCAGCAAGTAGTTTCAACTCGGGATTATCCGCAACCTTTACTTCAAATTGAAGCTCGGCCCCATAATCATCATCCATCCCGGTTCTAATATCCCCGTTCCCGAAATCAATTGTCGCATTGCTGGAATTATCGGTTATTTTAAACCCGGGGGCATTCGTAGATTCATTAAAGTTAATAAACGCGTTGCCCGCACTGCAGGACAAATTGCCGATGCGAACACCTGCCCCATAATGAATTTCTTGGTCATTCCCATTGCAATCGCTCTCAGCCGCTTTCGCCTGCTGTGCAGGCAAGCCTGGCATCCATGTAATCATTAAGCATAAAATTAAGATGATGACCGTCCATTTGGATACGATCTTATTCCTGCTCATTTTAATTAACCGCTGCCAAGAGCTTCTAAAAATCAAAAAAAGCGCTACTTGCTTGATTCGTAGTTTTTCGACTTTTACAAGGTTGCGTGTCTCAACGAAACGGTTTCCCCCCTTGTTCATTTCGTATTTTACGGAAAGCCTTGCACTGCAACCTGCACAAGCGTTTGTCCGATCTTACAAAGGCGACGTTTGGGTCCTAGTTCCAATCTAGTCCTATTTTACTATATCAACTCTCAACAAAATCTCAACAATTGTCGAAAAAAATTACATTATGTAAAAAACTATGCATTGCCTGTCAGGAAGAACACGGATCAACTGATCTTGACTCCTACCAAATCAGCAGGAATCCGTAGTACCACTTTCGTTCCAACGCCAACTGTACTCTGCACGTTTAACCCCGTTCCATAAGTGAATTTAAGCCGTTTGCTGATGTTTTTGAGGCCAACTCCTGAGCTCAAACCATGCTGTTCGAACGCTCCCATTGTCAGCGTCTCCTCCAGCTTCTCTTCCGTCATGCCCACACCGTCATCCTCTACCTCGAAGACGAAATAACCATCTGCTCTATACGTCCTAATGTATACTGTTCCCCCATCTTCCCGACCTCCGATACCGTGCCGAATCGCATTTTCGACGAGCGGTTGAAGGAGCAATGGCGGAATTCTGACATCCTGTATCTCTTCCGATATGTCATATTCCACCCGTATAAGATCCTTGAATCGCACCTTTTCAATCTCGGCATAAGAGCGGATCAATGCGAGCTCGCTACTGAACGAAACCTGTTCTTGAATGTTGCTGAAAGCGAAGCTTCCGCGCAAATAGTCAGCCAATTCCGTCGTCAACTTCCTCGACTTTGTGACATCCATATAGCTGAGCGCCATGATCGTATTCAACACGTTGTACAGAAAGTGCGGCTTTATTTGCGACTGGAGAAATGCTACTTCCAAATCGACCGCTCTGCCAACCGATTCTTTCATCGTGAGCAGGCTCTTCACACGGGCACGGAGCTCAGCTGCATCGAAAGGCTTAGGTAAATAATCGTTCGCTCCCGCCTCGAATGCCGCAATTTTATCTTCTGCCTGAATCGATGCCGTCACCATCAATATGGGAAGCTCGAGCATGCTGTACACGCTTCGTAATATCCTGCACACTTCGAGCCCGGAGAGACCCGGCATCATCAGATCAAGAATGACCAGATCGACCGCGCGACGATTCTCCATTTGCTGCAGCGCCTCGTAGCCGTTCTTCACAGCAATGACCGTGTAATCCAGACGTTCCAATGCATCGATAAAGACTTTCAGATTGGAGAAATTGTCATCAACAACAAGAATCGTATATGCACCCTTTCGCTGTGAAACGTACGGCGTCTGGAATGAATATTCCGGCAATGCAGGTATGGCAGCATCGTGCACCTGCTTAGCGCCTACAAGCGCGCTCACATCACTGTTTGCCATTGGCAAACAGAATGTAAATGTTGAACCTTCGCCTTTTTTAGAGGATGCCCGAATGACGCCGTGCTGTAATTCAACCAGTTGCTTTACGATAGGGAGGCCTAACCCGAAGCTCTCGTTAGAGTCCGTTACCAATGTCTTGTACGGCTCGAAAATAATCGCAAGCTCACTCTCGTCCATGCCTTTCCCTGTATCTTTAACGAAAATTTCGATCATGCCGCCATGTTCTGCCGCCATGACTTCAATACTCCCGGACTCGGTATGTTTGATGGCGTTATCCAGTAAATTATTCAAAATTTGACGAAAGCGGCTTTCGTCTGCCAACACGTAAGGTAAATCCTCCGGAACATTGTTCATTAGACTCACTTCTTTACCAGTAGTCAAGAAAGAGAACACTTTCAACACAACTTCTACTGTCGAACTCACATGTATCGGCACCAGATTAACAGTAAGTCGCCCTTCCTTCAACTTGGAAAAGTCAAGAATATCGTAAACGAGCTGGGACAGCCGTTTCGCGATGACAGAAACCAAACCTACATTTTCCTTCTGCTCGTTCGAAAGCAGATGGCTGTGATCGTCGATCACCGACTGCGTAATATGAATAATGCCATGCAGCGGTGTCTTAAATTCGTGCGCCGTCCTTCTAAGAAATTCATCCTTCAACTTATCCGCTTGCACGAGCTGCTCGGATAATTGTTCAATCTTTTTATAAGCATTAGAGAATCTCAGCGACATGAGCAGAGCGAACATCAGCAGAAACACGAACGGCTCCACTGGAGGAAATGTGTAGATAGGAACGGCATAGTAAAGGTTCAAATTTTGGGAAAACGCATATGCATTGAAAGCAATTGCGGCAATGAACAAATATAAGCTTCCTTCGACTCTATGTAAAGCTCCCAGTACGCACACATATATGGTGAATAAAGTAGGGATCGTACCGTATATCGTTGCAATCGATTTCACAGCCTCTTCATCGATGAAGGAAAGAAGTCCAGCGTTCGTAATTAACTGAACGAGTCCAAAAACGAGAACAAATCCGATGAGCCATCGAGAAGAAAATACGCGAAACGTCGAATACATAAGGAAAAGCAGCCCTATACCCGCAGAAAAAAACTGAATGGCCAAAAAAAGCCATACAGGCATCGACTCAAATACGTCATACACAATTCTTTCGCCTCGCGTTGTTGAATATACCGCGAACCATTGGCACACCAGCCCGAAAATGAGCAGAAAGTAATCTTTTCTGCGCTGATTATAAAGGCCTAAAAAATATAATCCTATTATTAAAAAAGAAGTAACCGTTATCCAATCGTGTGCGAGCGCTTTGGATTCCAGCTTTGAAATATGGAATTGATCGCCTAGATATATGGAGTGATTAATTCCACTACTTGCGGGAAAGTCGTAATTCGCAACCTGGACGATGACTTCATTCATACCCCGCTGTAAATTAAAATACGCGACAATCGGCTTATTCTTCCCTGAGTATGAAGGCTCATCTGCAGGGATACCGCTGGCTCCGATCACTTGGCCATTAATAATGATGCGGCTGGACATTTGGATCGATAACGTCTTGATGCCATATATTTGACTTTCATCGCTTATGTTGACATGCAATCGGTACGTGGCTTTACCGAGCGTATTCATTTGACTCGCCCAAGAACTAGGAACGGAAATCAACTGCGAGTGAAGGTCGCTCGACTCTGAAAAATCCTGTGTGTCTAACAGCTGTTCAGGATAAAATTCCCACTCACCGTTAAGAGCGGCAACGCCCTCTTCAGCGAAGCGCCACATCGATAAATCCAGAATGCCGCCTGAGGCTTTTGGCGTCTCTCCGTCAATATGAGCTATAATGGCAGGTATCGTTCCATATGTGCCTGCAAGCATTGCAAGCGTAATGAGTAAGGCCAATAGTTTTCGTTTCATAGGCCTTACGTGTTCCATCCCGTACCGCTACTCGACAGGCTTGGCTGCAGATCATTCCGTAACTTTTTAACATATAATTTCAGCTGATCCGTAATATATTGAGGCGTGTGATCTGTGAATTGAATACCATATATATAGGAATTCCACTTCTTTTCGTGCCATTTTACTTTGCCAGTCAATTGGATCGAATCAGACAGTTGGAATGCAATCATCAAATTCATTATTTGAACATTTGCATGAAAGCTAATCTGCGATTCAATTTTACACCCATTATGACTCAAATCCAGTAGTTTAGCTTCAATGGTATAACGTGATATATCCTCATTATTCATTTCATCTGCATGCAAGATACAAGGTATCGGCGGATTAAACATAAAGCGTAATGGGTCGTTTCTCTTACTGTACATGATTCATCCCCTCATATATCCAATGATTTCCGTCCATTGTATATCACCAGTACTCAACAATATCTCAACAAGCAGCACACATGCCCGAATCGTAAAAAATTCACAAAAAAAATCCCTTCCAGATCAAGAAATGAATGGCACATTCCACCGAATGTCCCATTCATTTCTTTCCAGGAAGGGATACTACCTTTAATGCTTCATACCTGGTCGGCAGGAATCCGAATCTTCACTTTCGTTCCTATCCCAACCGCGCTTTGCACGTCCAATTCCGTGCCATAAGCGAATTTCAATCGCTTGCTGATGTTTTTGAGGCCAACGCCCGATCTCGAAGAAGCCTGTTTTATCTCTTCTAACAGTTCGTTACCCAAAATCTTTTCAACCTGCTCCGCCGTCATGCCGACGCCATCGTCCTCGACTTCGAAGACGAAGCTCCCGTCCGCTTCTTTGTACGCCCTCACAGTTACGATTCCCCCGTCCTCTCGGCCCCCGAGGCCATGCCGAATCGCATTTTCGACGAGCGGCTGAATGATCAGCGGCGAGATTTTGACGTCCAGCACCTCTTTCTCAATATCGTATTCTACCTGTATACGATCCTTGAACCTTACTTTTTCAATCTCTGCGTAAGATCGGATCAGTGTGAGCTCGTTGCTGAACGAAACCTGTTGCTGAATGTTGCTGAAGGCGAAGCTTCCACGTAAGTAGTCAGCCAGCTCGGTTGTCAGCTTCCTTGATTTATCGACATCCTTATAGCTAAGCGCCATAATCGTGTTGAGCACGTTATACAAAAAGTGCGGCTTAATTTGGGACTGAAGAAACGCCACCTCCATATCTACCGCTTTGCCAACCGATTCCTTCATGGCGAGCAAGCTTTTGGCTCGGGCGCGAAGTTCGGCCGCATCGAATGGCTTCGGCAAAAAATCGTTCGCGCCTACCTCGAACGCAGCGGTTTTATCCTCGGCCTGAATGGATGCCGTCACCATCAGGATCGGCAGCTCCAGCATACTGTAGGTGCTTCGCAAAATACGGCACACTTCGAATCCGGACATGCCCGGCATCATCAGATCAAGAATGACCAGATCGACCGAACGTCGGCTTTCCATTTGTCGTAAGGCCTCATAACCGTCCTTCACGGCTATAACCGTGTAGTCCAGACGTTCCAATGCATCAATCAACACTTTCAAGTTGGAGAAATTATCGTCTACAACAAGAATCGTATACACACCTTTATGCTGCGAAATGTAAGGCGTAGGGAACGAGTATTCCGGCGCCACATATAGGGTGGGGACTTGCTTCCGAGGAGCGTCGGCATTTACGAGCTCGTCATTGCCTGCCTTCGGCAAACTGAACGTAAACGTCGAGCCTGCACCTTTCTTTGAGGAAACCCTAATTTGACCGTACTGCAATTCAACCAGCTGCTTGACAATCGGCAAGCCTAATCCGAAGCTAGCATTAGCATCCATTTGCAATGACTTGTACGGCTCAAAAATAATCGAAAGCTCTCTCTCGTCCATACCTTTTCCAGTATCTTTGACGGAAATTTCAATCCTGCCCCCCTGTTCCGCAGCCATGACTTCTATGCTTCCAGATTCCGTATGCTTAATAGCGTTATCCACCAAATTGCTTAAAATTTGCCGAAAACGGCTCTCGTCCGCGAATATAAACGGTAGATCGTCTGGAACTCTGTTCACAAGACGCACCTGCTTACCTGCGATCAGAAAGGAAAACACCTTCAACACAACATCAACCGTCGAACTTACATGAATCGGCAATGGATGAACCGCCAGTTCCCCTTCCTTCAGCTTGGAAAAGTCAAGAATATCGTACACGAGCTGGGATAGCCGCTTCGCAATGACTGCGACTAGACCAACATTCTCCTGCTGCTCGTTCGAAAGCGGATGGCGTCGATCATCAATCACCGATTGTGCAATATTCATGATGCCGTGCAGAGGCGTCTTGAACTCATGTGCCGTCTTGGTAAGAAACTCATCCTTCAGTTTATCCGCTTGAATAAGCCGACCAGACAATTGCTCAACCTGCTTGAAGGCATTCGAGAATCTCAGCGACATGAGCAGAGCTAGCGTGAGCAAATATACAAACGGCTCAATTGGCGGGAACGTATAGACAGGAACTCGGAAATAGATGTTCAAATTTAGGAAGTATTGATGCACGTTAAGCGCAATCGCTGCCGCCACCAAATACAGGCTGCCTTCTACCTTGTGCAGGGCAGTAAGCACAAGCACATATATCATGTAACCGAACGTGAAATTAATATGCATGGTTACGAGTAAGCGCATCGTCCCGTTCTGAATCCCTGTAAAAAAAAACAGCTCCAAAGCCATGAAAATCATCCCGATGATGGCTGCAATCCAAATGAGCCGCTTGGAACAAAACAGACCAAAAGCCAAAAATACATAAAAAAGCAGAGCGATACTGGCGGCAATTGGCACAATGATTTGAATACGCAAAAACAACCAAACTGGAAGGGAAGGGAGTAGGTCATATATAATTCGTTCGCCCAATGTTGCTACAAATATCGCGAAGAATACACTCAATAATCCAAAATTAATCAGGAAATAATCTTTTCTTCGCTGCGTGTACAAACCGATAAAATATAGCCCCATAATTAAATAAGCTGTAAATCTGACCCAATCGTGCGCGAGTGCTTTGCTTTGAAGTGCAGCTATTTGCTTCTGGTAGCCAAGAAAAATGGAATGGTTAATGCCGCTGCTTGCCGGCGCGTGATAATTGGCAACCTGAACGATCAATTCATTGAGACCGGGCCGAAGAGTTAAGTAGGTGACAACCGGTTTATTTTTCCCCACATACGATTGGCTTTCTGCCGGACTGCCGCTTGCACCAACCTCTTGTCCGTTGACGATAATCCGGCTCGACATTTGGATCGACAACGTCTTCAGTCCGTAAATTTGACTCGCATCTGTGATGGTAACGCGTAATCGATACGTCGCTTTTCCAATCGTCTTCATCTTGCTCGACCACGACCCTGGCACAGCAATCATTTGCGGATTAGGACGTTTACCCTCCATAAAATCCGCCGCCGTTAGAAGTTGATCCGGATAAAACTCCCAATCCCCATTCAACGCTGCTGCTCCATCCTCAGCGAAGTTCCAACCCGTCAAATCAAGATAACCCTGAGATGCTTTTGGCATCCCACTATCCAGATGCGACAAGATGAACGGTGCCGTGCCATACGTGCCCGTAAGCATCGCAAGCATAATCATAAGCGCTAACAGTTTTCGCTTCATAACACGCTCCTTAGCCCGGAAGCCGATGAAACAAGCTGTCGGTACAGCGCTTCCGTTTCCGCCTCCAATTCAACCCCCATACGATCATGAACCGCTTTTTCCAACTGACGGTACGATTTTATGGCTTCATTGCGGTTCCCCGCCTCTATGTGCAGTTTGATCAGCTCGCGACCATCCTTTTCAGAATCGGGAGAAACAGCGACAAGCTGTTCCAAACAATCCAAAGCTGATGTACGTTCACTGCTTTCTTTAAAAAAAGAATACAGCTTTCTAAGCGCCTGCACATACTTGCTCTGCAATTGTTCCTTTCTCCCTAATGCCCACCTAAAATCGCAAGTGCTCAAATAATCACCTTTAAATAAGGCAGTTATTTTATCCAACTGACTCTTCCCCAAATGATCTCCTACCAATGCCTCATTAAGCAGTTTCTCCAACTCAATCGTATCGCAGACGATATGACCAATATCAAGAGAATATCCTTTGCCAATTTTGTTCAGGACGATAACAGACCCGTTAGCACGTATGTTTTTTTTCAACTGCCAGATACTTGTATACAGATACGAACGAGCTTTCTCCACGTTGGACTCTGGCCATAACGCTTCCATAATGACGGCTTGTTCAACCGTTTGGCCGCAATGATGAACAAGAAATGCGCATAATTCCTTCTCTTTCGTTGTCCGCCATGACCATTTCGTATCGCCAATATGTACAGAGAAGTCCTCCATGCAGCAAATCATCGGTTGGGTGCTCACTTCCGTACTGCGAATGGCCAAAGCCTCTTCAAGGCGTTTAACCGAATTGTTCAACCTCTCCATATGAAGCGGTTTTAATAAGTAATCGAGTACTTTTATCTCAAAAGCCTCAATCGCATATTCCGTATACGCCGTGGTAAAAATAATATGTATATTCGGATCTATTGCTTTAATGGCTCTTGCTGCCACATTGCCCTTCATTCCCGGCATCTCAATATCCAAAAAAACGGCATCTGGCTGCTGTGTTCTCATTTCTTCGAGTGCATGCCCTGCGTTCTTATATTTCCCGACAACCATCACATTGCCGATTCCGCCAAGCAATATTTCCAGCATATCAAGTGCGTATTCTTCATCATCGACTAGCATGACACGAATCATCTTATCCTCCACTATTCTCGAACTCTACCCGAATCAAAGCTTTATGATCCGATAACTTTTGTTTAAGCATACCTTGTGAAGTATGCAATGCACAAGAGGGGGAAAGTGTCCATCTTTTTCACTACAAAAAAATCCCCCTCGCATACAAATCACGAGGAGGATTCTATCTATAACACCGTCAATGGATTCATCGCTGCCGGCCTCTCGCAGCTGCTGTGCATCACATAATGCTGTCCGGAATCGGACGCATCATGGAAGCCATGCATCGCTTCGAGCACATGGTACGCTAACTCGCCGTTCGCGCGGTGAGCGGAGCTGTCACCCGTGATTAGCGCCTGCGCCATTGCCGCAACACCGAGTCCGCGATACTGATCTGTGTAACCGTGTGAAAGTGGGATCGGTTCCCAATCAGAACCGCCTTTGCGAATCATCACTGGACCTCCGAAGGTATTCGGATCAGGCACTCGCAAGGAGCCGTGGCTGCCGTAGATTTCAATGTTCGGCAACTGCGTGCCGCCCATTATATCAAAGCTTGTCACGAGTGTTGCGATCGCACCACTATGGAAATCTAGTACGCCTGCAATGTGTGTTGGCGTATCTACTGTAATTTTTTGCCCGCGCTTCTTCTCGCTCGTAATCGTTCTCTCCGGGAAGCTAACCGAAGTTGAACCCGTTACACGGCGAATCGGACCTAGCAATGCCACTAAAGCAGTTAAGTAATAAGGACCCATGTCGAACATCGGACCGCCGCCTTTGGCATAGTAAAACTCTGGATCTGGATGCCAACCCTCGTGCCCTCTGCTCATCATAAAAGCTGTAGCGGCAACCGGTGTGCCAATCCAGCCATCCTCGATCAGCTTCAAGCACGTTTGAAGCCCTCCACCAAGGAACGTATCCGGCGCACTGCCAATCAGCAGTCCTTTACGTTTAGCTACTTCTAAAATCTGTTGTCCTTCCTCACGTGTAACAGCAAGCGGCTTCTCCACATAAGCGTGTTTACCCGCTTCTAGAATTTGAATACATACCTGCGCATGCACAGCTGGTATCGTCAAGTTAATCACGATGTCCACTTGAGGATCATTTAGTAATTGTTCCACGGTATATGCATGAGGAATCGCAAACTCTTCCGCGCGCGCTTGCGCTCTAGTCAAATCAATATCTGCACAAGCAACCAATTCCAAGTGTGCAAATGTCGGAATATTTTTCATATAAGCTGCACTTATATTTCCACAGCCAATAATACCAACCTTCATCTTCTTCATCGAATGATTTCCCCCTTATAATTAACGTGTCGCCCACAGCAACCCGCGTCGCATCAATTCTAATGTTCCTGGCATACGAACAATGTTAGCCTGATGGCCAAGCGAGTTATAATATACTTTGCCTGCGCCATAGGTTTTAGTCCACACAACTGGCATTTCCACATCGTCAAAGTCTGTCACCGCATGCACCTTAATGGCTGGATCAACATGCATATAATATTTTTCAGATACGACAACGAAATCACCGATGCCCGTGGTCAACGGCTGCTCATTGTCTTTCATACGAACCGTATAGGTAACACCATCATTCCCTGGATGTGCCACCCATTGGCCGCCCACCATATACTGATATTCCACTTCATTTCGGAAGGAATCGGCCATCCCGCCATGACAACCTGCGATCCCTGATCCGCCTACTTTAACCGCGTTAATTAAAGGCGTTAGCTGCTCATTTTCGATCTTCCCCATTGTCCATACCGGTACAATAAGATCTATACTCGCCAAACGCTCCTCATCACGAAAGCTGTCCAACGTATCCGAAACCTCGACACCATAGCCCTCTTCACGCAGCAAACCTGCAAAAATCCCCGCAACCTCCTCGGGTTGATGACCATCCCAGCCACCCCATACAATCAATGCTTGTTTCTGACTCATCGCAAACTTGCTCCTCTCTATATGAACCTTTATACTTCGCTAATGCTCACCCAACGGCGCTGCGCGATAGATTGATCTACGGCTTCCAGCACCTCTTGACACTTCACGCCATCCACAAAATTCGGAACCGGCTGACGATCCTCGGAGAGCGCTGTCATCAACTCGACAACCTCATGTACAAACGTATGCTCATAGCCAATCGTATGTCCTGCCGGCCACCAAGCATCCGAATACGCATGTGCGGCATCTGTTGCTAGAACGCGTCTAAAGCCCTGAACATCCTCATCATCACTTGTAAAATACACCTGCAATTCATTCAATCGCTCGAAATCGAATTTCACGCTGCCTTTACTGCCATTAATTTCAAAAGAATTCGTACACCGGTGCCCAGGTGCAAACCGTGTAGCCTCGAAGCTGCCTAATGCGCCATTCGCAAATCGCGCCATGAACAAAGTCGCATCGTCTACGGTAACCGGTCCATGCGGCGCATCCTTACTGCCTTTGGCACTAAGCCCTGTCATGGAGGTTGGAAGCGGACGCTCCTTCACGAACGTTTCACTCATCCCGATAACCTCGGTCATGTCACCCACAAGGAAGTGCGCCAGATCGATGAGATGCGCTCCCAAATCGCCGTGCGAGCCAGAACCTGCGATCTCCTTCTGCAAGCGCCATACCAACGGGAACGTCGGATCAACGATCCAGTCCTGTAGGAACCAAGCGCGGAAGTGATAGATCTGGCCGAGTCGGCCGCTCTCCACAAGCTTCTTCGCCAGCTGTACCGCTGGCGCAAACCGATAGTTGAAGCCGACCATGTGCTTCACGCCAGCCTCTTCAGCCGCATCGAGCATCTCCCTTGCGTCTGCAAGAGTCAGCGCCAGCGGCTTCTCACAGAAGAGATGCTTACCGGCCTTCGCCGCAGCTAATGCAATTTCCTTGTGCGCATCGCTCGGTGCATTGATATCGACCACATCGATATCAGGATGCGTCACCAGCTCGCGCCAATCTGTGACATACCCGTCCCAGCCGAATTGCTCCGTTGCCTGACGAACACCGTTCTCGTCGCGACCGCAGATGAGCTTCATCTTCGGAATCGCCGTCTGAGGGAAGAACATAGGTAAATCTTTATAAGCATGACTATGCGCTTTTCCCATAAATTTATAGCCAATCATCCCGATATTAAATGTTTTCTTCACCGAACTCACGCCTCCCCAAAGTCATATGCATCCACACCAACTAATCACGCCTTACGCCATACCTTGATGACTGTCTAACCTTCACTTCCGTCGGCAGCTTAACTTGCAGCTGAACCTCACTATTGCCCTGCCCAACACTAGCTAGCACTGCACGTGCCGCCTGCTTACCCATTTCAAAGAATGGTACTTTAATGCTGCTGAGCGGCGGATCACTTAGCTTCGCAGCATCCGAGTCATCGCACCCAATGACTGCGAAGTCTCGCCCAGCTACCCAACCCCGTTCGCGCAGTCCTTGCATCAATCCAATGGCCATACGATCATTAGCTGCAAATATAGCTTCTACTTGATCCCGAATCTCCCACACCTTTGCCGCTGCTTCATAGCCGCTAGTACGGCTGTAGTTCCCCTCGAACTGCAGCTCAGGATCAACCTTTAAACCTGCTTCCAGCATTGCCTTTTGATAGCCATGGAGTCTATCCAAGGAATTTGAATACTGCGGGGATCCGTTGATGAACGCAATCTTACGATAGCCTTCATCCAGCAAATGGCGTACCGCTTGATAGCTTCCCTCCACATGATCCGCATCTACTTCCAGGAAGGATAACCCCTCAAACCGTTGATTCACCAAGCAAAATGGATGTCCCTGCTCCTGCAATTGCAGCAAAGAGCTTCGCTGTGACTCGGTATCTCGTGCACCCAGAATCACACAGGCATCTACCTTTTGCGAACGGTATAACCGTCCATAATCCAGCTCATCATCCGGTGTAAGCAGAGACAACAACATGTCATAGCCTTGCTCCCTCACCTGCTCGCCAATTCCGCTCAGAATCTCCGCAAAATAATACGCGGAAAACAGATGCACCTTCGGCATATACGGAAGCACAACACCCAGATTGCCACTTCTTCTTCGAGCGAAGCTTTGCGCAATCGCATTAGGGTGGTATCCAAGTACCTTCGCCGCTTCAAGTACACGTTCTTTGGTTGCAGGCTTCATCGGACCAAGTCCATTGAACACACGAGATACGGTCGCTTCTGATACCTTGGCTAGCTCAGCAACCTCTTTTCTCGTAACCATGTTGACAGGCTCCCTTCCGCTCATTTCCACCTTTTATGTACACGCGTACATTCTCTCATTCAGAAGCTATTTCTGTCAATATAAATTCCGATATTTCCGTTTTACCTTATTTCGCTAATATTCGACATTTTCATTAATTTTTCGTCAAGAATCAAGAAATTAATGACCAATTTTTGTCATAAAAGCAAACTCTTAATATTGTTTATCTCCCCTTCGCGCTTTATGATAAAGGATAGGGGGACAACTATGAGATGGGAATGAGTGATAGCAAATGAAAGCAATCTGGCGCCAGCTTCAGTTCAAAGCGTCTACAACGATCGAAGCTCTCAAGAGCAGATCAAAGATCGCTCGTCTTCACACTCGTGGGCAGCTCCTAGCTCAGTTAGAGCATGCTGTTCAGAAGCATTTTAGTACATCAACTTCTCAGGTCCGTGCACTTCTTATTTTCGATATAGATCGTTTTCGCCAAGTGAATTTCTCACTCGGATATGCCTGCGGTGATCATCTATTACAAGAATTAAGCCGCAGATTGAAGTTATTAGATCACATCGATCTTGTAGTTCGATCTGGCGATGATGAATATATACTTCTTCTTCGGGCAAGCACACAGGAACAACTTCAAGCTGCACTGCAGCATGTTCAAAACGTATTTGTTTCCCCTTTTACCTATCAGGGCCAGGACTGCTTCCTTAGTGCGAGCTTCGGACTGAATGCCCTTACGATAACACCCGAGAATCTTACACAAGTCTTCCATCAAGCCGAGCAAGCGCTCCTAATTGCCAAACAAACAGGCAAGAATAAACTCATTACCTTCCACTCCATGCCTACACAACCACGGTTTACTAGTCAAATTCAAATGGAAACCGACCTTCGGAAAGCGATCAATGAAAATCAGCTTCTGTTATACTACCAACCTCGACTTGAGCTATCAACAGGTCACATTAGTTGCCTAGAAGCCTTAGTCCGTTGGAATCATCCCCTACATGGCATGATTGCACCTGCTGATTTCATCCCAGTTGCCGAGGAATCCGGACTCATTTTGCCACTGGGAGAATGGGTGTTACGGGAAGCCTGTCTTCAGAAGGCACGATGGTTAGCTGAAGGTAAGCTCGATTATCAGGTTGCTGTCAATATTTCACCCTGCCAGTTTCAAGACGATCATTTTGCGGATAAAGCCATTCGTATTATCGAGCAAACCGGTATTCATCCCTCTTATCTAGAGTTCGAAATTACGGAGAGTTCGATTATGCAAAATATGGAGAAAACCATCGCTGTCCTTGATAAGCTTTGTGCCACTGGGATTTCCATCTCTATCGATGATTTTGGGATTGGCTATTCGTCGCTCAATTATTTGAAGGAGTTCCCTATTCACTGCCTCAAAATTGACCGTTCCTTCGTAAAAAATATCCAGAGCAATACCAATGATTGGGCCATTACGAATGCGATCATTCACCTCGGCCATGCCCTCAATATCCAAGTGGTTGCCGAAGGTGTTGAGGATATCGGACAGCTTGATATTCTTAAAGAAACAACCTGTACAACGATTCAAGGGTTCTTGCTAAGTCCCCCTATTTCCGCCTATGACATCGAACAAAACTTCCATATGTACGACAACAGACCGGTTATGATTTCATAACCGGCCATATGCCTTGGCGTATCTTCTAATTTTTGCAAAAATGCGCTTATCACTTAATCTCTGAAAAATATAAGGATCCGGACTTGTGTTCACCTCAAGAACCCAGGGATGCAGATCCTTATCTAAGGCTACATCGACCCCAATCTCTTTAACCCCTCTATACCGCGCGTTAATCGCCTTCGCCACCTGGATTCCCATCACCTGCAGCTGCTTAACATACCCTTTCCTCTCCGTAGGCGGCAAATACTTCTGTAGCAAAGTATCCACCGATTTCAGCGTACCTCCATTATGAAAATTCGTCACAATCTTGGCGGGATGTGCCACGCGGCCAATAACACCAGTGGTTTCCCATTTGCGAGCAGGCGTCATCTGCACCATGACACGGAGATCAAAACGGTTCCCTTTATAGGTCAACAAGTGAATTCCTTTCTGTACGAGATAGGGCCGCTTCTTTGTCACCTTTAGGAGTGATACGTACATGTCAGCGAAGGTTTTGAACTTTTTGATCGTGACACCGGATTGGTAAGAATAGGAACGTTCTTCGTCCTCCCCCGCTAACTCGATACGGATCACACCGTTCCCGAACATCCCCACATTGGGTTTGACATAGACCATTTTATATTGATCGAGCATTTCTTGTAAGGTTGCTGACGTCATACGTTTGGTGCTTGGCACATACTTGCGAAGTGATTCATCCGACACGACGGCCATGGTTTTCCCGATTTTGCTGCTTACATATCTTGCTGTATTCAAGCCTAGCGCTTTCTTGGAGATCTTCTTTATACGCTTAATTGTACGCATCTTTATTCGCTTCTTCATACCTAGCCTCCAGCTTCGAATTCACCCCATCCTAGTGTATGAAGGCAAACGACGGTTGGCGACTATAAAGAGCAAGAAGAGGCTGCCCCTGAAAGTATCAGGAGAGCCTCTTTTTTATGTTTTGCTATTAAGGCGCACTCGTTAAGAACTGTGCACTTGGGTTTTTATCAATGGAAGAACGCAGGGCATATTCACTCTCGAATAAGCCAACGTAATTTCCTTTCTTATCTTTCACCAACTGAGAGTTAATGCGGAATTTAGCTGGGTCGATTTTGTCGTCGATAATCCAACGTGCGAACTGGTAGTTCTGACGTTGCAAGAGAATATCTACGCCATATTCCGATTTCATTCGATGCTCAAGTACTTCGAATTGGAGTTGACCAACGACACCAAGAATCATGTCCTCGAACCCAATTGTCGTGAAGACCTGGATCATCCCTTCCTCGGTTAATTGATCGATCCCTTTCAGGAATTGCTTTTGCTTCAAGGCATTTTTGATCGATACCTTGCTGAATAGCTCCGGTGAGAAGGTTGGTAACTCATCGAAAATGACTTCTTCCCCTTCGCTTAAGGAATCGCCAATCCGGAATATACCTGGATCGAACAGACCGATGATATCCCCTGGGAAGGCCTCTTCCACGATATCACGATCTTGCGCTAGGAACTGCTGCGGCTGCGCGAGCTTAATGTCCTTGCCAAGCCTTACATGCTTCACGGACATGCCACGTTCGAACTTACCGGAGACGATGCGAAGGAATGCTACGCGATCACGGTGAGCAGGGTTCATGTTCGCTTGAATTTTGAATACATAGCCCGAGAATTTCTCTCTCGTAGGCTCGATCACACCAACTGTGCTCGTGCGCGGCTCTGGTGGAGGTGCAAGCTGCAAGAAGTTCTCAAGGAACGTCTGCACACCGAAATTGTTGACCGCACTACCAAAGAAAACAGGTGTAAGCTCACCCTTCATGACTTTCTCCATGTCAAAAGGATCCCCTGCAACATCCAATAGCTCGATATCTCCGCACAATTGCTTGTGGAGGAATTCGCCTGCGATTTGCTTCACTAATGGATCTTCTACGCCATCAACCTTACGGACTTCAATCTCCTTATGATCATCGCCTTGATAAAGCTCCAATTGCGATTTTCCACGGTCGTAAACACCACAGAATTGCTTCCCTGACCCAATTGGCCAGTTCATCGGATAAGAACGAATGCCAAGTACTTCTTCAAGCTCTTCTAGCAATTCGAAAGGATCACGGCCCTCACGGTCCAATTTGTTAATGAATGTGAAAATGGGAATTCCACGCATACGACATACTTGGAACAGCTTCTTCGTCTGGGTCTCGACCCCTTTGGCAACGTCGATCAACATCACAGCGCTATCTGCGGCTGTCAGTGTACGATACGTGTCCTCACTGAAATCTTGGTGACCAGGCGTATCCAGAATGTTGACCCGGTGACCTTCGTAATCGAACTGCATAACGCTTGACGTTACAGAGATACCACGTTGCTTCTCGATCTCCATCCAGTCAGATGTAGCATGTTTACTCGCTTTACGGCCTTTAACCGTTCCTGCTAGACGAATTGCGCCCCCGAACAGGAGCAGTTTCTCTGTTAGTGTTGTTTTCCCGGCATCCGGATGAGAAATAATCGCGAACGTCCGTCTTTTAGCGATTTCCGTTTCGAGTAGTTTAGTGAGTTGCGTTTTCATGTATTCGTTTATTCCCTTCTTCTTTTACATATGAATACTTTGGAATCAAGCGCGTGCTTTCTCTAAGGGAACACTCCAGTTCGCTTCTTCAATGAACTTGCGAGTGCTGAATTCCCTGCCGCGCACAACCACCTTATCCGCAAATACTTGCACATAAATACCCTGTGCTTTATCCTGTGCAGTTTGCTGGTACGCCCGATTCAGCGTTCTCCCAACAGAGGCATTATGGAAATAATGGAATGTTTCCTGAATATAGTGCGGTGTCCCATTCTGGAAATCCTGATGACGATGACCGCAGAAGACGAAAACATTTTTGTAAGGCTTCAATGTTTCGCGGAACTGAATCGCCCGAATGAGCTGATGACTAGCACCATTGGTTCCAACTGGCGGCAGCGGTTGATGCGTCATTACAAACAGGGGTCTTCCTGGCTTATATAAAATTCCCGTTCTTTCTTTGAACCAAGCCAATTGTTCATCGGAGTACCATGCACCTTCACCTACTTCGGGCTTCTCTTGCACGTAAGCTTCTTGCGATAGCAGTAGTATAGAGTGTCCTTTTGCCGTAAAATCATTATAAATGGAAGTATAGCCCATGAACTTCTTGAACTGCTCTCTACTTATCGCATCGCTCTTGCCATTCGGGACTTTATCCTGATCCCAGCTATTCGCTTTATTAATCCAAATCGTGTAATAATCATGATTCCCCATATTCCCATGAATGGGCGGAAGCTTATAATCATTCATTATGGCACGCAATGCCTTATAATCAACCTCAGTCCCTGTATCGGTCAAATCACCGGTCAGCATTATCGCATCGACTGGCCCATCGAACTGGGTGACATCATCTAGCGCTAGCCTAAGCTTCTTATTGGGAAGAGAATCTCCCGCAGTCACATGAAGATCGCTTAGGATAAAAAAAGACATCAGCGGACCAAGAGGCAGCGGTTCCTCCGAGGGTTCTGGGCTAGCTTGGAGTGGCTCGGCAGTTGCCATCGGTAGGGCAGCGGTCTGAGCCTCAGGTATGAATTTCTTCTTAACCAACAGACTAAACCAAGCACTTAATCCTACTAGTACAGCGCCAATGGCGAGCAACCATCGCACAAAAGCTCTACGTGACATCAATGCACCTCTAGTGTATAAAATGAAAAAATGGCCATATGCACTAGTATACCACAAATTGTGTCATATACGTCGTCCAGACAAGGTGACATCGAGCGATTTCTTGCTATTCTTGTACCAGCACGAAAAAAACCAACAGGCCAAATCGCCTGTTGGATGAGCTACCGACTGTTTAAGCTAATACGGTTGTTTTCTGAACGGCTTCCCAATCGACTTCCCCTTCATTTTGACCGTTAATCGGCCACCACTTGAAACCATCATCGCTCAAAAGCTTCGACGCTTCTTCAGGACCCCATGAGCCAGCAGGGTAATGTTTGAGGTCTTCCGTCTGTTCGTTCCATGCAGCCGCAATGCGGTCCACATAGGACCAAGCAAGCGCAACTTCATCCCAACGTGTAAAGTATGTGGAATCTCCGCGAGCTGCATCATAGAGCAAACGCTCGTAAGCCTCTGGCGTATTGATGCCGATTTGACAGCTCTGGCAGAAGTCCATGGCAACAGGTACGATCACACCTTCTGAACCAGGCTGTTTCGCGTTCATTTTCAAATAAATGCCTTCCATCGGATTCACACGGAATACGAGCAGGTTAGGCTCTAACTCATGCTTTTTAGCTAGGTAGACATTGCTCGGAATGTTTTTGAATTCCACAACGACCTCCGTCGTTTTGACCGGCAGTCTTTTACCCGTACGAATATAGAATGGCACACCTGCCCAGCGGAAATTATCCACGTGAACACGAGCTGCAAAATACGTTTCTGTCGTCGATTGCGGATTCACAGAATCCTCTTCACGGTAAGCCGGCAGCGCCTTGCCTTTGGCAGATCCGTTAGCATATTGACCGCGAATCACATTCGCACGAACATCATCTCCGTCTTCGAATAAACGAAGAGAGCGCAGCACTTTCACCTTCTCATCACGGATATCCTCCGGATGTAGACGACTAGGCGGTTCCATCGCCATCATCATGAGCATTTGCAGCATATGATTTTGGCCCATATCGCGAAGCGCTCCCGAGTTGTCATAGTACCCACCGCGCTCTTCAACACCAACAGTCTCACTCAACGTGATCTGGATGTTCGCTATGTATTTATTGTTCCAAAGCGGCTCAAAGAAGGCGTTCGCGAAACGAACGAACTCGATATTCTGAACCATTTCTTTACCAAGGTAATGATCGATACGGTAAATATCCTTCTCTTCGAACACTTGGCGAAGTTGTCCATTCAAACGCTCAGCCGATGGCAAATCGTAGCCGAATGGTTTTTCAATAACTAGACGATGCCAGCCCTTTGTATTGAGCAAGCCGCCTTCACTTAAATTGTAGGACACATTACCGAACAGCTCAGGCGCTAGCGCCAAATAGAATAGTCGGTTACCGCCCGTTTGATACTTCTCATCCAACTTCGCAGTGAGGCTATTCAGCTCATGGAAGCCGGCAACATTGTTAATGTCGAGTGACATGTATTCAAATCTCTGGGAGAACTTCTCCCATTCTGCCGCATCCGTATTTTTGTAACGAGCGAAATCATGAATCGAATTTTTCACGTCTTCGCGGAATTGCTCGTTCGTCCGCGGTCTGCGAGCCAAACCGACTACCGCAAAATTATCCCCCAATTTGCCTTCCCGATAAAGACTGTAAAAAGCCGGAAACAGCTTTCTTTTGGCTAAATCACCCGTTGCTCCGAAAATATAAAACACAGCTCCACTCATCTATGCATCATTCTTTCTCTATTAGAATTAGTTAATATGCTTAGCATACCTAAAATTGTTATTCTATTCAACTTATATGGTCACTTTAACTCATAACATTTTCTTATGAGCAACTAGACATTCGTCTATACCGTTACCTACCACATGGCATAGGCTAACCATACATACCAATACGGAGGTGCCACCTAGCCATGCAACCCATTCACCCGATCACGGAAAAAAACTGCAGGAATCTTGTCGGAAAGCCCGTTCTTGTCTACTTAACGAATGGCTCTGACATTTATGGGGTCGTCAGTCGCGTTGAGAAAAACAAGCTCATCTTGAATGATACTGGGCAAGCTAAGCTCAAATCGACTTCCAAAAGCACGAAACCAACGCTTACGAAGAAGGGGAAAAAGAAACTAGCCCAACCGGATACACCGCCTCAACTAACAGCAGACAATCAGCTCTCTTCCTTCGGCCTCATCCGCTTTGGCGGGCCCGCACAAGCACCTGCCACTAGACCCACCAGCCCCGTGGATATTCAAATTGATTATATTGCCGCCATGTTTAGCGATTGAGAACAACGCATGAGAAAATAAGGCTGTAGATGCTCAATTCATCAACAGCCCTTTTCTCAACGTTTCATCTTTTTACTCATGCGATAGCAGCTAAGCTCAGAAACATAAGTATCAATTTCATACCCTCTTTTGCTATAAAATCGAATCGCTTTCGGGTTGCTGTCATCAACGAAGAGCTGGGCCGAATGGCACCGTTCACTGCGCCCGTAGTCTTCCGCCGCCTTCATAAGTGTGTGCCCAATGCCTTTCCCTTGCTCACGCGGATCAACGGCAAGCATATCAATGAAGAGTATATTCGATTTGCGCATAACCGAAATGAAGCCGTAGGGCCGTTTATACCCTTTGGCGATGACGAAAGTTCTATTTGCGTTTAATCGCTTACGTATCTCTGAAAAGGTCACCGAATTACCTGACTCATACATTCTAGAAAAAGGAACTAATTGTTCAACAACTAATCGATATATAGCAGCGTCGTCAATGGTAGCCAAACGTTTGCGTATCACATGGCACCGCCTCCACAAGAAGCAATAATGCTATCTTATGTTGGTAATCCTGTAATTGACCCCACAAGTACCAATTTACCCCAGTCTACGCAAGTGATATACTTAACGTATATGAAACGAGGTGATCTTCATGATCAATGCTTATCCTTCCGTCATGGCTGTGAACAGGTATCAAACCCACAAGGATTATTACCGTGTAGGGGCTGTAAGTGCGGTTTCCGGAGGTAATTCGAATACGATTCGACGAATGCTTGATTTGCCATATGAGCAGCTCTCCTACAAACAGTACGCACAGACGGCTGCCAAAGACGTGGCAGGCTTCGTTCAATCTACGCAAAATCTCAAGCAATCGGCTCAAACGCTCATTTACACGAGTCAACCCAACATCACCCAGAACATTCAAAACTTTATTCATACATATAATGAACTGCAAGATGCTCTTGGGGACACACCTGACTATGTCAGTCATGCCCTGCTTCAAGGCCTAGAGGGGGCCGCTAAGCCGGGCACACTGCATGATCTTGGCATCACCAAGCAGGATGATGGGAAGTTGATCCTCCAAACTGATGTCCTTGAGGGGCAGCTTAAACAGCCTAACGGCATTGATCACAAAAGCATGCTTCATCTCACCAGCTTCGCAAGCTCGTTAGTGAGCAATATTGATCACTTGCAGAAGCTGCCTTCAGCTTCGTTGTTTCAATTATCATCGTCACCGCTTAAGCCTTATGGTCAGTATCAATCGCAGCTTGGGGCGTATTTGCCAGTTCCCATGCGCGGCTTGTTGCTGGATGCGAAGATGTGAGGATGTGCATTTGAAAAAGAGGCTGTCTCCCAAGTAGATTCATCTACTGGCGAGACAGCCTCTTTCGATTTAGAATAGCTTTTTACCTAACACATGGTCAATAGGAATGAAACCAATGACGCGACTATCCATGCTATTGTTTCGATTATCCCCCATCACGAAAAGATGATCGGCTGGAACAGTCCACTTTTTGTTCCCGTTCGCTCTCATTTCCTCGTTGATATAAGACTCATTCAGAAGCTCGCCGTTGCGGTACATCTGATTATCCTTAAGCTCAAGGTCATCACCTGGCTTACCAATCACCCGTTTGATCCACACATGCTTATCATCGCCTCGAACAAATAAGCTAAGCAATGGGCTGTCCATCAAATCATTTTTAAAAGTCCGCTTCATATCAACCCTAGAGTCGATAATGACAATGTCTTCATAATTGGGTTCATAATGAAAGGTATGCGAAAGCTTCGATACATACACACGCTGACTATCATGTAACGTAGGATCCATGGAATGTCCGCTAACTCTCGTCGATTGAAACACAAAAACACCTAGAAATACAACTAGTACAAAGGAAATCGCAATGGAACCAAACCAGCTCCACATCTGTTTAACTACATTCAAGCTTATCGCTCCCTTGCGTTATTCCGCCAATCCATGCTTGAAGGCATAAATCGCCGCTTGTGTGCGATCTTCTACGCCTAGCTTGGACAGAACGTTAGTGACATGGAATTTCACCGTCTTCACACCGATAAATAAATCATCAGCCAACTCTTGATTGGATTTGCCTTTCGCAATCAAGCGAAGTACTTCCATCTCGCGGTCCGTTAACTCTTCATGAGGCTCCGCTACCGGCTTCGGTTGACGAAAGCGATTCATGATTTTCGAAGCAACCTGCGACTCCAATATCGATTGCCCTTTGGCCGCGGCTCGAATCGCTTGCGCGATTTCAGATGCTCGCGAGGTTTTCAACAAATAGCTGAAGGCACCCGCTTCGATAACTGGATACATTTTCTCATCATCTAGGAAACTCGTCAACACAATGACCTTGCATTCTGGGTACAATTGCAGTAATTTCCTAGTCGTTTCAATACCGTCCATGCCTTCCATGACCAGGTCCATCAGAACCACATCAGGGCGATATTCTTGAGCTAACCGAATACCATCGTGCCCATTGCTCGCTTCGCCAACAACCTCAATGCCATCTTCTGTCCCCAGAACAGCCGCAAGTCCGATTCTGACCATTTCATGATCATCGACAAGTAGTACTTTGATTAAGGTGTCGTCCATTCGCTTCTCCCTCTCTATGTACAGTGCTAATTCTCGATCAATTGAGGATCACTTGCTAGAATAGGCACTCGAATCTCGATACGTGTTCCTCGTTCAGGTGCCGTAATGATATCGACCGAACCGCCGATTTCGTTCACGCGTTCCTTCATAGATACGATGCCATAAGAAGTCAGCTTCTTCGCATCGAGCTCGAATCCAACGCCGTCATCGCGGATGACTAATCGAATGCCATCCGAGCGATGAAGTAGTTTCACTTCAAGCTTATTCGCCTTAGAGTGACGCAGCGCATTCGAAAGCGCTTCTTGTACGATTCGGAATAGATGATCCTCGATCCCTTTGTTCAAGCGGATTTCCTCATCCATATCCCAACTGATCGCCATTGGAACCTTGGCTGCCAGCTCCTTCAAGAGCTCAACAAGACCCTCGGATAATCGTTTTCCTTCGAGATGGATCGGCCTCAGATGCAGCAATAAGGCTCTCATTTCTGATTGGGCGACAGACGCCATCTCTTCAATAAGATGAATTTGCCGCTTTGCTTTCTCAAAATCCTTATCCAACGTCCGTCCTACCGCTGTTGCTGTCATCGAGATCGCGAACAACTGCTGACTTACCGCATCATGCAGCTCGCGTGCCAAACGCTGGCGCTCTTCAATGACCGCGGTTAGCTTGGCTTTCTCGGTAAGCTCAGCATTACTATTCGACAGCCGTTGGAGCGAAGTCACCTGCTCTTCCCATCGCTTCATAATACGGCCGAGTTGTTCGCCCAATCGTCCAATTTCATCATCATCCCCGTTTTGGAAGCCTTCTCGGGCAAATGTACCTTTTTCTAATAATATCATCGTCTCCATCATTGGTTCTAGTCTACGTGTAACCTTCGAGCTGTTCCAGTAACCGAAGACAGCACCAATCACACCCAGTATCAACAAGGCCATGAACGAGAATTTGACACCCTGCTGCCAGCTGGTAAAGGGCTCGATCAAATGTCTTGAATTCAAGAAATATAGCATAGCACCGAAAACAGCGAAGCTAAAGAGGATAGCTTCCCCCATGCTGCGCCATATCATATTCGTTAATCGTCTTTTGTAGCCGTCCACTTGGTGATGTACCCCCTCCAGCCGTTACAATACTTTAACCTTGATATCTCCTACGATGAAAGAGAGCACGAGTTTCACCCGATGGTCGCAATGTTGATAATTCTCCGATTGCCACACCACTTTGTTCATCACACCTGCCTCACGTTGTTCGGCTACATGAAGCTGACCGAACATGACAGAAGCTGTAACGGAAACGCCGATATCATCGGGAACCTTTATATCAATATCTCCTACAACGCCCTGTAGGATGACTGTTGTTTCCTTTTGTTCTAGAATGGCCAACGAGAGATCAATATACGTTTCTCCCACCAAGTACCATGTCGAGGTATTTCGCAGAATCCAAGGCTCTCGGCCAAGGCGAACGCTATCGACGATCTTTTGCTTTTGTGTATACGAATCATCCTTATGAACTTGCTTGGATCGAATGAAGAATAAACCTAATGAAATCAACACTACCGCAATCGCAATTGTCAGATGGTCACCAAATAATATGACAGCACCGATCCCCATCAGCACATATCCCTTGCGCTCTTTGCGTGAACGAACCCGATGAATGCCGAGTAGAATAAGGATTACGGCCAGAATAGGAAAAAAGCCTATGGTATGATCCAGAAGCAAAAAAACACCGGCTCCAATCAGCACAAGCGCTGTATTCCGGCTGCGATTATTTTTCGTTTCCTCTCCCATCGATGCACCTCCTCTGGCTGGCTGCTGCTCCATATCTTCCGTTCATACGATTCCTAGCATACCATAAGAATGGACGACCTCCAAGATGCAAATCCTTATCCCGCAAGGCTTTGCTTTCGTGGAGGTCACTTTCCATGACTATTTTCTGTCGCGCGGTTCTCGCTCATCGCGAGCGCGCTGCTCCTGCTGCCACTCGTGCTGCAGCCTGCTGCGCAGCAACCGCAGTTCATGCTGAAGGTTGCCTCCGGCTTCCTTCAATGTCTCCTTCGACAGGCGGCCCGCTACGCGGAGCCCCTGCAGCGCTTCCCGGCCGAGCTCGCGGCCGGTGACCTCCAGCTCGCGCCATGTGTCGCGAGCCTCTTTGCCGTGCAGCCCGCCATGCGGCTGCACATTCTTGGCTGCGTGCCCCGCACGCAGCCCGCGCAGTTCCTCTGCGAGCGCCAGGCACAAGTCCTGGCTGCTCGCGTACTGCGCGCGGTAGTGCTCGCTAGCGGCTTCCTCGCGCAGCTTCTCTTGCAGCGCGAGTCGCGCGAGATCCTCTTCGCCAGCGCGCATCGCCAGCTCGGCTTGCTCGCCCCGCAGCTTCGCCATATCTTCTGCTCGCGCGATGTGACCGCGCAGCGCAATCGTTGCCTGAAGCGCCACTTCATAGCGCTCCTCAAGCTTGGCAATGGTGCCATCATCGTCATCAGTACCTGGTGTTGTTTTACCGATCGTCTCCTGCCAGACGGTTTCTGCCATTTTGCCAATACGGTCAAATATATTAGTAGGATCCATTTCCCGATTCTTATTGTTCATGTCAAATCGCCCCTCATCCTTCATCATACTCTTATCGTAGCTCAATTCCAGAAAGTCTAAAACCGACTATCGACTGTTTTTGAACCTAGACCTAAGTCTAGTATGTGGTCTACTCACCCATATATTGGTCGTTGTTCCAGCCTACCCGCGATGATAAACTATTTAAAGCCGAGTCTAGTACATAAATAAGGTACTGGTACGGGGGACGAATTACTTGGGGTGAATATTTGCTTCAGCTTGAAGCAGACTAGGGAGAACCTTCTTCCCGAACCCGTCAACTAACCTCGAAGGCTCATGAAGGAGGATTACCAATTGAATAAGCTTACTAAAGGGTTAACTAGCCTTGCTGTTTCACTAACGGTATTGGCAGGGGGCTTTCTTTCCCCATTTACGGCTCAAGCAGCTGAAATGGATGTGAAAGTGCAAGTCAATGATGACCTGATCCATTTCCCTGATGCACAGCCATTTCTGGATGGCGATCACTCCACGCAGGTTCCGCTGCGGTTCGTAACGGAGAAGCTTGGTTATACCGTGGATTGGCAAAAAGATGGAAATCAAATCAAGGTGACACTAACTAACGACAAAAATACGATTTCCTTGGTTTCCGGTCAAAAAGAAGCCAGCATTGATAATGCCCCCGTCACCTTGGACGCAGCATCGCAATACCAGAATGGGCGCGTATACGTGCCGCTTCGGTTCCTTTCCGCCGCTGCAGGAGTGCCTGTACAGTGGGATGCTAGCAGCAATCTAGCGATCTTAAATAAAGATGGCAAGGATCATGCACCGGATTATCAATTATTTGAATCCACAGCTTATTCGGCAGATCCTTCTGAAAATGGCGGCTATGGTGCCTTGGATTATTTGGGTAACCCACTTGCGATCGGCACCGTTGCTGTAGATCCATCCGTGATTCCACTTGGTACCAAACTTTATATTGAAGGTTATTCGTTTAGTGGGCTTCCTAAAGGCGGTATGTACGTGTTTGCGACGGATACTGGCAGTGCCATTAAAGGAAAGAGAATGGACATCTTTATCCCAGGCTCGAGGAAATCCTTACAAAGCTTTGGGATCCAGAAAATTAAAGTGTATCAAATTCCTAATTAGATGTTGAAGGAGTTGCCTTGAGAAACGCTCAAGTGCAGCTTTTTTCTTAGGTGAATGATCCGGTTTCATAAGGGCATTCGTCCAATCAATAGGTATCTCCCCTACATATGTTATATAGTGTTTAACCCACATTAATTCAAAACCGGAGGGGATACTATGTCAGCTGTAGTTGGTTGTGGAACGCCAGGATACGGAAGTTCTGCAGGCATTATTCTTGTTCTTTATGTACTGTTGGTAATCATTCTCGCTACATTCTATTAGGACCCCTTGAAATGGCCCCGCCTGCTGATGCTTCTAAATTGAAGCTTCAGCAGGCGGGCTTTTCATTTATAATCAATACCACTCGTGCCATTCGTCGTGTCAGCTCCTGAATTTCGCTGATATAGGCGATCTCGTCTGGCTACATATAGTCTCCGAATTTAAGCGCGTCTTCCGAGCTTATCGTCCTCAGCCACCGACATTAAGTCATGTTGCAAAAAAAAGACGCCACAGATGACCCTCCTGACAGACGGTTACACTTGTTAGCGCCAAACTTGTGGTGATATAGGTTATATAATTTCATGTATAAAAAATATAAGTTCAGTACGCTATCTCGTTGTATAAACCCTCACGCCATCACCACGCTGAAAGCCTTGCCCTCCTGCAGGCAGCCAAATCAAGCAATCTGCATCTTTGATCGACACCATGATACTCGACTTATCAATGCCAGCTGGTCTAACCCATACGGAACCTGCTTCGATTCGTGTTGTCCCCCGTATATAACGCGGATAGGCGGAGGGTTTATCATACGGAACATCCAGAAAAGCTGTAAACTCTTCCGCCACAGGACTCTGACTCCCCAACATCGCTTTAATAATCGGCTTAGCAAATAGCTCGAAGCCTACGAAGGATGCTCCAGGATTACCGGACAGTGCCATTAACAGCTTGCCCTTCCACAACGCAGCACTCGTCGGTGTACCTGGCCTCATCGCGACTTTATTAAATAACAGCTTGCCGTCGAAACGCCCAAATAGATCAACGAGGACATCGAAATCGCCAACGGAGACACCGCCAGAAGTCAGAATAAGATCGACATCAGACAGCACGGCCTCAAGTGCCGCTTCCACTTGCTGGGGATCATCAGAGAGTGCCGGCATGATCATCGCTGAACCCCCTGCTTCTTCCACTTGTGCCGCCAGCATGTAGCTGTTGCTGTTACGTATTTTACCTGGCTGCAGCTCCTGTTCAACTTGTAAAAGCTCCGAACCTGTTGAGAAAATGGCCACCCTTGGCTTTCGGTACACCTCAACCGATGAGAACCCGAATGTCGCCAAAATTGCGGCTTCTCCCGGGCCAATCCGAGTCCCACGTGCGATCACGAATTCCCCACGAGCAACTTCACCAGCGATCGGGGTGATATTACTTGCAGCTTGCACATTTTTCTTAATCCTTACCTTGGCATCATAGGATAACTCATCCTGCAAGGAGTCCGTCATCTCCAGCATCACAACAGTGTCTGCGCCATCTGGAACAGGCGCCCCCGTCATAATACGAGCAGCCGTCCCAGCTTGAATCGTTTGCTGTGGCATGGTACCGCTTGGAATCCGCTCAATCACCTGTAAAACAACCGGGATGTCCGGTGTTGCTTTGGCGATATCCTGTGAACGAACAGCATACCCATCCACGCCCGATCTGCGAAAATGTGGCACAGCATGATCCGCATAAATGTCCTTCGCCAAGCTTCTACCGAAGGATGTCGGCAGCGAAACGGTCTCCGTCTCTGTGGGTTTAACGTATTCGTAAAGCGTGGCTCGCGCCTCTTCGACCGAGATCACCTTACGGCCAAACCTAAGCTTCATTTCGCTGTTCACTTGCTCCCCGTGCCTCCCCTGTACGCTAGCTATCCGCCGATCTGTGACATTCGTCGATTAGTTGGTGTATGTGACTGGTCTTCATTCATCAGTGCCTGAGCCATCTCGTGATTTTGTGGTTTAATATCCAACGCGCGGAAGAACAAGTCTTCCACCGCTGCATCATCGCCAATATATTTTCGTACATTAAATTCATCTGACCAATACAAGCAAGGCTTGATATTGCCATCTGCTGTCAGTCGCAAGCGATTGCAAGTTTCACAGAAATGATCGCTGATCGGATGAATAAGGCCGAATGAGCCTAATGCGCCCTCAATGCGATAATTCTGTGCGGGTCCGTTGCCATAAACAGCGTCAGAGGCTGTAGCTTCCCAGCCCATTTCCTTGCAGCGATCCAGAACCGTCGTAAGAGACAGGTAACGGCTTTTCCAATCCTCGTCTTTATGACCGATTGGCATATATTCAATAAACCGCACCTGAATCGGGCGATCTATCGTCATTTGTAAGAAATCAGCGATTTCATCATCATTAATGCCTTTCATCAGTACCACATTCAGCTTAATCGGCATAATGCCTACACGATAGGCTTCTTCAATGGAGGCTAACACACGTCGAATATCCCCGCCGCGCGTGATCATCGAGAACCGATCTGCTTTTAAAGAATCCAAACTAATATTTACACGAGTTAACCCTGCTGCCCGAAGCTTCTCAGCCCGCGACGCAAAGTAAATCCCATTCGTAGTCAATGCTATATCTTCAATACCGGGAATCTGTGACAGCATCCCAATCAGTTGATCCAGGTTTTTACGAACCAGAGGCTCTCCGCCGGTTAAACGCAATTTGCGAACACCGAGGCCTGCTAATACACGGACAATTTCTGTGATTTCATCAAAAGTTAACAGCTTCTCATCCGGTTCAAATTCCATTCCTTCTTCAGGCATACAATAGACACAACGCAAATTACAACGATCTGTCACTGAGATGCGCAGGTAATCATGCATCCGCCCAAAACGATCCAATAGCAGCTTTGGCATAGGTGTTCACCTTCTCTCTCCGTCCATTATGGCATATTTTCTAACAAAATCCTAGATTCCATAGCATTTTATCTAAAAATACGAATCACAATGGTAGATTATCTAACATAACTTTATATTCTTCAGGTGTATTAATATTCGTGGCGAAATTCGTTCGGAGCCCACGTTGCACGAAAAAATCTAAACTGACTGCTTGCCAATCCAGATGATCTAGCAACCCCATCAAACGATAGTTTTGTTGTTGGATCAGCAGCTCAGCCTCGGGCCCAACACCTCTGGCATAGATCCCATGGAGCGGGTGCAAACGCCCTGCAAGCTCTGGGATCACCGCATCCACATTCGTGTCACGGCATATCTCCACCATCACCTTAGCTGCGTCTGCAGATATAAAAGGCATATCACAGCCGACAACCCATAAATGAGTGCCACTTGCAACGCTGGAGGCGGTATGAATACCGCTCAAAGGACCCTTCTGAGGATAGTGGTCGGTTATACAAATCACATCCATATCCATTACCCCCGCAAGCACAGGCTGCAAGGTTTCAAGCTGATTCGTCACAACGATAATTTGCTCACAAACGCGTGACATTTCTTTTAACTGTTTGACTAGGATGGCTTCCCCTTGCACAGGTAAGAGAGCCTTATGTCGCCCGCCCATGCGGCGATTCAATCCTCCAGCAAGAATGACGCCAGTGATCATACTTCGAGCTCAGCCAATCGTTTCCGAAACGATTGCTTCCAGCTTCCCGATAGCGCATCTACAGCGAGAACTCTTTTAACCGCTTCAATGTTGAACTTATCGTGATATTTAATCTGGTTGGCGAACGCAACCGTTACACCCGCTTCGTCTTTAGCAATGAGTCTAAGCTCAGAATCTGGTGCGATGAAGCCCTCTTTCAGCACACGAAAATAATATCCCGTATACCCCGTCTCCTGGACGCGGAGAGTGGCTTCTGGCCAATCCATCCGCTTTGCTAGCTTATGACAAGGCTGCCTGGGTTGTGAGACTTGGACAATAACGTCATCAATGGCATACGTATCACCAATACAAATCTCATGCTCCTGCAGACCGCGAATTGTAAGATTTTCACCAAATGTGGCAGCGTCCAATTTATGGCCTCTAAGATTTTCCCAGTACGCATAATGCTCCTCTGGATAGACACAGATGGCTTTATCAATACCGCCATGAACCGTCAGATCGGCCTGTCCATCCCCGTCTATCTGCACCTTCGAAACATACAAAGAGGAGCTGACCGGCGTCTTATAAATCCCCGTGGTCAGCTCTTTAGCATGATAGGTTATCGTTTGGGGTAACCCCACATTAATGGCAATAAGTTGCATGGCAAATGTCCCTCATCTCCGAACAGGATTCTTTGCCTTAACTATACCAAAATCCCTCTGAAAAGTCAGCGACCGCTTCATCCATACATGACATGTGCTATCCGTTTGATGTGCCGACCCATGCATCATTATCGTAGCCACGGACCTCCCAGTAGCCCATGTGCTCCTTCTCGATCAATTCAATGCCTTGCAGCCACTTCACCGATTTATAAGCATACATCTTGGGTACGATCAGTCGCACAGGTCCACCCAACTGCTGCGGAATCGGCTTACCGTCCATCAAGACAGCGACCATAATATCGTCCCCATTAGCCTGAGTTAAGGAGAGTGCATCCGTGTACACTTTATCTCCCGAATAAAATTTCACAAATTTAGCTGAGGCTTGAACGCCAGCCGCCGCCAATAGCTGTTTCAGCGGAATGCCTTCCCATGTACATTGGTACACCGACCATCCTGTAACACAATGGAAATCACTCACTTGAACAGTTCGTTTCATCTTCAGGAATTCTTCCCAGTTCCACGCATTTGGTTTATCCACGAGACCCGAGATGGCGAATTTCCACGTTTCCGACGAAAAAGCCGGAATTTCCGTCACCGTGTAGATACGGAAATTGCCTTTGGCCCCTCCGCCGAAGGCTGCGGCGGAGTCGGGCAATGGCTCTGGCGGCGGCAACATACGATTGCCGTCGTTCGCCACATATTCGGCGGTCAACGACCCGCCGGTATCGAATGCGCCTTTTATCCAGCGATAAAAGGCGGGGCCAACCGCGATCACGAGCACCAGTCCTGCGACCAGTCGCAGGAACGAGGCGCGTGTGATCGGCGACTCCTTCAGCGCGGCGATGACCGCCTGCGCTGCTGTGCGCCCTGTGGCGTCCTCTGTCGCCACAGGAGCCATATCCGCCGCTGCTGCGCTCGCGGCGGCGGCAGGGACCGCCTTCGCAGGTGCGGGCGGTCTGCCCGTCGCAGCGGCTTGCTCGAGCCGCTGTTGGCGCTTCAGCCATCGGCTGCGCGAGATGGCATGGTACACGGCATACGGCACTCCGACCCAGGTAAGCAGGTCATGCACGAGGAGTGCCGCGTTGTTCAAAGCCGGTGGCATGTGCCGGAACTGCCACAAGATCACGCCTGATGCGGCCCAGCCGATCAGGAGCGCCAGAACAAACACCAAATTCGCGCGTTGGTTACGCCGCGCGCGAATTTGGCGCCAATGCTTGCGAATCATGGGCGCATACAACATCATGAGCAAAACAGAGGCGACACCTAAATAAATGTGAAGCTGCTTCAGCGTAACACGAAATGCTCCAAGTTCTCCTCGGATCGCGCCGATACTGAGTACGATCCCCGTAACTGACAGAAGCAATAAAATCCAAGCATTCCAGCTATGTAGAGCATTTAATCGCTTTCCAAATGACTGCTTCAGCCAGCCTCGTTTTGACTCCACCCTCGCCACATCCTTCACGAAATACGTTCCATATCGATATATATACCTATAATAACGTAATAACCTTAAAATAGGTTTAACAATGGATAAATTTATCTCCTCCACACAAAAAAGAAAAAGGTCAAATCACGTCGAAACGGATTTAACCTTCAATCGTTGATATATTTGAAATTAACCGCCAATTCGAATCTTACGGTATGTATCGATAAACGACAGAACATCGACCCGTTTCCCCCTCTTTTTAGCTACGCGAGCCATTTTCACAAGGGTTGTCCAGAACTCATCTAGAACAGGCGATTCAAATTCATTTTCTTTCGATTCTTGTGTTAGCTTATGTCTGTTTTTGTAGGAAGTGCCTTCATCCGAAATCAGGTATTGAATTTGACTTTTTTTCCATTGCTCCCCCGATACATAGCTGGCTCCCATTTCACGCATTTTTTTGCGAACGGATGTAACAGGACGTGATAATTCTCTAGCAATGACAACTGGCGGACACTCCGAGGAAAGGCGAATTAGTTTGTCCAGTTCTTGGGTGGACCATGGTTTTTTAGTCATCTCAATAAACC
Organism: Paenibacillus sp. J22P143; assembly: GCF_059692035.1. Lineage (NCBI taxonomy): Bacteria > Bacillati > Bacillota > Bacilli > Caryophanales > Paenibacillaceae > Paenibacillus > Paenibacillus sp. J22P143. The sequence goes on from NZ_JCAUAQ010000014.1 coordinate 123,913, forward strand.
CCATTTCAACAATATGAATGTTTCGTTTTGCCTGTTCTTGGTGAAGCACAATAGGTATAATCAGAGAATAGCAATGAAATGTTAAGTAAGTATGAGTTAACCATAATGAAAGTATGAAGACATAACTTTTTCGCTATTTTTTTAAAAAAAGATGATCTTGGAGGCTGAAATTTGATGAAAAAACACATTAACGGCACCGAACTGTTCGTTCAAGATCAAGGTGAAGGAGCCCCAGTTATCCTACTTCATGGCTTTCCATTGGATCATCGCATGTGGCAAGCTCAAGTCGAGGCGTTATCAGCTCACTACCGCGTGCTTACTCCTGACTTCAGGGGGATGGGGCAATCTGATTTACCGATCACCCCCATGTCCCTTCAGCAATATGCCCAGGATATTCTCGCCATCATGGATGGATTAGGTATAGAAAAAGCCACCCTCGGAGGCTTCTCCATGGGTGGCTATGTAGCGTTTGATCTACTGCGTCTAGCGCCAGAACGCTTTTCAGCGCTGATTCTTGCCAATACACGCCCCGAGCCAGATGGACAAGAAGGACGGAAAAATCGAATGAACATGGCTGTCTCTCTGTATGACAAAGGAGCCGCGGCAGCCCGAGATGCCATGCTGCCTAAACTTATAACGCCAGCCACCCTGCAAGAGCAGCCTCAGCTCATCGATAACCTCAAGCTGATTATGGACAGTATGCCAGCCGAAGGACTTGTTCATGCCAGCATCGCGATGGCGTTCCGTGAAGACTCGGTACCGTTACTGAGCTCCATCACAGTACCAACACTCGTTATTGCTGGTGAACAGGATGCGATTGCACCACCGGATGTCATGAAGTCCATGGCTGATCAAATCGAAGGTGCTAGCTTTCACATAATCCCTGCTGCTTCTCACCTTACCCCCATGGAGAAACCTGAAGCCTTCAATACGTTGCTTCTTGATTTTCTTCAGGGAGCTACGGCTTAACGAGCTGATCCATGACCATCACAGCCGCTCCAATGGCAAGTGCTTCATCACCCAGCTGACCTTTGCTGAAAATAACCTGATAGGCGGGGTAATAATACGTTTTGCGGATCGCAACCTGCGTTGCTGTTTGGAAGAACAACTCCCCGCCTGTAATCAATGGCCCCCCGATAATTACTTTCTCCGGGTGCAAAATATTTAATAAATTCGCCAGGCCGATACCGAAATAGGTTGCAGCCTCCGTCACGATCTCCACGGCTAGGGGATCATTTTTTTTGAGCGCCTCCATGATATGCATGTAAGTAACCTGCTCTGGATCCTCGATCATATGTACCAGCACTGTGGATCTACCTTGCTTTAAGGCTGATTTCGCCGCCTTTTCTATCGCATAAAGCGAAGCGTAGGATTCCAATGCGCCATAATTACCAGATGGGTTGCGATGGGAAACGCCATCCGTTTGAATAATCATTTGACCCACAGAGCCTTCCATATCTACAGCCCCATAGATGACCTTGCCTTCAGATACCATAGATGAACGCAAGCCCACTCCTGCATGAATATAAAGCAGATGCTTAAAGCTTCGTGTCCGTTGGTGCCAGGATTCCGCCAAAATCGCTGTGTTTGCCCCATTATCAAGTAGTGCAGGAATACGCAACGCTTCGCTCAGCTGCCTACAGATCTCCACATACCTCCATCCATTCGCAGGGAAGTAGGAGGGCTCCAGAATAACGCCTGACAATCGATCAACAGGCCCTACTGCACCAATCCCAATGCCCAACACCTGCGAAGCTTGTATGGCATTTTGAGCTAACATTCGCTGTGCTTCCTGGACGATAAGGGGAATCAACACTTCTGGCGTCATGACTTCAGTCATAGCCCAACTTTTTGTTTCCAGTTTATTCATTCCTAGATCAACAAGCACCAGCTTGGACAATGTTCTGGAAATTTCCACGCCAAATATATAAGCATAGGCCGGATTCTTCTCATACAAAATCGGCCTACGCCCGCCCGTAGATGCACCAAAGCCAGATTCCAAGATGAGTCCCTGACTCGTTAACTCCTCCAAAAGTCGTGTCAACGTCGAGACCGTCATGCCGCTTTGATCTAATAAATCTATTTTCGAAACCGTCGTTTGACGCGTAATCAGCTCGTAAACTTCCTTCGCTTTACGGTTCGAAATTCGTTCTGATATAACCTCTACGTTCAAAAGAAGCAGCCCCCAATGATAATCTTTCTCATATGATTCGCCATTAAGGAAGCAATATCCTGCTTCTTACTGTTTCCTTACTCCTTGGAGCCAATCATCAGCGTATAGCCCATATAAGGATGATATTTGCTAACTAGCTCATCATAACGAGCCGTGATTTGCCATACGCGCGGATCCATAAACGATTGTCGATCAGATAGATGAACAGGATCTGGATGCTGAACCTGATCTTCGAACATCGTCAGTGGAAAAGGATGTATGCCTGTCGAGGTGACGGTACTGAACTTGTTACTCTCTAAAAGCTCTTGCCATTCCTCTAGCTTATAGATCTTACTCACGCCATAGAAACTACAAAGTGCTCTGTGGATGCCTGCTGTCATCTCTTTCACTTTAATCACTTCTCGATCATAAAGCTTTCCTTCCGGTTTTAATACCCGATAGTACTCGGATACGGCTTTCTGTGCATCTGCGAAGTTCGTGACCGATTCCACCATCACGACATCAAAAGTATGAGCTTCGAAAGGTAGTTGACATACATCCCCGATCAGAAAATTCACGTGAACCCCTTGCTTCTCTGCTCGAATTTTGGCTTTGTTGATCATCTCTGGACGAATATCAATGGCTGTGACATCACAACCTTGCTCTGCCAAATAACAGGCTGTTCTACCGGTTCCACAGCCAACCTCCAGCACCCGCTTCCCTTTTTCTATCGGATAATTCTTCAATTGCTCAATCGTCTCTCCAAATCCTCCGGGATGTGCGTTTCCAATCCCGAGCTTCGCTAACATATCCAAGTAATCGATAGCCCCTACACCTCCGCAATGGCATTACGTTCTTTTTCTACCATATGGAAGGCTCAAGCCACTTGTTCAACTTCTCACTCCTTTTTTCCCAAAAACAGGCTCCTGCCTAAAGTGGTTATCGCCCCCATAGATTTATGGCTAAACACCCAATCAAATCATGACATCTCTCCATACGATAGTATTGTCTCTCATTCGCTTCTGCGGAAGAGCATTCCTAGAGATGGGAGGTGACATAAATGGGTGTTGCTGTAGGTACTGGTGCAGGTTATGGTCATGGTACGTCCGCTGCTGTTGTTCTTGTTCTGTTCATTTTGCTCGTTATCGTAACAATGACTTTCGTTTGGTAATTAGTCCTACAAGGTAGGAACAATAATAAGGAGCCAAGGCTCATTGAGCCTGGCTCCTTATACATAGAACAACTTATTTCTTCGAAGCAGCTAAGAATGCATCCAATTGCTTTTGCTTTTCAGCAATAATTTTATCAATGCCAGCTGCTTTCATTTTATCTTGGTATTTCGGCAAGGAAGCATCCGTATCCACAGAACCTGTATCCATTGCTGCATCGAATTCTTTGCCTACGTTGACCGCAGCAGCCACTTGTGTTTTAACAGGCTCTGAGTCGAACGTAAAGCCAAGACCAGGTGATTTCTTACCTGTTTTATTGAATTCTTTGAATTTATCCCATTTTTGTGGATCTTCATTATCATACAAGTAGTTCAAGAATTGGTTACCGAACTGCCATGCAGCACCCGGTGCATAATTTTTACCAGCATCTGTGGCTTTAATGATGTTGTCAGACACTTTCGTGTAGTGCGTACCTTCGATACCGAAGTTGATCAAATTGTTCAATTGTTTATCCGTGTGCAAAAGGTTAATAACCATCATCGTGCGAGCTGGATCCTTGGAAGTTACCGAAATCCCCAACATGGAACCCGCCGTGTCGCCTGTGGAAATCGTACGTGGTGTCAGCTCGATTTGGCCAAGCTTACCTACCAAGTTCGTCGCATTCGCTAATTCACTGTCTTTACCAGGTTTCAAAGAGGACGTAATCATGAAGACATTGCCGGATTTCAAAGCATCTTGACCCGACAATTGCGTCGTAGCCGCATCTTTATTGACATACCCTTTTTGCATAAAATCACGTGTTAATTTCAAAATTTCTTTATAACGCGGTTGATCCCATTTCGGAATCACTTTCGTATCTGTGCCATCTTTCATAATAACACCTGGAATTGTACTGTCTCCTAGGTAGTCATATTGTGCCAAATAGTGGGCATTCAGGTTATCCCCATCGCGAAGGAAAAATGCTGTCATTTCTGGTTTTTTCTCTTTGACTGTTTTCAGTACATTACCTAGGTCGGCCATCGTTTTAACAGCTGACATATCAATGCCAAGCTCTTTTGCAATATCCGAACGATACACAATTCCACCGGAAGCTGCGAGCTCTTTATTCGTTGGTACACCATAGTTTTTGCCATTGATTTTAGCGCCTTGCAGGAAAGCAGGATCTATGGAATCTGTAATTCCCTTCCCGTATTGCCCAATCAGATCATTGAGCGGCATCAATGCACCCTTACCTACGTTGACAGCATGACCATTCCATTGTGCTGTGAACAAGATATCAAACTCTTCACGGGAAGCGATCATTAGATTCGTTTTATTATCCCATTGACCCCAGTCGATTGGCATCAATTTGATCGTTGCATTAATTTTTTCCTTCAAAACCTTGTTCATCGCTTCTTCTACTTTAGCTTGATCCGGTTGTGGTGTTCCAGGGTACACTAGCTTCACTTCATAAGGCTTCAGATCGGATGTTGCTGCTTTGGTCGCAGCAGGTGCTGTACTTGATGCTGGTGCTGGTGTAGCGCTTGCTGTTGTCTCTGTCGTGCTTTTAGAACAGCCCGCCAAGGTGAGTGATAACGAAAACGTCAGTGTTAGAAGTGTAAGAGTGCTTTTTTTCAAAGCTTTCATGGATGGATTGCCTCCCTTTTCTCGATTCTTCCTATATGCTAAACCAGTCTACACTGGCACAAGCCGTATTCAACTATCCTTTAATTGCACCAACCGTCAAGCCTTTCTTAAAATACTTCTGGAAGAATGGATACGCGAACACGATCGGACCAATTCCGAGTACAGCCATCGCCATACGCACCGTTTCCGTTGGTAGTTGGAGCATTCCTCCTGCTTGCGATAGACCTTGACTTGCCTGCACATTCGAGGTTAGAAACTGAATATCCAACATCGTTTTGTACATCATGAACTGTAGATTGATATTTTTACTTCCTGAAATGAACACCAGACTGAGGAACCAGTCATTCCAATAGTTCAGTACCTGAAATAATCCAACCGAAGCCAGTACAGGTAAGGAAAGCGGAATAATAATTTGGCTGAAAATCCGAACCTCCCCAGCACCATCAATCTTCGCTGCTTCTATGAGAGGCATCGGGATCGAATTGGCAAAGAATGTCCGCAGCAGCAGTACAAAGAAAGCGGATACGAGTAAGGGCAGCATAAGTGCTGCAATCGTATTTTTCAAGTCCAGCATCTGCGTATAGACGAGATACCAAGGAACGAGTCCCCCATTGAACAGCATGGTGAAAAACATGAAGAACGAGAAGAAGCTTTTATGTGGAAAATCACTTCGCGAGATGGGATACGCATACAGCGACATCATCACTAAACTAATCGCTGTTCCCACCGTTGCTAAGAAGACTGAAATCCCGAAGGAGCGTAAAATTTGATGCCAATCCTTAAACATGAATTTATACGCTTCCAAGCTCCATGCTTCAGGGATGAAATTGTAACCATGGATCAGAACACCCTTTTCATCTGACAAGGAAACAATAATAACTAAAACCAGTGGCATAATACAAGCTGCGGTATACATCCAGAAGAACACGTTAACCAACAAATTCGCTGTAGGTGATAATTCGTTAGGCCCTCGTTTCCTGGCTATCCGTTGTTTACGTACCGAAATTGCTTCACTCACGACAGCCACTCCTTCTTAGAATAGTGCATTTTCTTTGCTCACTTTTCTTACAAATAAGTTCGTAACTAGGACAAGTAGGAAGCCTACTACTGCTTGATACAAGCCTGCTGCTGACGACATTCCGATATCCCCCATTGTTAGGAAAGTTTGATACACATAGGTATCAATTACTTGTGTGGTAGGGAATAACGCGCCTGCATTTTTGGTTACTTGGAAGAATAAGCCGAAGTCCGCATAGAAAATTCTACCTACTTGAAGCAGTGTCATCGTAATCATGACGGGCATGATGAGGGGAATCGTAATCCGCTTCACTTGCTCCCATTTGTTCGCCCCATCAATTAAAGCTGCTTCGTAATACTCATGATCGATCCCAATAATGGCTGCCATATAGATAACCGTATAGTATCCAAGGTTTTTCCAGGTATTCACGATAGGCAAAATAACTGTCCAATATTTCGACTCTGTATACCAGTCAATCGGCTCAATACCTAGCTTTGGTAAAAGTACTGTATTCACAAAGCCGTGCTCTGCTCCCAAGAAGGCGTATACCAGATAAGCTACACACACCATAGACAGAAAGAATGGTAGAAACATCGTACTTTGATGAAATTTAGATAGGAATTTACTCCGCATCTCATTAAACATAATAGCCATTGCAACCGCGATCACCAAATTCAATACGATAAATACCAGATTATAAGAGATCGTATTCCGAGTAATGACCCACGCAACCTCACTCGAGAATAAATACTTGAAGTTATCGAACCCAACCCACGGACTTGCCAAAATCCCTTTCGTGTAGTTCACATTCTTAAAAGCAATCAGAACGCCTGCCATGGGAATGTAGTTGTTAATGATCAGCAGCAGGGCTGCTGGAGCCATCATTACATAGAAAATCCAATATTTGCGAACCGTCCATAGAAAGGTTGATTTAACTCGGGTTCGTTTTGTTGTACGTATAGGGGCTGCCTTCGCTGCCGTATTTGGCGTATCGTTCATCTTCTATTGTGCTCCCCTTTCCATTGAATCCGCTTGCATCCTCTCTGCTATAGGTTCATTGTAAAGCGTTTAGAATTAATTCTCTATCTTCCGCGTGACCGAATCAGCACTTCTGTGACATTCGATGGTGATAAAGATAAGCGAATGAAATGGCGTCTTGTATCATCCTAAAGCCACGCAAAAAAGCTGCCCCTTAACGGGCAGCATCTTATCTGTTACATTGAATCCCCTGACTCCACCTCAGCTTCCTTCAAACCCCTTCAACCCTGAATGTTTTTCCGATACTCTTGCGGGGAAAGACCCGAATACTTTTTGAACATCTTCGCGAAAAATGAAAAATGCGAATAGCCCGTTTGCTCCGCCACATAGCTGATTTTATCGTTTGTTTCTGCTAACAGCTTCTTCGCTTTTTCCATACGAACCTTTAGACTGTATTCCGATATTGAAAGTCCAGTTTCTTTCTTAAATAAGCGTGATAAATACGCTGGATTGAGATACACTGAGGCTGCTAACTCCTCTCTGGTGAGCTCCTCATGCATATGCTCGTCAATGTACTGGCATACCTTGGTTGTAACCGCTGAGATGCCTTTCAGATGGCTATTCATATAATCACAGCTGACCGTCGCAATACGTATCGACCAGTTCCTCAGCTGATTGAGCGAGCGCGTCGCACTGACATAATCCTGTAGTTCTTGATGAGGAAGCATGTCATGAACGGCTAATCCTTTTTTGTGCAAAACATGATACACCACATGCAGCAGTCCATAGTAGAACGCCTCTACAGTTTCAGAACCCACGTCAGCCTTCTGCAGTCCATCAATATTTTCATTAATGCGTGAAACCAGCTCCGCTTTCTTCCCAGCCTCAAGCAGCACCATCCAGTCTGAAAAGGTTGGCGCTTGTGGCTTGTTCATGGTGGGCTGATCTGTCTCATGGTCCATTAGAACACAGTTGCTTTTCGTCACATTATTTCGTTCACTTTGAAAAAGTTCCCCTACCTTCGCAGTTAACTTGAGCAGAGGTGTCACTACACCCATATAGCAGGACAAGCTGCATTGGAAATAACGATGACAAGCACTAATGTAAGCCTCACACTTCGCTTTTATTTCAGAAAGAGATGGTTTACTTCCATCTGCAACATATAACAGAACCAAAGATGAACCGTTCTCTTGAATCACACAGCCAGCCTGATCCACAATTATTATTTCTGCAGCAGCTTTCCGAATCGCATACTCCATGATCTCTTCATCTCTAGCGTTCAACTCTTCCTTCCAGTGCTCCACACTAATCAGGATAGGTAAAACTGTGCTCTTCATGTCTAGTGGGATTTCATACATCTGAAAATTGCGAGCCAACCGCTCCTCACTTGCAGGTATTTTCCCGCTCAGCAGCTCCTGCCAGAACTTCTCCACCAACGTCGGAAGCTCATTGACCCAATGACTGTAATACATCTTATAGGTTTCATGAAAATCTAACTGCTCCTGATCTTCTTTAATCTTCTCAATGGCTAGCTTTACGATGTCTTGCAAACGATCGTGATCCACTGGCTTCAACACATAGTCAAAACTGCCTAAACGAACAGCCTGCTGGGCATATTCGAAGTTCGCATGACCTGTCAGAAAAATCGTCTCCGTTTGCGGTGAATTCGTGCGCACCCACTCCTGGAGCTGCAAGCCATTGCTACCCGGCATTTCGATATCCGAAATTATGATGTCGATTCGATTCTGTGATAGAATCTGCTTCGCTTCAGCCACATCCAACGCTTCAAAAATGTGACCAATCGGGAGCGACTCCCAATCGATCCCCACTGTAATTCCCTTTACCGCAATCTTCTCGTCATCTACGACCAACAAGTTATACATCCTTATCCGTCCCTTCCACAATGGAGGTATGAAGCGGCAGCCTGATTTGAACCAAGGCCCCTCTCACCGGCTTATTCAGAAATCTCAGCGCAACTTTATTTCCATAATTCATTTGCAACCGATGCCGTACATTCCAAATCCCGAGATGCTCATCTCCCGATTGATCCAAATACTGAGCTGAATTCAATTGCTGCAGCATTTCCAGTTGAAAGCCCTCACCATTATCGCCAATGGAAAGAAGAAAGAACGCCTCAGGTGCTTCTGGATCTTGCTCAGCCTTCACTTGAATCTCATACGTGCCGTATTGCTTCGTAAACCCATGGATCACCGCATTCTCTACAAAAGGCTGTACAATGAGCGGAGGAATCGTATATTGGCTGTACTTCTCTGGTAATTGGATATCAAAAGTTAAATGATCCGGATATCGCATGACCTGAATCTCCAAATAATTGCGAATATGATCGATTTCATCCTTGAGCGTCATCGTCGTCCGATTCGTTCGCATAATAAAGCGGAAATAATCCGCCAGATGCAAGGACATCTTCTGAACTGATTTCGTATCCTTTAACGCGGCAAGGTTGTAAATAATATTTAAACTGTTCATATAGAAATGAGGGTTAATCTGAACCTGCAAGTGCTTAAACTCCGCTTGCTGAACGCGAATCTTCTCCTCATACACCGAAATCTTCAAATTCTCAATCTGATCCACCATGTTATTAAAAGTAGCTATTAGAAACGCAAATTCCGTTGAGCTGCCTTCATGCAACCGAATCGACAGTTCCCCTTGGGCAATCTTCCTCATCCCTCGGATTAATTGCATCAATGGCTTGAATAGGATGCGCTGGACATACAACAAATAAATCCCTAGCACAAAAGCTCCGCCTAATGGCAAAAAGTAAATTAACAGCTGCAAATAAGGTAAATTCTGCAATATATTTTTCTCCGCAATAATGAGCTCGAATTCCAAATCAGCATGCGAAGAAGCTTCACGAACAATCAGAAACTGCTGATTCAGTTCCTTGTCTTTGACTATTTGTAAGCCGGAGTTTTGGGGGACAATTTGATCGCTAATGTGCTTATACCTTTGTAAGGGGAAATAGGTGTTTGTTAACGTAGTCCCCTCTGGAGATACCACGATAGTGCCTCCACCTTCTCCTGTGTCCCACTTGCTAAGTGGCTCAACCATACTGCTCATTTTAATAAGAATACCGCCCGACAGCCCCGCGCCTAAATCCTTATTAATTTTAATCAAATAATGATCACCATTCGATGCCTTCATAATGAGCCAATTTCCATTCGGACTATCATTCGGACGTGTCTTCGAATTCTCAACAATGTATTGTTTCACTGTCTGAACGCGATCATAATAATATGTATTTTCCCTCGTAGAGACTAATAGATCTCCTGTCGTATTCGAAAAAACAAAAAAGGTATTGACCAAATTGTATATATCCAACTGTCTGGTTAACTTATTGAACAAGCGTTGCTTCGCTAGGACATAATCATCCGATTCCAATGGATACAAGTTCATATTGATCACATCCGGATCACTGTAGAGATGGAACAAATAATTATCGAATTCTTTGAGTGTATTATCCGTATCCTCCACATATTGCTGTAGAAGTTTATTATAGTTTTGAGAAATTTGATCCCTCACCACATTCATGGAATACACATTATTAAATATCAGAAATAAGACCAAGGGAGCAACTACTAACACAAACCCTATAAAAATCTTAAATCTTACCGAATTCACAATATTCAAAAGCGTTCCCCGCCTCATTTATCATTTTGGGTATGAACTTCCATTGTTAAGTATCCCCTACATATTTTACTATCTGTAAACTGCATATACATAGCATTATAAATACTATGTTTGCTGTAGCAAGGAGTTGACCCTTATCCTCTTCAGAAATGAACAGAAAAAAAGCCCATGAAATCAAAAGATTTCATAGGCTTTCTTTGTTCGTTATACCGGCAAGAGGACTCGAACCTCCACCCTTTCGGACTCGATTTTGAGTCGAGCGCGTCTGCCATTCCGCCATGCCGGCATAAACTTGTAAAGATAATGGTGCCGAAGACCAGACTTGAACTGGTACGGTAGTCACCTACCGCAGGATTTTAAGTCCTGTGCGTCTGCCGATTCCGCCACTCCGGCTAATAAGATTGTGGAGGCGCCACCCAGATTCGAACTGGGGGTAAAGCTTTTGCAGAGCTCTGCCTTACCACTTGGCTATGGCGCCTTAGTAATAATGGAGCGGAAGACGGGGATCGAACCCGCGACCCTCGCCTTGGCAAGGCGATGCTCTACCGCTGAGCCACTTCCGCATATAAAACTGGGGATCAAGGATTTGAACCTTGGCATGACGGAGTCAAAGTCCGTTGCCTTACCGCTTGGCTAATCCCCATTATGTTGCTTTGGTAATAATGGGCGGACGACGGGACTTGAACCCGCGAATGCCGGATCCACAAACCGGTGCGTTAACCCCTTCGCCACGACCGCCACAATATTAAGTTTCTTGCATGTTTGGCAGGGGCAGCAGGAATTGAACCCACACCAAAGGTTTTGGAGACCTTTGTTCTACCCTTAAACTATGCCCCTACAAAAATGGAAAATGGAGGCTGATGGATTCGAACCACCGAACTCGAAGAGAGCAGATTTACAGTCTGCCGTGTTTAGCCACTTCACTAAGCCTCCACAAAGCAATGGTGCCGTCGAGAGGACTTGAACCCCCAACCTACTGATTACAAGTCAGTTGCTCTACCAGTTGAGCTACAACGGCTTATTTAATTAAGAAATGGTGGCTTTGGACGGAATCGAACCGCCGACACGAGGATTTTCAGTCCTCTGCTCTACCGACTGAGCTACAAAGCCTAACTAGTTGTTGTAATAATAATGGCGGAGCTGACGGGATTCGAACCCGCGGTCTCCTGCGTGACAGGCAGGCATGTTAGGCCACTACACCACAGCTCCACATGTATTATTTGGTTGCGGGGGCAGGATTTGAACCTGCGGCCTTCGGGTTATGAGCCCGACGAGCTACCGGGCTGCTCCACCCCGCGTCATTAAGTATAAATCACGTTTCCTATTAAATCAAGTCTTGCATTAGGAAAAATGATGGAGGCTGACGGGATCGAACCGCCGACCCTCTGCTTGTAAGGCAGATGCTCTCCCAGCTGAGCTAAGCCTCCATGGGATTTGAAAATGGTGACCCGTAGGGGACTCGAACCCCTGTTACCTCCGTGAAAGGGAGGTGTCTTAACCACTTGACCAACGGGCCTTACTAGAAAGATTGTGGCGGAGAGAGAGGGATTCGAACCCTCGAGACGCTTGTGACGCCTACACGATTTCCAATCGTGCTCCTTCGGCCAGCTCGGACACCTCTCCGTATGGCTCCCCGAACAGGACTCGAACCTGTGACAACTCGATTAACAGTCGAGTGCTCTACCAACTGAGCTATCAGGGAATAGAAACAATGGATCTATCAAGGATTTATTCCTTGAAAACTAGATACGAAACTCACGTAAAGTTAGATTACTTAGATATCTGAGAGACTTTGACTTACGTCAAAGATCCCTATATATGGTTAAGCCCTCGACCGATTAGTATTCGTCAGCTGCATACGTTACCGCACTTCCACCTCGAACCTATCAACCTCGTCGTCTACAAGGGGTCTTACATACTGGGAAATCTC
>NZ_JCAUAQ010000015.1:0-128322 GCF_059692035.1 Paenibacillus sp. J22P143
TTGCACGCACAGTTTAATCTACGGAGCTCAGAATGGGCATCGCATCATAGATGATCACATGGTCAAACGCGTCATCCAGGGAGAATGTTCTTGATTCTCCCTTTTTTCAAATCACCGACTGGACAGCTTGTCCGTCAGGGTTAGGACAACTTACGCCGTCAATTGGCGGACAGTATGGTTTAGCAGTAACACTAGTCGAAAACTACTATATGGGAGAGCGATATGAAGTGTCAATTCGATTGTCTAGACTTGAACAGTATTTAGATTGGTTTAAAAAGAAAACATACTTAGATAAAATCTCTATTCAGAGTAGAACAAGGGTTGTTCGCAGAGGAGAAGTGTATTACTGTTATCTTGGCAGAGGAATAGGCAGTGAAGAAGAGAAATATAGACCCTGTTTAATTCTTCAGAATGACGATGGAAACAATCGTTCCGCCAACACAATAGTTGCTAATGTGTTTTAATAAAGTTATAAATGTATCCTGTCTGTTGACGGGATTGCCTGTTTAATTCAAATATGAGAAATCCGTTGATTTCTCCGTCGATTTAGACATCACATTATTGTGGGGTCTTTTTCATTTTAACAATCCAAAGTCACTCCAAACGGAGTGGCTTTTTTTGTTTTAATTGTTGCTGTATAATAAAGCCCAATAGTACATGTAAGCTGCAAAGGGTGAATTTATGAAATTACATCCAAACAGAAGTGGTTTAGCTCTGGCAGAGGCTAGAAAATTAGACACATTTTGTATTCACGTATTAAAACTGTAGGGATCGCACATAATATCTTACGACGGTGAAAACAGCGAGGTGTAGTGTCGCAGAGCATTCAAAGATAAAACACCAGGGAAGTTGTTTTTGAATCCATATTGAAGCGAGGCGATGTGCCGTGAGCTCATTAATGTAGTCATGTACTGCAATTAGTGTGATGAGGTAGAGACCGAGCCAAGTAAGGTTCAAGGCAAAAGTACCATCAATCTATTCACCGTCGAAGAGGAACCCCGAAAGGGGTTCTTTTTTATTCGGACAACTAGTTGAATAAATATTACATAAGCAAAGCAACTCGTACATAGTTTTGTAAAAATGAAGATGAAGGGGTGTTTGCCTTGCTCAAATGTTCAACAAAAGAAGGCTTGTTGTCTGTATGTCTTGAAATTATAAAGGCTATGGCTTGACCACAAAAAAGACCACGCAATGTGGTCAATTAGTGTGTTTTATCGTGAACGATATTACAGTTAAAATCTATAGAAAATGTGATTTCAAGCGCTCTCATGAAATAACGGGAACGATGTTACAGAACGAAAATAATTTGAGAGTAATTATAATATGGCTACATATGCAAGAACGATTTAGCACTCATACTCCTATTATTTTTATCAAAAGGACCCCGATCACAATTGTGATTGGGGTTCTTTTTGGAGCAAAATGCGACCCTTGCCATAAGGAATGCACATGGGAGTTCCAAAGATAGGATCTGTCGTCACCTGACAATCCATACCGAACACATCACGCAGCAATGGCCCATTGACGATGTCTTCAGGCTTTCCTTCTGCGTAAACGGAACCCTTCTTGATGCTGACAATATGATGCGCGTAGCGGCATGCTAGATTAATGTCGTGCAAAACCATGACGATTGTGCGCTGTTCTCTCTCGTTCAGCTCAAACAATAAGTCCAGCACCTCAATTTGATGGGTAAGATCGAGATAGGTGGTCGGTTCATCTAAGAGTAAAGTAGGCGTATCTTGAGCTAATGTCATCGCAATCCAAGCGCGCTGGCGCTGTCCCCCGGAGAGTGAGTCGACGGTGCGATCGGCAAATTCATGCATATCGGTAAGCTCGAGAGCGCTCATGACCTTGCTCTCATCCTCCGCGGACCATTGCTGCAGCCAGCTTTGATAAGGATAGCGTCCTTGTTTGACAAGCTGTCTGACGGTGAGCCCTTCGGGTGCAGTAGGTCCTTGGGGCAAGATCGCCATTCGTCTGGCGACCTCTTTGGTAGAGAGCTTAGCAATCTCATAGCTATCCAAAAGAATACTACCAGAGGCAGGCTTCATAAGTCGGGCAAGTGAGCGCAGCAAGGTGGATTTTCCACAGCCGTTACTGCCGATAAAAACGGTTATTTTACCCTTAGGGATCTGCAGATTTAAGCTTTGGAAAATCGTTGTATCTCCGTATGTCAATTGAAGCGATCGGGCTTCGAGTGCATGGTCTAAGTTTGTCATTAGCTCGTTCTCCTTTTTCGTAGACATGGGGGGTTATCCGCGACTTCTACTGCGATATAGGACGTAGATGAAGATAGGTGCGCCGATGGCTGCCGTGAACACGCCTGCTGGAATATCAAGTGGCTTGAATAGCGAACGTCCCGCTAAGTCTGCAAGAAGCAGAAGTAAAGAGCCAGTTAGTGCAGAGACCGGAATCAAAGAACCGAAGCTAGGACCGACCAGTCTGCGAGAAATGTGCGGAGCCATGAGCCCAATGAAGCCTATGGCTCCGCCAAAAGCGACTGCAGCACCCGACAGGGCGACACTTAGCATGATTAACAGAAAACGCTGACGCTGAACACGACTTCCAACACTTTGTGCAATATCCTCACCTAAGGATTGGATGGTAATATGCCGCGTATACAAGAAAATAACGGGTATTAGCACAGCAACCCAAGGCAGCAAGGGATAAACAGCCTTAGCCCAAGATACACCGTATATACTGCCAGTCATAAAAGTGAGTGATTGTTGAGCGAGTACGATAGGGCCAGTAAGCATCATGAGATACGATACTGCGCTCATCGCAGCTGTGAGCCCAGTCCCAATGAGGACGAGCCGCAACGGTGTAATGCCATTTTTCCAAGAAAAGATGTAAACCAACAAGGTTGCAAGGAACGCCCCTAGAATAGCGGCGACTGGCAGCCAATGAATGCTTAGTTTATCCGAGCAAAAGAAGAAAAAGGAAACAGCGCCAAGCGTTGCACCGCCTGTTGTGCCAATCGTGTCCGGTGATGTGAGCGGATTGCGCACGATTCCTTGTAAAATAGCCCCGGAGACGCCTAAAGCGGCGCCGATCAGGACAGCCATGATGACACGAGGCAAACGCAATGATCGAACGATCATTGTACTTGGGTCCGTCCCATAACCAAAAACAGCGCGTACGACATCATAAGGCTTAATCGTAATGCTGCCGATACCTGTACTCACAATCATCATAAGTATGACGGCCACGAGAAGGGCAAGTGTAATCAGGATGGATTTTGTACTAATTAAAAAAGAGTAGCTTTTACTTCGAATCGTAACATATCGCTTGGAAGCACTCATTTGAGGAGTCCCCCTTTGCGCGCAATGTAAATAAAGAAAGGAACGCCAAGAATAGCGGTCATAACGCCGACATGAACTTCTTTCGGCATAATAATGAAGCGTGCCCCAATATCTGCACTAACCAAGAGGATTCCGCCAAGCACTGCACAATAGGGAATAACCCAACGGTAGTCAATGCCCACAAGAAAACGGACAATATGAGGAATCATGAGACCTATAAATACAATAGGGCCAGCTACAGCGACTGATCCACCAGCAAGTATAACAATCATGAGTGCAGTAATTAGTTTAATGTATACGGTTTGCTGCCCTAGTCCTTTGGCAATATCGTCACCCATCGATAAGACGTTGATGTGTGGGGATAATAGGATTGCACCGAGCCATGCAAGCAGCATATAGGGATATACGGATTGCAGCATAGCCATGGTTCGTCCTTCAACAGAACCAACAAGCCAATACAGCACTTGTTCAAAGGCTTTGCCATTGCCAAGTAGAATGCCTTGTGTGAGCGAAGCGAAAAAGGCTGTCATCGCAGCACCTGCGAGTGTGATTTTCATTGGTGTTAAGCCGTCGCGGCCTAGTGATCCGAGCCCATAGACCAGTGATGCGCTGATAGCGGCACCGAGAAAAGCAATCCATGTAAAGTGCGTAAGACTGGACACATCGAAAAATCCAACAGCTACAACAATGGCAAAAGCTGCTCCAGAGTTAATTCCGAAAATGCTAGGCGAAGCGAGTGGATTTCGAGTCATCGCTTGCATTAATGCGCCTGCTATGGCCAAACTGCCGCCAACGAGTGCGGCAATCAAAGCTCTAGGTATACGTACAGTTTGAATGATAATCGACTCATTCGTAGGTTTATCAGAAGGATTAAAGGATGTCATGATTTGATCCCAAGAATAGGTATGGAGACCGAAGCGGACACTGCTTAGTATTAATGTAAGGAGAATACAGATGGCTGCTAATAATCCGATACTTTTATAAAAATGAGAGAGGCGTTCTGACGTTGATGTATGCATGATGGTTACCTGCTTCCTTCCTACCTTTCTTGCTTCATATATTTTAAAGTTAACCTTAGGCGAAGTCAACGAGTATGAGAATCATTATCAAAAAAAGGTTGACAATGAAGGCTCAATGCGAGTATTATGTGCTAGGTTATGAGAATCGTTATCACAATTAAAGACACCTAGGGGGAACATCATTGATTATGTTAAGTAAAAAACACCTTGCGTTTGGAAGAACGTGGGCTATTGTTGCATGTCTCGTTGTTTTTAGTATGATCGTAACGGCATGTGGAGCTAAATCAGAAACAAAGTCGGCTGCCTCTGCAGCGCCGCAAGAAACTGCGAAAGCAGAAGCCCCACGTACAATTAAACACGCTATGGGTGAAACCGTAGTACCTGCGAATCCCAAACGCGTTGTTATTTTGACGAATGAAGGAACAGAAGCTTTACTCGCACTTGGGGTTAAACCAGTTGGAGCTGTTGAATCTTTCTATGGCAACCCTTGGTATGACCATTTTAAAGCAGATATGCAAGGTGTTACTACGCTAGGTGTTGAGGGACAACCGAATTTGGAAGTCATCGCATCCCTAAAACCAGATTTAATTATTGGGAATAAGCTTCGTCAAGAAAAAATATATGAGCAATTAAAAGCTATTGCCCCGACCGTTTTCTCAGAGACGCTGCGCGGAGAATGGAAAAACAACTTCAGTCTGTATGCTGATGCATTGAATAAGAAAGCCGAAGGCGACAAAGTAATTGGAAGCTTCGATAACCGAATTGCAGATTTCAAATCCAAAGCAGGCGATAAGCTGAAGGAAAAAGTGGCAGTCATCCGATTTATGGGTGGCAAAACGAGATTCTATTACGACGACATGTTCTCAGGCGTTGTCTTCAAACAACTTGGTTTCGCTCGTTCGGATGCCAAAAGTAATGAGAAATCCTTCGAAGATATTACGAAAGAACGCTTGACTGAGCTGGATGCCGCGGATCGCGTATTCTACTTTACGTATGAAATCGGCGACGGTAAAGGGAATAAACAAGAGCAAGAATGGATGAATGATCCGCTTTGGAAAAATCTTAAAGTGGTGAAAGAAAATAAATTAGTCAAAGTAAATGATGCAACTTGGAATACAGGCGGCGGCGTTAGATCGGCCAACATCATGTTGGATGATTTGTACAAGATCTACGACATTAAATAGGTTGAGATGAAAAAAAAGGGCTTTCTCCGAGTATCTACCCGGATGAAGGCCCTTTTGTTGCTTAAGTATAGTGGAGCGAGATCGCGATTATCTGCTGAATTTATTGCTTGTACCAGCAAGTTGTTGCTCAGCAATTTGAACGAGACGACGAGTGATGCTGCCCCCGATAGATCCTGTGTCATAAGACGTCATATAACCGTAGTAGCCATCTTGAGGAATTTGGATGCCCAATTCTTGAGCAACTTCATACTTCAATTGGTCTAGGGCTGATGAAGCTTGAGGAACTACTAAGGAGTTACTGCTGCGAGATTGTCCTGTAGCCATCTGATATCACCTCCAGTAGTAGGTAGTATGAACAGTTTTGTTAATATTACTCATTTTTTTATTGGAAATTTAATCCTTTTATTATTGCGTAAAAGCAAGAACGTTTCGACTTTGTTATAATGGGAAAATGGAAGTCGGGAAAGTGGGGAGAGAGCATGTTTGAACTAGCGATTAAAGGCTGGTCCTTAGATAAAGATTTACAAATCATTCAAGCAGATGTTCATATGTCTGTGGAAGATAGTTTGATTATTGAAGAACCCCTATGCATTGATGTTGGTCTGCCTGCCTTATTATATAGTGCGCTGCACGACACAACTCCGAACCGCTTCGCCCCTGCTGATCAATGGGAACGAATGCCGTTCTTCGTTTGCGGCTGCGGAGACCCGGAATGTAGAGGCTTCTCCTTCGTTGTGCGTCATCTAGCGGAGGAACAGCTCGAGCTTTCTTCTGTTGAAGAGCGAACGAACGGTTCGTACCGCGAGCTAGAGAAGCATATCATTCCTAGCACAGAGTATCGCAAGCAACTAGTAGACATCGGTGAAACATATCTTCGATTCATCGCTGACTTGGATTACCGACCGTATTTTCAAGATACGGTGAAGGTCGTCGAAGAGCTGGTGGAGCAATTACAACTTAAAATACGGAGTGAATAATATGGCGTCATCAGTGAAATTTTATGTCGTTTGGGTAGGGCACAAGCCTGGTGTTTACCGTTCATGGGCGGAATGTCAGGCGCAGACGAACGGGTATCCGCAAGCGAAATTCAAGTCTTATGAATCCGAAGGTGAAGCGCGTCAAGCACTGGAGAGGGGCTGGCAGAAATCACTTAATTTTGCCGGT
The DNA here is from genome assembly GCF_059692035.1 of Paenibacillus sp. J22P143. Lineage (NCBI taxonomy): Bacteria > Bacillati > Bacillota > Bacilli > Caryophanales > Paenibacillaceae > Paenibacillus > Paenibacillus sp. J22P143. Next base: position 6,670 of record NZ_JCAUAQ010000015.1, read on the forward strand.
AAAGGCACTGGGGGTCCAGCTGTTAGCAAAAAAACAGCGACTCCTGAGTCAGCGCCTGAGGTGGATTATGATAGTATTTCCGTGGACGTCGGTTGCTCAGGAAACCCGGGGATCGTGGAATATAAAGGCGTGGACACGCGAACTGGTGAAATCATTTTCTACCAAGGACCGATCTCGAAGGGAACGAATAACCTTGGTGAATTTCTAGCCATTGTTCACGGACTTGCTTACCTGCAGAAAAAAGGCAGTAAACAAACCATTTATACCGATTCGGTCACAGCGCTGAGCTGGATTCGCAAGAAGGATGTATCTACGAATTTAGTTCGAGATGCGTCAACCGAAGAAATTTGGAGCTTGGTGGATCGTGCCTTGAAATGGCTGCATACGAATACATACGCCAATAAAATCGCCAAATGGGATACAAAAAAGTGGGGCGAAATTAAGGCGGATTTTGGCAGGAAGTAAGGGGATACATGTAAATAGATGAAAAGTATTAAAGTTGTTTTACTCGCACGTTGATGCGTTATCACACTAAAGGAAGAAATTTTGCGAGAAGTGTGGTATGATAGTTTCATTGTTTTCATTACTGAAATGTATTCTAGGAGGAATAAAGAATGGCACATCCAAAACAGCGTAGTGACATGATCAAAAAAGGCTTCGACCGCGCTCCACACCGTAGCTTGCTACGTGCAGCCGGCGTTAAAGAGGAAGATTTCGGCAAGCCGTTTATCGCGGTTTGTAACTCTTATATAGACATTATTCCTGGACATGTTCACTTGCAAGAATTCGGTAAGCTCGTGAAAGAAGCGATTCGCGAAGCAGGCGGTGTTCCTTTCGAGTTCAACACAATCGGGGTTGACGATGGTATTGCGATGGGTCATATCGGGATGCGTTATTCCTTGCCAAGCCGTGAGATTATTGCCGATTCCTTGGAGACGGTAGTTAACGCGCATTGGTTCGACGGTATGGTCTGTATTCCTAACTGTGATAAAATTACACCAGGTATGATCATGGGCGCTCTACGCGTTAACATCCCTACGATGTTAGTAAGCGGTGGACCGATGAAAGCTGGTAAAGATAAAAACGGTAAATCCATTTCCCTTTCTTCCGTATTTGAAGGCGTTGGTGCTTTCCAAGCGGGTAAATTGGATGAAGCGGGTCTGGAAGAGCTAGAGCAATACGGCTGTCCTACGTGTGGATCCTGTTCCGGTATGTTCACAGCGAACTCCATGAACTGTCTAGCTGAAGGTCTGGGACTAGCAATGCCAGGTAACGGTACGATTCTTGCTGTGGCAGATGAGCGTAAACAATTCGTTAAAGATTGTGCAAAGCAGCTGATGGTTCTTATTGAGAAGGACATCAAGCCGCGTGATATCGTTACGATTGATGCGATTGATAACGCATTTGCTTTGGATATGGCGATGGGTGGATCCACGAACACGGTTCTTCACACATTGGCGATCGCGGCAGAAGCGGGTATCGAGTATCCGATCGCTCGTATTAACGAAGTAGCAGAACGCGTTCCTCATCTTGCGAAAATCGCGCCAGCTTCCGATTACCATATCGAAGATGTGCATTTGGCTGGCGGAGTAAGTGCGGTAATCAATGAGTTGCTCAAAAAGCCAGGTGCTTTCAACGGAGATTGCTTATCCGTAACGGCACAAACACTTCGCGAGAACGTAGCTGGTCGTGAGATTCAGAACTTCGACGTTATTCGTCCGTTGACGAACCCGCACAGTGAGCGCGGCGGTCTAGCTGTTCTATTCGGTAACTTGGCTCCTGAAGGCAGTATCGTTAAAGTCGGTGCCGTTGATAAGTCCGTTGGTGGACGTCACGTTGGTCCAGCAATCTGTTTCGACTCTCAAGACGAAGCTTTGTATGGTATCGCCAATGGGAAAGTAAAAGAAGGACACGTTGTTGTCATTCGTTACGAAGGACCAAAGGGTGGACCTGGTATGCCAGAAATGTTGGCACCAACGTCCCAAATCGTAGGTATGGGTCTGGGCGCGAAAGTAGCCTTGATCACTGACGGACGTTTCTCCGGCGCATCCCGCGGGATCTCGCTTGGACATATGTCCCCAGAAGCTGCTGAGGGTGGACCGCTTGCTTTCGTACATGACGGCGACATCATCGACGTCGATATGGATGGACGCAAAATCGAATTGCAAATCAGCGATGAAGAGTTTGCGAAACGTCGTGAGACTTGGGCAGGATTCCAACAGAAGATTACGACTGGCTACTTGGCCCGTTATACCAAAATGGTAACGAACGCAAGTGCTGGCGCGATTTTGAAAATTTAATTTTTTACAAGATAAAAGCCCTATCCGACTTGTGTCGGGTAGGGCTTTTTGTACAACTATTGGATGCGAGACATGCTATGATCACTATCCCCTAAGCTCAGTTCAGCCTTCGTTGAACCGACAACCTGAGCGAAAGGGATAGTGGCATAGATTTAGCTGTCCCGATCCTTGATGAAGAGTTGAAATACATCGTACGAATCAAGAGTGCAGGGAATCAAGCCAGAAAAAAATGCATAAACAGAAGAGAGCCGCTCAAAACTGTTATCGCAACAACAATGGAAAGCGTCAAAACAAAACGGGCCTTGAAGATCGAAAGCATCATGAGGGTACTCTTCACGTCGATCATGGGGCCGAATACAAGGAAGGCGAGCAGGGAGCCAGGTGAAAATGATTTGGCAAAGGAGACAGCTACGAAGGCATCTGTGGTTGAGCATAGGGAGAGCAGGTAGGCGAAGCCCATCATGAACACATGAGAGATGAAGACGCCTTGACCGAGGTTGCTCAAGCTATCCTGCGCGACGAATGTCTGAATTAGCGCTGTCAGCAAAGCGCCTAGCATTAAGTATTTGCTCATCTCGAACAATTCAGAGGAGCCGTGGCTGACCATCGTCATGAGACGACTCTCCCCATGGGAATGGGTGTGACCATGATGGTCGTCATGATGATGATGTCCGTGGTCATGATGATGCACGTGAGCATGCTCGTGTTTGTGATCATGCTTGTGCTGATGTGTTTGGCTTGCTGCAGGCTCAATCGGGTGCCGCAAAGGATTGCTCTTGAGAAATCGGGTGAGCAGGAAGCCGATCACAAGCGCAACACCGAAGGTGAGCCCCATGCGTGAATAAGCCATCGCCGGGTTGCCGCGGAAAGCCATCCAAGTGGAGGCAAAGACGATCGGGTTAAGGATAGGCCCGACGAGGATGAAGATGACGGCGATGTAGACAGGCATCCCTTTGCGCATCAGGCGGCGCACGAAGGGGATCATGCCACATTCACAGAGGGGAAACATTATGCCCAGCACACAGGCAAACAACACGCCACCTAGAGGGTGTTTGGGGGTCATTCGCTGGATGACGCCCTCAGGAATGAAGTTTTCTACGATCGTAGATAGCAGAACGCCGAGAATCATGAACGGTAGGGCATCTAAGAAGATGTCCATAAAAGCCATGAACACATGACTGACTGGTTCCATGATCATCCCCGCCCCGGGGAGTAGTCTTGTTGTCACGATCAGAAACAAGAGAAACGCGCAAATCACCGTGGAGACGGGAAGGCTCCAGCGGTACAGAGTTGAGGACAATGCGTTGACACCCCTTTGCCGGAAGGATTGGTATGTAACTATCCTATGTACATGCTGGTCAATCTAGGACAATGTCCTTGATTGACATTGATCACTAAGGGTGTATAATAATAGAAAATCAATTGCGATGATAGGAACAAGTACGTTTGTCTCGCGTTTCTCAGAGAGCCGGTGGTTGGTGCGAACCGGTGAAACAAGCAAACCGAATGGATCCTTGAGCTTGAAGCTGAACACTGTGAAGATTTACCGGAACCTAGGCCGGAATAAGCCACACAGTTAATTATGCTAAACGGTAGCTCTCCGTTATCAGAGCCTGAAGGTTTACATGCACATAACTTTGGTTATGTTGGTAGACAAATTAGGGTGGTACCACGGTCTCTCGTCCCTTGCGGAGGGAGGCTTTTTTGTTGTCTTTTTTCGGTATATGAATCGCGTAAGTAACCAAATTTATAGGAGGTTTTTGAAATGAAACGAGTACTATCTGGTATGCAGTCCAGCGGTCAGCTGACAATTGGCAATTATATTGGCGCACTTCGTAATTTTGTGAAGCTGCAGGAGTTGTATCGCTGCTATTTCATGGTGGTTGATATGCATGCCATTACCGTACCGCAAGATCCAGCGGCGCTCCGGGAACAAACGGAGTCCATCGCTTCGCTTTATATCGCATCAGGGCTAGATCCAAATAAGGCATCAGTGTTCTTGCAATCTCATGTTCATGCGCATGCCGAGTTAGGCTGGATTATGACGACGCTGACGCATATGGGCGAGCTAGAGCGCATGACACAATTTAAAGATAAATCAGAGGGGAAAGAATCTGTTGGAGCAGGGTTGTTCACATATCCGTCGCTGATGGCTGCTGATATTTTGTTATACAACGCAGATCTAATTCCTGTTGGAGACGATCAGAAGCAGCATTTGGAGCTGACGCGTGATTTGGCTAACCGTTTTAATAACCGTTTCGGAGATATGTTTGTAATGCCACAGCCCTATACACCAGAGGTGGGCGCCAGAATTATGTCACTAGACGATGCTTCTAAGAAGATGAGCAAAAGCAGTCCGAATGCCGGAAGTTTCATCGCGATGCTGGATACGCCAGATGTGATTCGTAAGAAATTAAGTCGCGCGGTTACGGATTCAGGTCGTGAGGTGAAATATGATCCTCAGAACAAACCAGAGGTTAGTAATTTGATGTCGATCTACTCACACTTTGCAGAGATGAGTCTCGTGGAAATTGAAGCGAAATACGAAGGTCAAGGATATGGTCCATTCAAAAAAGATCTAGCCGAACACCTTGTGGCTGTATTAGAGCCGATTCAGCAACGTTATCATGAGATTCGTAGTTCAGGAGAAATCTTTGATATTTTGAAAAAAGGCGCTGACGAAGCTGCTGAAGTGGCTAATCAAACGCTGCTTGAGGTGAAGAAACGGATGGGCTTTATTGTTCGCTAAGCTCATCGTTTACAAACAAAAAAAGCTCAAATCCCTACATGCGGGGATTTGAGCTTTTTGTTCACTTGGAAGGCGTATTTTTCCGACGCATCTTGGCTTTCACTGCGAAGCCATATCCGATAAATCCTAACGAAACGATCGTGCAAGCGAGCACCATCCAAGGCTCTCGAAGGGCGATGAAAAGGGAGATACAAGCGAGCAGCAGCGTACCAACAACTGCGAATAGGAGAGCAAGTGGTTTACTCATACTGGTGACGACCTACTTTCTAGAAGATTGTTCAAGGTGTTATCCTAGCATCTTCTTATTTTAAACTTTTTTGAGCGCTGTGCATATAAATTCATTTCCTCCACATACTATCTTTGCAAGCTTGCAAATACATCAAAGATTATAGCTGACTGAAAGGAGTACGATCCTGATGGCACAATCTCGTAGCAGCAACACACTGGTAGTTCCGCAAGCCAATCAAGCTTTAGACCAATTGAAATATGAGGTAGCTCAGGAGTTGGGCATTCAAATTCCTCAAGATGGTTACTATGGAAACATGGCAACCCGTGACACTGGATCTATTGGTGGTGCCATTACTCGCCGGTTGGTACAAATCGCCGAGCAAACGCTCGCGGGGCAATCTGGATCTAGTTATCGCTAACTAGATAACTTGTCTCCGTACTAGCATACCCGAACTATGTAATAATAAAGCCCAGGAGCCTAAATAGCTCCTGGGCTTTTGGTGCGTGCGTCGTACGACGTGATACAAAAAAAAGACCCATGCAGTTTATGCGTAGGCCTCGACGACTTCTCAATACAGATCAACCTTCAGCTTCTTACCGAGCTTGGAATCATTTACCCAGCCGACGTAAGAATCGAGCGTTTGGAAATTGTGATCCATAAGGATCACGCCGACGAATGGAAATTGCTTGCGATGACGATAGCGCACGTCCGCCCATCTTACTTCATAACCCCAATGATGTTCTTTCACTTCGGCAGCGGTGAAGGAGGAGAAATAGAGTAACGCTTGAATGTCTTCGTTATGCTTGGAAATCTCGATGGCTGGGTGGTCGGAGCAGGTAACGGTGTCCAACCACTTCAGCTTGCCGTTCTTGAGCTCGCCTAACTGATACGTCCCATCGGTTCGCTCCTTCACAACATTCCAGACGTAGAGGTTGAATGTTACAATAAGTGTATAGTTATCGCCAGGCTGATAGGTGGCATCTTTCCGATACAGCCCTTTTTCGATAATGGCATGGTCGAGTGTTCGCCAAATGTAATATAGCGCGAGTAAGCCGTATAAGGTGGGGAAAATCAGCTGTGGCCTCGCTAGATCAAAGGACCACATGAAGATCGCCGCGATATGACTAGTGAATATAATGGGATCGAAGATGTGAATGATGTTCCACGATACCCACTTTTCTGAAAAGGGTCGAATGGCTTGCGTTCCGTAGGTATTGAAACAATCGGAAAAAACATGAACGCAAACGGCGATGCCGATCCACATGGCAAGATGCATGAAGGAAATACCGTGGAAGAATGGCGCGAGTGCCCCAGTTATCAACAGCGTCCATAAGGGAATGGCAGGTAAGGAATGTGAGCGACCGCGGTGATTGCGAATATACAGAGCATTTCCTTTGAAACGGAGGAGTCCATCAATATCAGGAATCTGAGACCCTACAACAGTTCCAATAAAAACAGCAGTCGTTGCTGCTGTATCTGCGGAAATACTCGGATCGATTTGCGATAGTCCTGCTAATCCTAAGCCAATGACGAGATGAGTACCTGTATCCAACTGGTTTTCCTCCTAAGTGTTTCTGTACAGATTTAGGTTTCTGTATCTGGGGTGACGGGTCGTAAGACATCTTGTTCTTAGTTTACCATTTTAGAGTAAAAAATAAATCAGAAGGAGATCTAAAAATGTCTAAAGTTTTTGTAGAGTATGCCATAAAACCAGAATATCGTGCTTTATTTCTCATCTATATGCAAGAACTTCAGCGGCGGGAAGGGCATTTGGAGCTATTGGAGGGAACGGATCAGGAGGGACTTTATGTAGAAATTTGGCATGAAGTTACCTATGAGGACTATCTGAGTATGAAGCAGGAACGCTTGGAACAGGGGCTGGGAGATGGCCAGCAGGGAGATTGGGAGCAGTGGATCCAAGGCGGTATCAAGAAGCTGCATATGTGGCACTTCTCGGCAACTAAGTTTGCCTAAACAAAAAACCGTTGCTCCCTAATCAGGGCAACGGTTTTCGCATGCGAATCAGCTATTTATCTGGAGACTCCGCCCCGGAAGGGATAAGCGTAATTAAGCTCTTCATCAAATGTGATGTAATCCAAATTCACCATAAGTAATAGGAAACGCATGCCAGTCACGGGGTCGCTAATAATGATATGATCACGGCCAGCCGCTTCTAGTCTACCTTTGAAAATTTTGGCGTTCCACTCGGAGTTGTTTTCGTATGTCATGTAGATGGTTGCCATTTTACCAAGGTTTAAACGAAGAATATTTTCAATGTAGGATTCTTCGATTGGAGGGAGTACATTCACACCTGTTTGTAAGCCGCCAGGTGGCGTGAGAACAGATCCCGCTGGTGTAGGTGGGACGATTTTGTTCGTAATGTTTGTAGGGACCGGGTACGCAGGATATGGGTTGCCATACTGAACTTGCGGCATTGCTTGATTACCTATTTTGTATGGATTGTTTAACATGATGATGATTTCCTCCTTGAGCTTTCAACACGAAAGCATTCTTCTTAAATGAAAGTCATTTTCCTTAATCATCATATTGTGCGAATGCCTATTTGGTGACGAATTTAGCAAACAAAAAAAGCTCCCAAGGGAGCTTTACATGAGTAGAAATTTATAACCGACACCCCACACGGTCTTAATGTGCTTGGGTTCTTTGGGATCATCTTCTATTTTTTTACGAAGGTTGGCAATATGGACGTCGATCGCACGCTCGGTTACCTGAGAATCAAAGCCGCGAACCCGATTTAACAGCTCTTCACGACTGTAAACCCTGCCTTGATTTTGCCAAAAAAGCTTCATAATTTCAAATTCGGAGAACGTGGTTTCAATATTTTTGCCGCCAACATATAGACAACGAGTCTCCAATTCTAAGTGGATCCCCTGTTGATTGGACATGTCTGAAGATGATGGAGCCTGTGGAGGAAAAGCGTTGGAACGCCGAAGTAAAGCTTGTATTCTTGCCGAAAGCTCTCTCATCGAAAATGGTTTGCACAGGTAGTCATCAGCGCCAGTCTGAAGGCCCTTCACACGATCTGAAACTTCGTTCTTAGCGGATACCATCAAGATCGGAATGGTCGAGGTGTAACGAATCGTCGTACACAACTGAATGCCATCCATATCAGGCAGCATGAGATCAAGAACGATCATATCAGGCTGAAATTCTCGGAATAAGACCTCGCCTTGCCGACCGTTCTCCGCACGCTTCACTTCATAGCCATCTTCGTATAAGTAAATGGCCATCATTTCACCGATACTTAAATCGTCTTCGATGATTAATATTTTTGACATACAGGTCCCCTCCTTTTCCTTTAAAAGGCTAGGTGCTCGATATGCCGTGCGCAATAATCGATCCTATCTATATGACATGTTATCCTATCCATTTTGTGACGTCCAGTTTTAACTTGTTTTCCAGTAAAAAAAAGAAGCTGTACGCTACTTGAATCCTAATTCCTTAGGTCAAGTTGGTTAGCTTCTTTGTGGTAGGAGGTTGAGGGAAGCGAACAATCATACGGTTAAATGCTTTCGAACGAGATCTTCGCTTAAATGCTCCGCGATCCCTTCGGCAGCGATGGTGCCGCGGTCGAGAACATAGTAGTAATCAGCAATGCTTGTGGCAAATTCTAAACTCTGCTCGACTAAAAGCACCGCGATTTCTCGATTTCGCTTAATCGTTTCAATGATCGCCTCGATCTCCATGACGATAGAAGGCTGTATCCCTTCCATAGGTTCATCCAGAAGCAAGAGCTTCGGTCCAGAAGCTAATGCCCGTGCGATGGCTAACTGCTGCTGCTGACCGCCGCTGAGGTCCCCTCCTTTACGATGAAGCATTTCGCGAAGAACAGGAAACGTATCGAAAAGTGTGTCTGGCAGTTTCTTGCGACGATCCGATGCGGCCTCTAGGCCTAATAAAAGATTTTCCTCGACGGTGAGTTGAGGAAATATTTCCCGGCCTTGCGGGACATAGCCAATACCTGACTTGGCGCGGCGATCTGGTGAGGACGAAGTGATGTCTGCATCCATGTACTGGATCTTGCCGGATTTGGACTTAATGAGTCCCATGATACTCTTCATCAATGTTGATTTCCCAACCCCGTTACGTCCCATCAGACAAACGATCTGGCCAGGCTTAACCGCGAGGTTAACGCCCCGGACGACCATGCTTTCTCCGTAGCCGGATTCAATATTGTGTAGTTTAAGCACCGCGTTCAACTCTCCTTCCGAGGTATACTTCAGCTACTTTGTCATCATTCTGAATGTCTTGCATGGAGCCTTCTCGCAGGACAGTTCCTTCGTGAAGAACGGTTACTGTTCTGGCGAACTGGCGCACGAACGCCATGTCGTGCTCAACGACGATAATGGTTTGATTCGCTGCAATTTCATGCAGCAGCTCACCGGTCTTCTCTGTTTCATTGTCGGTCATACCAGCGGCAGGCTCATCGAGCAACAAGAGATCGGGCTCTTGCATAAGGAGCATGCCGATTTCGAGCCACTGCTTTTCTCCGTGGGCGAGAGAGCCTGCTCGTTCGTTGGCTTTACTTTGAAGGCCGATCATTTCAAGTCTGAGATGGAGTCGATCTCTTTGTTCACTTGTGGTTTTGGCCCAGAGCGCACTGAGGAGTCCGCGCTGCTGTTTCATTGAAAGTGCCAGATTTTCAAAAACCGTTAAGGTGGAAAAAACGGTAGGCGCTTGGAATTTACGTCCAATGCCAAGCTGGGCAATTTGGTGCTCTTGGTGCTTGGTGAGATCAATGGAATCCTTGAAAAAGACGTGTCCTTGGGACGGCTTTACTTTGCCGCAGATCACATCGAGCAGCGTTGTTTTGCCAGCACCATTAGGGCCGATTAGGAAGCGAAGTTCGCCATATTTTAACGAGAAATCTAGATTTCGCAAGGCTTTGAACCCGTCGAAGTTCACCTCAAGTCCTTTGACGCTCAGGATGGTCTCGTCAGTTGTCGGTTGTTGTTTCGCTAATTGTCCTAGCATTGAAATGTTCCCCTTTCCGTTTAACATAAGCGGAGCTCATGTTTCTATTGCTTCTTGCGATGTCGAGATCTGATTAGGGAGGTTGGTTTTTTTCCAATTCGAGAAATAATGGACCAATGTTCCGACGATTCCCTTCGGCAGTAATAAAACGACAATAATGAACATGGCTCCTAGCATGATGGGCCACCAAGCAGGATAAGCTTCGCTAAAGGTTGTTTTAGCTGTATTCGTAACTAATGCTCCAAGAATAGCGCCGCCAATGGTTGAACGACCGCCAATAGCTACCCATAGAACCATTTCAATCGATGGCACGATACCCATTTGTGCAGGTGAGATAATCCCTTCTTGAAGTACGAAGAGTACGCCGGCAAGTCCGGCTAATCCTGCGGAGACGCAGTAGATGAAAACTTTATAAGTGACGGGATTATAGCCGATGAAACGTACTCTATTTTCGCCATCACGAATCGCAGTGAGAATATTGCCTAGTCGGCTGGTCACGAGTATAGTGCTGAGGATCAGAACGAGAATCACGACGGCTAGGGTGAGATAGAAAAATAGCAGTTTCGTTGATTGGAGTTGCAGATTCAGACCGAGAAAGGTTGTAAAGTTGGTCAGTCCATTGGTACCGCCTGTATAGCCTTGCTGCCCGACGAATAGTGTCACCGTAATGATGACTAATGCTTGGGATAAAATGGAGAAGAATGCGCCTTTGATGCGATTACGGAATGTGAAATATCCGAGAATGAAGGCGACAATCATCGGTACAATAAGCGCCAACAGGAACGCGGCCGTGGCACTATGAAACGGTACCCAGAACCAGGGCAAGCTTTTGACACCGCTCCAGGACATGAAATCAGGCAATTGATTGGGCGTGGAAGCCAGCTTCAAATGCATGGCCATACAATAAGCGCCGAGTCCGAAATAAACGCCATGACCAAGACTTAAAATGCCGGTATATCCCCAGATTAAGTCAATTCCGATCGCGATAATGGCATAAGCCAGGAATTTGCCGAGTAAGGATAAACGAAAGTCAGACAAGAATAGGGGGGCAAGCGCGATGAGTAGTATACAAATACCATAAATAGATAGTTTGATCTTAGATTGTCTTGCAAAGAGCATAGAAGAGGTCACATCCTTTCTTCAATCTAAGGATCTTGAACGCATCGTCACAAGTCCCATCGGCTTCCATTGTAAGAAGGCAATGATCAGTGTAAAGACAAGTACTTTACCGAGCGTAGCGCTGGTCGTATATTCTAAGGCGGTATTGAATACCCCGATTCCTAATGCGCCAGCTGCTGTGCCTATTAGCTTGCCAATTCCGCCGAGCACGACGACCATAAAGGCATCAACAATGTAATACGTGCCGATCGTAGGTCCAATTGGTCCGAGTAAGGAAAGGGCGCAGCCAGCGATACCCGCCATGGCAGAGCCAAAGGCGAAGGATTGTGCATCCACTCTACGCGTAGATATACCCAAGCAAGAAGCCATTTCACGATTTTGCATAACGGCTCTCATCCGTCTGCCGCCAGCAGAGTGATACAGATACATGTAGATGATGAGGATACAGAGTGCGACAAGCCCAATGATGAAGAGTCGCTTATAGGGAAGAATTAAGTCTGCCGTGACATGCCATCCGCCTTCCAGCCATTGCGGGGCTTTAACAGCGACGTTAGGAGCGCCAAAGATGGATCGGGCAATTTGTTGTAAGGCGAGAGAGACTCCCCAGGTAGCTAATAAGCTATCCAACGGTCTGCCGTACATGAAGCGGATGAGCACAACTTCGAGCAGCCAGCCTATGGCGAAGGCGACGACAAAAGCAACGCCAAGTGAAACGACGAAGTACCAACCGAATGCAGAAGCGGGCATATAGGATTGGAACCCTTTCTGTACGAGATAAGCCATATAAGCGCCGATCATAATAAATTCACCATGAGCCATATTCATGACATTCATGAGGCCGAAGGTAATGGCGAGACCGATTGCGATTAAGAGCAGAATGGAGCTTAAGCTGAGTCCGTTAAATAATTGAAGCAGAAGTAAACTCATGGCAACCTCTCCTTTCTGTTATTGAAATAAGGAAATCCAGGACTGCGGTTAGGCAGTCCTGGTTTCTGAATGAGAAGCATCTTTATCACTTCGTTACTTCTGCGCCCCAAGGATATGTTTTGAGGAATGGATCAGGTTTGAGAGCTTTGCCTGAGTTCCAAATCTCTTTGATTTGGCCATCTGCCGTGATTTGACCGATACGTGCCGTTTTGAAAATATGTTGGTTCTCACCATCGATCGTAACTTTACCTTCAGGTGAATTAAATTCAATGCCTTTCGCAGCTGCTTTTACTTTCTCTACATCAAAGGAGCCAGCTTTTTTCACAGCTTCAGCCCATAGATATACAGCTGTATAGCCTGCTTCAATCGGATCGTCCGTTACGCGGTCTTTGCCGTATTTGGCTTTGTAAGCTTCAACGAATTTTTTGTTTTCTGGAATATCCGTTGTTTGGTAGTAATTCCATGCCGTGTAGTGACCATCGAGAACGGAAGCACCGATACCGCGTACTTCTTCTTCGGCGATACTTACGGACATGGTTGTTAAATCTTTGGAAGTTATGCCTGCGTCTTGCAGCTGCTTGAAGAAGGCAACATTACTATCACCGTTCAATGTGTTGAAGACAACGTCTGGTTTTTCCTTTTTAATCTTACTAATGATTGTATTGTAGTCGGTGTGTCCAAGTGGTGTGTATTCTTCCGCAACAAGTGTTCCGCCATCTGCTTTCAACTGCTCTTTAATAATTTTGTTGGCTGTTCTAGGGAAGACGTAATCGGAACCGAGGAGGAAGAATTTCTTGCCTTTGTTTTGCAGGAGCCAAGTTACTGCGGGGATGATTTGTTGGTTCGTTGTTGCACCGATGTAGAAGATGTTAGGGGATGATTCTACGCCTTCATACTGAACCGGGTACCACAGTAAGCCTTTGTTTTGCTCGACAACCGGAAGCACAGCTTTACGGCTAGCCGATGTCCAACAACCGAAAATTGTTACTACGCTGTCTTTTTGCAGGAGCTTCTTTGTCTTCTCTGCAAAAGTTGGCCAATCCGATGCCCCATCTTCGATCACGGGTTTAATCTTTTTGCCCAATAGTCCCCCAGCTGCATTAATTTCATCAATCGCCATGAGCTCAGCATCTCGAACAGATACCTCACTGATGGACATTGTACCTGTTAGTGAGTGAAGAATTCCCACTGGTACGGTGTCCCCCGTTGTTGTTGAAGCCGCAGGTACAGTCGTCGTAGAGGTGGTAGTTTCTGTCTTCGCACAGCCGGCCGCAACTAACATCAAGGCCATACTAAGTGCAACTGTAAGCTTACCTTTGTTTCTTATCTCTCTCATTTACGTCCCACTCCCTTGCCTTACAAGATTTGGAATACATGGCTTATGATAAATGGCGACACAAGTTAATGTCAATATATATGACACGTATAGAATGTTTTTTGTTTATAATGCACAAAGATGAGTGAAAATCTTGTGAAAATCACATGAAAACGAAAATGTATTTAAAAATTGCATTTTTAATGTAAGTATATATGACATAAAAGATTTACATTCGATAAATACACGAATATAATGAGTGTAAAGGATTACCATTATTCGGTTTTTGGAGAGGTGAGAAACGTGCATTTAACGGAAAGAGAGAAAGAGAAGTTACTCATTACCGTAGCTGCAGACTTAGCTAGACGAAGACTAGCTCGAGGGTTAAAGCTGAATTATCCAGAGAGCATTGCGTTATTGACTTCCGAAATCATGGAAGGGGCTAGGGATGGCTTGACGGTTGCGCAGCTTATGGCGTTTGGTACGACTATTTTGAAAGCAGATCAGGTGATGGAGGGCGTGCCTCAAATGATTCATGAAGTGCAGGTGGAAGCCACGTTTCCCGATGGGACCAAATTAGTTACCGTACATGAACCTATTACATAATAGTTGTGAAAGGGGCGAGCGCATGGTTCCCGGCGAATATCGAACAGCCAAAGGCTTTATTGAAATGAATGTAGGCAGACAGACGATTGAAATCATCGTTACCAATACAGGAGATCGACCGGTTCAAGTAGGGTCCCATTTTCACTTTTTTGAAGTCAATCGAGGTTTGGATTTCCCGAGAGAGTCAGCCTTTGGCATGCGCTTAGACATCCCGGCAGGAACGGCTGTCCGTTTCGAGCCTGGCGAGCAGAAGCCGGTGCAACTTGTCGAATTAGGCGGGGCGAAGCTGTCTTATGGACTTAATAATTTGAGTCAAGGTTTAGCGGAAAAAGACAAAATGTCGGCAGAAACGAAAGAAAGATGGCAGGCTTGGGAGGGGATGCTCGGTGAGTCGAATAGATCGTAAGAACTATGCACTGATGTTTGGCCCTACAACTGGCGATGCCATTCGGTTGGCAGACACAGAGCTTTGGGCGCAAATCGAGCATGATTACACCGTATATGGAGATGAATGCAAATTCGGTGGCGGGAAGGTGATCCGTGACGGCATGGGGCAGTCTAGCGGTGCGACCCGAGCGCAGGGTGTCTTAGATACATTAATTACGAACGCTGTCATTATTGATCATTGGGGTATTGTCAAAGGCGATATCGGTATTCGAGATGGTCATATTGTTGGCATTGGAAAAGCAGGCAACCCGGATATTATGGATGGAGTGCATCCCAATATGATCGTAGGTGCAAGCACGGAGGTCATTGCGGGCGAGGGTAAAATCGTAACGGCTGGCGGCATCGATGCGCATATCCATTTTATTTGTCCGCAGCAAATTGAAACTGCGCTTTCCTCTGGCGTGACGACGATGATCGGCGGTGGGACGGGGCCGGCAACGGGAACGAACGCGACAACCTGCACACCGGGTGCTTGGCATTTGCAACGGATGCTGGAGGCGGCCGAAGCGTTTCCGATGAATCTGGGCTTTACCGGCAAAGGGAACTCTTCCTTCCTGGGGCCTCTGACGGAACAAATTGAAGCGGGCGCCATCGGCTTGAAGCTTCATGAAGATTGGGGAACAACGCCGGCAGCCATCGACATGTGTTTGGAAGCGGCAGATCGCTATGATGTTCAAGTGGCGATTCATACGGATACATTAAATGAAGCGGGGTTTCTTGAAGACACGCTAGCTGCGATTAAAGGACGTACGATTCATACTTATCATACCGAGGGGGCAGGAGGCGGGCATGCACCTGACATTATCCGCGCAGCGGCTGAACTGAACGTCCTGCCCTCCTCGACCAATCCGACACGGCCTTATACGATTAATACGATTGAAGAGCATTTGGATATGTTGATGGTGTGTCATCACTTGGATAGTCGAATTCCGGAGGATGTCGCTTTCGCAGATTCTCGGATTCGCCCTGAAACGATTGCAGCGGAAGATATACTTCATGATCTCGGCGTGTTCAGTATGCTGAGCTCCGATTCCCAAGCGATGGGGCGAGTGGGTGAGGTCATTATTCGTACGTGGCAAACGGCGGATAAAATGAAAAAACAACGCGGTCCGCTTGTTCCTGATAACGCAGATAATGATAATTTCCGCATTAAGCGCTATATGGCGAAATATACAATAAATCCAGCCATTACGCATGGTATCTCGCATCTTGTCGGGTCGATTGAACCCGGTAAATTTGCAGATCTGGTCGTTTGGAGTCCGATGTTTTTCGGCGTGAAGCCGGATCTGGTCCTCAAAGGCGGCAGCATCGCGTATGCACAAATGGGCGATCCGAATGCTTCGATTCCAACGCCGCAGCCTGTCTTCGGAAGACCGATGTTCGCTGCTTTTGGGAAAGCGTTGACGCAAAGCTCGATTACGTTCGTCTCTCAGGCTGCGTATGACAGCGGGATCGCGGAACGATTCGGTTTGCACAAGCGGGTCGAGCCGGTAAAAGGCTGCCGCAGCATTTCAAAGAAAGATATGATCCATAACGACGGGACGCCATCTATTGAAGTAAATCCGGAAACTTACGAGGTGAAAGTTGACGGGATGGCTGTGACCTGCGAGCCGGCGTCGGAATTGCCGATGACTCAGTTGTATTTCTTGTTTTAATAATGTAATTGAAGGAAGTCCTGACTGAGGTGACGACAATGACAGTAACAGAACATCCACCATTTCACTGGTTAGCCTATCAGCAGCTCTTGGATTCTGCGCTTCCGATTGGCGGGTTTTCGCACTCGTTTGGTTTGGAGACACTGGTCCAACAAGGGAGATTGACGACGGTCTCGGAGCTAGAAGCTTACATTCGTTCGATGCTTGCTAACAGTTGGGCATCCTCGGATGCCATGGTCATTAAGGCGGCTTATCAGTATATTCCTCGAGGGGAATTGGGGCAGCTTTGGGAACTTGACCATATGCTCCACGTACAGCGGGTAGGGAGTGAGACGCGGATCGGTGTTCAGAAAATGGGACGCAGACTGCTCCAATTAGCACGTTCACTGTATCCAGAGCTGGATTGGCAGCCTTTCGATGATGCTGTGAGCGCGGGGAAATGCAGTTCGAATCATCCTGTTGTTCACGGTTGGGTGAGCTACCATTTGGGAGTTCCGCTGAATCAAGCAGCCGAAGGGTATCTCTACACTTGTATTATGACATGCATTAATAGCGCGCTGAGGCTGATGTCTATTGGACAAACGCAAGGTCAGATGCTGCTAGCGAAGTTAGTTCCAATGACTGGAAGCGAATGGCAGCGGGTTTCACATATGGATCCGATGGATGCTTACACGAATTCACCAGCTGCGGACTTAGCCATGATGCAGCATGAAATCCTATACTCGCGTTTATTCATGTCTTAGAAAGAAATCCAAACATATATCCGAGGAGGAATGACGATGTGTCAAGGTAACGGTCATCATCATCACGAATGGGAGAAACCTGCAGCGGATCGCAATCGCCCTATGCGAATTGGTATCGGCGGTCCCGTAGGCTCAGGCAAAACAGCGCTAGTAGAACGCTTAGCACGGAAGCTGAACAGTCGCTACAGTATTGCGGTTATTACGAATGACATTTATACGAAGGAAGATGCGCGTATTCTGATTAGCTCTGAAGCGCTGCCAGAGGAGCGAATCATCGGAGTCGAAACAGGCGGATGCCCGCATACGGCGATTCGTGAGGATGCTTCGATGAATTTCGAAGCGATTGAAGAGCTGGAGAAGCGGTTTGAGAATCTCGATATCATTTTCATTGAGAGTGGCGGCGATAATTTGGCGGCTGCGTTCAGTCCGGAGCTTGTGGATCGCTTCATCTATATCATTGATGTGGCCCAAGGGGAGAAAATCCCGCGTAAAGGCGGTCCAGGCATCATGCGTTCGGATATGCTGATCATCAACAAAATTGATCTTGCCCCATATGTAGGCGCTAGCCTAGAAGTGATGGATTCCGATACGAAAAAAATGCGCGGCGAACGCCCATATATTTTCTCTAACCTGATGGGCGGTACTGGGTTGGATGACATCGTGAGCTGGATAGAGACGGAGTTCAGTCATGCCTAAGCTGACTGGGGAGATAGCCGCACAATTTGCGGTACGCAGCGGCCAGACGCGGCTCGTTCACAAATATCATGCCTCCCCGCTCAAAATCGCCAAAACATTTCGTTATGAGAACGAAACGTGCATGGAGGATACCGCGCCCAAGGATCAGTTGGGCGTCTATATGATGGATTGTTCACCTGGTCTCATGTCAGGTGATCATTACGAAATTAACGTGCGCCTTGAAGAGGGCGCACGTGTTTTTCTAACGAACCAGTCGTTCACGAAGGTTCATCCTTCAGTGGTGGGGCAAGGAAGCACGCAGCATCAAATTCTTCGTCTGGAAGCTGACGCGATGCTAGAGTATATTCCTGAGCCATTGATGCTGTATAAGGACGCCGACTTATTCGCGGAAACAGAGGCTCATTTATCAAAGGGATCAGCGTTGATATTCGCTGATGTCATCTGCCCTGGTCGAACGCAGCGAGGGGAAATATTTCAGTATGCGCGGTATGTGAACCGGATGAAGGTCTGGTATGAGGGGGAGCTGATTTTTTACCAAAACCAGCGAATCGAGCCCGCGACTATGCTGCTCACTTCCCCAGGCTGCTGGGAGGGGGAGACGCACATGGGGAATTTGTATATTTTCTCTGATCGCCTCAAACAGCGACATCTGGAGGCGATTGTGGAGAAACTGAGCCAACTGGAAGGCGGCAAGGTTCGTATGGGAGCGAGTCTTACGTATAAGCACGGACTCGTTGTGAATGTCTTGGGAAGGCACGCTTGGGAGCTGCAAGATATCCTGACGAAGGCATGGCATCAGATTCGCCGCAGCTTATTTGAGTTAACGCCATTGTTGGTGAATAAATAGGAAAAGGAGGCAGCAAGTATGCTGCTTCCTTTTCCTATTTATGTGGCACCGGGGGGGATATATTTTAACGCCTAATCTTATGGGCACTATCCCATTAGCTCAGAAGATGGAACGACTCTTGCTGACCTGAGCCTGATCTGAGCCTGACCTGAGCGAAGGGGATAGTAGTGAGAGGTTCCTTTATGAGAGCATCGATAAGGGCGTTAAGGTGTCCCACGCGTTACTCCCTACAACTTTTTCACGTATTCTCCAAATGGAATCGAATGGTAAGCCCATTTTCCACGCATACTGGAAGGAGAATCGACAATATGATGACAACTGCCCGCGCTTCATTGTCAAATGATGTAGGGGTTGGTATGATGAGAATGTTCATTTAGAAGTAGGATCGGAAATTTCAACATAGAGGAGGTCAATATACATGGAAAATCAAGTCACCTACGAAACCGTTTCGAAAGGCTCGTCCCAAGAGTCCGTTGGAACTGATTCTATAGAAGCTAACCTTACCAAAGGTGCGGCAGAACCTGTGACCCTGAAAGAATTTTACCGCCTGGTGAAGCCAGGTATTATTTATTCGAATCTCATGACGGCTTTTGCTGGTTACTGGCTAGCTGCTCAGTGGGATGTGGACTGGATCCATCTTATTATGACGATGCTGGGTACAGCACTGGTGATGGCTGGAGGTACGGTACTGAACAATTATCTGGACCGTGAGATGGACGCGAAGATGGAGCGTACGCAGAATAGAGCACTTCCAAGCGGAAGACTCAGCGCTAATTTCGTGCTCTGGTACGGTATTATTTTAGGCACAATCGGTTTGGGTGTCCTATACTTTGGAGCCCAGTCACCTTTAGCAACATTGATCGGTTTACTTGGGTTGTTTTTATATGTTTGGCTCTATACGGCTTGGTTCAAAAGGACATCTGTCTGGAGCACATTCGTCGGCGCCTTCTCGGGTGCGACACCACCCGTTATCGGATACTGTGCGGTTAGCGGGACGGTAGATTTAGGGGCAATCTTGATCTTCCTATTTTTGTTTCTATGGCAGCCGCCGCATTTCTGGGCATTGGGTATTCGCCGTATGGAAGAGTACCGTGCAGCGGGCTTTCCACTTTTACCAGTTGTCAAAGGAACTTTCGTTACGAAAATTAGCATGGTGCGTTATGTCGTGCTTTTAGTACCTGTTACCGTTATGTTAACGGCATATGGCTATGTAGGGACGGTATTCTTGATTGTATCCACGATTCTTGGGTTAATGTGGGTATTCATGAGTGTCAAAGGGTTCAAAGCAAATGGGGAAGCGGAAATTGTATGGGCAAAGCGTATGTTCTTGTTCTCCCTTCTATATTTAACGCTGTTATCGATCTTGATGGTCATTGATACAACAGCGAAAATCAGCTAGTTTGGGGGACAGAAAACGAATGGGGACGTTTTTCGAGAAAAACTGGTTTAAGCTTGCACTAGGTGCGATATTAATCGCGATGATTGCCTCTTTTGCTTATAAATTGTGGGCGAATGAGAATAAGCCGGATACAAGGCTAACGGCCATGAAGGCAGCGCCTTCGTTTCAACTTCAGGATTTAGATGGTAAGACGGTTACCTCCGAAGATATGGAAGGTAAGGTAAGACTCGTGTATTTCTATTTCTCCTATTGTCCAGACGTGTGCTTTCCGACGAGTTTCTTGCTTTCTCAGGTACAGGATCAATTGAAGGAAAAGAATTTACTTGGCTCTAAAGCGGAGATTTTGTCGATTACGGTAGATCCGACGCGGGATACACCTGAGGTGTTAAAAGCATTCGGAAATCGCTTCGAATCGAAGCCGATTCCAGGCGGATGGACGTTCCTCCGAGGTGAGGAAGCGAAGGTTCATAAGCTTGCTGAGGACTTCGGGATCATGGTGATCAAAGAGAAGGACGGTAATTTCACGCATGCCAATGCCATATTGTTGGTGGACCCAAA
Organism: Paenibacillus sp. J22P143; assembly: GCF_059692035.1. Taxonomy (NCBI): domain Bacteria; kingdom Bacillati; phylum Bacillota; class Bacilli; order Caryophanales; family Paenibacillaceae; genus Paenibacillus; species Paenibacillus sp. J22P143. The sequence continues at coordinate 27,255 of NZ_JCAUAQ010000015.1, forward strand.
GGGTCAGTTAAGACATTATTATGTTGTCGATCCGGAGCTGGATGCGGATCATATCGTCAAGGATGTCGTGACCCTTTCAAAAGGGAAATAATTCGCAAGTCGTTATTCATAAGCAGGGTTGGGCGCAGGGTAGATAATATACGCGTCCAGTCCTGCTTTTTCTAATTGCTGGATGATATACTCTTCAGGCGTTCCTTCTACCCCAGCATAACCCTTGCGAGTATAAATCTGTTCAGCGTCTGGAAACGTATCACGCAGCAAGAAACGGATTTTTTTACCGGATGCATCATTGTCGGTGAAGATATAAACGGGTAGATCGCCAACTTTTTTTCGAAGCGCATCTAGGGTAATGGAACTGGGAGTTCCGAAGGTGCAATGGATGCTAGCCGAATCATCAAGCACGCGTTTCAAACGGCTTTTATCATTTTTTCCCTCAACAATAATGGCAATGGACATAGGATCACCTTCATTCCTTTTTAGAGTAGTATACCCTGTTTGGAGCGGTGATCCAAGTGTCTCGAGGCTATGTTATTTCCTGGGAAATGACAAGGATTTACAATGTGTGACAGCAGGAAAAAGGCCTGATGGTCGACATCAAGCCTTTTCGTGAAGCTATCTTATGAAGTGATTACGGGCGATTTGAATGTGCGAAGCGGCAATAGCGATAGAGCCAACATGAGAATGAAGAACGCGATAAAGTACGAGGAAATATGATCGCGAAGCTGACCAGCCATCATTGGGCCGATAAAGGCACCAACGGAATAAGAAATCGATAGTAAGGAGAAGATGCGACCGTATCGAGAACTGCTGGTTATACTGGCAAGTAACGCTGCAAGTGCTGGATAAATGACACCTTTGGCCATACCGACTAAGAAGAGAGAAACCGAGAGTGGAATCGGCCACTTGACGGCTAATCCGAAGAAAATGGCGGCCAGTCCAATGCTACCGCAAATCGTCCGAATAAAGGGTGATATTTTGTTCAAAAACCAAAAAGAGATACTAAGCAGCGCACCTAAGCTGACCAATGTGAAAAAGACACCAGACGTAAGGATCGACTCCCGTGCAGACTTCATCAGAGGAAGCTCGAAGAACAAAATCCCCTGTGAGCAGGAGAGTGCCATGGGGATGAGGAAGAAGAGCCATGGGATAGAGACACCATCCGAAATCTCGTTATTATCCTGCATTAGATTGTGACCATGAGGGTCTAATACGACGGCTTGACCAGCGTGCTTCCCCTGTTCTGCTAATAGCTCTTTCTCCTTAACGCCGAAGATGGCAAGGATTCCTGTGATAATAAGGACCCAGCCTAACACGGAAAATGCGGTTGTAAAGCCAATTTTGGCCACTAACACAGCACCTGCCGCAGGAGAGACCACGGATGCAAGCGTGTGAACGAGTCCATTCCCCGCCATGAGCTTGCTCTGATGAATGCGATCGCGCGCAATACGAGCCAATAAGGATAAACATGCCGGAGATAGGAAGGCAAGTACAAATCCGCTAATGGAACGAATGTAAAGCAGATGCCAAGGATCTTTGACGTTGGATTGAAATAGTAAGATGATCCCTGCTACAATTAAGCTAAAGACGATGAACATTTTGCTGCCGAACTTGTCTACACCGTATCCAGCAATGAGATTGCCAGGTAGATGTGTAAGCGAGTATACGCCCATGATGAGCCCTATGAAAGAGGGAGCAGCTCCCAGTGATAAGGCGAAAGGGGATAAAATCGGGTATTGCGCGTGTAAATCAAAGAATGCAACAAACATAAATAAGTACAACCATATGGCTGTCCGCACGGTCTCACCACCTCGATCATTTAAGTTTCTCTTCTTAAGTTTTACGCCGCTCGTCCCACAGATATGACCTTTCGGGGCAAATGACACAATTTCGTACGTAGGAGGAATTATGGACCCAATTGTTTTTATACTTTTGGCCGCAGTTGGTATTTTTCTTATTTTTCGTTTAAGACAATCTTTTCGTAGAACAGGAAAAAGTATCGATAAAACCAAAGAAATCGAGCAGAAGCTAGCACAGCTAAGGAAAAAAAGAGATGAAGATTAGAGAGTCCATGTAGTATGATAGGGAAGGACTTTTGCATAACAAGGAGGGGTTAAAGATGGATCAGTGGATTTCGTTTGCACAGGATCGTTGGTATTTAATTGTAGGGGCTATTATTGTTCTATTTATTGTGATTGGGATTGTAAAAACCGTGGTGAAATGGGTGCTTGTCCTTGCCATTGTTGGAGCGCTTATCGTTTATGGAGCCAACTATAAGGATAAAATAAAGGATATTGGGGCAAGTGTTGTTTCCCAAGTCAGTGATGAGATCAAGGATAAAGCAGTTAGTGCCTTGACGTCCGAGGCCAAAGAAGCCAAATTTAAGGCCAACGCAGATGGTTCCTTTATGATTACGACGAAAAGCTTGCAGGTGGAAGGTAAACCAGGATCGGATGAGGTTCAGATCACCTTCCTTGGGAAATCCTTTAAAATGAATTCGAATGCTGCTGTGAAAGCGTTCATTGAGCAAGCAAGGAAAAATGGCTAGCGAGTAGCGGGTATAGCCTATCAAGGGAAGGTGCGCACGCATGACGGATAATTCGTGGCTGCAGGCCACTTCAATCAATTTCATATCCATCTTGATCGTTCTCACGATTGCAGCTTCGGTGCTGCAAGGCTTTTTCCGTGGTGGCTCCGGCTCGGCCAGACATTTCGCAGCTATGTTGGTGGAAGCAGGGCTCGCCATCTTGTCCATGTTTATTGCTTGGAAAGGCGTGCAACTGGTTTCACCATGGATTCAAACGTGGTTGAAGGGACAGGATTTACAAATTCCGGCCGTCGACATAAGCGCGCTGAAACAAGCTTACTATACCGTCATCACTAGCTTGCGTGATTTCCCACTACTCCGTTTCGGAGTTTTATTTATCCTAGGCTATGTTATTATCAAACAAATCTTGAATCACCTGGTTGATGTATGGCTGGGGCGTTGGCTGGCAGAACGTTATTCCGCGCCTAATCAGGGTCATTCCTTACTGAGCTCCGTTTCAGGCGGGGCCATAGGTTCCATAGCTGGATTTGTTAGAGCTCTTATGTTAATCGCAATTTTATTTATTTATGTCTCACTGTTCCCGCACTCGATGATAACCCCCTATATTGAGTCCTCACATATGTATCAAAAAGGAGCTCAAGAAGTCATTTCACCGTTTACAGGTGATTTTATTGCGGAGAAGGCGCCTGTTTTCACACGTGCAGTGGAGCAGGAATTCACGAATATTTTACAACGGAAATATGAAGTACTCGATGCCAAAATCCCGGGCAATATTGCAGATGCGGCGAAAGAAATTACAGCGAATGCAAAGACGGATGAAGAGAAAGCTAAATTGCTGTACAGCTGGGTGGGAACCCGAGTCAAGTATGATTGGAACAAAGTGAAATTATATGAAGAACAGCGGATTTGGAAGGAGCAAACGCCAGAGGATACATTCAATACCAAAGAGGGCGTTTGTATTGATTATTCGAGGTTATATGCGCAAATGGCAAGGGCCATTGGACTTGATGTGAAGGTTGTCACGGGGCTAGGGTATGATGGACAGGGTGGATATGGTCCGCATGCTTGGAATGAAGTGTATCTCAAGGAAACCAATAACTGGGTGCCTCTGGATTCTACTTGGGTTGCTAGCGGAGCGAATTGGTTTAATCCCCCGAATTTTGATCAAACTCACGTGAGAGACGTTTAGAGGAGACGATATGCGAAAAGAGTTAAAGTCATACAAGATGATTTACTTAGATGCGGGTGACACGTTAGTAACCATTCCTGCAGCACAAACCATTTTGAAGCAATACTTGCAATTGCGCGCCGTTGACAGAGATGAAGCTCATATTCATGAACTTTTTACCGAAGCATTTCGTCTATTTTATTATGTGGAGAAAAAAGATAACTTCGTGGTGTGCAGTCCAGAGTCAGATCGTGAATTCTGGGTTAACCTATACCACTATGTCCTGCAGAAGCTAGGCGTTCATGAAGATTGGACAGAGGAAGAAATTTTCAATTGCTGTCATGAGCTGTATGAAATTTTCACCGCACCGGAATATTATGATTTGTTTGATGACGTGAAGCCATTTCTGGAAGAACTGCGAACACAAGGCTTTCGTATCGGAATCATCTCTAATTTTGCCCCTACACTGAAAGCCATTCTGGCGGAAAAAGGGGTCTTACATTATTTTGACCCCGTTCTCGTTTCAACCGAAGTTGGCTTGGAGAAGCCGGATCCTGCTATCTTTCAGCTTGCTTTACAAATGGCAGGTGTTGAGGCCGAGGATGTGCTGTATGTCGGGGATCATGAGACGAATGATATTTGGGCCCCTAATCAAGTAGGAATCGATGCGGTTCGTATAATCCGGTACCCTTATCACACGGGAGATGGGATCCGTTCCCTGCTCGAACTGATTGGGGCGCCTGTCGGCGATGTACGACCTAAGTGAGAATGAGAAAGGATATGAACCAGCATGAAGTCATCCATTATGGATGATCCGAAGAAAAAAGAAATTACAAAAAAACGGCACTTTTCGTTTCGGATCAATATATTTTTCTTCGTTACTTTTTTACTGTTTTCCGTGCTAATTGTGAGGTTAGCGATTCTTCAATTTGTTCAAGCCAAGGATCTGAAGGCTGCGGAGAATACCAATACGAATCAAACCAACAAGATCGCCCCGATTCGCGGCAATATTTATGATTCAACGAAATCCCCGCTGGCGTATACGATTCCCGTACAGTCCTTATTTTTCCGTATTGAACCAGGCCAGCAGGATAAGGATGCGATTATTGATTTAGCTCATCGACTCAAAACCGAAGTTTTTGACGAATTTGCCAAACCGAATACAGTGAGTCCTACCCCTGAAGAGATCGTTCTTGCGATGGATCTGGGCTATGACATTAATAAGAATAAAGTGAAAGATCCGAGCTACTTTTATGTTCCACGTCGCATTAAAGCAGATTTATCCAATGGTGAAATTGCTTATTTACTCGAGCATCGCGATGAATTTAAGTGGTTGGAAGTGACGGAAGAAAGTATCCGCACCTATGAAATGGATGATGACAACAAGACGACAATTGCCACGCAATTGGTCGGTTATACGAATGCATTTTCGACCCAGACAGCGAAAGAAATCTATAAGGATAATCCGAATAGTGATGAATATTTAAGCAATGAGAATGTCGGCTTCGATGGCATTGAGCGGATGTATCAGGATGAGCTGCGCGGCAAGAATGGCAGTAAGAAATATCCCGTCAACGCGGCCATGAAAATTATTGGAAGAGCAGAAGTTACGGCACCGATCAAGGGGAACAATCTGTACCTGTCGATCAATAAGGACATTCAGAAGACGACGGAGAAATTCATACAGGATCATATTCAATATTTACGTACGCCTGCCAATGCGAATGATCCGTATTTGAAATTTGGGGTGAAGGCTTCCTCGGGCTTCGCGGTTGCCATGGAAGTGGACACTGGTCGCATCGTCACGATGGCTAATTATCCGGATTATAATGCAAATGCTTGGACTGGTGGTATTTCGCCTGCCATTTATAAAGACATAAGTACCTTTATTTCGAATGGTACGATTATGAATGCCAAAGCGAAATATCCAGATGAGAAAGAGAACGCAAAGCATCCTTCTTCCATTGTTTTCATGGGTTCGACGATTAAGCCGTTATCCGTATTAATTGGATTGAAAGAAAAGCTCTTTTCAGCGACGCAGACGTATTATGATACAGGCACATTCACCTTCGGTAGAGATAACAACAGCGCCATTTCGAACTCCGACAAACACGCTTATGGCAGCTTAAACGCGTCGTCCGCCATTGAGGTTTCCTCGAATACGTATATGTCGGCGATGGTAGGTATCCCTTTTTGGAATAAATACGGGAGAGAGAACGCGAATGTGACAGCCAAATGGGCCGAGTATCTGGCCAAGTTTGGGATGGGTGTGAAGACGGGAAGCGGACTGCCAGGTGAATTTGTGGGTTCCAATGACTTTATCCCGAATGCTAAGAAAGATAGTTACCAATCCGCGATGGTTTACGCATCATGGGGACAGAATGAGAAGACGACTACGCTTCAGTTAGCGCAATATACAGCAACTTTAGCAAGCCGCGGAAAACGGATGAAGCCTCTCTTCGTGGATGAAATTCGTGATTATCAAGGTGAATTAGTGAAAAAGATTGAGCCTGAGGTTCTTGAAGATGTATCCAAAGAGTTCTCGCAAGCGGATTGGAATACGATCATACATGGGATGAAAAGCGGCGCTCAAGGCATTGATGAATTACCATTCAATGTCGCTCGGAAGACAGGAACATCCACGCAGGATGTGGCTGGCGGAAAAGTAGAAAATGCCGTGTTAATCGCTTTCGCACCTGTTGAGAATCCGAAGCTGGCGATTGCTGTCGTTGTACCGGAAGGTGGGTTCGGACGCTATGGGGCATCTCCAATTGCCGCGAAAATCTTCGAAGCGTATGACGCGGCGAACGATGGCATTTTAACGAAGCTTGGCGGCGGGAAGAAGCCGTGGTAATGATGGCAAAAAAGAGCTTGCTTAGGCAAGCTCTTTTTTGCTTTAAAGCCTACCACTCAGTCATGCACCAGTTACGCCATGGTCGCATACCCTATCACAAGGGTTGAACTTGCTTCACCCTAAATGTTGCCTCAGGTCAACTTTTGTGTGCAGAGGAAAGGTGGTCGAATCTCATGAAAAAAAGCCGGTTATCTGCTTCGTTAAAACGACTTCTCATTTCCATCATTTTTCTATAGGATCCAGCTATTCTCGTACGCTCATGGTATTTCCTGAATGACGGGCTGATATGGTATACTAATATATCGGTTGTCCAAGAGAAAGAATGATGAGAGTACGGAGGAGTGAGTCTCACCATGTGTGGTATTACGGGTGTTATGTATTTTGAAGATAGAGAACCAACGGAGGCTAGCTTGAAGCAAATGACGGATGTGATTGTGCATCGCGGGCCTAATGATTTCGGCTTCTGGACAGAGAATCGCATTGGTTTAGGTTTTAGACGATTATCCGTTATTGATATCAAAGAGGGCCATCAGCCATTAACGAATGAAGATGAAACCGTGTGGATTATTTTCAACGGTGAAATTTATAATTACAAAGAACTGCGCACGATGTTGAAGGAGCGCGGTCATATTTTCCGCACGCAGAGTGACACCGAAGTCATCGTCCATCTTTATGAGGAATTCGGCGAGGATTGCGTGAAGCACATGCGCGGTATGTTTGGCTTTGTGATCTGGGATCGCAAGAAAAAGCAGCTGTTCGGAGCGAGAGACCACTTCGGCATTAAGCCGTTTTATTATCATGTGAGTGACCGTCAATTTGTGTTCGGCTCGGAAATCAAGAGCTTGCTTGCGGCGGAAGGCATGAATCGGTTAATCCATACGGACAGCTTGCTGAATTATTTGACCTTTCAATATGTACCAGAGCCGAATACCATGTTCCAAGGCATCTATAAGCTGCCGCCTGCTCATACGGTTACAATCACCTTTGAAGGTAAAATGACACTACATAAGTATTGGGATCCGATGTTTGAACCAGAAGACAAGCCTTTCGATCACTACGTAGAGCAGATCCGTGAAGGGCTGAAAGAGTCCGTCAAGCTTCACATGGTCAGCGACGTGGAACGCGGATGCTTCTTATCGAGCGGTATCGACTCGACGGCAATTGCTACGCATATGCGGAATATCGAACCGATCCGCACGTTCTCCGTTGGCTTTGAAGGTGCCAACAATGAGACGCCGATCGCTGCTCAGACCGCAGCAACGCTCGGGACAGAGCACTACGACAAAATCATCACGCAGGATGATTTCTTCGCGACCATGCCGAAGGCGATCTGGCACCAGGACGAGCCTGTCGCCGATCCTTCGGCCATTGCCCTCTACCACGTGGCGCAGCTTGCGCGCGAGCACGTGACTGTTGTGCTGTCCGGCGAAGGCGCGGACGAGCTGTTCGGTGGCTATCGCATATATCGCGAGCCGCAATCGCTCAAACCGCTGGATCAGCTTCCGACTTCCGTGAAGCGCATGCTGAACCGCTTCGCACGCATACTGCCAAGCGGCGTGAAGGGCCGCAATTATGTATTGCGGGGGACGACTCCGCTAGAAGAACGATTCCTCGGGAACGCCAAAATCTTCTCCGAGGATATGAAGGCGGAAGTACTGCGTCTCGATAGCGAGATGCTGCGCGCCTACAAAAATCCCGTTCAAATCGCCGGCGATTACTATAACAAAACGAAACACCTAGATCCGGTTAGCCGGATGCAATACATCGACATGAATTTGTGGATGCCTGGCGATATTTTGATGAAGGCCGACAAAATGACAATGGCGCACTCCCTGGAGCTGCGCGTTCCTTTCTTGGATAAAGAATTGTTCGAAGTGGCCCGCCGCATTCCAGCCAAATATCGCATTGCGAATGGGACAACGAAGTACATTTTCCGTAAAGCGATGGAAGGCATTATTCCAGATCCGATTCTGAATCGTCCGAAGCTTGGTTTTCCAGTGCCTTTGCGCGATTGGATGAAGGGTGCCATGGGCGATATGGTCATGGAGCAAATCAAATCGAGTGGAATCGAAGATTACATCGACATTGGTGCTGTTGAGAAAATGCTTCATAAGCATCGTATTGGTCAAGGGGACTTCGCAAGACGCTTGTGGACCCTTTATATCTTTGCACTTTGGCACAAAACATTCATGGAAGAGCTGCCTAAGAAGGTACTAACTGCTTACTAGGTCGACAAACCAATGGCGGCATAGAGATGGGAGTTGATACAATTGGGAATTTATAAATTAATCGCGCTCGACATGGATGGAACCTTGCTGAATGAAGAGAAGAAAATATCTGCTGAGAATCAAGCTGCGATTCGAGAAGCCTCTTCTCAAGGCAAAGTGGTGATTATGTCTACTGGTCGCGGTGCGATAAGCGCCATGCCTTACATTAAGGAGCTGGGGCTTTCAACTCCCCTTGTTGTGGTGAACGGCAGTGAAGTGTGGGCGTCGCCGGATACATTGCTCAAACGAACGCTTGTACCGATTGAAACGATACGCGAATTACATCAGTTAGCGGTGGAAAATGACTGTTGGTGGTGGGCTTACTCCGTAGAAGGTGTGTTCAATCGTGAAAGTGAAGGATTTGATATCAATCAGCATGAATGGCTTAAATTCGGCTACTTCACAGACAATGCGGAGAAATTACAACGAATTCGCGATGTGGTGTCGAGCTGGGGAACGCTTGAAATCACCAACTCACATCCGTCGAACCTGGAGATGAATCCGCTTGGCATTAGTAAAGCAAGCGGTGTTGAAGCGGTTTGTGAATATCTAGGGATTTCAATGTCCGAGGTGATCGCCATGGGTGACAGTGAAAATGATATCGCGATGATCCGTGAAGCAGGACTTGGTGTTGCCATGGGGAACGCGCAGGATGAAGTGAAGCGAATCGCCGATATCACGACCGTGACCAACGATGAGCATGCTGTCGCACAAGTCATTCGCACCTACATGCTTGCCTAAATGACACTCCTGAATGGAGGAAGTAACTGAGCATGATTACCTTAGGTTGGATTGTCGTTATTCTTTTATTTGTTGTCGGAATGGTGGGGGCTGTGTATCCGATACTGCCAGGTGTACTGGCCATTTATGCTGCTTTTTTCATCTATGGCTGGCTGATCAGCTGGGAGCCCTTCGGCTTCTGGTTTTGGTTGATCCAAACCCTGATCGTCATCATTATTATCGTGGCGGACTATGCGGTTAGTGCATTAGGGGTCAAAAAGTTTGGCGGCTCCAAAGCGGCAATCATCGGCAGCACCGTTGGTCTGATTATTGGCCCTTTCGTAATACCAGCATTCGGGATCATCCTGGGTCCGTTCATTGGTGCTATATTGGGCGAATTGATAATCGGAACCTCCTGGCAAAATGCCGTACGCGCAGGAATAGGTTCTGTGCTCGGTTTTTTTGCCAGCTCTGTCGTGAAAATTGCTTTACAGCTGGCCATGATTATTATTTTTTTCATCTGGGTCTTTTAAGGCCTAGAAGGACGTTTGTAAATTGTAAGAGAGAGAAGGAACGGACTTGACGAAGGTAACCAAAGATTCCCTTGTAAAAGGGACGCTCATTCTCACCGTGGCCGCGCTTGTAGCGCGGTTTCTCGGCGTTTTCCAGCGAATACCGCTGGTTCACTTGCTTGAGGAGCAAGGAATGGGCAGTTATTCCATTGCTTTTAATTTATATTCGATCCTGCTTGTGATCGCAACAGCGGGTATTCCGAGTGCATTAAGTAAAATGGTTGCCGAGAAGTACGCCATCGGTCGACCGCATGAAGCGCAAAGGATCTATCGGGCTGCGATTTGGTTCGCTGTCATTGCTGGGGTTGGGATGACGTTACTGTTATTTGTTTTCGCACCCCTTTATGCGGAACATATTTCGCACGGTGGACCAGATGCTACGCTAGCTACAAGAGCGATTGCACCCGCGATGCTGTTCTTCCCACTTATCGCCATCATGCGCGGCTACTTCCAAGGTAGACAACATATGATGCCGAACGGGATCTCGCAAGTTGTGGAACAAATATTCCGATTGATCACATCGATTGCATTGGCGTTTTTCTTGCTCAATTATTCGCTTGGTTGGGGTGTAGCGGGTGCTTCCTTTGGTGGTGTTGTCGGGGGGATTGCTGCACTTGCTGTGATGCTATACTACGCTAGGAAGCTGCAACGAAATGATGCGCAAACGCGCCAAGCAGTCACAGCCGTTTCGCAAGCCGCTGCAGAGCAGACCGGTGCTACTCGGATTGGAGATCAACCAACGGAAATGTTCAGATACCGGGATATTTATCGAAGCTTGCTGAAGCTCTCGATCCCAATCGTCGTTTTCTCGGTTACGGTTACGCTCGTGTACGCCATCGATACCTCGATGATTATCCCATTGCTTGAAGATTCAATCGGAGCCATAGAAGCCTTAGGCTTGGTTGGGGTCATTGGCGGACGCGCGCAACCGCTCGCGGGAATTCCCATCATTTTGGCCATTGCGTTAAGTCAATCTGTCGTGCCTATTATCTCGGCAGCATACTCGCGCAAAGATCTCAAAGCTGTAGGACAGCAGACGACACGTGTGCTTCAACTCGCGATTCTGTCTGGTCTCCCTGCGGTGTTGATGATCAGCATAGCTGCTAGGCCGCTCGACTTCTTCTTGTTTGGCCTTGAGGATTCCGCCTATGGGATTGCGCATGGACCTGCCATGATTTCCTTGCTGACAGCAGGTGCGATGTTCCAGATCATCATGCAGACCTCAGGAGCTGTTCTCATGGGCATGGGGCGAATGAAGCCATTGATGGCACATGTGGCTGTCGGCATCGCTATCAAGCTGCTAGGCAGCTTCGTGTTAGGGCAATGGTTGGGCATCTATGGCATCATAATCTCTACGGGGCTATGCTTCATCGCAATGTCATGGCTGAACCTTCGATCGCTTCGTAAAGAAGTAACATTCACGATTCTGGGACGTCGTTTCGGTGGGCTCATTGTTACGATCATTGTCATTGGTGTTCTTGGCTTTGCAGCGGAATGGCTGACACATACGTATGTGCTGCCAACGCCTTGGTTCCGCTTAAATCAAGGCATCCAAGCGGTGTTGATTTGCGGATTTACGGTGGCGTTGTATCCAATCTTGCTGATGGTAACACGTGTGGTGACGAAGGATGATGTGAAAAGCTTTCCGTCACCGGTTCAGAAGCTGATTGGTAGAGTGAGTCGTGTGTTGAAACGATCCTAAAAAGTTAGTGAGCAGCAACTAGCACGAAACCATTCACCCTTCAGGGGATGAATTTCTTAATCGCTTGAGCGCCAATGACAGCTAATTCAACCTTGCTCAGACCTAGGCACATGTCCTGAGTCAAATCGTAATCATACGGAACCGTAATGGATTGCATATGCGTTAGCGGTTCCTCCACACTTGTGAACCAGTCTCCTCGCTCTACCGGCGCTAGCGGCCTGTCAGGCCAAGCCGAGTGAAGCGGAGGACTATAGAACGGCGCTGCACCTTTCTTAAGGCTGTAGCCATCGAGCCTCTCCTGATACTTGCGATCAGGAGGGGTTTTTCGTATGGGTGCATATAGATGCGGCCAATAGTCGGAACGTGATCCCGTATGGGGAGTTGAAGCTGCATAAGCTAGGACGCCTTGAAGCACACCTGGAGCCCTATACAGGATCGCATACAAGCTTTTGCCGAATTCAATGCGTTCAGTTAGATTCTTGAAATTTTCAAGTATAAGGCCAGCAAGATGCGGTTGAGGGAAAGGTGCATCCATCGCGGTGGATTGAAAGGGGAAGCCAACATGATTAAGCTGCAGCCAAGCCTGTGTTTTGAACAGAGGCGTGTCTAATACGGTTTGTCGGTAAATAGGATTGTGAACAATACGTTCTTCGACGTAGCTCTGCTCATTGACAATCAGACCTAGGGTAAGAAGGCCGGCATCTTGGAAATGCCAGAAGTCCTGCCAGATCGGGAGCATCCAAGCGGATATATGCAAATGAGGGAGAAGATGAAATAAACTAACCTTTCTCCGTTTACTTTCGGCATATAGCAGCATTTGAGGGTAAGCATCTTGGAAAATAAGGGCATTTGCACGCTCCAGAAAGGAAAATAAGTGATCTGTGGCTTTATTGCTCATTAAGTGAGGCAACAGTTCCCCGCGTAAGTCTGTCATACACCACCCCCCATTGCGTGATACCATATGAGCTAATAACGCCCAATGCAGCTCCGGAAAGTGACGATAGCACCTCCAATAGGCTTGTGTCCGTGTCACATTATTGCGATTATCTGTCTGGGTTTTGGCGATGATCTGTTGAAGAATCTGTTGTTCCAGAGCGGTAGGGGAGGGGGGAATGACGCCTCCTTGCTGCAAAGCTAGCTGTTGGTGTAGAGCTTTTTCAATTCTCACTTTCGCGATAGGGGAGATTTCAATGCTCTGTGGCGACGATCCGTGATGAGCTAGCTCAGAGGAAGTAATCAACTTAGTGGTTTGCTGTTTAACAAACTGAACAATCGCACCGGGCAATCCCCTCATTCTTCCGTAAAATCCCGTATTGTCTTTGTCTTCTGGTGGCAGATTGACTCTCATCACGGCCTCCTTATTAGAGCGAATTCCATCCTTCTATTATTTGCTTCTTAGCTTTCGGGTATGACAAAGGCTGGAATAAAAATGTAGGGAGTGTTCTTAAAAAACCAAATATTGACAGGAATAGTGTATGAGTAGTATAGTACACATATTGTGTATGAACCAGTTAGTACACACACTAAATAATTCCAGTTTTACCTAGAAAGGAACATAGGAGATGGGAAGATGAACATAACATTTAATAATCGCGATCCCGTTTATCTGCAGGTTGTTCGCTATTTCAAGGAAGAAATTGCCACTGGTCGACTTGAAGGTGGGCAAGAAATCCCATCGAGGCGTGAGCTAGCAGGATTACTCCAGATTAATCCAAACACCGCACAAAAGGCTTATAAAGAAATGGAGGAGCAGAATTTGATCACAACTGCAGGTAATTCCCCGAGTCGGATAACGACGGATAAGCAAATTTTGAATACCATTCGTGAAGAACTTATTCAAGAAGCGGTTGGGGTATTCGTTCAATCGATAAGCAATATTGGCTTGCCAACCGATGAATTGTTACGTTTTGTTAAAGAAAAGTATGAAGAGGAACGTGCGAAGGGGGTCTCCAGATGATCGAAGTGGAGGGGCTCGTTAAGAAGTATGGCAGGAAGAATGTGTTAGACAAGGTTACTTTTACGGCAGAGAAAGGCCAAATCACATGCTTGATTGGAATTAACGGAGTTGGGAAGTCAACCATTATGAAAGCCATCATGGGGCTCACACCAATTCACGGCGGGAAGATTCAAGTGGATGGACAGCCCTTGACAACGAAAGCGTACGAGCAGGTTGTGTTCATTCCAGACACCTTGACGATGCCCTCGCACATGAAGATAAGGGAAGCCATGCAGTTTATGAATGATTTCTATGCGAATTGGAATGAAGCTCGAGCAGAAGAGCTCCTGACCTTTTTCAAATTGAAGGGAGAAGACCGACTCTCCTCCTTGTCGAAGGGAAATTCGGCCAAAGCCAATCTGCTGCTTGGACTTTCCCTGGATGCCGACTATTTGCTAATGGACGAGCCCTTTTCTGGTATCGACATGTTCAGTCGTGAACAAATTACGGGTGTTTTTACTAGTCATCTCATGGAAGATCGCGGTGTTCTCATAACCACCCACGAAATTCAAGATATTGAACATTTAATTGATAAGGTGATATTGCTGGATGAGGGTCGGGTTCGGAAGCAGTTCCTTCCGGAGGAGCTTCGCTCACTAGAAGGTAAATCAGTCGTGGATGTCATGAGAGAGGTGTATGCGAATTGAAATCCTTCGGAAAGCTTTTGAATTGGGAAGTTGTGCGCTTCTCTAAGTTATATGGTGCCTTAGCACTCTTACTTTTGGTAACACAATTTGCAGGAATTTGGCTCTCTTCTCAATCCTATCTCAGCGCCGTTCGTACGTGGATGGACAGAAATGGCGGGACGGAGGGGGGATACCCTGATGGCTATCATAGAGCAAATCTTATTCAAATGTACAATTCGGTTTGGTTCGAGGGCGTCATCTCTTTATGTGCGATCGTGCTGGTGCTGTATGTTTTTATGATTTGGTATAAAGAGTGGTTCGGCCGCAATACGTTTGCATACCGACTACTCATGCTACCAACATCGCGGATGAACGTGTATATGGCTAAATTAAGTGCAATCCTATTGTTTGTATTCGGTTTTGTCGCATTGCAGCTCGTGGTGATACCTCTTCAATTAGCGGCTTTTCGTGCGATGATTCCGGAAGAGCTACGACAAGCAGTGACTATGGTAGAGTTGATTCGTAGTGATTCTTTACTGAATCTGTTTCTGCCCCCGTCATTTATCCAATTTATTTTGAACTATGGAGCGGGAATCATGGGCGTGATTGTGGTGTTTACCGGGATACTGCTAGAAAGAAGCTATCGATGGAGAGGTATTATTGCCGGAGTTTTGTATAGTGGATCTGCTCTACTTTTAGTTAATTCGCCGCCTTTAGTAAGTGAAATAAGTGGACTCTGGTTGTCTTTTCCGTTATTTCCAAGTGAAATAGTACTGCTCCGGATTTTTATCGGCCTCTGTATCATTGCAATTTCAGTAGGGTTTAGCTCATTATTGCTGCGAAAAAAAGTGACGGTATAAAGTTTTTAAATACATTGCAAAGGAGGTGCGCACATGAAACGATACTGGCTGCTAGCCATGCTGATACTCTTTTGTGTGTTAGCCATAGGTGCGTACTATGTGTCAGGTGTAGGTGTTCAGAAGCCAGACTTTGTGCTGAAAACGATCAAGGGGCAAGAAAGCGATGGAGCAGGGTTGCGTGTTCTGGGGCAAATGGATGTAGATCCCATCAAGATATCTACAAAGGGAAGTGAATCCGAAGCGGATCACCTGTCCTATTTCGAAAAGCTCGATGTGAATATGTATTTTCAGGAGGAGTATAACAAATTACTTAAGGAGCATCGTTCTTTCATGCGAGGAAAAAGGGAAGTTAATGCCTTTTACGAGGATGACAAGGTCCTGGCCTATGTGGCAGCTGAGCCTCGCAATGATGCCAAGGAGCAATCGAATCTCCTAACGATTTCATTCAAGGAGAAGCTTAGCACACAGAATGTTACCTTCGAGCTTCGTGCTGAGAAGAGAAGCGATGAATTTATGCGTATCGACGATGTGCAGGTGAAAGATAGTGTCATGAAAGTGCTTGTGAATCGTCAGCAAGCTTTCAAGTACCCGCAGTTTCAGGATACGGGATACGATATGTATACCATTGATCTAGTGAGTAAAAGCTTGTTGACGGTAGAGGAGCTTATGCCTGCTACTACACAAGCAAGTGCCATGCGAACAAAAACAACATATGTGTGGGGGAGTGATCTCCTCGGGCCTAATGGGTTTGCGATCTTCGATCGAACTGAACATAAGATCAAAGATAAGGGTGATAAAGAGGGCGATAAGGTAGAAGAAGGTTTAGTCAATCGTGAGCTTCTTGTATACAATATTTGGAGCGGACAATGGCAGACCCTTCAGAGTGAGCCTCTGCATACGTTTCTGATGGAGGATCATCAGATGGGAATGCGGATCAGGCACGCCAATCAAGAGTTATCCCTAGTCGCAATCTCCGAAAAATTAGATTCGCATGTCATGCTTGTAAACATAGCAGAGAATAAAGTGATTAGGGATGTTCAACTCCCCCTCCATGCCATTCAAAAGGAATGGGGCGGAGCGCGGTATACCTTGTTGGAGAATGATCGTATACATCTACTGTTTGGTAGCCAAAATATTTCCGCTGCGATTGTTGAACTGCAATCGGGGAATGTGATCTATCAGGCTGAGGTTCAGCGAAAGGATCAGAATGGAATTGTCAATTTAATTGTGCAAGGAATTGAGTTGGAGAAATAAAAGAATGTACAACCCCTGATTCTCGCGAAGTTGAAGTTGCTGACTTCTCAACAACGAGTTCCTCGATTACCGTAGAACCAACAATTTCAGCGCCGGTAATTACGATTACTGTGTAATGAAAAAAAACATCTTACAGGCGATATAAGTGCCATGTAAGATGTTTTTTCATGTGTCCAAGTCTTCCTTCGTAAGCTGAGTGGCATTAGATTTGGGGAGCCTTCCCGAACGGAGGAGCGCTTCGCGGAGTAAGTATTCAATGTGACCGTTAACACTTCGGAACTCATCCTCAGCCCACTGCTCCAAAGCTTGATGCAGCTTGGGATCCAGTCGAAGTGGAAAATTTTTCTTAGGAGCCATACCATGGCTCCGTTAGTACAACGTACCGGTATTAATGACCGGAGTCGCTGAACGATCAGATACAATCGCAACTAGGAGATTGTTGATCATGGCAGCTTTACGCTCCTCGTCAAGCTGTAAACCCTTGGCTTCCAATTGCTCGACAGCCAATTGAACCATGCCAACGGCGCCTTCTACAATGATTGAACGGGCGGATAGAATCGCAGAGGCTTGCTGACGCTGCAGCATCGCACTGGCAATTTCCGTGGAGTAGGCAAGGTGAGTCAGGCGTGACTCAATCACCTCAACACCAGCCACAGAAAGACGATGCTGAAGCTCCGTGCTAAGCTCGGCTGCAACCTCATCGGCATTTCCTCTTAAGGAGTAGCCTTCCGTATCGAAATGATCATAGGGATACTTGCTGGCCACATGACGAAGCGCAGTCTCACTTTGAATTTCAACGAATTTCTCATAACTATCTACATCGAACAATGCTTTGTACGTATCTACGACTTTAAACACAATCACAGCAGCAATTTCAATTGGATTCCCATTGATATCATTCACTTTTAATTTGACACTGTTAAAATTCCGAACCCGCAGCGATATTTTCTTCTTCGAAGAGAAGGGAATAACGAGCCACATACCACTTTTGCGAATCGTCCCTAGATAGCTCCCGAAAAAAGTAATGACCGCTGCTTGATTCGGCTGAACGACAGTCGTTGTCGACAAAGAGATGATGCTAACCACGATCAAAATAAAACCAATCAAAAAGTTCTCTTGTGTGAGACTGTAAATGCCTAGTCCAAGAGCGGAGAAAAATAAGAGTAAGCCAATAAAGCCATTGAATGACCATGCTTTAATTTCGTTCATGGGTGTAAAGCCTCCCTAACCAGTATATTATTTTGATATTTATATGATATCACTTTTTACTTTAATTGTAAATGAACTCTGTCATAAAACGTACGCTAGAACGGTCAACGCTTGACACTCATTTTCACGCATGCTATAAGAGAGTAAATTCCAGAAGTGAAGAGGTGTCCCTATGCGTAAAGTTACAACTGAACAACAATATCAAGAACAAATTTCCCAACCAGGCGTGACGATTGCTGTTTTCAAAACAACATGGTGTAAGGATTGCCATTATATTGATCCTTTTATGCCTGCAGTGGAGCAAGCCTACGATGGTCGTATCACATTTATTGAACTAGATCGCGATGAATTCCCGGATTTGTGTGAACAATTGAACATCTTAGGCATTCCAAGCTTTATTGCTTTCCGTGGCGGCCAAGAACTGGTTCGCTTCGTAAGTAAGCTGCGCAAAACCCGTGAAGAAATCGAGCAATTCCTCGATCGTGCGCTTGAAGTTTCGAACGCGCTAGCTCCTTAGAATGAATAGATCAACTCCACTTTGCATTGGTGAGCCTCCCCAAAAGGGAGGCTCGCATTGCGTTCCAGGCAAAGCCAATCCCATCGTCTAACGGACATTTGAGCCGTTATTTGGGCAATATGACGCCAAATTTGTCTGAATTCTAAAAAATAGAAGCGTCTATGTTCGTTAGATATTCAAATCCCCTGAATTTGAGCAAATAATTTCCGAATAAATGCGCCAACACTGCACACACTATAATGTTTTTTCCAAGTGTTGGAGAGGCCATTAGCATAGGAGCGAACAGCTGATTCCATGTGGTTTCGGAGCTTTGTAACATTTGCGAATGGAAATGCCTTCATAATAAAGCTATAATTGAAAGCAGAACAACAGTATTCGACATGATCCTCAATAGATATGACATAAAGTAGGTGCAATCATGCAAAAATGGATCCAAAGATTCGCTAATTTATCCGCCATCGGCATGTTTCTTATTCTTGCAATGGGTGCCTTAGTCACCAAGGCTGACGCAGGTCGAGGCTGCGGGGATGAATGGCCGTTGTGTAATGGTAAATTCATTCCGGCGCATACCATTTCTTCTTTTATTGAGTATAGTCATCGCTTAGTTGTAGGTATTGTAACGCTCATTCTTGTAGCAACATTTTTCTTAGTTTTTCGCTATGTGAAACGTAGAGATGCTAAATTCTTTATCACAGCAACCGTGGTGATGACGCTGATTCAAGCAGTCATGGGCGCTTTAGCCGTTGTTTGGCCGCAATCCTCACTTGTCTTGGCACTACATTTCGGCTTATCCTTACTTGCTTTTGCTTTTTCCTTGTTGCTTGCTCTCGTGTTTACGCCTTGGGGACAATTTGTGCGGACGACGTCGATCCACTTAAGCTTTAAAGTGATTGTCTGGTTTACCGCCATTTACAGCTATGTGGTTGTTTATCTTGGGGCATTCGTTCGACATACCGTTTCTTCAGGCGGTTGCTCGGGCTGGCCTTTGTGTAATGGCGAAGTGATTCCAGAGCTCAGCGGTGCCACAGGTATTGTTTTTACCCATCGAATCGCTGCTTTGCTGCTGTTTATCTGTATATTATTTCTGTATCTCCAAGCGCGACGTCATTATCAGCGTACAGACAAGCTGTGGTTTGGGAGCAAATGGGCGCTTATTCTCGTTTCGCTTCAAGTCATTAGCGGTGCTGTGGTCACATGGTCGTTAGGAAATGAAGTCGCTTATCTATTTACAGGTATGATTCATGCCATTATTGTGGCTTGTATGTTTGGATTCTTATGTTATTTGTGTGTGCTTACCCTATATGACCGCAAAGCCTAGCAGCTAACTGTGGCACAAGAAGGCCTTCTGACGGAAGGCCATTTCCTTTTTCTTTTTCATCCTAACGAATGATGACTATATATTTTACAGATAAGGTGGAATTTCCTATGGTACCAACAAATTTAAGAGCATTTCTTGAGATTTTACGCCGCGAAAATGAATTGATCGAAATAACCGCTCCGGTGGATCCGAATCTCGAGCTTGCGGAAATACATCGTCGCGTCATCGACGAGCAAGGACCAGCTTTACTTTTCACCAATGTAAAAGGCAGCGCATTCCCTGTCGTGACGAACCTGTTCGGCACAACAAGAAGGGTTGATCTGGCTTTCGGTCCGAAGCCGGAGCAATTCATGAAAGCGGTTATCAATGCAACTAGCACATTGATGCCCCCTACACCCAAAGCGCTGTGGGGCGAAAGAGGTCTCATTCTCGACCTGATGAAGGTCGGGACGAAGAAGATTGCGCCGAATCAAGCGCCGATTCTCGGCGGCTTGAAGAAGGACAACCCCATGGCAGGACTGCCCGTCCTGACGAGCTGGCAAGAAGACGGCGGCCCGTTCGTCACGCTGCCGCTCGTATACACCGAGCATCCCGACGGCGGTCATCATAACCTGGGCATGTATCGCATGCAGGTGTATGATGACTTCACGACCGGCATGCACTGGCAAATCCACAAAGGCGGCGGCTTCCATTATCACGAAGCCGAGAAACGCAACCAAGCGCTGCCCGTCACCGTGTTCCTGGGCGGCCCGCCTGCGCTCATCGCCTCGGCGATTGCGCCGGTGCCCGAGCACCTGCCCGAGCTGATGCTCGCTTCGCTCATCCTCGGGCAGAAGCTGCCCATGGTGGAGAATCCCCATGGGGGGCACCGCCTCGTGGCCGAGGCGGAGTTCGCGATATGCGGCTCCGTACCGCCGCATCTGAGACGTCCCGAAGGGCCGTTCGGCGACCACTTCGGGTATTACTCACTCATCCATGATTTCCCCGTTTTCAACGTGAATCATGTGTGGCACCGCAAAGACGCGATCTATCCGGCGACGATCGTCGGCAAACCCCGCCAAGAGGATTACTTCCTTGGCGAATTCTTGCAAAGACTGCTAGAGCCCGCGTTCCCGATGGCGATGCCAGGGGTGAAAGACCTGTGGACGTATGCCGAGACCGGGTTTCACCCGCTCGCAGCCGCTGTCGTCCGCGAAAGCTATAGCCGTGAAGCGCTCGGTACGGCGTTCCGTATCCTCGGCGAGGGACAGCTGTCCCTCACGAAGTTCCTGATCGTGACGGACAAGCCAACAACCTTAGCGAATTTCTCGCAGTTGCTAGAAACCGTATTAGAACGTTTCGATCCGGCTCGGGATCTATTTATTTTCAATAAAACATCACATGATACGCTGGATTATACCGGTGGTCAGCTCAACCACGGCTCCAAAGCCGTTCTGCTCGGCACAGGCGACCCTGTACGCGAGCTGCCAAGGGCTTACACGGAAGGCGAACTGCCTGAGATCCATGATATCGCTGTGTACTGTGGCGGCTGCCTGCTCGTCTCTGGGGCTTCCTATGCAGCTGAGCCTGAGCTGCCACAGCGTCTGCTTGCGAATGCTGCTGACCGATTGAAGCAATGGCCGCTGGTCATCCTTGTCGATGATGCCAGCGACATTGCGAATGACCAAACGAAATTCCTATGGACGGTGTTCACACGCTTTAACCCTGCAAGTGATATGTACGCGCAGTCTAATGTGAATCGTCATCATATTGCGTATGAAGTTCCGATTGTGATCGACGCGCGTATGAAGCCAGGCTACCCAGATGAGTTATTTCCACGCGAAGATATAGTAGAGCTAGTTGACCGCAGATGGAAGGAATACTTCGCGTGATGAGCTCGGGACGTTTGCGAGCTATTTATCCGCATCTCGGATTTGTTCTTGTGTACCTGCTTTGGGGGATTAATTTAGCTTCACTCAAAATTGGGGGCCGAGAATGGGATAGTCTCGTCTTTAATGGTCTACGCTTCGCAAGTATGATTCCGATTCTATGGGTCTATACTTACTTTTATTATCGTTCACGGTCGCTTCGCTTCCAAATTGCGGGTCGAGATCTGCTGCTCATCTGTGGGTTAGGGATACTTAATGCCGTAGGGATGGAGGCACTGCTACAGTATGCTTTACAGTTCTCCAACGCTGCGAATGGTGCCGTGCTCGGGCGAGGCTTTATGCCCGTTATCACGGTGCTCATAGCCGTCATTGCAGGCCAGGTGAGGGTATCATGGCGAATCTTAATCGGAATTCCTCTAGCGCTTGGCAGTGTGATCCTCATTGTCTCAGGGGGAGCTGAAGGCTTTCACTTGGGCAGTGAGACATTTCGAGGCGATATCCTGCTGCTTATGCGCAGTTTTATGGGAGCCATTTATCTCATTGGGATGAATCGATTAGTCGTGAAATATCCTCTTCCCATCTTAATCTCACTTGAAATGACAGCGGGTGCCCTATCCTTACTACCGTTCGTGCTATTGCGGGCGGATGGTGCGTACTTCGCAGCGATCTCGCAGACGGGTTGGATTAGCTTAATCTATACTTCTTTGCTGGCAACAGCAGTTGGTTTCTCCTTGCATAATTGGAGTTTGGCTAAGCTAGGGCCTTTCAAATCATCGGCCTATGGCTATTTGCTTCCAGTTACAGCTGCGCTAGGAGGATTTGTTTTCCTCGGTGAATCGATCTCGCTGAGCCAGTATCTTGGCGGCATTGGCGTGTTGGCCGCGATGTATTTCGTCCAGCGTGATCGTTCATCAGGGGCAAAGAGAGCACCCGTGCCTATGACCACGACCAGTTCATGATTGTATAAAGGGAGGTGATCTTATGCTTCGTGTGTTATTTAATGAGCCGAAACGGATCGACAGCGGACTCCTGCTGGAAGCAGGCAATGCAGTAAGAGCCTATATGAAACACATCGAGACCGAACAGAGTCACCTCTCCACGAGATATTCGATCTTCCATCGTCAAGCGATATGGAGTAAGGGGTTTATCGACGCTTTAGATGAACTCGAGCAGAGTAAATATTGCTGTGAGCGATACGGTGAGCTCATTGTAAAAGGTTTTTTGGAGGAAATGAATCCCCAAGAGACCGAGGCTTATCAACGATTTGTGTATTTCTACAAAAATGCGTTTATTCGCTTATTTTCCATTTTAGATAAACTAGGGACCTTCATGAATGATCTCTTCGGATTAAAAACGGAAACATTAAAATCGCGATTTTCGTATTTCACCGTGCTCCGTTACATGCATGAGAAGCAAATCCATGGCTCGTTAGAGCTGCAGCTCTATACGCTCAAAATGGACTATAAAGCTCCGCTAGATCGACTGCGTAATTTACGTAATATGGAAATTCATTATATTAATGCTGAGATGCTGGACGATCTTTTGCAGAAAGAACCGATGCTTGGAGAACGCATTCATATTGAGAATGTGAAGCTTAATTTGTCCGATTTGCAGCAGGGATTTGACATGGTATGCCGAACCTTAACAATAGCATTTACTTATATTACGGCATATGTGACAAAGGGGTAGGGGACCATGCCATTAAGAGGTCGAACAGTGCTTGTTACAGGCAGTGCCAAGGGTTTAGGCAAAATGACGGCATTGACCCTAGCCAAGAAGGGCTGTCAGGTCGCTGTCAATTATGTAACAAGTGAGAAGGAAGCTGCTGAGCTCGTTCATCAATTGACTGAAATGGGTGTTCGCAGCATCGCTGTACAAGGGGACGTAGCTAAACGCGAGGATATTATCCGCATGGTGGAAGAAACGGTCTCAAAGCTAGGGCCGATTGATATACTTGTGAACAATGCAGGGCCTTTTGTTCGTGAACGTCGCTTTTTCGCAGACTATAATATGGACGAAATTGACTATTTAGTGCGTGGGAATCTGCTTGGTGTAATGGAGCTAGATCATCTCGTGCTGCCGCATATGAGAAAGAATCGATGGGGGCGCATTATTCATTTCGGCTTCGGCAAAGCAGCTGAAGCGAGAGGATGGACGCATCGGGCTGCTTACGCGGCTGCCAAGGTAGGGTTGGTCTCCTTTACCAAAACATTAGCCGAGGAAGAAGCCGCGCATGGCATTACGGTGAATATGATCTGTCCAGGTGATATTCGCGGACAGAACAAAGAACGCACGATGGAAGAAGCGCGCTTAGAAGTAGACGGGGAAACGCCGGTAGGAAGACCAGGAACGGGGGAGGATGTGGCACGAGTTATTGATTTCCTCTGCTCACCGAATTCTGATTTCATCACAGGCAATATTATGGATATCTCAGGCGCATTGGATCCCATTCAGCCTCTGCCGGTTCTCAAACAACGTAAGAACGACATAGAACCTTAAACAGCAAAAAGAGCTTACCCTAGAGGTAAGCTCTTTCTTATGATATAGTCGTTACTAGAATACCTGTACGACTTCTGTTATGCCCTCTACTTCTTCAACCAATGCACGCTCAATACCAGCTTTCAGTGTGATTGTTGAGCTTGGGCAGCTTCCGCATGCACCCATAAGTTTCAGCTTAACAATTCCGTCTTCCACATCAACTAGATCGACGTCACCGCCATCACGTTGTAGAAAAGGACGAAGTTTATCTAAAACCTCAAGAACTTCATCGTAAATCGCTTCTTTGGTTTTTTCTGTCATTTGATTCATCTCCTTTCTTTAACTATTATAGTACAATACGCATTAAATGAAAATGGTTAAGGGCTTGAAACTATCAACATGGGGTGGAATTTTTACATGAGACCAATTATTGAATTTTGTGCCAGCAACATGCACACAGGAACAGATAAAGTGATGAAAGACCTCGAACAAAATCCGGAATTCGATGTCATGGAATACGGCTGTCTGGGCAACTGCGGCCAATGCTACATGGAGCCTTACGCTTTAGTTAACGGCGAAATCATTGCCGCAGAAAGCGCGGAGAGCCTCCATATTCGCATTTTAGAAAAAATCAAAGAGATCGAAGCCATGTACGACTTACTTAGTGAATAAGCAGATAACGTAATCCTAACCGAAGTGGCGTTTGGATTTCCATAACACGCCGCTTTTCAGCATACGAGCAATTTTACCTGTCATTAACGTACGTTTTCCCATAATGCCGAAGCCGCTCTTTTTACCAAGTGAACCGAGCGTGCCTCTTAGCTTGATTTTGCCAAGTC
The DNA here is from genome assembly GCF_059692035.1 of Paenibacillus sp. J22P143. Lineage (NCBI taxonomy): Bacteria > Bacillati > Bacillota > Bacilli > Caryophanales > Paenibacillaceae > Paenibacillus > Paenibacillus sp. J22P143. Next base: position 52,048 of record NZ_JCAUAQ010000015.1, read on the forward strand.
GAGGTGTATCGCCTTTCCAAATGGCCTGAATCGCTTCTGCAATTTGCTTACCTTGCGCTTGTGCAGCTTGAGCGCTTGGTGAGAAGGGTAATGATGCACAGTCACCAACTACGAAAACTTCCTCAAAGTCTGGAATTTGATGGTATTCATTTAACAGAATACGCCCTTGGCGATCTTTTGGTACATTCAAAGCTTCCACAATAGGTGTTGGCTGAATACCGGCCGTCCAGATCGTCGCATCTGTGCGAATAATCTCATCTTGATTGTACAAATCGCCACCGTCTAATCGAACTAAGGTTACTTGTGTTCGCAGCTCGATATGATGCTCGATCATCCATTCACGCACGTACTGCTGTAGATTCGTTGGGAAAGCTGAGAGTAGACTTGGACCACGATCAATTAATCGGATGTTCAGGTCAGGGCGGCTTTCGCGCAGCTCTGAAGCCATCTCAACGCCGCTAAGTCCTCCGCCAATGATGGAAACTTGCCCATAAGGGTTTATATTATTAATTTTCTGATAGGTTGCACGCGTTTGCGCCAGTGTTTGGATACTGGAGGAAAACTCTTGTGCGCCGACAATGCCATGATAACTATCCACACAACCAAGTCCAATGACTAGCCAGTCATAGGAAAGGGGTTCTTTGTCGTGAAAGTTGATTTGTTTCGTCCCGAGATCAACGCCAGCAACCTCACCATACACAATCTGGAGTCGCGAATCATCCGGATAGGCAACACGAATATGAGTTTCAGCAATTGTGCCAGAAGCGAGCGCATAATATTCGGTTTTCAAGCCTTGAAATGGACTTCGATCAATCATAATAAGTTCTGTGTCGTCTGGTAAATCTTTTTCCAACAAATTTAAAGCTATGGTCAGACCGCCATAGCCTCCTCCTAGAATGACAAACTTTTTCATAGCCAACCAATATCCCTTCTTCTGAACGATGATCTGATCTATTCTCTATTATCTCTCATACACTTTGATTTCATTATAAAAGGTGTCGCGTTCAACCGCGACGCGGCCGGAACCTTGAATGAGCCATACGAGCTCATCGCGCGTAAGACCTTCTGGGGAAAGTGCGCCAGCGGCATGTGAAATTTTTTCTTTCACAATCGTACCGTGTGCATCTGAAGCGCCGAAAGTAAAGGATAGCTGCGTAAGCTTGGTTCCGATATTGATAAAATAAGCTTTAATGTGCGGGAAATTATCCAGCATTAAGCGGCTAATTGCTATGGTTTTCAGCTCGTCCCAAGCAGGAACACGTCGTTTAAGACCAGCATTCTTACTTGCTGGCTGTACGGAATTCGGAATGAATACAAGGAAACCGTTTGTTTCGTCTTGCAGCTCACGCAGCAGAATCATATGGCGAATCCGTTCTTCCTTCGTTTCAATCGAACCGTAGAGCATCGTTGCATGTGTTTTCATACCAAGAAGATGAGCTTGGCGATGAACATCCAACCATTCTTCCGTTGATGCTTTTTCAACCTTCATTTTGGCACGGTAACGCTCCGTTAGAATTTCTGCACCGCCGCCAGGAAGGGTGGAAAGTCCAGCATCCATTAATGTTTTGAGCACATCACGGTAGCTTAAGCCGCTAATACGGGAGAAAAATTCGATTTCAGCAGCCGTATGAGCTTTAATCGTAACGTCCGGATAGGCTTGTTTCAATTGACGAATGCAATCGACATAATACTCGAAAGGCAGATGAGGGTTATGCCCCTGACTGATATGGAATTCTTTAATTTCAGGGTTAAAATTTTCAGCAATATAATCTAACATTTGACTAGGCGTTAGCGTGTAGGAACCTTCTTCGCCCTCGTCGCGGCGGAAATGACAAAAAGAACAATGCTCTTCGCATACATTCGTGAAGTACAGACTCATATTTTGTACAAAATATACCTTGTTTCCATTCAAACGTGTATTCACTTTATTAGCTAATTGACCAATGGTTAAGAGGTCGTCAGATTCATATAAGAACAGCCCGTCTTCCATGGTCAGACGTTCGCCGTTCTCAACTTTATCAGCAATCTCAGCCATCCGTTTGAGCGGGTCTACTGTCGTAATACTCATGCTCCCATGCCTCCTATGAACATATAATTAACTGCATAATGAAACGACGCAGCCAGAATCTATAAGCAGTTGCGTTGGTGGTGTGAGTTGCTCGCGTACCTGTCAACCAGTTCGGTTAAGGAATTCACACCTAGTTTTATAACGATACAAGCTATCTATCCCTCTTATTATAAACCTCCTAGTTAGGAGGGGCAACATCGGAACATTGAAGATAAATCGACAATCTTATGCGTGTGCAATATTTTTTCGATGAAATTGGCGAAATGTTATTCCCAATATTAGCAAATTCCTGTATACTGTTGCAATGTGATTACGTAAGGGCTAAAGGTGATAATAATCGTGCTACCATTATTCGTGACCGAACCGCAGGAACGACTTCATATCAAAATTGAACAGCTTCGAGGCAAAATGGTTAGTTTGGGAACCTCCTATGGTTTCCAACATCCTGACGTGCAGAAATGCAGTCGTGATCTGGACCAGCTGCTATTGCAGTATTATGCCACAGGACGTACTAAACAGTGAACAGCTGCCCTTGAGCATCGGTTGGATTAGGAGTATACTTATAGCAAGCACTTCGTATACCAATGCCAGTTTTCCTAAGTATGTAAATATGTAGGGAAAAACCAAGGAGGGATTTCCATTATGATTAACATAAGTGAATCAGCAAGTGAGAAAATTAAAGAACTTTTGGCTTCTGAAGAATCACCAAAGCTATTCTTACGTCTTGGCGTGAAAGCTGGAGGCTGCAGCGGCTTTTCCTATGGAATGGGCTTTGATGATGATCAAAAGTCTGACGATAAAGAATTTACCATTCACGGCCTGAAGGTCGTTGTAGACGAGGAAAGCGCTAAGTATTTATACGGCGTCCAAATCGACTTTGAAGACAAAGGCATGGGCGGCGGTTTTACCATCAACAACCCGAATGCAGTAGCATCGTGTGGGTGCGGATCTTCCTTCAAGCCAGCGGATTATGAAGGAACACCTGAGCCGTGTGATGATAAGGTCGAGGCATAAAAATAAGTAAAATGAACCTTCTGAACTTGTGGGTGTGGTAAACACACCCACAAGTTCAGAAGGTTTTTCTCAATGCTGAGCCATTTTCCAACTATAAGTTGAGCAAAGGGAACCAACGACGGCTACACCTTTAGCCACCAAACACCGGCACACTCAGGCAACTCAATCAATTGCTCACTGACAACCTTATCGGCTATCGCGTCTCCAAAGAAAAATCTCGTAAGCATCTCCGCTTCATCTACGCTTTCAAACGTATAATCGGTCCGTATCCATGTATGAGAAAAATCATATTCGGTCTTCAATAGCCTATAATAATTCAACAAGAAATCAGGCGGATTGGGTGATTCGAAGCCTGTTCCAAAGTTCTCGAGAATAATCATCGTACCATCAGGGCGTAGAACTCGTCTGATTTCGCCCATAATTTGGTGAATATTGGCTTCCCAATGATCGACATCAGAATTTCCAAGATAGCAAATACTCCATCCTGAAACGATTAAATCGGCACTTTGATCTTCGATAGGTAATTTCCTATGGTCGGCAACTTGTGTTCGCCAATTTTGTAGTCCTGCCTCTTGAAGATGATCTGCCGTAATTCGCAGCATGGATTCGGATTCATCTAAAGCTATTATGGACTTTGCTTGTGGAGCGAGAATACGGGTTAATCTCCCCGCCCCTGCTCCCATGTCTATGATGTCTAGACCTTCAACGGGGATGATTGCTTGGATAGTTTCAAATAAGCTTGCTTGCTTGGAAACGAGTCGTTCATACATCTCAGCTTGATTGGCATAAATGTCTGCATGATGGGGCACGGTTATTTCCTCCTTAAGATAATGTTAGACATTGTCATCATAATGTGTAACGTAAGGAGAAGGTCAAGACATCGTTTACTTAGGTTTAATGGGAACCGCATATACGATATACAGCAAATCGTTGAGTTTCGCATGCTTTGTAATGTAACCATTTTCGTCAAACCAAGTTAGCAGGGAGGTGCAGAAAGCATAATGCTTATCTTGCATCGTGGTTAAGAGATCTTTTCCCCTGTTCTCATGCTGTCTATTCAAGTAATGTTCTTTGGCTAACTCATCCTCGAACATTAAATCTGCAATGCAAATTCTTCCGTGGGATTTAAGTACGCGGCGCATTTCATCCAGCGCTAGCAGCTGCTGTTCGTTGGAAATATGATGAAAAGCTAACGATGAAACGACAAAATCAAATTGGTTATCCATGTAGGGAATGGCCAGGAAATTCCCGAGTTTAATTTCCATTTGCGGATGTTTACTTTGACATTGTTTCATCATTTCTTTGGATTGATCTACACCAGCCATGAGAATGCCATTTTGCAGAAAACGTTGTGCTAAATTACCTGTACCTGTGCCAATATCGAGTCCCTTTTCACCAACCCTCGGTTTTACCCATTGAAGTGTTAGATCAAGAACTTGCTCGTACCCATTATATTCGTTGTCATTATGTAAAACCCGTTCATCATGAGTCAAAGCTTGTTGATCGAAGTTCCAAGAATCTTTCCAATTTTTGCGCATTTCTCGAAGTCGTTTAGAACCCTCAGCGAGTGTGAAAATATCATCTAACGGAAGTGAGTTGTTCTGTTTCAGAAGGTCAATCATGGTATCTGTCGTTTCGATAATTTGTTTGAATTCCAGCCATTGAGCAAAAACAACAGAACGTTGCATTTCTAAATAATATTGAAGCTGCTCTTTGTCTTCTGCATCAATTTCTAGGAATACTTTTTGAATATCGGCAACGGACATGCCTGCTTCCCGAAGCGAAATAATCGTTTGTAACCGCCATACTTCTTTTTCTGTAAACTTTCTATATAAATTATTTTCCTGCTTAGACGGTGAAATAAGTCCTTTGTCTTCATAGAAGCGGATGGCCCTTGGAGTTATATTCAATTTGCTAGCAACATCTTTAATTTGCATAATTTCACCCTTTCTCTCACATTAAATAAACATTAACGTAAGGGAAAAGTAAATAACAATTCGGCTTGTAGAATAAACAATTGGCCTCTAATTAAGACAAATTGATTAAATTTTTCGAAAAAGTTAAAAATTCATAATATGGTTAATTAAAAAACATTCCTAAGTTGAGCGGCATGTGCTATTCTAAGAAAAAAATAATTTCTGGAGTGAAGAGAAATGCAAGTTACTGATGTCGAAAAAGTACCGTCCTTGTTTTCAAGAACCAATCCGTTTCAAGCGAAAGTGCTGAAAAATTTAAATTTAAACGGAGAAGGCTCCAGCAAAGAAACACGCCATATTGAGCTTTCACTCGAAGGCTCTGGCCTGTCCTATGTGCCTGGCGATTGCTTAGGCGTAGTTCCTGACAACGATCCTGAGTTGGTCGCTTCTATCCTTGAGGTTATGAAGTGGGATGCAGACACGGCAGTTGTCATTAATAAACAGAACGAAACGCTCCCGTTGAAAGAAGCGCTATTGAAGCATTTCGAGCTTACGCTGTTGTCCAGGAAAATCGTTCAGCAAGCAGCTGAATTTTCCGACAATGAAGCGTTGAAGCAGCTTGTGGCGGATTCGGAGCAGTTGAAGGCTTATGTAGACGGCCGCGATGTGCTCGACTTACTGAGTGAGTTTGGACCTTGGAAAGCTTCCGCGCACGAATTTGTCGCTTTATTAAGAAAAATGCCGCCACGCTTATATTCCATTGCAAGCAGCTTTGCAGCCAATCCGGGGGAAGTTCACCTCACGATCGGTGCTGTTCGCTACATAGCGCACGGCCGCGAGCGTAAAGGTGTATGTTCCGTGATGTGCGCAGAGCGCCTGAACGAAGGAGATACCGTTCCGGTCTTTGTTCAAGTAAACAAACATTTTAACCTACCGGAGTCCTCGGAGCAGGATATCATCATGGTAGGTCCTGGCACAGGTATTGCGCCATTCCGTTCCTTTATTCAAGAGCGTGCGGTAAGCAAAGCGACAGGCAAAGCATGGCTTTTCTTTGGCGACCAGCGCTCTGCGACAGATTTCCTCTATCAGGAGGAGCTTGAGCAATATCAACAATCTGGTGCACTGACCAAAATCGACGCAGCCTTCTCCCGTGATACGGCGCAGAAAGTGTATGTGCAGAATAAAATGCAGGAGAATAGCCACGAGCTATTCGAATGGTTAGAGCGCGGAGCTTACTTCTACGTGTGCGGCGATAAACAAAACATGGCAAAGGATGTTCACAACACCCTAATTGACATTATTGAAAAAGAAGGCAAGTTAAGCCGCGAAGATGCTGAAGCGTATTTGAATGGCTTGCAAGAGCAAGGACGTTACCAACGCGACGTTTATTAATTGAAATTAAATGAGGGTGTCCCAAAAGTCATGAAAATGACGGAGGGGCACCCTCTTCCGTTCTTGCAAACAAAAGAAACCGAGCTTTGGTAATAGTAGCTCTAATTCTATTCTATCCTCTATCAACTAGCCGTCTCCATTTTCCAATTTGTGGAATAAAATAGAATTAAGCAAGTACTAGTAGTTGCTAGAGGAGAGGGTGTCATATGGCAACAAGAAAGGATTTCATCGATCTCGTAGCACCGATTGCAGTGAAGCTGCGCTTTGAGGGCTCACCTGTGTTCCCGTCCGTCAGAATTGCACAAGCTATACTCGAAACCGGTGGTCAAATCAATGCGTGGAACAACTTGGTGGGACATAAGGTTGGAAGTGGTGTGCAGACGCCTTACTGGCGAGGAGATCGTGTGTCAGCAAGAACGTGGGAATTCATTAAAGGGGAGAATGTGGCGAATGCCATAGGGGACTTTCGAGCCTATTCATTCATCGAAGATGGATTTCGGGATCAAGATCTGTTATTCCAAGCTGCTCGCTATGCAGCAGTACGGTCAGCGAATTCCAAACTGGCTCAGACAGCAGCCTTACAGAACAGTGGATATGCGACCGACCCTGCGTATGCAAGTAAGTTGAATGCGATTATAGCAACAGAAGGGTTAACTTTCTTCGATGAGGAGGTCATACGGATGTTAGAAAAATTACAGGAACAAATCGCAGAATTAACGAGTAGAGTTCATTCGCTAGAGGAGCAGGCAGCGTTGACGGTCGTGCCGACATGGGCGAAGTCAGGCATTGATGCAGCAGTAAAGGCTGGACTGATCGACACACCGGAGAAAGGCAGCTACGATTTCTATCGATTATTGACTGTTTTACACCGGAAAGGGATTATTTAGATGTGGAAGGAGAGAGGCCGGGGGTGAAATTACTCTTTTCCTAGTAAACCATTCGGCCTTTAATACGTACGTTTTCGCCATATTTGGCTTGCATCAATTTCGTTTGCTCTTGCATATAGGCATAAATTTCTTTCAAACGATTCTTGCGCGGTTTAATAGTTTCTTTAATTTCTCCATTTAATACGATATCGTATACGATCATACTCGTTCATCTCCTTTTGGATTGTCTTTCTGGTATCATTGTAAACGAGAATTATTAAGGGACGATTAAAATTTCTTTTCAATTTTGTGAAAAAAATGAAGGTTATGTTAACAGAACGTGAAAAATACCTAAATTAGTGATCAATTTTTTTTATCGGCATTTGCCAAGTTTTGGATGTGTATAAGTTTATGCACATTATCCCCCTATATATTTCCTGCCTCTATGGTACATATTAACAATTTACCCACAGGATATGCACAGTTATCTGTGGATAACGGAACGCTTGTTCTATTAAAAACACCATGATACTATAAGTTTAAATTATAGAATATGGGTGATTTCAGTGAGACAAATTAGCGATGAGACGTTGATCGACTCTTATTACAAAGCACTAGATTTAAGATTAGAATCCGATTTTCTTGAACTTTTGCTCGCGGAAATTCAGAGACGTAAATTAAAGTTATCCGTGTTGGTTAAGGATGAGACACCACTCAATTAAAGTTCACTCAGCAGGTATTTGCAGGGGAAAGCTGGAATGACAGTCGGGACAATTCAAGAGATGAAGGCATTGGTTTTGGTTATTGTTGCTGCCATACTCGTTGGTCAAGGAAATGTCGTTCATCTCGTAAGGCGAATAGGGACCGAGCAAGTCACTCAGCTTACCATGGTCACACATACGCTGCGAGCACATAGGACAGTTGGTTTGCAATTCTCGTAAGCCATTACAAACTGGACATATAGATGACAAAGGGGTATTCCTCCTAATCCGTAGATTAGGTATAGAATACCCCTTTTTATTACCGAAAATTAAAATTTCAAGTTTGAGCTGTGTCCTGGTGAAAGCTTGGCACTTGGGTCGATGTAAACTTTCGCGTTATTAATTGCTGTAGGTGCTTCACCGAAGCCAACAGCAATCAATTTCAATTTGCCTGGGTAGGTCGTAATATCACCAGCTGCGAAGATACCTGGAATATTCGTTTCCATACGGGAATCAACAACGATTGACCCGTTTTCAATTTCTAGGCCCCACTCGGAAATCGGCCCAAGAGAGGAAACGAAACCAAAATTGATGATAACGGCATCGACATCGTGGATGCTTTCTTCGCCTGATTTAATATTTTTGAGGGTGATTTGCTCGATACGGTCCGAACCGTGAAGCTTCGTAATTTCCGTAGGTGTAACAACATTAACCTTGGAGTTCATGAGGTTCTCAACACTGTGCTCATGCGCACGGAATTTATCTCTACGGTGGATCAAAGTTACTTTCTCAGCAATTGGCTCAAGCATTAAGGCCCAGTCAACTGCAGAATCACCGCCGCCGCTAATCACAACTTTTTGTCCAGCAAAAGCATTCAAGTCACTTACGAAGTAATGTAGGTTTTTCTTCTCGAATTGCGCAGCTTCCGGTAATTCAAGACGACGCGGCTCAAATGCCCCAACGCCAGCTGTAATAATGACGGCATGGCTCAAATGAACACTTTTGTCCGTCGTGATTTCGAAAAGACGTTCTTCTTTCTTCACAACCCGATGTACCTTCTCTTCCAAGCAAATGCCGATAGGGAAGTGTTTCATCTGTGCAGACAAATTATTTACTAGCTCTTGTGCAGTTACTTTAGGAAACCCAGCGACGTCATAAATATATTTTTCGGGATATAACGCTGCAAGTTGACCGCCTAGTTGAGGCATACTTTCAATAATTTTCACAGATGCTTGACGCATTCCCGCATAGAAGGAAGCGAACATGCCAGCGGGACCACCGCCGATGACAATAATGTCAACGATTTCTTGATTTATTTCTCCCACGTTCATAATAGAACCTCCGATTTGGCCCGGATATGTGTAAGTATTCAGAATAAATCGATAATCATTATCATTATAAACGTCTCCTCTAATGAAGGAAACAGAAAATTTAAAATTCTTCTCCACATTTTAGAAGGCATAAGTTTTTCGAAAGAGGATTTCTCACATAATTCGCTTATTGATATGATAAGTAAATGCTTACATTCGCTAGATAGGCTAAAAGGGCCATATTGCTTGATTTTAAAGCAAAATAGCACTTGATATTTACTAATGAAAATTATATCATATCATGAGAATCGGTTTACACATGTTGTGACGAATTTCAGCCTGTTTCAACATAATTCACTGCGAATGCGAGCAAACTAGTAGCAGTATAATACTTTTGAAGCTGTTTGTGTAATTTTTCACAAGATAGAGAGACCATAGGACAAAATACGGATATGGAAGTGAGAGAGACATGAGTAGAATACCAAGAATCGTTATATTAGGAGCCGGTTACGGCGGAATTCTAGCTGCAATTCGTTTGCAGAAGGAATTGAACTACAACGAAGCTGATGTTACGCTTGTTAACAAGCATGATTATCACTACATTACAACACATCTTCACATGCCTGCAGCGGGGACGGATAATCCTGAAAATGCACGCGTGAACATTTTGAAGCTGATTGATGAATTTAAAGTTGATTTCGTAAAATCGACAGTCACACAAATTCGTCCGCATGAGAAAAAAGTAATTTTGGAAGACGGAACACTTTCCTATGACTACCTTGTTATCGGACTTGGTGGCGAAGCGGAAACTTTCGGTATTCCTGGCCTTAAAGAAAATGCTTTGAACATTCGCAGTATCAACAGCGTACGATTCATTCGTGAGCATATTGAATACCAATTCGCGAAGTACAAGCGTGAACCAGATCGTAAAGACTACCTAACTTTCGTTATCGGTGGAGCTGGATTTACGGGTATTGAGTTTATCGGTGAGCTTGCTGATCGTATCCCAATGCTTTGCAAAGAGTTCGATGTGGATCCTTCCCTTGTGAAGATTTATAATATTGAAGCAGCTCCAACAGCATTGCCAGGTTTCGATCCTGAGCTTGTTGAGTATGCGATGAAAGTTCTTACCGACAAAGGTATCACTTTCAAAATTGGTACAGCGATTAAAGAATGTACACCAGAAGGTGTTCTAATTGCTGGCGATGAGTTTATTAAAGCAGCGACGGTAGTATGGACTGGCGGTATCCGCGGTAACCATATGTTAGACGAAGCTGGTTTCGAAACGATGCGAGGAAGAATTAAAGTCAATGAGCATCTTCATGCACCAGGCTTCGATAATATCTATGTTGTGGGTGACTGTTCCATCGTGATGAACGATGAAGGCAGACCATATCCGCCAACAGCACAGATTGCTATGCAGCAAGGTGAAGCTGTTGCACACAACTTGATCGCGTCGATCCGTGGATCACAAATGAAAACCTTCAAATACTCGAACAAAGGTACAGTAGCTTCTCTTGGTAAAGGTCAAGCGATCGGTATCGTTGGTTCCCGTAAATTGAAAGGTAATGTAGCTGCTATGATGAAAAAAGTGGTTGATATGAGATACCTTTACATTATTGGCGGAATTCCGTTAGTTATACGTAAAGGACGTTTCTAGTCAAGGTTACCTAACGGGGGGATTGCCATGCGGCACTGCAGTGTCCAAGTAAGAGGACTTCTTACCCGGGATGAACTGGATCGTTACAATGCCTTGATCGAGGTCGGTCACTTCTTAGAGACTGAGAAACGTTACGATCATGTCGCTGTTGTCCAAAAGGAAATTGATATTCTCATTCTTCCTGCGATTGAACGTCTGAAGGAAAAAAGTCGTCAACGTGACCGTGATACGGAAGCGTATCTGGCGCGTAAAGCGCAGATGGAAGCTGAATTGGAAGCTGCTTTGCGAGACGACGAGGACGATGAATAAATGAGCCAAGAAGCATTGCCTCTGTATAAGGGCAATGCTTCTTTTTTGCTTTTTGTCATGGGAAGAATGAAAAAAGAGCAAAGGACCGTGGTCCTTTGCTCTTAAATGGTATGCTTTAGATTTGAATGAATGCCGCGAATTTCTCTGGCAGCATTACATTACCAACGTAGAAATCTCCGAACTCGCCAAAGCGTGCACTGACTTCATCAAAGCGCATTTCGTACACGAGCTTTTTGAAATGAAGGGGATCATCTGAGAATAGTGTAACGCCCCACTCCCAATCATCCAAACCAACGGAGCCTGTAATGATTTGTTTCACTTTACCTGCATAAGTGCGACCGATCATACCATGACTGCGCATCATCGTTTTACGATCTTCAGCAGGAAGCATGTACCAGTTATCGTTGCCATCACGACGCTTGTTCATCGGATAGAAGCAGATATGCTTGGATTTAGGAAGAATTGGTTTCAAGCGGGCTTGAATGTCAGGATCCTGTGCAGGATCAACACCTGGCTTCGCAAGGTAACTGCTCAATTCTACGATCGAGACATAGGAATAAACGGGTATAGTAAACGCAGCAAAGCTGGACTTATTAAAAGCAGTTTCAAGCTCATTCAGCTCTTCCAGTGTTTCACGCATTTGCATGAAAACGAAATCAGCTTTTTGACCTACGATGCTATAAACGGCAGTACTGCCTAGTTTATCGTTTTCAACTTGCTGCCACTGGGACAAGAAAGTTTGCAGCTCATCCGCTGCATGCTTACGTTCTTGCGGGGTTGCGGCATGCCATGCATTCCAATCCATCAGACGGAAATCATGGAGCGCATACCAGCCTTCCAGCGTTTGTACGGCTTCACTCATTGTTTTTCCTCCATTCAAGGGCTAATATCCCCTACATTGTATCCAATTCATGGAGAAAGGGCAAATGAACAAAGGGTGAAATTACTCTGAAGTTGCTTGGAAATTGTTCAATTTGTGTACACTTTACCTGTACCTTCCTGTCGATTACAATAATAAGAGCTACAGGAGCCAATGAAATGAAGTGCTTCTTACATATTTAAGGGGGAACTATCGTGCTGCAAATGGTTATTGCCACTGTCTTAATGATGGTGTTATTCTTTGGGATCGGATTTATTCTAAACATGCTGATGAAAACGACATGGTTTCCGCTGTACGCGTTCATTGCCTTGGTGATTGGGATTATCATCTATGGTTATATGGGATCCTCCACTTTTCTATCCAGCGACGAGAGCTTTACGATTGTTGATGTTATTCCCGCAATCGGGGGTCTAATTGGCGCGATTTTGAGTGGCTCTGCGATCAAAGCACTGCGTACTCGCGGTTTCAAAATGTTCTAGTCGCCGTGTGATAAAGGTAAGCTAATCGGGTCACGCTAAGAGGGGGTAACATAATCTCACTTACGGAGGTGACACGACCCGTGCCTTGGGCGAATGTGAATGGATCAACACTGCATTATGAGTTAACGGGGCCAGAAATGGGTACGCCGATTGTGTTTATTCATCCTCCGTTGCTTACGCTTGAAGCATTCACGTATCAGAAGGAACAACTAGGGGACCGTTTCCGATTGATTACTTTTGATATTAGGGGGCATGGCGCTAGTGCTTGCTCAGCTCGGACACTAAGTTATGAACTTATTACGGAAGACATGATAGGGCTTCTTGATCACTTAGGTATCAAGCAAGCCTTTCTGTGCGGTTATTCCACAGGAGGAACCGTTGCTTTGGAAGCATTACTCTCGCATCCCACCCGGTTTGTTGGGGGGATTATCGTAAGCGGGATGTCTGAATTGACAGATACCTACAATAGGCTCAGAGTTTGGCTTGCGGTTCGAATGGCGAATCCTAGTCGATTTATGAAACTTTTGATTAAGGCAATTACGTATGGCAATGCCGATAAAACGACAACCTATCATAAGTTGAACGAACATGCTTTACATGACGCAGCAGGCAATGTGAAATCGTATTTCGAACAATCGCTGCACTACTCCTGCACAAGCCGTCTTCCTAGGATTCAGCAGCCTGTTTTATTGATCTATGGTCAAAAGGACACTAGATTCCATCCATACGCCCAAATTCTTCACAAGGGGCTGCCTCAAAGCTCTCTTTTTTTCATCAAAGATGCTAAGCATCCTGTACCGATTCAAAGCGCAACGCGTATGAATGATCTTATTGAATTATGGATGGAAAGCCTAGCAGAGAACGAGCAGAGCGAACATTGGAAGCTTGATCTGACTATCGCACAGAAGTTGCATCCGCAGATGTATGGACATGTAGGAGAACCTGATGTTGATCCCGAAAACACGTTGAATAGTTGAGCCCACGTTAAGATTCCATTGCTAGTGAGTAATTGCGATGGAATCTTTTTCTTGCCCATAAGGTAAAATTATCTTTCTCTTGTAGATACCAAGATTGTCGATTTTTGTGGTAGACTAATAGAGAGAGACTGAGGCAGTAAGCAGCTAGATTTGTAGTTGCGACTCGGTCGAGCTGAGGCAGGATGGTGCTGTAACGGGATGAGAATGACGAATATGCTGCATTTCACCGAGAATCACAGGTTTTGTGTGAACCGTGAGTTTTCTTTGAGCAGTTTAGATTATAAAATGTTAGCGATGATGTATCAGCCAATGATAGGCGGCTTGGCGATTAGTTTCTATCAGGCGCTCTATCAGCAGATGAGTGCTGAGAAGGTAGGCTATTCGCCGATGGAGCAGCAACGAAAGCTGTTTCTGTTGCTTGAGCTGGAGCAGAATGAGCGCGGCCGGAAGTATATTATTGAACAATCCTCGAAGCTAGAAGCGATCGGTCTCCTTCAGACGACACGCAAGTTTATTCCGGAGGAAGAGGATTATGTTTTCGTCTATACGCTGTTCGCGCCGTTAGGGCCGAATGAGTTTTTCCGTAACCAGCATTTAACATTGTTTCTCCGCGACAAGGTCGGCAAATTTATGCTGCTGTCGCTGCGCGAAGATCTTCTCTCACCTGAACCTGAGGAGTGTCGAGAGGCGACCGAGGAGAACTTATCGGTTCCTTTTTATGAGCTATTCCGTCTGAATACACAGGTCGTGGATTATGAGCTGGAACAAGCACTCTATGAGGCGTCTGCAAGCAAGCAAGGGGACGCTCGAATGGATGTGACGACCAAGGGCTTCAAGTACGCTGATATTATTATGAGGTTCCCGCGTGGAGCTAGTAATCGCATGTTTGTCGAGGCGTTGAAGCACAAGCCAGAGCATATGGTAGCCATTAATATTGTGGCGAAGAAATACAACCTTTCCTTGCAAGAAACGTGCCGCTTGCTGGATGAGGATGGCGTGTTCACGGAAGAGGGTGAGCTTGTCATGGATCTCATGCAATATAATGCGAATCTGTTCTACAGACAGAGCAAGAAACGGGATGAGGAACGAGAGCGGACGACAACGAAAACTGAGGATAGCGTTGAACCGTCGGAAGAGCAGTCCGTTGAGATGGCCTATTACTTAGAAGTTCCTCAGCAGCTGCGCGGCGAGTGCACAGATCATCAGTACAACTACATCATGAGAAATGAGCCATACACGGCCGTGCTGAAAATGTTTTTCACACAGGGTTCGATACCTGATGGCGTACTTAATATTTTCGAAAAAATCGATTTGAACTATAAATTAAAAGAAGAAGTCATCAATGTTCTGATTCACTTCCTGCATATTGATCGTCGCTCTTGGGCCAAATCCTCGATTGAGGCTGTAGCTTCCGATATGCTAGGCAAGCAAATTAATACGTATGAACAAGCTGTTGAATATGTGCGTGAGAAAATCAATTATAAACAGAAGGCTGCTTCTAAAGTGGAATCTGCGAAGGCAGGTGGAGGCTCTGCTACACGTGGACGTCAGGGTAAGATACAGAAGCCTCATATCCCTATTGTATTGCCAGATTCGGGAACAACGGCGTCTACAAGGCTGTCTGCAGAGGAGTTAGAGGCTGCTAGACGAATGGCACAGAAGCTGGATGAGCGATTTAATCGCAAGAGCTAGAAAGATGTGACTGTTAGGAGGTGCCGATCGGATGGAATCCTTATCTCATTTACTTAAATCATTACCGGATTCAGAATGGAAAAGAAAAGCAGAAGCGAAGATTCAAGGAGTTCTCGCGGACCCATTGATTGCTAAGTTTCGTCAGAAACATCCTTTTGTCGATGATTATGCGATTAAAATAAATATGAACAAGCTGTATCAGCATGTTTCTGAATATAAAAATTGCTCCAATTGCCCAGGGTTGGACAAATGTCCTAACGATATGACGGGGCATTACACCATAATTTCGGCTGAATCCGTGGAGGGTCGCGCTGCTTTTATCCATGAGGAGAAGGTTTCCTGTAAAAAGTTCATTGCCAAAGGACAACAGGATGCCATCAGCAGCCGTATCCGCACGTTTCACGTGGATCCGCGTATGATTTCGCGAAGCTTCTCTTTTGGTGATATTTTGGAAACGGATTTGGATCGGGCGAAAGCCGTTATGCAGATCAATGACTACGTGAACTTAACCATCGAGGAAGGACTTCAACCTCGTGGCCTGTACTTATCTGGATCGTTCGGTACGGGGAAGACGTTCTTGATGGGCTATATGCTGCATCAGCTTGCCAAAGTAGGGATGACGGGCGCTATCGTCTATATGCCAGACTTTGCCGAGGACTTGAAGAGCATGTTCCAAGAGCCTTATAAGCTGAAAGAGACGATAGACCTTCTGAAGGAAACAGACTTACTCGTTTTCGATGATATCGGGGCAGAGAATTTGAACCCTTGGCTCCGAGATCATGTCATCGGTGCGATCGTCAATCACCGGATGAATCGGAAACCAACCTTCTACACCTCCAATTATGTGCTGTCGGGTTTGGAGAAACATTTCAGCTTCACGAACAAAGATGGTGACGAGGAGTACAAGGGCCAACGAATTATGGACCGGATCCGACCATTCGTTGATGTAGTTGAGGTAACGGGGACGAACAAACGAGGGAAATAAGATGCGAAGCAAAGAGGGTGTCCCATAAGCCATGTATGTGGCGGGGAACACCCTCTTTTTTGCGTCAACTCGTTTGCGGCGTGGATATAGCTTATCAAAGATGCGAAAAGGGAACCTTTCTCGTCGAGTTCACCTGTCTAACTGAAATGCTTGCAAAAGTGCAACTATTCTGCTGGTATTTCTCATTTTGTCACCATATGGGTCCGAAAGGTTGCACTTTCGCACGAATTCATCCATATTTATCCGTTTTCCCAAAAAATGAGTGTGCTTTAGCATCTTTGAAGAAAATGGCAGAAAAAAAGCCGCTTCGCATAAAGATGCAAAGCGGCTTTTTATGTGTTGTTCTATCCTATTTCATCACTTGGATGACGGTAGCAATGACTGCAATGACGAACAATACGCCAAAGAATGCGCCAAAGCCTATGCCTACATCCATGAAATCATTACGCGGTTCTTCGTACACGTGATGCTCAGGGTGTTGATTGCTCATGTGGTTACCCCCTAACGTCCGACATTCATATTTGTAAGCCTAGTATACCCAAATTCGTCGAAAGTTGTAAAGCTAATCAAAAGTGACAATTATGCAAACAAACACAAATGAGATCGAATTGGGCAAAATAGCTCTTGACTCTGACATTAGTGTCATGGTTTATATTAAAGACATCCCTCCATTCATGAAGGAACAAGGAAAGAAGTGAAGTCCATGCGGATTAGTGAGCTATCCAAGCTTACCGGAGCCAGTATTCGGTCCTTGCGCTACTATGAGACCAAAGGGCTGATCGCAACACAGCGTGAAGAGAATGGTTATCGCGTCTACAATCAAATGGTTGTTGAACGTGTGAAGACGATTCAGTTTTATTTGAGCCTCGGCTTCACGACCGAACAGATTGAGAGCTTTCTGAACTGTGTGATGAAGAATCAGGAGTCACAGTGCGATGATCTGCTTCCGCTATATACCGAGAAGCTTCTAGAAATCGAGAAGCAAATGGAGATGCTGCAGCTGCTTCAAGCCAACTTGAAGGATAGAATCTCCTATATTGAAGAGCAGCGACGCCAAGGCTTGCCAGTAGAATTACCTTCGAAGTAGACCGAGGGATGCCCTTTTTTCTAACTAATGGCTTGGTTGAAAAGGTACCTAACTGTGGTATACTTTGTGTGTTGACTTTGTCACCCGTGATGTAAAGCAAGTTAAGTTAACAGCTTAATCTTACTTTTCACCTTATAAATTGAATTCATTCTAAGAAGGAGGAACTATCATGGCAATCGTGAATGTTTCTGACAACAGTTTTAAAGAGGAAGTTGAAGGAGAAGGTACAGTACTTGTAGACTTCTGGGCACCTTGGTGCGGACCTTGTAAAATGATCGCTCCTGTATTGGAAGAGCTGGATAAAGAAGTTGAATCTTTGAAAATCGCAAAAGTAAACGTAGATGACAATCCAGAATCTGCTGCTCGCTTTGGCGTAATGAGTATCCCGACACTGATCGTCTTCAAAGACGGACAGCCGGTTGATAAAGTGGTTGGCTTCCAATCCAAAGACGCGTTGAAAAACGTTGTTTCCCGTCATCAATAAGTCATAACCGTTACAAACTAGAAACAATTGTTCGTGAGAAAAAGCTCTTTTTCTGCTATGCTGAGAAAGAGCTTTTTCTTGTGTGCTGATTTTTTCTGAAAGGAGATGAGAATAAATGACTGACTTCGAGCAAGAGGACGCTGACGTCCGCGAACAGAGCTTGGAAACGATCAGGCATAAACTATCTTTACTTCCGGATAAGCCGGGCTGCTATATCATGAAGAATCATCAAGGTACCATTATTTACGTGGGTAAAGCTAAGGTTTTGAAAAATCGTGTGCGCTCTTATTTCACAGGGAGTCACAGCGCAAAAACGCAAAAGCTAGTCAGCGAAATTCGCGACTTTGAATATATCATTACTTCGTCCAATATGGAGGCACTCATCTTAGAGTGTAATCTGATTAAGCAGCATCATCCTCGCTATAACGTGCTTCTGAAGGATGATAAGACATTCCCGTACATTAAGATTACACATGAAGAACAGCCGCGTCTGGAAGTCACGCGGCGTGTGTACAAGGATAAGGGAAAGTACTTCGGCCCTTATCCGAACGCTTTCGCGGCGCAGCAGACGAAGAAGCTGCTGGACCGGTTGTATCCGCTGCGCAAGTGCAAGACCATGCCCGATAAAGTATGCCTATACTATCACATGGGTCAATGTCTTGCGCCCTGCGCTTTAGAGGTATCCGCGGAGACGAACGAGCGGATGGTGCAAGAGATCAGTCGTTTCCTGAACGGGGGACACGACGTCATTAAAGAAGAGCTGACGACCAAGATGTTGGCGGCAGCAGAAGAACTGAACTTCGAGCGCGCGAAGGAGCTGCGCGATCATATCATGAGCATCGACGCGCTCATGGAGAAGCAGAAGATCACAACGGCCGACGCGCTCGACCGCGATGTGTTCGGCTACGCCGTCGACAAAGGCTGGATGGCGGTGCATATCCAGTATATGCGCCTGGGCAAGCTCATCGAGCGGCATGTTTCGCTCTTTCCCTACTACGGTGATGAGTACAACGATTTCATGACGTATGTCACACAGGTATATAGCGAAAATCCGGCATTGCCGAAGGAGATTTTCTTGCCAACGATGCCTGAGCCAGAAGTGCAGCAAGAGGCTTCGGATGATGTGGTAAGACGTTCAGAGGGAGACGAGAAGGAGATCCGCGAAGCCTTGGAAGGTTGGCTTAAGGTCAAAGTCCACATGCCGCAGCGCGGATTGAAAAAGCAAATGGTCGATATGGCCAGAGACAACGCAGTGAACGCATTGGATGAGAAATTCCGACTTGTTGAACGCGATGAGCGTCGTACGACGAAGGCGGTTGAGAACCTCGGCGAGTGGCTTGGTATCGGCACGATTCGTCGAATTGAGGCGTTCGATAACTCGAATATCCAAGGGACGAATCCGGTATCGGCCATGGTTGTTTTCGTGGATGGTAAGCCTGATCGTAAGGAGTACCGTAAATATAAGGTGAAAACGGTCGTAGGGCCAGATGATTATGAAACGATGCGAGAAGTGATTCGGCGTCGGTACGAACGTGTATTGAAGGACAATCTCACGATGCCTGATTTGATCGTTGTCGATGGAGGTAAAGGGCAAATATCTGCCGCTATCGACGTTCTTGAGAATGAATTGGGCTTATTTATTCCGATTTGCGGGCTTGTGAAGGATGCCAAGCACAAAACAGCCCAGTTGATGATCGGGGATCCTGCCGAAATTGTTCCGTTACCGCGAGACAGCCAGGAGTTCTACTTGCTGCAGCGGATTCAAGACGAGGTCCATCGCTTCGCCATCACGTTCCATCGAGAAACGCGAGCGAAATCGATGGTCGTTTCGCAGCTCGACGCCATTCCGGGCGTCGGCGAGAAGCGCCGCAAAGCGTTGCTGAAGCATTTTGGCTCCGTACGCAAAATAAAAGAGGCCGAAGTCACGGACTTCAAGCCTCTCGGTATAGGTGAGAAATTAGCGAGCGAAATTATCAAAGCACTTCAAGGCGAGGCGGCGGCTCCCCAAGAATAGGGGGCTTTCGCCTTTTTCCATGCAGCCAAGCTAAGACTAGTCCAACCAGTCCCGGAAGTACGAGATACAGTATACCAGCAAGTACATCGCCGACATGGCCTAAGGAGAAGAGGGACAATCCCATCAGAATGCTATCCATGCATGCATGGGCAAATATGGCTGTAATGAACCCATATTTCAGGAATACATATCCGAGAATGATACCGATGATGGTGACCTCGATGAGTCTCGTATACACCGGATAGATCGGATATTGGGTATGGCTGGCTGCCCAGATCACACTTGGTAATAAGATGGCAATGAAGTTGTTGCGGAACATCTTTTTGAAAAGGATGATTCCGAGCAGTCGGAAGGTCGCCTCCTCTGAAATGGCCGCAACCCATGCCATGAGCGGGAATAATCGAGGCTCAAGCATGTTGAGTACCGAATCCGTGGGATCATTAACGGACCAGACATCAAACTTCACTTCGCCTGCGTAAAATAACACCTGCTGAATGCCAAGGATGAAGAGTGCGAGTAAATAACCGCGTCCCATTCCGTTGTAAACCTCTTGACCGAACAGGCCGTCTTTCCAAGAGGGCCATTTTCTCTGACCGATGGCGTTCCAAAGTCCAATACCAGCGACCAGAGAAAGGTAGAGCGAGATGCCTAGAAGAACAGTAATTACGCTCATGAAGACAATTGTAAACCATATGGCCAAGTCACTGTTCGTATCACCGCTCATCACTCGGAAGGCCGGATACATATTCACATTATTCGTGAGATAAATGACTAAGAAGATAGTGGTTAAAAGCAGACCTCTGCTGAATTTCATATGTTTCCTATATATGATGGCAAAAACAATCGCAGCAAGCGTCATCAGCAGGGTGAAGCCCATGGAAATCCAAGTCATGAGAGATGCGGAGTCATCTTGTTCTGCTAACCAATCCAGATGAGACGCAGGCAGCTGAAAGCTGACAAGAAAACCGGTAAGATTCGCTTGATCGAAATTCACGCGAACGTGAAGCTTGGCTTCACCGATCGGATTCGTGCGTTTTTCATAATGCAGTGTTGTTTGTTCTTCGGAAGCATCATCGCTTGTCGCATCCACTTGGCTGAAGTCCGCTGGGTCAAAGTCCATCTGACGAAGCTCCAGCTTCGCTAACGTATCTGCTTTTGTCTTACTAATCGGCGACGACTGTCCCTTGTTCGTGATTTCTAGATTTTCATGCCAGCCGATGATGTTCGAATTCGTGTAATTCACATCGACTTCAAACTGTCGTTTCGTTATGGTATCCTTTACACTGACTTGATAATAGTCGAGGGGGAACCGTTCCCCATATTGCTTCGTATAAGCTTCTAGTAAATGCTCTTTTTGTAAGTAGCCATTTCGTTCTTTTTTAGATTGATAGACAACATAAGTTTCTGGATTGCGCAGTTCGTAGCGCTGAAGAATAAAGGCTGCCGCACTTTCTGCAGCTTGCTGCTTAGTAATCGTAGGGATATCTGCAACTGGCGGTTCTTCATCACGCAATCCATACAACATCGCAATACTGATATAAAGGAGTAGGCCGATACAAGCCAAGAAGAGGAGAAAACGATTAAATTTCAGCTTTAGCATAGTCAAATCCCTTCTGAATTCGCGATTCTCAATCATTTCTTTACGTTATCATAGATTAAAAAGAAAGCCAATTTACTGGTAAAGATTCGGAAACAATTATATAATACCTATCAATTGCTTATTGGGGAATTTCTACATGTTAACGGGGGAAGTCTATCGTTACAACTTGAATTCCGATTATTTTCTTACATACCCGGGAGGCACGATAAGGTACCATGAATAAAAAAATGAATATATGGCAACTAACACCGCCTCAAATATTGGTTCTTGGCTTCGCTGTTATCATTTTCATAGGAGCGGGGCTTTTGATGTTGCCGTTTGCATCGACCACTGGATTGTCTATGTCATTTATTGATGCTCTTTTTACTGCGGTGTCGGCAACCTGTGTAACAGGGCTTGTTGTCGTAGATACAGGCAGTGCATATACCACTTTTGGACAAATTGTGATTATCTCTTTGATTCAAATCGGCGGTCTTGGCTTCATGACCATGGCCACGCTAGTCGCTTTTGTTTTTCGTAAAAAAATTACGTTAAAAGAACGGCTCGTCTTACAAGAAGCTTTCAACCAAGGCAGTATGGAAGGCATTGTCCGTTTAATTCGTAAAGTTATTATATATTCCTTGTCCATTGAGGCTGTGGCTGCAATCATTTTTACAATTCGGTTTTCATTTGATTTTGGCTTTACGCGAGGTCTTTATTACGGCATCTGGCATTCAGTATCCATGTTTAATAATGCGGGCTTTGATTTATTTGGAACCGTGGATGCACCTTTCGTTTCTCTGACCGGATATGTCGGCGATTTTGTCGTTAATTTTGTAGCGATGATGCTGATTATCCTTGGAGGGATTGGATTTATTGTCATCTCCGATCTGATGGAATTTCGCAATAAGAAGAAGCTTTCCCTGCATTCAAAGGTCGTTCTAAGCATGAGCGGTTTACTTCTCTTAGTAGGTGCGCTTGGTATTTTTATATTCGAATTTACCAATATCAGAACCTTAGCTTCCTTGGATTTTGGTTCCAAAGTGTTAGCGTCCTTTTTCCAATCTACGGCTGCCCGGACGGCGGGTCCGAATACAGTGGATATTGGCGCGCTTCGTTCAGCTTCCCAATTTCTCCTGATCATTCTCATGTTTATCGGTGCCTCACCAGGCTCCACGGGCGGAGGAATTAAAACAACTACGTTTACGATTCTGATAAGTGCCATTATTACGATGATACGTGGTAAAGAGGATATCGTTATTTTTCGCTACCGTCTTGCCAAGGATCGAATTCTCAAAGCGATTACGTTATCTATGATGGCTTTATTTTTAGTCATCTTCGTCACGATGATTTTATCTACGACTGAGGACTCGTCTTTTATCAAAATTTTGTTCGAGGTCACATCCGCATTCGGAACTGTAGGCGTAACGATGGGTTTAACGCCGGATTTAACAACGATTGGGAAAGTGCTTATATGCTTAACGATGTTTGCTGGGCGCTTAGGGACAATCACACTTGCCTATGCCTTACAGCCGAAGCAGGAAAAAGAATTATTTAGATACCCTGAGGGGAAAATTACGATTGGATAGGGGTTAGGAAAGATGAAGAAGAATCAATACGTAGTAGTAGGACTTGGGCGATTTGGGTCAAGCCTATCCAAAGAGCTCATGAAACTCGGTCATGAAGTGTTAGGGATTGACTTAAATGAGGAAGTCGTAAACGAAATGAGCGATCAACTGACGCATGCGGTTGTCGCGGATGCCACGGATGAAGATGTGCTGAAATCATTAGGAATTCGGAATTTTGATTGCGCGGTTATCGCCATTGGAGATGATATTCAATCCAGTATTTTGACGGCTATTGTGATGAAAGATTTAGGGGTCAATCAAGTCGTTGCCAAAGCGTTAACAGAGCTTCATGGGAAGGTTCTGACGAAATTAGGCGTCGATCGCGTCGTTTATCCGGAGCGGGATATGGGGATTCGTGTGGCACATCAACTCGCAACCCCGAATTTGTTAGATTATATTGAAATATCCAAAGACTACACGATTGTTGAACTCTCGGTACCGAAACGCTTATGCGGCTATACGATTCAACAATTGGATCCGCGGGCCAAGTACGGCTGTAGTGTTGTCGCGATCAATAAGCAGTCTGGGGTAATCATTGCGCCGCATGCGGGTGACATCGTGAATGAAAACGACATTATGGTCATCATCGGAACCAACAACCAAATCAATGAATTCGAAAGTCAAGTTATCGGCTGATCCCAACACATTCCATGTCCTGGAGCTAGCATGAGAAAATAACATTGGATCCGAAGACACGCTCCATGTGTGTGTATGGCGAGATTGTGGAGACGACCTATTCCGAATTCGAAATTATGAAATGCTTTATCAACAGCCCGGGTCGGGTGTACAGCCGCGAAGATTTACTGCAAACGGTTCGCGGTTTCGATTCTTTTGTCACAGACAGGGCTATTGATGTACATATCGCGAATCTTCGTAAAAAAATTGAAGATAACCCCAAAGAGCCGAAGTGGATTCGGACGGTTTGGGGGGTTGGGTATAAATTCGTGTGGATGTAATGCAATTGCAGCTAGCGGTGTTTGGCAAAGTATTTGATTGCTTGGGCGACGAACTTCATGGATTCTGCATTATCAGCAGAGTGATCGGAGTAGATGAGTGAGGTCGTTCGTTTCGTTTGTTCCAATTCATGGAGCTGTCTTAAAATAAGTTCATTATTCTGAATTAAATCGTCACGTAAATAGGATTTGGGTAATAAGGTTGCTGTTTTGCAGGTGGAAACGAGCCGAATAATCGCCTCGAAGGAATCGATCTCCATTTGAACATTGGGAAATATCGTGAAACGGTTGAATAGCTCGTCCATCAGAATGCGGTACCAAGTACCTTTAGAGAAGAGAATCATCGGCAGTTCATTCAGATCCTGCATCGTAATCTCCGAACGATCGATAAACGGGTGTCCGGATGGAAGTACAAGGCAGAGATGGTCATCGAATAAAGGCTCACAGTGAAGGCTTGTCGCATTAATTTGTGAAGCTACGATACCGATATCTACTTTGTTGTCTTTCACCATAGACACAACCTCATGCGTTTTGCCGGTAAGAAGCTTAATATCTGTCAGGGGATATTCTTGCAAGTAATCCGTTATGAGATCAGGCAGTGTTGCTTGAAGCGTTGTGAGCGAGGCGCCAATTGTAAGTGACGCATGACTACCCGCGGCTTTATACATATGAATAGCTTGTTTGAACTTGCGCTCCAGATGACGTTTCTCTAAGGCATGATCATAGCAAATTTGCCCCGCTTTGGTTAACTCCAGTCTTTTTCCTTTCCGGATAAAAAGCTCCACATCCAGCTCATCTTCCAGCTTCATAATTTTACGCGAAAGTGCAGGCTGCGAAATGTTTAACAATTGCGAAGCTTTATTGAGGCTGACTTGTTCAACAACGATAGCGAAAACATCTAAAAGCTCCATGTGTTTAATCTCACCTCTTATGTGAAATAGTTATAAGTAGATATAAAAAAACGGCACTTCCATTATAAGCGTGAAAGAGGTACGATGTACATGTCACAATTTATCTATATTTCGTGATCTTTCGCGTATAATCATTGACTGAATTGGCAAAATAGGCGTGGATGATTATGGGTTGACGCTCGTTTGCGGCGAGAGTACAATGATATGTGGCTTGTTTTGTCAAAACTTGTCGGATGTTAGTTGGGATTGAATTTTGTTGAGGGGGGAATTGGTTACATTATGAGTAATTCGTATTACTTTAGAAAGATCCACTCGTTATTAGGTGTCATTCCGGTGGGCTTCTTCCTTATTGAGCATTTGCTCACTAACTATGAAGCTACGAAAGGGCCTGAAGCTTTCGTGGATCAAATTAACTGGCTGAACGACTTGCCTTTGGTACTCCTTATGGAAATCGTGGGAATCTGGCTTCCGCTTCTTTATCATGCCGTTTACGGACTTTATGTAGCGTACCAATCACGTAATAACGTATCAAGCTACGGGTACTTCCGTAATACGATGTTTATGTTGCAACGTGTGACAGGTGTGCTTACGTTTTTGTTCATTGCTTGGCATCTGTTCGAGACGCGTGTTCAGGTTGCTTTAGGCAATGTAGCGCATGAAGAATTGGGCAGGACGATGCATGAAATCGCGACGAATCCTTTCATGTTCACGTTCTATCTGGTAGGGATTGTTTCTGCATCCTTCCATTTCTGCAATGGTCTATGGTCATTCCTAGTAAGTTGGGGAATTACAATTGGACCGCGTGCGCAACGCTTTTCGACTTACATTACATTGGGCTTATTCGTTGGTATGACCGTGATGTTTATCATGTCATTAACTGCGTTTACAGGTACGGACTTTTCGGTTCCAGTAGAAGCGCATACGGGGCATTAAGGGAGGGTGAACAGAAGTGGCTAATTCAAAAATCATCGTCGTCGGCGGAGGCCTTGCGGGACTCATGGCGACAATTAAAGCAGCAGAAGCTGGGGTTCATGTACAATTGTTCTCCTTGGTTCCTGTTAAACGTTCCCACTCCGTATGTGCGCAAGGCGGCATTAACGGTGCGGTGAATACGAAGGGTGAAGGTGACTCCACATGGGAGCACTTTGACGATACAGTATACGGAGGAGATTTCTTAGCGAATCAACCTCCTGTTAAAGCATTATGCGACGCAGCTCCAGGCATCATTCACTTGATGGACCGTATGGGCGTTATGTTTAACCGTACACCAGAAGGTTTGCTTGATTTCCGTCGTTTCGGTGGTACGAAATATCACCGTACAGCATTTGCTGGGGCGACTACAGGTCAACAACTTCTGTACGCATTGGATGAGCAAGTTCGTCGTTGGGAGACGGCAGGTCTTGTAACGAAATTCGAACATTGGGAATTCCTTGGTTCGGTTCTAGATGACGAAGGCGTATGCCGAGGTATCGCAGCACAAGATTTGCGCAGCATGGAAATTCTAACGTTCCCAGCTGATGCCGTGATTTTGGCGACTGGCGGTCCTGGTATCATTTTCGGAAAAACAACGAACTCGGTCATTAACACAGGAACTGCAGCGAGTGCGGTTTACCAACAAGGTGTTAAATATGCCAATGGTGAAATGATTCAAATTCACCCTACAGCGATTCCTGGTGACGACAAGCTGCGCTTGATGTCCGAATCTGCTCGTGGTGAGGGTGGACGTATTTGGACTTACAAAGACGGTAAGCCTTGGTACTTCCTTGAAGAAAAATACCCAGCCTACGGAAACCTAGTGCCTCGTGATATCGCAACTCGTGAGATTTTCTCCGTGTGTATTGATCAGAAGCTAGGGATTAACGGCGAGAACATGGTTTACTTGGATCTTTCACATAAAGACCCGAAAGAGCTTGATATTAAGCTTGGCGGTATTATGGAAATTTACGAGAAGTTCATGGGTGACGATCCGCGTAAAATTCCAATGAAGATTTTCCCTGCGGTTCACTATTCCATGGGCGGCATGTGGGTTGACTATAACATGATGACGAACATTCCTGGCCTATTCGCAGCAGGTGAGTGTGAGTATCAGCATCACGGTGCAAACCGTTTGGGCGCGAACTCCCTCGTTTCCGCGATTTATGACGGTATGGTTTCCGGTCCGAAAGCGGTTGAGTACATTCGTGGCTTAGAGAAGCATGCGGACGATACATCATCGATCGTATTCGACCGTGAGAAGAAGCGTCACACAGATCGTTATGAGAGCTTGCTTAAAATGAACAGCGGTACAGAGAATGCGTACGTGCTTCATAAAGAGCTTGGCGACATGATGAATGCGAATATGACGGTTGTTCGTTACAATGATCGTTTACAAGATACAATTGGCAAAATCAAAGATATGAAAGAGCGTTACAACAACATCAACATCACAGATACGGCACGTTGGAACAACCAAGGTGTTGCGTTCACACGCCAGCTTTGGAACATGTTTGAGCTTGCTGAAGCGATGACCGTTGGTGCCTTGATGCGTGATGAAAGTCGCGGCGCACATTACAAGCCTGATTTCCCAGAGCGTGATGATGACAACTTCATGAAAACGACAATCGCTGACTGGACGCCAGATGGTCCAAAGATTTCGTATGATGAAATTGATGTATCGTTGATTAAACCTCGTAAACGTGACTACTCCACGGAGAAGAAAAAGGAGGGATCCTGATCATGGCGGAGACACTGAGCGCACCGAAAACAGTGAAGTTTATCGTGACTCGTCAAGAGAGTCCGGATTCCAAACCGTATACAGAGGAATTTGAAGTTCCATACCGCGCGAATATGAACGTGATCAGCGGATTAATGGAAGTTCAGCGTAATCCGAAGAATGCCAAAGGCGACAAAACAACACCCGTTTGTTGGGAATCCAACTGTCTGGAAGAAGTATGCGGCGCTTGTTCGATGGTTATTAACGGGAAGCCGCGTCAAGCTTGTTCGGCGCTTGTCGATAAGCTTGAGCAGCCAATCCGCGTGGCACCAATGAGCACGTTCCCTGTTATGCGTGACCTTGTTATCGACCGTGGACGTATGTTTAACGCGTTGAAAAAGGTTAAAGCGTGGGTTCCAATCGATGGAACGTACGATCTAGGTCCTGGACCGCGTATGGCCGAGTCGAAGCGTCAATGGGCTTACGAATTGTCCAAATGTATGACATGTGGCGTTTGTTTGGAAGCTTGTCCGAATGTAAACGACAAGAACTCGTTTATTGGGCCTTCCGCATTGTCCCAAGTTCGTCTATTCAATGCTCACCCAACAGGTGAAATGAACAAAGACGAGCGTTTGGATACGCTGATGACAGATGGCGGTATCGAAGGCTGCGGTAACTCGCAGAACTGTGTACGCTCCTGTCCGAAGGGCATTCCGCTTACGACGTCAATCGCCGCATTGAATGCGGACACGACGAAGCACTTGTTCAAGAAATGGTTAGGCGTGTAAGCTGCGCTGAAATGAAGTCCGTCCTCCCGGCTATGGGAGTGACGGGCTTTTTTGATTTTGGCGTGGCGGCGTGGCAAATAAGCACCCGCTGAGAACTACAGGCGTTGGAATCAGGCCTGAGGTGGCTTTTATTGAGCTGTAGTGATGTTTCTCATCACTACAGGCGTTGGAATCAGGCTAGGCGTGGCTTTTATTGAGCTGTAGTGATGTTTCTCATCACTACAGGCGTTGGAATCAGGCTAGGCGTGGCTTTTATTGAGCTGTAGTGATGTTTTTCATCACTACAGGCGTTGAAATCAGGCCAGAGGGGGCTTTTATTGAGCAGTAGTGATGTTTTTCATCACTACAGGGGTTGGAATCAGGCTAGGCGTGGCTTTTATTGAGCTGTAGTGATGTTTTTCATCACTACAGGCGTTGGAATCAGGCTAGGCGTGGCTTTTATTGAGCTGTAGTGATGTTTTTCATCACTACAGGGGTTGGAATCAGGCTAGGGGTGGCTTTTATTGAGCTGTAGTGATGTTTTTCATCACTACAGGCGTTGGAATCAGGGCAAAGGTGGCTTTTATTGAGCTGTAGTGATGTTTTTCATCACTACAGGGGTTGGAATCAGGCTAGGGGTGGCTTTTATTGAGCTGTAGTGATGTTTTTCATCACTACAGGCGTTGAAATCAGGTCAGAGGTGGCTTTTATTGAGCTGTAGTGATGTTTTTCATCACTACAGGGGTTGGAATCAGGCTAGGGGTGGCTTTTATTGAGCTTTAGTGATGTTTTTCATCACTAAAGGCGTTGGAATCAGGCTGGCGGTGGTTCGTTTGAGCTCCTTTGCTACGCGGATATCCCCGCCGAGACTCGCGTATCGTCACAACAAAAAGACCTGAGTCAGAGTCTCAGGTCATCTTCATCATGTGTATAGAGGTTAGTGAGCCGCGGGGCAAGTGGGTGGTTCAGTGACATCATGCTTATTTATAGGGGGAATCAAGTGAGGGTGCTGGAAGGAATGGCTCGGCAGGGAGAGATCGTCATAAAGTGCTGAAGATACCTCAGTTGGTATCATGGCCGCGGCTGGTTGAATGTGCTTTTTATCTAACATGTGAATGTGGAAATGAATCGAATACATCGCGACACCTCCGTTTAGACGTTGTATATGTTATATAATATTACGCGTTCGATCATTTTGACAACCTATTATTTATTTGTGTTATATATATTGACATGAATGATCAATCTAAGTATGATATAGACAAAAGTAAGACAGCGAAATAACAACCGCATAGCAAACTTGTTTTCTAGGGTTCCGCAACAGATGAAGGCTGTTGGTCAGGTCCAAGAGAAGACACACGATGAGCTTCATCGTGCACACGGAGGGATAAAAGCCCGGGAGGATATCAGGATATGATATCATTCCGGGCTTTTTCCTAATCATTTTATACAGAGAGGGAGTTCGGGGAATGAGACAAAAAACAATATTTCTGATGTTGGCGCTATTATTAACTTTTACAATTATCAGCGGATGTGGGAGTAAAGAGGCGAGTACGAAAGCAGGAGGCAGCGGTGAGCCGATCAAATTGGCGCTTAGTCCATGGCCGGGTTGGTTCGTTTGGTACCTCGTGAAGGAAAAAGGATTTTTTGAGAAAAATGGTGTGAACGTGGATCTGGTTTGGTTCCCTGTGTACAGTGACTCTTTATCGGCACTCGCTTCAGGTAAAGTAGATGCAAATAGTCAGACTTTAAGTGATACACTAGCGCCGGCAAGTAAGGGCATCAAGCTCAAAGCCGTGCTCGTTAACGATAATTCCAATGGCGGCGACGGTGTTGTCGTGAAGCCAAGTATCAATTCTTTGAATGATTTGAAAGGCAAAAAAGTAGCAACTGAACTTGGAACTGTCGATCATCTGCTTATGCTGACAGCTCTTGAAAAAGCAGGGTTAGCCGAAAAAGATGTCTCCTATACAAATATGACGGTGAATGATGCGGGACCGGCGTTCATCTCAGGTAATCTGGATGCTGCGGTACTATGGGAACCTTTCCTGAGCAAGGCAATTCAAGAGGGAAAAGGAAAGCTATTATTCTCATCCAAGGATACACCGGGATTGATTCCAGATTTGCTCGTATTTAAGGAAGAAATTACGAAGGATCGCCCAGATGATGTGAAAAAAATAATTAACGCATGGTTCGATGCTTTGGACTACTGGAAGGCTAATCCAGAGGAATCCTTGAAAATTATGGCCAAAGCGGCTGAGACACCGGTTGATGAATACAAAGCTGGCGTGGACAGCGTGAAGATTTTTCAATTAGAGGATAATATCAAAGCTTTCGCAAAAGGGGATTCTTACGAATCACTGGCCTATACTTCTGGGAAAACAGCTGAATTTCTAAAAGGCTTGGATATGCTGACGACGATACCGAAAGCGGAAACCTTCTTGGATGGCCATTTTGTAGAGGAAGTCATGAAGGAACGCAAGAAATAAAGGCTGAACAGGAGGACTGCAGATGGAAACGCTGATGAAAAAAAGACGCAAGTCCACGTTGTTTGCCATAAGAGGCGATATTAGCCGCAAATCTTATATGTCTGGCGTTGTGCTTATCGTAGCTGTTGTGTTGCTGTTCTGGAGCATGATGAGCTACGGAGAATTCGTAAATCGAACCTTCCTTCCAACACCGGATCAGGTGCTCCGGCAGTTCGGAATTCAATTACAGAACCCTGTGTTCTGGCATAATGTTTGGATTAGTATTTTCCGGGTTGGCGGTGGATTCTTACTCGCTTGTTTAATCGGGATACCGCTTGGGATCTTGGCGGGCACGTATCGTTTTGCAGAGGCGTTGCTGGTACCTCCTACAGAATTTATTCGTTATATGCCTGCGACAGCGTTCATTCCCTTGATCATGGTATGGGCTGGGATTGGCGAATGGGCGAAGGTGCTCGTTATCTTCCTAGGGTGCTTCTTCCAACTCATGCTGATGGTTGCAGACAATACACGGTCGGTCTCCAATGATCTGCTGCAAACCTCGTATACACTAGGTGCGAAACGCTGGCAAGTGATTGAAAAGGTGCTGATTCCCGCACTGCTCCCAGATTTGATGAATACACTGCGCTTAATCATTGGGTGGGCATGGACGTATCTAGTTGTAGCAGAGTTGGTTGCGGCAAGCAGTGGACTTGGATTTTCCATTATGAAGGCGCAACGGTTTCTGAATACGGATCAAATTTTTGTAGGCATTATTGCGATTGGTTTGTTAGGCTTGCTGACGGATCGCACATTTGCTTATTGTCATAAGCGATTTTTCCCATGGCTGGAAGGAGGGCGTTAGGATGGAAGCTTTGAACTTGGCAGATAACAGCGTGCCCTCTGTAGGGAAAAGCGTGGGTTTGCGTAAAATCGATGCTGTTGATGTTACAAAGGTGTACAGTACGAAGAAGTCGCAATTCGTAGCTTTGGATCGTGTGTCCTTTCACGTTGATGCACATGAGTTTGTCAGTTTCGTCGGTCCTTCGGGCTGCGGGAAGTCTTCCCTATTGCGCATCATTGCTGGCTTAGAGCCCTTGACGATGGGGGATTTGAGTATCAACGGCCATGAAATTGACGGTCCTGGTGCTGACAGAGGCATGGTCTTCCAGAGCTATACGTTGTTCCCATGGCTATCCGTGCGAGAGAATATCGAATTCGGATTAACGCTGAAGGGTGTTCCTTTATTTGAAAAGAGAGCCATATCCGATCATTTTATGGAACTTGTCGGTTTGCATAAATTTGCGAAATCACTGCCGAAGGAGCTTTCGGGCGGGATGAAGCAGCGGGTTGCGATCGCGCGTGCCTTGGCGAATAATCCGGATGTACTGTTGATGGATGAACCGTTCGGCGCACTGGATCCACAAACGAAAAACTCGATGCAGGAGCTGTTGCTGCGCATTTGGGAAAAGGAGAAAACGACGGTTGTCTTCATCACCCATGACATTGAGGAAGCGATCTTCCTCTCACAACGGGTGTATGTGATGCAGGCGCATCCAGGCACGATCCGCAGTGAGATTGTCATACCGCGCGGGCTGCGGCAGGTGGAAGATGTGAAGGATTCGGAAGCTTTCGTGAAGCTGAAGAAGCAGATCATTTCGTTGATTGGGCATCACGACGAGTAAGGGCAGAAGGGCACCAAAGCAGCGTGATCTGCTTTTGGTGTCTTTTTGTTTTGCTGGGAAAGCTGGGCAAACGGCTACGACGGGGAAGAGGGATTTGACGAGTAATACCCTTCTAGCTACAATGAGTTTAAGTGTTTCAAGAGTGAGGGTATGGGATGAAGAAAAATAAACAAGCTACGATCGTCGATGTTGCCGCAGAGGCAGGTGTGTCTATTGCGACGGTGTCGAATGTGATTAACCGTAGGAAGGTTCCGATGGCGCCAGAGACGATCCGCAAGGTGGAAGAAGCGGTTGTGAAACTAGGTTATCGCCGGAACGTCATGGCAACGAATTTAAGTCGGCGCCGCTCGAATGAGTTGGGGCTGATTCTTCCGCATTTTGGCGGGTATTATGGCAGATTTGCTGAGAAGCTGGAACAGAGGTTTCACAGTTACGGTTATCATTTATCTGTATTTTCAGCGGCGGGCATGGATCCTGAGGTGGAGACGCGGCATATTGAGCACCTATTGCAACGACGTGTGGACGGATTGGTTTCACATGGCTTAGCGATCAGCATGCATTCCACGCAGCAGTTGGTGGGTGAAGGGACGCCGCTCGTCATATTTAACGGCTGGGGCTGGCCGAATGAGATTACGAAGCTGGCGGTGAATTTGGATTTCGCCAAGGCGTCGAGTGAAGCTGTGCGATACTTTTTGACGCATGGCTGCCAAGCTGTTTTCTATGCAGGTAGACGTAAAGGAATGGGCGCGAATGAGCAGCGGATCGAGGGATTTCTCGCGGGGCTAGGCGATAAGGCGGAGCCTGCAGTGCATGCGCTTTTGGATGCCGGAGAGCTGGGAGTGGCTGGAACCTTGGATGAGGCGCTGCGCGTGAGCGGTGGGTTGCGACCGATCGGTATTTATACATTCAATGATGCGTTAGCGCTGGAACTGATTTCGGAGTGCCATGATCGAGGCATCCGTGTTCCCGAGGAGGTCCAGCTCATTGGGATGGATAATGAGCATTTTGCGAAGGCGAGTTTCCCTTCGATTACGAGCTTCGAGATGCCCGTCGAGCTGCAAACGAGCTTGGTCGCGGCTTTCCTCATGCGGCAGATGGGCGAGGAGCTGGATGAGGAGAGCACGAAGCTGCTCGATTCGTATCTGGCTCAGATGAAGGGGCACGAGCTGCTCATCGAGATGGAAATGGTTGTGCGTAAATCAACGCAAAATGCATAAAACCGTTAATCACTTCGGGAGAAGTGATTAACGGTTTTTATGTGTCGTAGAAGTGACTAAGGGGAACGGGAAATAGGTAACTGTTTTGCTATTACATCAGGCGCCAGTGTGGCTTTGCTGTTTTAGTTGCTTTTGCTGCCGCAGAAAGTCCTTTCCATACTCGCCATGGGGATTAATGTCCGCGTGCTCGATTTGAATCGTGGCATGCTCGATGCCGTACTTGCTCTTCAATGTCTCATTGATGGCGAGAATGACACAGAAGGGCTGAATGTTCGGGCTAATAAATACATGCGCAGTCAGTGAGTAGTGGTCGGTCGAAACCGCCCAGAGATGCATTTCATGCACATCTTCAACACCCTCTACCTTCGCGATCACAGCGCGGATGTCGTCTAGATTAAACTTTTCGGGGACGGATTCCATCAGGATCATGAAGGATTCTCGAATGATTTTGCTGCCACCTGTAAAAATAATGCCCCCAATCACCATCGAAATCAGCGGATCGAACCAGAGCAGTCCTGAATAGTAAATGACAATCGCTGAAATGATGACACCTACGGAGCTGAGTAAGTCGCCAAAAAAGTGCCAGAGCGCGCTTTGCACATTGAGATTGTCTTCCTCTTTGACACTGTTATGGAGAACCAACGTAAGCACAAGGTTAACGACGAAACCGATCGAAGCAATGCCCAGCATGAGTCCTAATTGGATCGGTTGGGGGTGAATGACACGTTGGATGCCTTCGATAAAAATACCCAAAGCGATGATACAAAGTGCTAATCCGTTCAGGAAAGAAGCGACAATCTCGAAGCGAAGGAATCCAAAAGTGAAGCGGGCATTGGGCTGACGCGTAGCTAGCTGTATAGCAACCATGCTCAACCCAAGCGCAATAACATCCGATATCATATGGGCAGAATCGGATAAAAGAGCAAGGGAATTCGAGAGCACCCCACCGACAATTTCAACAATCGTAAAAAAAGCAGTTAACATGAGGGTGACCCACAGGGTTTTTCTTGACTTACTTTGTTCTTTCACATGGTGGAGATGATGATAGTCATACTGGACGCTCATAGGGTACCTCCTTAATTAGAATTATTCTAATTAATTTTTATTTTAGTATATGCCACATGGGTGAAAGGTGCAACTGGAGAATGGGAGGAAAATAAATAAAGCGTTTTCAAATTTGTAACAGAAATGAAATATTCCTGTTATGGTTCCATAATGTTTACTTGGTAATATAATAAGCAAGACCCCCTTTTTAATATAAACATTTTAGAACCCGGCCCCGTTGGCTGGGTTCCTTTTTTTTGTCTGGGGATGAAATGCTTGATACGTAAGGGTTTGTTGAAGATTTGAAGGAGCTGAAACACCGAAAAACCGTGTTTTGGTCGGTTTTTGGTCGACAATTGTAGGAGGTAAAGGGGAACAACGGGTTATTTCAGGAGATTATCTAATGCATCAGAAGCATCAGATTGCATGTTAGGCATTAGATGTGAATACAGATCCATCGTGATTTTAAATGACGTATGACCTAGTCTTTCTTGAACAATCTTTGGATGTTTACCTAGTGTAAGCAATAGAGAAGCACATGTGTGTCGAAGATCGTGAAATCTAATTTTCCGCTTGCCAGTCTTAATGAGCAACCGATTCCAGGGCTTATGGCAATCATGCTTAGGGAGTGGTCGTCCATATTTCGTACAAAGTGCCGTAAAATATCAAATTTTTACCCTGTATTACAAATTTCTTGATTTTGCAACGCTTTAACGATGTGAAATAATTACATATCGCTTTACCGTTGCATTTCAATAACTAAAATTATTGCGTATATTCCTCTTTTAGAAAAAGGAACAACAATAGGGGTAACAGCACCATCATCCGGGGTGAAGGTTGAATTGCATGAAAAGGTTAAACTTTCATGTAACCGTTTGGAAAAGGAAGGTTTTGGTGTCATATGCGGAGATACTGTTTGGACGCAAGATAAGGCAAAATCATCGCATGCCAAAAAGCGTGCAGATGATTTTAATGAAATGATGCGAAACGATATTATTAGTATTATAATTCCTCCTTGGGGTGGAGAACTGTTAATTGAGATACTTGAATACATTGATTTTGAAAATATTAAGAACAAATGGGTATTAGGTTATTCGGATACAAGTCTATTGTTGTTGGCAGTCACATTGAAGACTGGCATAGCTACCGCTCATGGAACGAATTTTATAGATTTAAGTGGTGAATATTGGGATGACACTACTGCAATGTGGCAACAAGTCTGCCAGAGCGGAGTTTCACCGTCTGGCTGATGAATTGAAGAAGGCTTCTGGGCAAGTTAAATAAATCTTCGTGCCGATTTCGTGCCGAAATGATTTGAACTCGTGTGAAATCGTATGAAAAAACGAAGTAAAAAAGAGTGCATTTTTAACCGCTATATAATTGATGATCAGCTATTAATTCGTTTGCGATTCTGTGTCGCTGCTGTTTGTAGGGCTACGTAGAACGATTGGATATTGAATTTATATCCCACTGAAGCAGAAAGTCACGGCTGTGTTAAAGTATTTAATTATTCTTTGCACCACAACCAGAGTCGCTAACTTACAGCATGAACAAGGCAAGGAAGGCATTCCTGGCCTTGTTTAATTTTGTTTTTTCTATAAGACGCATAAAAAGACAATACGTTTTCAACTATTTGAAGTGGTTTTTTCAATGTTTATCGACCGCAAAAAATAATATGATTATGTCGAAAGATCACGACGCAAAATTTAAGGGAGGACATAGAAATGAGGAAATCCTAAAAAGCAATGGCCAGCAAGAATTTACTCAAGACGAATAAATGATAAAAGGAGCTGACCACCGTCATTTTGCAGAGGGTATTAAAACGGGACACGATTGAATTGGCATGAGGAGTGAAACCTACCAATTCGATCATGGTAACGGTCCGGAGCATATTGCTCTCGTTGTTTCTCTCGGCGATGACGGCTTATGTATTGGCCAGATTTGCGAATAAGGGCGGAATACCGCACGGAATGGGGGCCGTTGTTTGCAGGTCTGCTGATGTCCCATTTTGCCCGTGCTCATCATCAGCAGGCGCCGTGAAATAAGGCGGGAAAAGAATTTTATTAAGAAAGGGAGATAGGCTAATGCGTACATGCTTAAAGACATTCATCATATGTTTAATCGTTGCTGTCTGGGTTTCCAGTATACCCGTATATGTTAAGGCTGAAAGCACATCTAATTCCGTAGACTATCCTGTATTCGAAGATGCTTATGTTAGAAAAGCTAATGGTAATTCTATTTATAGTTTTGAAAATATTACGAGCGCTCATGGAGCTCAGTATGCGGGTAAAGGCATTACTGTAATCAATACAAAATACTCTGGAGCAGATGAAATTATAGCGGCAATGAAAATTAAATTGCCTACGAAGGAGGAAATGGAAGAAAAGGAACTGAATCAATTTAATTTTGTTTTTAGTATTTTCAAAAATGCAAATTACACATTCGGAAATCAATCCTACATCTTTCATTACTCAACGAACACGGCCTGGAGCGAATCATCCTTAACTTGGAACAATAAGCCATCTTTTATGAACAGAACGGATACTAATGTATTGTTCCAGTTTGATATTAGTCAGAATTATGAATATGAATTCAAGACGGATGCAGAAAAAACGATCACAACAGATATATCCAATACTATTATTGGATTGGTCAATCAAGGATACAAGGAAATCACTGTTTTTGCGACGGCAAAAAATGATCTGAATACTTCTATTTTGATTCATAGTAAAGAAACGAGTGATGGGACCAAGAGACCGAAAATTGTCGGGTCAAACAAAATAGTTATCGAGCCAGAACCCACTGATCCGATCGATCCAAACGATCCCAATAATATCGCTTACGAAAAGCCTGCAAGAAGCAATCTTTCCAAGAATCTGGCGGAAAATGTTACGGACGGAAATCTGAGCACATCATGGACCGGGATTTTCTATCCATCTTATGTAGACATTGATTTAATGGATCAATATGATTTGAGCGAGATTCAACTGTATGTACCAACCGGTAAAATAACAAACTATACGATTTATGGCAGCAATGATGGAACAAGTTACGATAGACTCTACCAAAAGAGAACAAAAACGGCTGCAACAGTAAGTGGAGACCGTATTGTCTTCGAGGAAAAGACTTCTTACCGTCTTATACGTGTCTACATGGAATATACACAGGGTGATAATAACGCCTATTTATCTGAAGTGAGAGTGCATGGAACCAAGACGAATACGAATACGAATACCGCGCCTTTACGAACAGGAACGCTTGAACAAATTCTGGGAATAGAAGACTATAAGAATACTGACTATGCAATAGAATTAACCAATGAAGAAACCTATGAAAATATTTCCGGAATTGTGGAGCGTACGGTTGGCCCGCAATATCGCGACTGGTTTTCCTTCGAAGTAGCGCCGAATACAGCCAATGATAATGATTACTTTGAGTTAAGTGACAAGGATGGAAAGATTCATATTACAGGCAATAAAGGAATCTCGATTACAACAGGTTTGAATTATTACTTTAAAAATTACTTGAATGTGCATATAGCTGAACAGACCATGCAGGTCAAAATGCCTGCGAACATTGTACAAATAGGGAATAGCGTGCGTAAAGAAACCGAATATAAAATTCGCTATGCATTTAACTATTGTACGTTAAGTTATTCTTTCGCCTTCTTTGGCGTAGATGCCTGGCAGAGAGAAAATGACTGGTTGGCGCTTAATGGTGTCAACGTCGTACTGGATCTTGCAGGGCAAGAAGCTACATGGGTCAAATTTTTAATGAATTTTGGTTATTCATTTGATGATGCGAAAGACTGGCTTACAGGTCCAGCCTATAACGCATGGCAGTTCATGTCTAATATGGAGGGGTTTGGAGGTCCGGTTCCTGATGGTTATATTACAGATCGAGTAGAGCTTGCTAGAAGTACACAAAGATGGAAAAACTCTCTGGGTATGCAAACCGTTCTACAGGGATATGCTGGCATGGTTCCTACAAACTTTACTGAGTTTCAGCCTGGAGTTGAGGTAGTTAAGCAGGGTTCATGGAATGGTTTTAGCAGACCGGATATGATTGCTACAAATTCGGCCTTATACGACCAATATGCAAGGTTATTTTATGAAGCACAGGAATTTGTTTATGGTAAAACATCCAAATATTATGCAGCTGACCCGTTCCATGAAGGCGGTAGAAGACCTTCTGGACTAAGTGATGGAACGATTGCAACTGAAGTCCTAAATTCAATGCTTGAACATAATAAAGATGCAGTATGGATGGTACAAGGGTGGCAAAGTAATCCTACCAATGATTTATTAAAAGGTATGGGTGATCGAAGAGAAGATCACGTATTAATTGTTGATTTGATAAAATATCCTATTGAAAGTTATACGAAATACAATAAAACATCTTATGATAGCACAAGACTCGATTCAGTAGAGTTCAACAACACGAATTGGGTATGGGGTCTTTTGGGGAGTTTTGGGGGAAATCCTTCCATGCATGGCCAGATGGAGGTTATGGTTAATGATATTCAAAATGCTAAAAAGACAAGTAACCATATGGCAGGATTGGGTATTATATCAGAAGCACAATACGATAATCCGATCATTTATGATTTGATATTTGATCTGGCCTGGGCGGACAGTACTTTTAATCTGGATCAATGGATAAGTAAATATATAGAAAGACGATATGGCGGCACTTCTGACAATGCTAAACTGGCATGGGACATCATGAAGGATGCCAATTATAATTATGGGGTTAGATATACGACTCAGATATTCGGCATGAAAAATACAACCCCGCAGAATTATGGAAAGCAAAATATAGCATATGGAGCCGACAAGCTTGAAACGGCCTTCCGTTTACTAGCAAAAGATTTTGACAAATTTAAAAATAGTGAAGCTTATCTATATGACTTAACAGAAATTATGCGTCAGTTGGTAAGCAATTATTCTGTTCTTGTCTATAATGATTTGCTAACAGCAAGAGATAGCAGGGACATTCAGGCATTCAAAATAGCAAAAGAAAAATTCTTGAAGGCATTTGACGTGTTAAATGCTGTACAGGCAACACAGAAGGAACAGCTTGCTGGAGAATGGGTTGGCAAAGCACAGGACTTGGCAGCACCGTATGATGATTTCTCAAAAGATGCCTTTGAATTGAATGCCAAAACATTGATTTCCACTTGGGGTTCAAGACAATCGTATGGAAGTCTAAAGGAATATGGTTGGAGAAATTACGAAGGCATGTTTATAGATATTTATAAAAATGTCTGGGGAGCGTATCTGAACAAGGTTGAAGCAAATTTGGAGACAGGCACTTCTATTAGTACAATTAGTACTTCAGGTTATTTTGATTTTTACTGGGATTGGGTTTTAGGTGTGCAGAATTATACCAGGGATGCAAAGGATTCCCCGGAAGAACTTCGTGAAGTATTACAACTGGTGACCGAGAATACTATGTTAAGTGGAGAGCTTGATCCTAATTTAGGGAACAGAGCGCTTGGTCGTGTGACTAGTACGAATACTAAAAATATTCTTGGTAAATTGGATGCTGCAACTGATGGAAAGATGGATACAAAGGTAACTATACAAGCAAATAACATGATCAAGGAACCTGAGCTGATTGTTGATCTGGTAGGTCAATTTCAATTATCAAATATTCAGGTACAGGTTGATGATATTGCTTTTGATGGTTACGAAGTGTATGTAAGCAACGATAAGAGCTCATGGAACAAAGTGGGAGAAATTGCTGCAAGCGACATCTCGGATACGGTTGATGAATTTTTATTGCCGAATATCGAAGGAAGATACGTAAAAATTCAAGCTGTTTCGGCAGTTACTGAAAATGGATCGGATAAAGAACTTTCCATCAAAGAAATAAGAGCTTTTGGAGAACGAATCTTACCTACTTTGGAAAAGTTAAGTTCTTTGGTAAGCTATGTGAAAACGATCAATCTTGATGCAAGTGAACCAAGTAATATTCAAAGTTTTAATACAGCGTTGCAGAATGCGAAAAATGCCATTGCCAATAGTGCAGCAGTAGATGAAGTTAACAGTGTCTACTGGAATTTATATGAGACGGTCATAAAACTTAATCTCACTGGCTTGAAAAATCGAGCATTGAATAAACCGGTAACGGCACATAACGATCCTGGCGGCAATTCTCAAAGAGTGGCGGATAATAGCACGGATACCTTCTGGGATTCGGGAAGATTAAGTGCAACGGGAGTGCCTTATGAAACTAAGATTACACCTGGATGGGCGATTGTAGCGCTTGGCGATGTTTACAACGTTAACGAAATTCAAGTGAATTTTAGCAATAACAATCAAGGTTACTGGCATAATTATGAGCTATATAGCAGTCTGGATGGAACCACATGGACGAAAGTTGCAGAAAAAACATCCAGAACAACTCCGAATGAAGCGGAAGATTATCACTTCTTAGAAAATGTTACTGCAAGCCATATTAAAATCGTTACAACAAATATACAAGAATCAAGTGGTAAAAGAAACTCTTATCAAATTGCCGAACTGCGGGTATTAGGAACGGCGTTGGATGCAGTGACGGCAGTCGCTGACGTGGCCGATGTGCACGTGCCGAACGGTACGTCCGCCGAAGACTTGCTGGCGCAACTACCAGCAACGGTCGAAGTGACGCTGGAGAGCGGCGCGACCGAGACAGTAGCGGTAGCGTGGAATATCGCTGGCTCGGAATATGACGGAACGTCTCCGGGCGAGTATACGGTATCCGGCACGCTCTCGTCGGAAGTGTACAACCCGGATGCGTTGGCGGCGAGTGTAAAGGTGATTGTGAAGGTGATTGTAGGCCCAGTATCTGCATTGACTGGTGTAAGTGCGGTTCAAAGTGGATCAGACTTTATAGTCAAGTATGGGTTAAATAACGTGCAAAACATTTATGCACAGGATGTAACCTTCACTTATGACCCGGACTTACTGGAATTCAAATCTGTTGAATCGTTAGTGGAAGGACTCGCCATTGTAGACAAATCGGAAAAAACAGGTCAGCTCAGACTGATTCTAGCAAGCACAGGCGCTAATGCTTCGAATGCTACCGGCGATTTATTGGCGCTACATTGGAAAGCCAAATCGCTTGCACAGTCGCAATCAGCTGCCATTTCGCTGGCTAGCATCAAGATTGCTAACGGTAGCGGTGTAGAAACACAGCTGACCGGTGATTCGCACAGCATTGTCATCGGAGTTGCGGATAAATCCGCTTTACGCTCGCTTATCATGTCTGCTGAAGCGAAGCATAATGAAGCTGTCGAGGGCAATCTGCCTGGCCAATACAAAGCTGGTGCGAAAGCTGCGCTGCAGTTGGCGATTACTTCTGCTACTACTGTGCTGAATAATTTGACTGCAACTCCAGAGGATGTAGAGCAAGCGCTGGCAGTTCTGCAAGCTGCTGTACAAACCTTCGAGGAATCGATCATCATTGCCGCACAATGCGACCTCAACCTGGATGGCAAAGTATCCATCGGCGACTTGGCCATTGTCGCTGCAGCGTATGGTAAAACGCCTGCAGATGAAGGTTGGAATCCGAAAGCGGATATCGTGAAAAACAATGTTATTGATATTGTAGACCTTGCAACAGTAGCTAATAAAATTTTTGAGTAAAAAGGAATGAAAAAGGCGTCCTGCACCTAAGGCCGCGATGAAATGAAAAAGGTACAGCGCTCGAGGAATTGAAATAAAGACTGCGTTGCTTCAATGGCTTATGAAGCGAACGCAGTCTTTTTTGCCTACGAGTTGTCTCACCCTATAAGTGATTCTATTGGGTCCCTTAAGGAGAGAGAAGCTCATGTGGAGTAAGTTAAAAGTACCAGCCCTAGAAAGTTTGGTCGTGATGCTGGTGATTACAACAGCTTGTGGCAAAGATAATGTTAACTCACGAGTTGTGCCCTCAGCGAGTCCATCAGGCGTAACAAGTTGGTTCAAAGTTGATGATGGGACAGGAAGGTTTTTTGATGTTAAGCAGAGTGAATAACTGGAGATGGCGAATGAGGATAGAACAACGTCGGAGGCAAAAAAGAATGATTTTATTACACTCGAATTGATTTGACATTAAAGGACGAGCTTGGTTTGCTTGCTGAGCGTATGAATGACATGTTGGATTCGCTTTCCCGAACGATCAAGCAAGTACATATGGCTTCGGAAAGCGTGGCTTCATCCGCTGAAGAAATTACAGCAAGCCAGATGAAGTGGCAAAAGGCAGTGTAGATCAGGCAGACCGCGCTCGTAAGATGACTGACTTAGCAGCAAAGTACCTCGAAATGCGTTCGAGCGGTCAGTGACGGTGTGCTGCACTTCGCGCTGACAAGACATTCCTTCGATAGCATTGTGCTAAAAGTAGATGAAACATCGAATAAAGTTGTTGAAATTGCAGTTTGACCTTCTAAATCTAAGAAAAAGTGCTTGTGTGAACTCACACAAGCACTTTTTCTATCATCAATGGACGAAGCGCATGGCTCTCGTCCACATGTACAAAGGCGTCGTACCGCCGAGCCATCACCGAGGGAACATAGTTCCCTCGCTCCGAAGTGGGGCGGTACACGACACCGATGGCACGGTGCCCCAGCACCTCGTGCCCGAGCAGAGGATCCTCCTGGCTGAGCAGGAGGATCTGATCATGCGCGCCAGCGCGATGCATAAGCTCCTCCCAACTGCCCCGCTGGGCTGGGGGCACTTGCATCGTCGCCATCGGCGCGCCCCACGATTTCGCGGCAACGACGGTGCCGCGGTATGTGCCGAAGCCGATGGCGCACACATCGGCTTCGCCGTGCGCTTCGCGCACAAGCTGGCCGACGTTGACCATGCCGCCCTCCAGCATATCCGTTGCACGCGCATCGCCGATGTGCGTGTTATGCTCCCAGACGATGACCTTGGCGTCTGGGCCGTGGTAGTCGACGAGGCGCCGCAGCGCCTCGACCATATGTTGGTCGCGGACGTTCCA
The DNA here is from genome assembly GCF_059692035.1 of Paenibacillus sp. J22P143. Classification (NCBI taxonomy): domain Bacteria; kingdom Bacillati; phylum Bacillota; class Bacilli; order Caryophanales; family Paenibacillaceae; genus Paenibacillus; species Paenibacillus sp. J22P143. The sequence goes on from NZ_JCAUAQ010000015.1 coordinate 95,790, forward strand.
TGACTCTGCGTAGTGCAAGACCATGGTGCTGTAATAGTCCTCTGCGTTTACGGCAACAAGCGCATTCAACTCCGCACTTAGGGCGGCTTCGCTGTCTTCGTCGTAACGTACACGTTTCGCGTGAAGTTCCTTCAGCAGCTTCACGACATCGTCCTTGCAGCTTTCGCCGTAGAAGGCAGCGGAAACGCCGTAGTTTTGCCCCTCCTTTTCATAGGAATCGAAGCACTCAAAGGCTTTACGAGCCAAAGCCAACTGCTCTGGCGTGCCGTTTTCCTGTAAGTATCGCTCGATTTCTTCAAATGACTCCCACAAACTATAGACGTCTAGTCCATAAAAACCGACTCGCTGCTCCATCGGTTTATCTTCATTATGCTTTTTGAGCCAGTCCATTAATTCCCCTACTTCTTCATTCGCCCACATCCACGTTGGCCAGCGATTGAACCCCTCCATCACCTCACGGGCAGTTGGCTTCGCATCCTTATACTGCTTCACATACCGGTTAACCTCATAGCAAGAAGGCCAATCTCCTTCAACGGCGATAAATGAAAATCCCTTCGTTTCAATCAATTTACGGCTCAATTCCATGCGCAGCTTATAAAATTCGGACGTACCATGCGTGGCCTCACCAAGTAAAACGTACTTCTTATCGCCAATTGCTTCGATTAACACGTCCAAATCATCAGAGCTTTTCAAAGGCATAGCTTGCTTCTTAATTTGTTCCACAATGAGTTCGTCCATGTTCACATGAGTCGCCACCTATTCTTGATGTTTTCTTCCATAGTATGCACAAAAAGGGATAGATAAAGTCGAAAAAGACGGATTCTCCGTAGATCATTGATCTACTAAGAATCCGTCTTTTATTACTATTTCGCTGTTTGCATAGCTCTTAGAATGACGGTAACAGCCTCAGCACGGGTGCTGTTTGCGCCCGGTCTAACGGTATTGTCGTCATAGCCTTGGAGCAATCCGTTGGCAATGGCGGTATTAAACGCAGCGTATGCCCAATCGGAGATCAGAGAGCTGTCTGTGAACCTGCTGCTTATTTCAGCTGGGCTGAGCTTAGCAGCACGAACGATGATCGCAGCCATTTGCTCGCGTGTAATGAGAACATCTGGCGCGAAGGAGTCGTTACTGTTCCCGTTGACAACGCCTAAAGCGGCGGCAGTGGCAATTGAAGCTTGGGCCCAGTGGTTCTGGGTGTCGGTAAAGCTTTTCACACCAGTTGCTTTAAGCTCGAAAGCTTTGACGATAACCGTAACGAATTCTGCTCTCGTGATGTTGTTATCTGGTTTAAATGTGTTGTCGGGGTACCCGTTGATAGCTCCTGATTTCATGAAAGAGCGAATGCTTGCTTCGGACCAATGCCCTCGGATATCGGATAATGCTGTTTCAATTTCCTTAGGTGCATCAATCGCGGATGCCAAGACTGCAAATTTTGTGAAATGGTTCGTAGATGCGGATACAGTGCCGTTGGCTTGATCAATTTGTTGACCATCAAGGAGGATCCACTGCAGCGTTTCTTCATTAAACCAGTAGATACTTACTTTCGACTTACTAAAATCTACTTTCGTTTTGTCAAAAGGAAGTGTAATCACGACCGGCTTGATAAATGTTCCCTCTTGATTTTTCGTGATCTCATAAATTTCGCTGATCGCGTCGAAAGGCTGATCAGCGAACAGGGAAGAGGTGTCGCTGATGGTTTCTACTTTAATTGTAAAGTTGCTTGCCGCTGCACCAGCAGGTACTTCGATCATCGTGCCGTTCAAGCTTAGCTTTCCACCGACTGATGCGACAATCGTATCTACAGGTACTGCAGTTGGGCCTACGCCACTGGATCCGGGATCGCTAGGAACAGTAGGAGCTGCAGGTTCAGTAGGATCAGTTGGATCCACCAATTGAAGAGCGCCGAACTTGGACGTATTGCGGTAGGACTGGCCTGTAGTATCATTCCAAATCGCTACGCTGCTTCTCGAACCGTTTCCTGTTTCATCATTGTTGACTTGGAAGTCGAATCCAATCATGCGATCCTTGACAGCGTTGGGCAGTTGAATAGCCGCTTCAACCTGATAACCATCACTTGTAAGTCTCACGGCCGAAGAGATCTTGTCTGCTGAAGCAGCGCCTCCGAAGCTCTGTAAATTCTTAAAGTTAATTCGGAATTGTCCATCGTCGGACTCATAGTCTGCCGATTTGTGGTTGTTCGCATCAAGGAAGATTTCAATGGAATCTTGCTCGTGGAACGCACTGCTTGCATCACTTAAGAGACTGTCCTTTGCGTTAGCTAGAACGTAGAGATGGTTGTCGTCCCACATGATTTTGGCTTTAGCTGTAGCACCGCTCGTTCCTTGTACCCATAGATCTGTGGATACTTCTTTCGCATTTGCCCACATTGCATCGACTTCTCCGTCAATGACAGGTGTTCCTTTGATAGCTTCCTGCGTGTTTAATGCTTTGTCTAATGTTAAGATTGCGAATTTAGTTGTATCTGTGTTCTGGCTGTTGGTGACATCATTCCAAGAAACATGGGCATTCGCCTGATCCGCATCGGTTATACGGACGTCGAACCCTTTTTTACTTCCCAGAACAGCAGCTGTGATTGGCATGGATGCCTCGATACGGTAGCCATCCGTCGTTTCTTTAACCGAATAACTCATGCCGCTAACAGCTGTACCGTTTCGTTGTAACGTATAATGCTTGTCGTCTGGCTGATAGGCAGCTGTTTTTCCGTTGTTGTCATCTACGAACAGCTCAACCAAATCATTGGCATTAAAGGTTGCATCTTCTACGTCGACTTTCAGATAGAGATTCAAATCATCCCAAAGTACGTTGAAATCTCCTTTGATTTTACCTGAATCGAATGGAAGGGATCGCTGAACATCCCATACAAGCTCAGAGTTTCCATCGATAACCGGAGTTCCCTTTGCAGGATCGATGGTTTGAATAGCGACTGGCAATTTGCTCGGATCTACGATGCCCCAGTAGGCGTACTTGGCTTGAAGCTCCTTATCGAACAGAAGCGGAGCTTCCAATCTTGTGACAGGGAACGTGCTGAGCCACGTATGATCATCGCCAACTCCCCAGAGGATAACGGAGCTGACATAAGCTTTTAGACGAATGAACTCAGCAAAAATCTGCTTGTAGCGGTAGCCTTGCTTGATCAACACATTCTCCGGCACGGTTGTATAGCTTTGATTTCTGTCGGTATAGACACTGACATCAAGCTCCGTGATTTGGTTGTCGAGTCCAAGCAGACCGAACTTTTCAATGGAATCCCCGATCTCTTTCACGGACGGACTGTCCACATTGATATGCGTTTGGTGGCCTACGCCATCGATTGGAGCACCTTGAGCTTGCATTCTCAGGATCAAGTTGTATAAATCGTCTCTTTTTCTCGGACTATGGGTATTGTAATCGTTAATGTATAGCTTGGCATGCGGGGCATATTGATGAGCCCAAATGAAAGCTTGCTTGATGAAGTCTTCACCCGTAATTTGATACCACGGACTGTTTCGTAAGCCATTGGAATCGTCAATCACTTCGTTCACAACATCCCAAGCGTAAACTTTGTTTCCGAAATGTTCCACGACAGTTTTGATATGCGTTTCTAGGCGGCTTAAAAGAAGAGCTTTATTCGCTGCGCGCTTCGCTGGATCTGTTTCCTCGATCATAGGCTTGCCGTCTAAGTCTTTGAACATCCACTCTCCGGTTTGGCTATGCCACGCCAGTGTATGACCACGGACTTTCATGCCGTTAGCTTCAGCATAAGCGACTAGCTTGTCCGCTTCGGTGAACGTAAAGGTGCCTTCTGAAGGTTGAAGATTGGCAGGTTTCATGACATTTTCAGCTACGATGACGTTAAAATGCTTTTTCAGCATCTCGCTGGTCGCGCCAACCGTTTGGCTTGGCTCAATGGCTGCACCAATGCCGTTAGGGAAAGAAGCAGACAACGTCTGATATAAGGATGGGATGTTGGGCTGAATCGGTTTTCCTGGTAGATAAGTCAATTTGAAATCATCGATGAAGAAGGTTGCGGCTACGCTAGCTGTTTCTACATAAGCGCCAATGGCATCAACAGGATTGCTCAACGTGTAATCCGCTGTATACTGCACCCAACCATCGGCCGTGACTTCCTTATTGCCGACAACTGTGTCGTAATTATTGGTGCCTTGATAGGTTCGCTGAATGCTCAAGCGCAGTGTGGCAGGACTTTGACCTGGCGCCATTCTGACCCAAACGGATAAATTATACTTGCTGTCCTTTTGCATCTTGCCAAGCAGGTTAATCTTAGGTCCCTGATTCGCACCTTTGGCTTCTGTTAACAAACTGTACGAACCCGTGTGATAAACACTTGAAGAAATAGTGAGAACTTCAGCGCCGTTCCGCGGAGCCCAGGCTTGTACCGTATTATTCTCGAATCCAGTCTCGAGACCCGATTGATCGACGGGAGGCGGGGTAGTCATTTTAATTTTCACATTATCAATCTGGATCGACTCCGTAGCTACCGAGCTTTCCATGTAAAGGGTTAGTGCGCTCATATCTTGGTTGAAGGAATAGTTCCCGCTAATATGCGTCCAATCGGAATTGGCGATACTGGCCGAAGCAATTTGTGCCCAACCCGTGCTCCCGCCAACGGGAGTGTTCTCCAAAGAGATTTTTACCGTACTGGCCGGTAAGGCTGTTTTGTCCGGCAGTTTCACATCAGCAGAAATTTCATAGACAGCACCTTTTTGCAGGATGGTTTTGACATTAAGGCTAGGGCCGTTCCATGTGCCCGTTCTGCCTGTATGCTTTAAGCTGCTTGGAGTGGATAGGGCGCTATCTTGTGTTACAGCAACGCTTCCCGCACCGCGAGCTCCCCAACCTTGGCTTGTGCCGTCATCAAAATTGTAGACAATCGTACCACTTTCATTTTCGACAGCCAATGTATGTCCACTACCTAGTGGAAATATCAAAGTGACGAGTAGAAGTCCGGATAAAAAGCCGCGAAATGCTTTTACGAATGACACGATATAACCCTCCTTTACGTTTTGTAATCGTTTTCAAACATTATTGTATATGGTTAATTGTGAAGTGAGTACCTAACTAAGTTTAGGTCTTACTGTAAAGATTAAAGAATTAATGTTGTAGAAATAAGAGAATAATCGACTTTATTCACTCAGTCATATTAGCGCAACAAGAAGTAGCTGTTCATGATACGAAGCTATCAGATGACCTATAAATTTACCTCAAAATTAACTATCCGCCAATTCAATTTGGTGGATAGTTTTTTGGCGCAAATAATCATGCCAAACGAAGCAATGTTTTTGGCGCAAATTTTTGGGTAGGCTATTGACACGTTTGGGGTCTAGGATTTATGATGAAAACAAGAAATACTTGCTAAACAAACCAAGTGATTCACACACTGCTTTGCCCCAAATATTTGGAGTGGAAGAGGAGTAATTGTATTGATAAAGTTAAAAGACGTTGCGGATCACGTTGGAGTTTCAATTTCTACGGTTTCAAGAGTTGTGAATAATGATTCGAGCAGAGCGATCAACCAGGAAACTCGCAAAAAAATTTGGGATGCAATTAATGAACTCGGTTACCACCAGAATCGTATTATGAAAAAAGTGGTTAAGAGCAATAAAGAGCAAAGTAAACTCGAGCATGTCGTTGGTTGTATAGTGACGGGCCCATTGAACAAATATAATCATCCGTATTATTCTTTCATCCTGGAAGGGATTGAGAAGGGGCTTGCGGAGTTGGGGTGTACGTTGGCTTTTATCCACACTTCAGAGGATGCGGCAAACCCAGCAATTTTGCATAAAATCATTCATGAGAGCGGTATAGACGGCTTAATCTTAGTTGAGGGTATTCATGACGAGAAAACGTATGATTACATTAAGAAAAATGTAACGCATATCGTCGGGGTTGACTTATCGGATCACGAATTACCTTGTCTAGGCTATGATCGTGTTGCGGCTTCCAAATATGCGGTCGAGCATTTGATCGAGCAAGGGCATAAGCACATCGGTTTTATTGGAGGACCAGGACTTGCAGGCAATATGGAGCTTGAGAAAAGATTCCGCGGATACAAAAATGCGTTAGCTGAAGCGGATCTGGTTTTTAATCCGGATTGGGTTTGCGATTCCAAGTGGGTGATTGAAAAGTCCTATGATTTTATGGACCATTTGATCCATAATCACAGGGAACATATGCCTACGGCTATGTTTGTCGCAAGTGATATGATGGCTGTGAGCGCAATGAAGGCTGTTTCGAACTCTGGCCTAAAAGTGCCGGACGATATCGCATTCGTGAGTCTGGATAATATTGAATTTGCCCAGTATTCGTCGCCGCCACTTTCGACTATACATATCCCGAAGTTTGAAATTGGCCAAATTGCAGCGAAATTATTAATTGATTACATCCAAGGGAAATACAATATCCCCCTAAAAGTGACAGTACCTTTCGAATTAATAATTAGAGAATCATCCATTTCAACTAAAAATTAGAAAACACTGCTTCTGGTTAACCAACTAAATCCAGTGTTTTCTTCTGACTAATAAGTAAACGCTTACAATGTGGATTTGTTTTTTTATGCCCTTAAGGAAAATATTTGGCGCAAATATAGACAAATTTGGACAACATGTAAATTCAGCTGTAATTGGAGGCAGAGAGATGAAAAAAGTAGAGATTGCCGTGATTGGGGCAGGAGCAAGAGGATATTTATGCTATGCCCCCTACGCCAAACGGTTCCCACATGAAGTGAAAATCGTTGCTGTAGCCGAACCGAACGCGCAGCGAAGAGAAATATTCGCAAATGAATATGAAATCCCGGATGAATTTGTATTTTCTTCTTGGCAAGAGATGATGACTCTGCCTAAGCTGTGTGATGCAGTCCTCATTTGCACCCAAGATCAAGAGCATTACGAACCGGCGCTGGAAGCGATTAATAAGGGCTACCATATATTATTGGAGAAGCCCATGTCGCCAGACCCGTATGAATGTATTCATTTGGCGCAAATGGCTGAACAGAGAAATCTGCTTTTGTCGATCTGCTATGTATCCAGGTACACCCCTTTCTGGTCAACCTTAAAGCAAATGATATCGCAAGGCGACATCGGAGATATCGTTTCGATCCAGCATAATGAGAACGTCGGCTATCTGCATTATTCGCATAGCTTCGTTAGAGGGAATTGGAGAAATTCTGACCAATCGAGTCCAATGATTTTACAAAAATCCTGCCATGATATGGATCTAATTCGTTGGCTAGTTGAAGCGGAGTGCGAGAAGATTAGTTCCTTCGGTTCACTTACTCACTTTACAGAAGAGAATGCGCCAGAAGGATCTACGGACAGGTGCACGAATGGCTGTCTTGTAGAACATACTTGCCCGTTCTCGGCAACTCGGTATTACTTGCAGGATCTCGAAGATAACCCTTTTGCTAGACTCATTGCCGATCCCCCTACAATGGAGAACCGAATGAAAGCTTTGGAAGCGGGACCTTACGGCAAATGCGTTTACCGTACCGATAATAATGTGGTGGATCATCAAGTAGTTAACATGGAGTTTGCAAACGGCGCAACCGTAATGTTCAGTATGAGCGCTTTCACGCGAGATATTAATCGGATTGTGCAGATTATGGGGACGAAGGGTGAAATTCGCGGTGATTTTGAGAAAGGCGAAATCGATATGTTCCAATTTTCCACACGTAAAAGGACACTTGTTCAAGTGGATGCACCTGCACATCATCATGGCGGAGGCGACGAGGGAATTATGCGACAATTCATCGCCGACGTGAGGCTTGGGAGAACGCATGGCAATCTAACTTCTGCAGAAGCGTCTGTTGAAGGACATATCATGGCATTTGCAGCGGAACAATCGCGCCTAGAGCAGGGTAAAGTGATCGAGATGAAAGCCTACTATGATCAAATTATCGCGCAGAAAAAGGACCTGGAGCTTGAATTGGAGCAAGTGTCAACAAGCATCAAATAGCGGAGGGATACGGATGTTGGCCTCAAAGCCCAAAGAAGAACTGAAGTTTTTACTGTTCATTTCGCCTTGGATTATCGGATTTTTAGCTTTCTTTGTCGGGCCCGCAATCGTCAGTCTGGTGTTCAGTTTTGCCGATTATAACACCATCACGAAGCCAGAATGGATCGGTTTGGATAATTACACCCATTTGCTAAAGGATAAAATATTTATTAAAGCATTCACGAATACACTGTTCTTCGTAGGAATTGCAGTACCCGTAACAGTTGTCTTTCAAATCTTAACTGCGGTCATTCTCAATTTCGAGGTTAAAGGTATTCGCTTCTTTCGAACCTTGTACTATTTACCGTATCTCGTTCCGCCCGTGGCAACGGTTATCATCTGGCAGTTGATGTTCGGTACGGATAACGGATTTATCAATGAGCTTCTGTCGGTATTCGGTGTGAACAAAATCGATTGGTTCGGCACGGAGGCTTTGATTAAGCCGTTGGTTGTCTCGATCGGCGTCTGGATGTCAGGCGGTCCTGTACTCGTTTATTTGGCTGCGCTCAAGAACATTCCAAGCCATCTGTACGAAGCGGCCAAAATAGATGGGGCTGGTCCAATTCGCAGCTTCTTTAACATTACGCTGCCAATGCTAACACCATCCATTCTGTTCGCGCTCGTTATGCAAATCATTTTTTACTTCCAAATGTTTACCGAAGCTAAACTGTTGACCGACGGCGGTCCAAACTACGCATCCAGAACGTACGTGATGAATATTTATCAATCGGCCTTTCAGGATATGAAATTTGGATATGCGATGGCGCAATCGTGGGTATTGTTTATCATCATTCTTGTATTGACACTCATCGTAATGAAAACTTCGAACCGCTGGGTATTCTATGAGTCGGAGAAAGGAAGCTGAGCATGACAAGCACTTCTGCTTTTGCAGCAAAAATGACGAAATATGCACTGCTGCTGATCGGATTGGCCGTGTTTATGGGACCGTTGCTATGGCTCGTTTCCACGATGTTGAAAACACAGGAACAGTCGTTTAAGTTTCCACCAGAATTTTTGCCACATCCGATCAGTTTTGGAGCGTTCAGCCGGCTATTCGATACGATGCCGCTAATGGGCCGATGGATTTTCAACTCATTCGCAATCTCTGGTATGGTCGGTGTAGGAACTGTTTTGTGCGCAGCCTTGATTGCTTTTGGTTTTGCTAGAACGAAAGCGAAATCGCGGAAATTTTTGTTTGGCATCGTCCTTGCCACGTTGATGATTCCTTCCCAAATCACATTAATTCCGCTGTACATTTTATACAAAAACATTGGTTGGTACAACACGTGGTTACCGCTCATCGTTCCAAAAATGCTCGCTAACCCATACTTTATCTTCATGTTCCGCCAGTTTATGATGACCATTCCAATGGAACTAGACGAAGCTACACATATGGACGGCGGTGGATACTGGACCATATTTAGCAAAGTAACAATGCCGCTTTGTAGGCCCATCCTTGTTACCGCTTTCATCTTTGCCTTCGTGTTCTCTTGGACGGATTTTTTCACACCATTGATTTTCATTCAGTCGGAGAAGCTTCAAATGCTGAGCGTAGGCTTGCAAATGATTATGGGTCAAACTTCGCATGATTTTCCTGTTCTTGCTGCAGGATCGTTCCTCGCCCTGCTACCAATTGGCTGTATCTATTTCTTTGGTCAACGATATTTCATTGAGGGGGTGGTCATGACCGGCTTGAAGTAAGATGGGTCATGCAGATTGGATCAATATCTTGTCTATAGAATTAACATGTAACGAATGTATAAATCTAAGGAGGGTTTTCCATGAAAACAAAAAAATGGCTCACTAGCACAGCAACCGTTATCGTAGGTGCATCAACACTTCTTACAGCCTGCAGTTCAAACACAGAGCAAACAACTCCAGCACCAGCAGCATCTGCAGCTGCAACAACGGCAGCACAAACGCAGGCACCTGCTGCAACAGCGGAAGTGATTTCCGGTAAAGTGACGTATTCACAGTGGGGAACGAACGTAGAGACAGAGCAAACGAAAGAGTTGCTCAAAGAATTTAATAAAAAATATCCGAAGATCGAAGTGGAAGTTGTAAGTAAAGATTGGGGTACATACTGGACGTCATTAACAGCGCAAGCTGCTTCTAAAGATTTGCCTGATGTTTATAAAATGAGCTTCGCTTATGTTGATAAATATGCGAAACTTGGCGCGATGAAAGATTTAACCGATCTGATCAAATCAACGGGTTTCAATACGTCTGATTTCGAGCCTAGCGTTCTTGCTGCTCATCAAGTGAAGGGCAAACAAATGTCGCTTCCACGTGATGCCAATACGATCGTTATGTACTATAACAAAGGCTTGTTCGACAATAGCAAGTCCAATCCAGCTGGAGCTACGGCACCTAAGAAAGAAATGACGTGGGATGAAGCGCTGGAAATTGCTAAGAAAATGACGATTGACAAGAACGGTAAAACTGCCGCTGATGCCGGGTTCGATGCCAACAACATCGTGCAATGGGGAATCACGGTGGATGCTGCTGGATCCGCAGATTCCGTACTAGAGCCGCAAGTTCTTTCGAATGGCGGTAAAGTCGTGAATGACGATCAAACACTTGCCCTGTCTTCACCAGAAGCGAAGCAAGTACTTGATTTCTACCGTGATTTGGTTACGAAATACCATGTAACACCAACGTCAAGCCAAAGCCAATCGCTTTCCAAAGAGCCGTTCTTGGCCTTAACAACGGGTAAAGTGGCGATGAGCTTCGCTGGTTCCTGGTCTGCTCCTGAGTTCAAGAAAGCGAATATCCAGTTCGACACTGTTCTTCCTCCGAAATTCAAAGAAACAAAAACAGTGGTTCAAGTTGCAGGTAATGCGATGAGCCCGAATTCGAAAAACGAGAAAGCCGCTTGGGCGCTGTTGAGCTGGCTCGCTGGCCCTGAAGGCCAAATCGCCCTTGCTAAACAAGGTCAATCGATTCCTGCGAATAAAGCTGCTGCTGCAACTTATCTTGGTATTAATGATGGTTTCAATAAACAAACATTTATTGACTCTCAGAAATTTGCGATTCCTGTGCCATTCTTTGATGGTAAGGATAAACTTCTATGGGAGATCATTCCGCAAAAATTAGCGCAACCACTCTCAGGAAAAGGTGATATCGACGCTGCCGTGAAAGAAATTAAAACACTTTACGGCAAATAAGGTAATGGCTTTATCCAACCCTAGGTGACATCACGAGAAGGCAGCAAGTTCATGAAAAGATTTTTGATCATTATTGTCAAAGACATTTTCAGCTTGCTGTCTTTTTGTTGTCTTTTTTTGACTTATAATCTTCCATAAAGAGGTGTATTTAGTAGTGAAAAGGAATTTATTGTCGAAAAAAAGCAGTAGTTTGGCCATGTTAACCTCGCTTCTCGTGTCTGCCTTCGTACCGATTGCATCGGTTCCCGTGAGTGCAGCTGCGCCACCCACGGTTCATTTTACCGGACAATCGGCTGAGTGGGCGTCGATTCCGCACGATTCCGTCACAGCAGGCAGTTCGCTACAAATGATTAAAGCGACTCAAAGCGGCGGCAAGCTCCATATGTTGGTGAAAGGAACTAGCGTCAGCAATCAAGGCACATTCTATATCGATGCGGATAATAATCCTGCAACTGGCGAGAAAGTGACGAGCTGGAGCAATGCGGGCGGTATCGATTACAAGATTACAGGCAATATATTGTATCAATTTTCAAGCGGAGCATGGACGCAAGTAGGGACTGTCCCGTATGCCAATACGGGCGCAATTGCTGAAGCAGAAGTTGGCATCGACCAGCTTGGACTCAGTGCATCCGCACCTATGAAGGTTGCTTATAGTCAAAGCGGCTTCAACGCATTCCTGCCAGATGTTGGGAAAAATATGCTAGGCGCTGACACAGAGGTGCCTGCCTTCGGACCAGATGCCAACATTACGGTAGACGCGAATACGGACGATTGGGCTGGATTGCAGCCAATTGCCACTTCGGCGGGTTCCGTTACAACTTCCGTATATGCGGTTATGAACAATGAAAGACTCAATGTATTGATTACTGGAAAAGTCGGCGATTGGAATGATTTTCTGATCGATACCGATAACAATAAAAATACCGGATTTTTTGCACCCAGTCTTTGGCCCAACCAAGGATTTGATTATTTGATCGAGAATGGCGCGGATGGAGCTGTATATAAAAGTCATAACGCTGGATGGGCTTGGGACTCATTGGCGAGCTTGACAGACCCAAGTGTGCAGTATGCGGAATCCGGCACGAAAGATAACAAAACAATAGAAGTATCTATCCCGATTTCATTAATTGGCTTAACAGCTCCGCGTACCCTTTATGTAGGATTCGATGGCGGTAACAGTGGTCAAAGAGCCCCGAAAGTACCAGGTGCTGCAGCGAAAGTGATCCCTGCGCTTCCGAAAGTGACCGTAGACGGTAATGATGCGGATTGGGCAGGCATCGCGCCGCTTGCGGCAGGAACTGGCGGTATTGTTGATTTTAGTTCTTTCGTCAAAGACAAAAAGGTGTATGCATTTGCTCATTATCATGGTGATGTGTCGACTACACCTTTTAGAAATCTGTTCATTGACTCTGACAATTCCACGTCAACTGGCTATCAACAATTCGGAGCAAATCCGGCAACAGGTTCGGACTATATGGTTCAGAACGGTAAGCTCTATAAATATTCTGGAGCAAATGGATTATGGGGATGGACTTCAATTGGCGTCCAGCCAACGGTCATGTCAGCTACATATGCACCAGCTGGTTTTACTAATTTCGAGATGTCTGTTGATCTGAACAGTTTTACGAATGTTTCGGATAAGGTTAATGTTGGATTAAATATTGGAGCTGTCGTTGGAAGCGATAATGCACCAGCTGCGGGGACGAAATATCCAATGGCACTTTCTGCAACTAATGGCGTTACAATGACCGTAGATGGCCAAGAAAGCGATTGGAGCGCAATCGATAATAAATCAGATTCGACTTCGACTTCTATGACATTGAATGCGGTTCAAGATGACAACAAGCTTTACTTGCTGACGCAAGGTGCGAATCTGAACTCCCAGAATGAATATTTCATCGACAGCGATAACAACGCTCAAACAGGTTATCATGACACTAGATGGACGAATGCAGGTATTGATTACAAAGTATCGTATAACACGCTGTATCATTTTGACGGTACAAATTGGGTTAAGGTTGGCTCAGTGAACAGTGAGATTACTGCAACTACAAGTCGTGTATATCTGTACTTGGATCAACTAGGACTATCAGCTCCAGGGCAATTGAAAGTTGCTTATGTATCCAAAAACGCTACAGCTCTTCCTGAAGTAGGAGCGGCAATGCTGAACGTCTCATCACTTGTACATCAAGATGTGACTGCAGGCGTTTACTACCCAAGAGAAAACTTTGATGTTCTCCACAATCCGTATATGGGCTTCATGCCATGGGCGAAAGGTGTAGAAACAACAAGTGGGACTCTGAAGAATACGCCATACCCGCAAGATGTAAAAATTCTTTATGCTGGCATCAACTGGAAAGACCTCGAGCCTACGAAGGGCAATTTCGACTGGGCAGGTATCGAAGCAACGAATCAACTTGATTATTGGTACAGCCAGGGTGCAAAGGTTAATCTGCGCATTGTCATGGATACGCCAGGCGGCGTAGTACATCGGGATATCCCGGATTGGTTGTATGACGAGATTGTGGCTGAACAAGGAGTTGCAAATGCTGGAACGATTTATGGCGATGTTACATCTCGTACAGGTTTTGCGCCGAATTACAATAGCCAGATACTGATCAGTGAACATAGAAGAATGATTCAAGCGTTCGCGGAGCACTATGATAATGATCCGAGAATTTCTTTCATCCAGATCGGTTCTTTGGGACATTGGGGTGAGTTCCATAATACCTATGTTAATGCACCTCTAGGTAATTTCCCAAAAGCTTCCGTATCCGATCAGTATGTACAACCTTATATCGATAACTTTCATAACAAATTACTTGGTATGAGAAAACCATTCCCGATTTCAGCAAGCAATCATTTGGGATTGTTCAACGACATTATTGGGGATAAGGGTTCGACGGAAACATGGAAAGACTGGACAGTTAACGGCTGGGGAGATGTCGGTTTGTTTCTTGATCCTGGTCAAAATGCAGCACAAATGAAGGCTGCTTCTGCAATGCCTGATTTCTGGAAAACTAATTTCTCTGGTGGAGAATTTACAAGCAATATTTCATTGCCTAATCATTTCACTGACGACTATATTGTGGAACAGCTGAATGAAGTTCGCTATTCCCATACATCATGGGTAGGTCCAAACTCGCCTTCCAAATTTGTTGTGGGTGAGAATGGTGTCACGCAAAATATCCAAGAAAACTTGGATTCCTGGATGAAAACGGTCGGTTATCGTTATGTACTTGAATCGGCTTTTCATCCTGCACAAGCTGCTGCTGGCGATTCGGTTTCCATTGCAACGCATTGGAATAACAAAGGTGTGGCTCCGTTCTATTACAACTGGCCGGTTGCTGTTGCACTTGCCGATGCGAGCGGGAATATCGTTGCTTCATCCGTAACAAAAGCAACTCAAACAGATATTCGTAAATGGCTCCCGGGTGGCAATGATGCAAATCTTCCACTGCAAATCCCTGCTAATCTTGCGACAGGAACGTATAAAGTGTTGGTTGGCGTAATTGCTCCCGACACAAATAAACCTGGTATTGATTTGGCGATTACAGGTAAACGCAGCGATGGTTGGTACGCACTGGATCAGATTCAAGTGTCGAACGGTTCAACTCCAGCTACTGCATCAGTAGTCTTGTCAGGTCCACAAAAGGTTACTACTACAGGTCACGTAGCATTACAATTTGGTGTGACAAGCGCTCAACAAGTTACGGCACAGGATGTTGTCATTAAATATGATGCTCAAAAGTTTACCTTCGACAACGCTGTATCTTTAGATAGTAAATCAGCTATTCAAGACGTCGATAATGATTCGGCTGCAGGAACAGTACGCTTGATTGTCGTTAATACTGGTACGGGTAACGCATTGAACGGAGATCAACCTGCATTACTTAAAATTAACTTTACTCCGGTTGCCTCCGCTGAAGGGACAGGAAACTTCTCAGTGAAGCAAGCTGCTTTCTCAGATGCTGCAGGTGAAGTAACATCAGCGAATGTAACTGGGGCAGCAGTATCTGTTGAAATCATTAGCAGTACTGCACTGACGGCAGCTATCGAAACTGGACAGGACAAACTTGCGCACGCTGTTGCAGGAATCCAAGTCGGTCAGTATCCAGCTAGTGCAAAAAGTAAACTTCAAGTGGCACTTGATGCCGCACAGTTAGTTGCTGGAAATTCAAGTGCGACACAAGCGGAACTCAGCAGCGCAGCTGCGGCACTGAACTCGGCAATTGCCGTATTTGACAGTCTTGTCATTACTAGCACAACAGGCGATGTTAACAATAAAGTAGGAATCGATATCGGAGATGTCGGAGTTATTGCTGCTCACTACGGAAGTAAAGTCGGAGACTCAGGATGGAAAGCAACTTGGGATTTTGACGGAGACGGCGAAGTAGGACTTTACGAATTGGCCTTTGTTGTTAGATGTCTGCTGAATCATTAATTTTTCAATCATGAAAGGAAGAGGGCAAGTGATTGTCCTCTTCCTATTTCTCCCCAAAAGAGGTGTTGACTTCGTGAGACGTATTGCCATTCTTGCATGGATGCTAACTTGTTGTATGCTCTTACCCTTACTAGGAAATAAAGCTTTCGCTAGCAATTCGCCAACTTTCAGATTAACTTCAGACGTGAGTACGATTAAAGTCAAGGATAGTGTAACTTTTACCGTGAAGGGAAGCGGTCTACAAGGTGTTGCAGCATATGAAGTGCAACTGAACTGGGATCAATCGACACTCATAACGCCTGGGGAACCTCAAAATTTAATGCATGGAACTGGCTCTTCAGCCCAGAAAACGGAAAGTAATCAAATTCGTTGCGCATTCGCCCTGAACACTAACCAGCCTGTCATAAACGGGGAATCAGAACTTTGTAAATTTGTTTTTACGGGCAAAGATGCTGGTAAAGTGAAAGTGTCTGTTAGCTTGGTTAAATTGATGGATGCTAATTTGGCAGAGAGTCGATTTATACCTAACGGTTCCGACAGCGCAATTGAACTTACAGTGACTAGCGTTGATAACCCAGGAAATCCAGGAAACCCAGGAAATCCAGGAAACTCAGGAAACTCAGGAAACTCAGGAAACCCAGGAGTAGTTAATGTAGATACAACGCCAGGCCCCAACGGTACATCGAACGTCAACATTCTGCCAGACTTATTTGATAAAGCAATCAATTCTACAACGGATAACAACATGCAGATTAACATTAAGGGAGCAGAGCAATCGAATCAAGTCGTCGTTCAAATACCATCACAGCAAATTCAGCATGCGAACGATGCTGGAATCGATAAAATCGAAATCAATACAGGTCTGGCAAGCGTCACTATTTCCCCAGGACTGTTGAATGACTCAGGTAAATCAGGTGATGTTCAGCTTACTGTTTCTAAAGTTGACGCTGCTACATTGTCGGATGCTGTCAAGCATACGATTGGAAATCACACTGTATATGACTTCAAACTGACGGTCGATGGCCAGACCATAAGCAAATTCGGAAATAACCGTCCTGTAGTCGCTATTCCATATAAGCTGCAGCCAGGTGAATCACCTCATCAGATAGTTATCTATTACTTGTCAGATGATGGTAAATTAGAAGTTGTCAAAAACGGCAAATACAACGCCGTGACTGGTATGGTCGAATTCAAACCAGCTCATTTTAGCCAATATGCCGCAGTGGATATGAAGTCCATGTTTGTCGATTTAGGCACTGTGTCATGGGCAAAAGCTGACATTGAAGCGCTAGAAGCTCGCAAAATCGTATCCGGCATCAGCGAAGGCCAATTTAGCCCTCAAAGCCAAGTCTCAAGAGCTGAATTCATTCAAATGCTCATGGGGGCATTGGATTTAATCAATCAGCAAGCAACGAGTACATTTAGCGATGTTGAGCGGGGAGCTTGGTATGAGCAAGCTGTCGCTAGTGCGCAACAACTTGGCATCGTTAACGGCAAGGAAGATGGCAGTTACGGCATTAACGAGAATATCAGCCGTCAAGATATGGCTGTTATGATCTACCGTATGGTCCAAAAGTCGGGCCTGAAACTGCCGAACACTGTGAGCTCTCAGACATTTAAAGATCAATCGAAAATAGCAGAATATGCGAAAGATGCGGTAACCGCGCTTCGTCAAGCTGGAATCGTAACTGGCATGGAAGACGGCAGCTTTGCACCAAGCGATTATACAACTCGCGCGCAAGCAGCTGTGATGATTTATCGCATTTTCAATATGGTGAGATAAAAAAGAAGAGAGCCGTGTTTCTTAACATGGCTCTTCTTCCTTATGACCAGACTATTGCAAAGTGTAGCTGTAAAGCGTTCCGCTTGAAGCAGGCAAGCGATTCGTTGCGGAGTCATTTTGAATAAAGCCTAATCGTATCGTGTTCCCTGCGCTTAAACCCAATGAGGATAAAGGAATCGAGACTTCAATCGTACTGCCATTATTCACGAATTGAGATGAACTTAACGTAAGCGCGAATGTCCAGTTAAAGGTATTAATCGGACCTGCATAGGTATGCAGGTTACCATTCTCCAATAAATCATCGACTCCGCTTGTTGTCCATCCGGTCGGGTTGTATCCAGATGATGTGCTATTGTCCGTGTTTAAATAAAATTGATTTTTCACATTTAAGCCGCTTCCCTGAATAAGGAGGTACAGGTTCGAACCGTTATTTGTCGCTTTAATGGTGGAAACAGTTCCAGACCCGCTGCTGTTTAGCGCCGTGATGGCTGACCAGTCGCTTGTACTGCCGTCAACCGTAATGGTTGGAATTGACGTAAAGCTGCCAGTACCAGTTGAAGATCCGTTACCGTTTACGTTAATTGTACCTGAGTTTGAAACGCGAGAGTTTAGGGTGGAGCTGCTTTGATGAACAGGATCTGCTGGGAAAGAAGTTCCGTAACTCGTGCTTAAGTTCGAATAGTAATGGAGTGTGTTATTACTTGCTGAGTACCAAAGATCCGTCCACTGGAACGGGAAACCGTACATGGCAGCGCCCCACCAAGCCATCTTGAATTTGTCTGTTGTGTTGTCCGAAGCTGTCGCACCATTGGCAGCATTCGTTGACAAGGCAGCCGTAATCACGCCTTTCGTGCGATAGTAGCTGAGTGCTTTGTCGGCTTTGGCTGACCAACTCGAAACGGATTGATAACTATTTCCCGATATAAGCCAACTTTCCGCTAAGTAATAATCGCCTGCTACCGTATTAGGAGGATTGTTTGCGCCAAATTCGTCTAAATTGCCGAGTGCATGATCAATATTCCATGAGTTCATGAATGCTTTCAGTCCTACGCTGTGAATATAGGTTAGCATCGTATTTTGTCTGGCGCGCGTGACGCCGTAATCAAACCCGTAATCGTCCAAAAATATGCCATAGGCGCCCATGCTTTTCCATTCGTCCACATACGTTTTCATCGTGGCAATGCTTAGATTTTGAGTGGAAACGCCGAGGTCCACGTAACCGAATACTTTTTTACCGTTTGCATTTAAGTTCGTAATAATTTGTTTTGTTTTCGCATTGTCTCCGTGAGCCGCATGTTCGATACCGTCACCAAAAACGAGAATGTCAAATTGATTGAATGTAGCCGTAGCCGTTGTTACATTGCCTGCAGCGCCGTTGACGAGTGAGGGCCAGCCATAATAAATACCCAGATGTGGGAGGGGGGAAATGGCATCCGCCGCAAACGCAACAGGCAAAGTCCCGCCAAACAACATAAACGACAAAAACAAGGCGAATGCAATAAGCTTACTTTTTTTCACGTTCATATCAATTACCAACTCCTTTCAGCGTGAAGCGCTGCTCGTGCGCTCCCAACTAGAACTCTAGCTGAAATGAAGACGGAATCCAATCATGAACAGATGGACTTTTGTAGGGGATTTTCTGGGGAGGCGGGGATGACGATGGTACTGTCAGTCAGCGATGCAAGGCAAGCGCCGATAGAAGAAAATAAGCAAGTCCAAGATGCTGTCGATTGGCTTCTCCTCAACTACACAAAGCCAGTTTCCATTGGGAAGTTGGCAAGGACATTAGGGTATCACCGTACACACCTTTCCAAAATGTTTAAGCTTCAAACGGGGATGTCGCCGATGCAATTCCTTCTCCTGATCAGGATGGAGCAGGCAAGGTTCTTATTGTTCACACCGCTTTCCATTAAACAAATTGCCTATTCCATCGGATTTTCTGATCCGTTATATTTTTCAAGACAGTTTAAGAAATCGTTTGGGCAGGCGCCTAGTACGTACCGTCGTAGGTATGAGGAGCTGATAAATGGAGTGGAATAGCCCAGACGATCACTGTGGATGCGCAAAATTATGACACGATAGCGTGGATATCTACGGAAGGCAGTGGTATCGACCGACAAAACCATACATCTGGCCACAACAAGAGATGTGCGTCAGTATGTGTGTGCTCGTCTCTTCGGACCTGGGGGTCAGACGCATACGGAACCTTTTGGACTCATCATTGCCGGCATTTAGGTTGAGTACCGTTATCTAAGGGGGAGTCGTTTGGAAGTGTATCATACGACTTGGCAGATATCTCATTAGAACTTCCCGATGTGCTTCTTGTAGAGCCAGATGCTTATCATGTTCACAAAAAAAGTAATAAATATGAGCATTCAAGGCGTGCATTTTATTAATTTACTTCTTCATCAGTGCCCTCGTTTTGGCGGTAGTCAGCTCAAATTGATATTCGGCGAATGACGGCATTTTTGCTTGTTTAGCCAGGTGCAGAGCCCATTCAATATCATAAGGTATTCTGATAAATTGAATCGAATAAGGAGACTCGATCTCGGCATCAAGCACCCCTTCCATAATGGCATAAGAAGCTAGCGGGAGATCAAGGGGGTTACCGACACTGCCTGTATTGAATAAGGTTTTACCGTTGAAGTGCTGGATGAATGCTTGATGAACATCGCCATAGCCGATGATGTCTGGTGTACAGCCGTCCTCGGGAGTACCCGTTAGATCGGTATTGTCGAACATGGCGAGCCGGCTTTCCAAGCTATCCCACGGTTGAACGCGATGGAATACACTCGTGGCGGAAGCGTGATACAGCCGTACGCGTTTGCCGCTGAGGCGTAAGTCGATGGAGAAAGGCAGTGTCGACAAATAGTGAATACGCGATTCGCCTAGTTGTCGTTGGTGCCAGGCGTAGTCTTCACTAACCTGATGACTCCCCATTAGAACATCCCAATTGCCTTGGATGACGGTTTCGCAGTGGCTTTTAATAAGATCTACAGCTTCATCGGAGTCGGGACCTTTGCCAACAATATCACCAAGACAAATGATGCGGGAAATGGACCGCTTCTGAATATCCTGAAGAACAGCGTGCAAGGCGGGAACATTCCCGTGAATATCCGAAATGACAGCAATTTTTTCGATGGATTCCATTTGATTGACTCCTCTACAATTTGCTCGAGTAGAGCAAAGGAATGATTGTTTAAGTACTATGCTATCTGAATACAATTGAACCAAACAGATCGTATTTTTTGACATGTGACGAACAAAAATTTACATAACTGAAGTGCATGGAGGGGTCTATGAACGGGTTATCGTATTTTAAAAAGAGAAACAGCATTTTCATACGAACATTCGTTTCATATGTTTTATTAATTACAGTGCCGTTTCTTCTCTTTGGAATTGCCGCCTATTATTGGGCTTACACTTCGCTCCGCGAGCAGACCCAATTTACCTATAGCAGTGCCTTACACGACATCCAGAAGGAAGTCGATCTTAATTTTGAACGTATGGATTCATTTGCCTTGCAATTTTCCTATACGCCGTGGGTATCCAAGTTCATGAATATGGAGGGCACCACCTTTGATTATAAACGGGTAGATATTGCAGAGATGCTGAACGTCCTGCAGGAGTTGAAGCTATATAAGACAACGTATGAATCCGTACAAGATATTGCCGTTTATTTTAACGAGAAAGACACGGTCTTATCGAGCAAAGGGAAGGACACGCTGGAGCGATTTTTTTCAGATTTGATCCATTATGATCACGTCGGGTGGGAGGATTGGAAAGAGAACTTATCCGTGCTTAATGACCACCGTCTCATGATTCATCGTGAGGTTGATGCTAACCATAAGCAGCATACCAAGCTAACGTATCTGCAATCGTTGCCGCCAGGCGATTCCAATTTCTTAGCAACGCTTGTCCTCTTTATTGATGATAAAGCGCTTATGGACGTGTTTGCCAAGTCGACCTTGCTGAAAAACAGCCTGCTTCTCGTCACGGATGCAACAGGTCAGCTTATCACGCAAACGAAGGATGATGCATTCGAATCCACGGAAGCGAGTGATTATTCCGCGATAAGTAAAGCCGTGAAATGGGAAAGCACGCAAGGCGAATCGTATGTGCTCTATCACGTGCAATCACCCAAAACCCACTGGATGTATACCGTGGCGATCCCTGCCCAAGCATTTTCAAATAAATTGCTGTACATTCAGATTGTCGCTGCGGCTTTGACATTGTTCTATATGGTGTTGGGCTTATTCTTGTCTTATTTGCTGACCATGCGCAACTATCGGCCGCTTGCTCGAATAATGGGCACGCTGCGCAGCAAGCTTTTTAATGAAGAGTCGGATAAGAATGAATTCAACGTGCTAGAGCACGCCATTCTGGATATGATTACGAATGCCAATCGTAGCTCCAGCGAAATTGGACTGTATCGGCCGCTTGCTCGGAATACCTGCTTGCATCATTTACTGAAGCCCGATGCGGCTCAAGATCCCGTCGTGCGTGAAACGATGGCCTTTCTTGGTCTTGAATTTGAACGGAACTATGTGATGTGTATCGTGATTCTGATCGAGGATGATCGGGTGTTGGATGAATCGCAGCATCGACATTTACATGCCCTCATGATGCCGCTGGATGCTGCAGCCTACTGGGTAGAGCTGGAACCGCGCCGAAAGGCTATTGTGTTGAACATGAACGATAAGGAGTTGCAATCGGAAGCTGTTTCACTGGCAGCAGAGTTCTTGATGCAATGCAAATGGTCTTATAAGTCAATCGGCATTGGAAGAATGTATGATCGTTGTGATCAGCTCCATTATTCGTATAAAGATGCCTCTGCTGCGGTCGATTACCGATTCGTTCGAGGAGAGGGCAGCGTGATCTATGTAGATGAAATCGAGGATCGCGGAGATTGGCGAGGGTACTTTGCAGAAGAAGAATCTTTAATCATTGCGATCAAAAGCGGAGCCGTCGATGAAGCCATTCGCATTGCACGCGAAGCGGTCAATCATCATATCGCTACGTATTGTTTGACGGCAG
This sequence comes from Paenibacillus sp. J22P143, assembly GCF_059692035.1. Classification (NCBI taxonomy): domain Bacteria; kingdom Bacillati; phylum Bacillota; class Bacilli; order Caryophanales; family Paenibacillaceae; genus Paenibacillus; species Paenibacillus sp. J22P143. Next base: position 118,234 of record NZ_JCAUAQ010000015.1, read on the forward strand.
GCATGGCCAGATTTTTGTGCTATAGTGTGGCAGCTGCTTCCTACAAAGCCCTGGAGCAGATGGACGCGGGCATACCCGATACATTTAATTTGAAACAATTGTGGTCGATGGATGATTTGGCTGACATGTTCGTCTTCATTGAGAAGCTCTACCGTGAGGCGGCAACAACGATTGCAGGTTTGAAGGAAAGCGGGAACAACACACTGATTCTGCAGGTACTTGATTACATTAATGACAACTATCAAGATCCATCTTTATCGTTATCGCAAGTATCGGACCTGTTTCATATTACAGCCTCGTATTTAAGCCGATTTTTTAAAGATCAGACAGGTACAAATTTCATCGATTATGTGCACAAAAAAAGAATAGATGCTTCTCAGAGGTTGCTGCTAAGTGATACGACGATTCTGCAGGTTGCTCAAAAGATTGGATTTGAAAATGACGTAACGTTTCGACGGTTGTTTAAAAAATATATGGGCGTTACCCCGAGTCAGTTCAAAGAACGGGTGTAGAAAGCGGCTAAATCCTTCGTTTTTCTCATAAATAGGCCGATTGTAAAAAAATGATCGCTTCAGAACGAGTATTGTTCGTGGACGGTAAGGAGCTGCTGATTTACGCTGAGGTTGTTACATCTCGCTGGCAGCTTCTTCTGCGTTAGACGAGAATGAGATTGTAACCAAATAGGGAGGTTTTTAATTTGAAAAAATGGCTCGCTACTGCAGTAGGTTTATCATTTACATTGACCCTTGTCGTTGGTTGTACGAATGATGCAACTTCAACGAAAGAAACAACAACGCCGGTTGAGACCAAAACGGCAGAAGCGAAAACAGCAGACGCAAAGAATCCGATGCCGATCGTGACGGACGGTTCGGTTACATTAACGATCGCTGTACCGGATAATCCTTATGCGGCTGCAAGTTTGACTCAAAATTTGCCTGTCTTCCAAGAAATCGAGAAGAAAACAGGGATTAAAATTAAATGGGATGTCGTGCCTGGCGCACAATTCCAGACTACGATGCAAACGCGTCTAGCAGCGCGCTCTAATTTACCTGATATTATTTTCTCTAACTTTGATATGTACAAATACGCGAAAGATGGCTTGCTGCAACCGCTTGACGAACTCATTAATAAGTACGGTGAAAACGCGAAGAAGCTGTTCCAGGAGAAAACCTTGCTTCCTGCATTCATGAAATCGCCTGAAGGCATTACGTACCATCTATCCACATCTCGCGATGAGGAAGTTGCGGCAGGACCATACGGCTGGTTAATTCGTAAGGATTGGCTCGATAAGCTGGGTCTGAAAGAGCCTGTTACGACAGACGATTGGTATCAGGTTTTGAAAGCGTTTAAAGAGAAAGATCCGAATGGAAACGGCAAAGCCGATGAGATTCCGATGACAAACGTGAACGGCGTATCCCAACTTTATAACTGGGGGAATGCCTGGGGACTTCACCTTCGTTTCAGTGATGGCTTCTATCCGGATGCTAGTGGGAAAATTAAGTACGAATGGCTTGATCCGCGAGCGAAGGAAATGGTGACTTACCTGAATAAGCTTGTCAAAGAAGGTCTTCTGGACGTGGAATTTGCAGTTAATAATAAGGATCAAATGACTTCCAAAATTATCCGTAGTATCACGGGCTCCGTCATCAACTGGCAAGAGTCAACACCGCTTTGGAACAATAAGTTGAAGGAAGCGGGCGAAAGTGCTGGCAAATATGTGATGACGAACCCGCCTGCAGGGCCGAATGGTTACAAAGGACATATTGAGACGCTCGGACTGCCTAACGGGAAAGCTGTCATTACGAAAGAATCCAAGCATGTCGAAGAAGCGATGCGTTGGCTTGACTATGTCATGTACTCACCAGAAAATGCGAAACGCATGACGCTCGGTATCGAAGGGCAGACGTATACAACGCAAAACGGCGATGCGCAAATGACCGATTTCATTCTGAAAAATCCACAAGGGCTTGGACCTGTTGAGGCTATTCGTTCCGTCGGAGGCTGGCAATCTGTCGCTTCAACCCTACGCCTAGGTTACGTTTCGAAGCTGAAGCTAACGGACGATACGCTCAAGCAACGTGCGAAGAATGTGGAATCGTATATCGTGCCGCTTGCTGAATTTGCTATGCCAACCGATGATGAAAGCGCGAAATTGAACCGTAAAATGACGGATCTCTCGACCTATAAGGACGAAATGGTAGCGAAGTTCATCCTCGGTCAAGAACCGCTCGAGAAGTGGGATCAGTTCACTGCGCGGTTGAAAGATATTGGCATCGACGAAATTGTTGGCATCAAGCAAAATCAATACGATCGATTGATGAAGAGCAAATAAGGAAGAAAGGATGACGCTATGGAAATCGCAACAGTTGCCTCAAATAGCAAAGCTTCTAAACGGCAAGCGTTGCTCCGGAATGCCTTCAAGGTTGTAGGCAGAGATAAATTTTTATTGCTCATGACGCTGCCTGGCATCATATACTTCCTGCTGTTTCATTATGTTCCCATGTACGGCATATTGATCGCATTCAAAGATTATTCAGCTACAAAGGGAGTTTGGGGCAGCACATGGGTCGGGTTTCGCTGGTTCGAGGAATTTTTCAATTCCATCTATGCGTGGCGGCTTATCAAGAACGTTCTGTTAATTAACCTTTACCATTTGATTTGGAGCTTCCCGATTCCGATTATTTTTGCGCTCCTTCTCAACGAAGTTCGACTTAAAAGATTCAAACGGGTCGTGCAAACCGTCAGCTATATGCCCCATTTCATTTCGGTGGTCGTTATTTCGGGGATGGTCATTACGTTTCTGTCCCCGAATGAAGGCATTGTCAATGTCATTCTGGGATGGTTCGGACATGAGAAAATCAACTTCATGAGCGAGCCAGGCTGGTTTCGTACGATTTATATCGGCAGTGATGTTTGGCAAAATTTTGGATATAATTCAATCCTTTATTTGGCTGCCTTGTCGGCCATTGACCCGATGCTGTATGAAGCTGCCAAAATTGATGGCGCATCCCGGTGGAAACAGCTGATACACGTTACGCTGCCTGGCCTCGCGTCTACGATTATCATTTTGCTGCTGCTGTCATTGGGGCGAATGATGAGTGTCGGATTTGAAAAAATCATTCTGCTTTACACCCCAGCAACCTATGAAACGGCTGACGTCATATCTTCCTATGTATACCGGGTTGGTCTCCTGGGAGGAGATTTTAGCTTTGCAGCCGCCATTGACTTATTTAATGCCGTGATCAACTTTACCTTGCTCATCATGTTCAATACGCTGAGCCGCAAATTTACACAAATATCGCTATGGTAGGAGAAATGGGATGACCAATACGTTCAAATGGAAATCCAAGTTGGCGGATACGATCATTTTCGGCCTGATGTGTCTGGTCATCGTCGTGTGTTTATATCCGCTCGTGTATGTCACTAGTATGTCGTTAAGCTCGGCCTTGGCAGCAGCCAGTAACGAAGTATGGCTGTACCCAGTAGGATTTTCCCTGAATGCCTATAAGCTGGTGTTTGAAAATCCTGACGTTTGGCAAGCGTATTCGAACACCATCTTTTATACAGTAGCCGGAACGGCGCTCAATGTCGTCATGACATTGCTGCTCGCTTATCCGTTATCCCGCCCTGTCTTTTTTGCGAAAAAATGGCTTACTGTGTTCCTTGCTTTTACGATGTTTTTTGGCGGCGGCCTCATTCCTACGTTTATTTTGGTTAATAAATTAGGTCTGTACAACTCGCGTTGGGCGCTCGTCATCCTTGGCGCAGTCGGTGTTTGGTATGTCATCATCGCCCGCACATTCTTCGCCAATATCCCAGAAAGCTTGATTGAATCGGCCAAATTGGACGGTGCGAATGACCTTACTATCCTTTATCGCGTCGTTGCACCGCTTTCCATGCCGATCATTGCGGTCCTTATTTTGTTCTATGCGGTGGGGCATTGGAACAGCTATTTCGGCGCCCTGATTTATTTATCCGATAAGAACTTGCAGCCGCTTCAACTGTATCTGGTGAAGGTGCTGGTGCAAAACTCAGAAGGTCTCGCGGATTCCATGTCGCCTAGCGCAGAGAAAAGCTTGGCGATCATGCAGGTCAAATACGCCATTATTATTGTGGCTACACTGCCGATCTTGCTGCTGTACCCGTTCATCCAGAAGTATTTCGTTCAAGGTGTCATGATTGGCGCTATTAAAGGTTAGGAGGAAACAACATGAAAATCGGCGTTATCGGGTATGGCAAAAGGATGCGGCATATGGTCGACATGCTCGTCCGCTGCGACCCGGATGTTCGACTTGTTGCCGTAACGGACATTCAGATTGAGGAAGTGAAGGGCGAGGTAGCAAGTCGGGGCTGGACGCATAATATCGCTTACTACTCAGATGCGTTTGACATGCTTGAAGCGAGTGAGCTTGACGGCATTTGCATTGGTACGCGTTGCAATCTCCATGCGGAAATGGCCAGCCTGGTTATACAGACAGGACTGCCGTTATTTCTGGAGAAACCAGTTGCAATTTATTTGGATGAGCTCGTGCAATTGAGACAAACGTACCTGAAGCATGCGGGAGCTGCGAAAAACATTGTCGTTTCGTTTCCCCTGCGGCTTACAGAACACGTTCAATTGGCCAAAGAGATCATTGGCTCTGGCAAGATTGGTACGGTAGAGCACGTGCAAGCGATTAACAATGTGCCTTATGGACCTGGTTATTTTCAGAAGTGGTTTCGAGATGAGGCGCTGACAGGCGGATTATTCCTGCAAAAGGCTACGCACGATTTTGACTATATCAATTCGATTCTTGACACGCGTCCTGTACAAATCTCAGCCATGACGTCGAAACAAATCTTTAAGGGCAATAAACCGGTTGGTCTCGTATGCAAAGAATGCGATGAGCGGGAGCAATGTCCAGAGAGCGATCTGAACTTGGCGAGATACGCGAATGAAGCTAGGCGAGGTGTTGGCTGTTCGTTCGCCGTCGATACAGGACTTGAAGATTCTGGGAGCGCGATGATCTTATACGAAAGCGGCATGCACGCCGTGTATAGCCAGAATTTCTATACGCGTAAATCGGCGGGGACTCGCTCTGCCCGATTTATCGGGTATAAAGGCACACTCGAATTCGATTTTCGCACAAACGAGATTAATGTGCACATGCATCATTCTGGCCGCATAGAAAGCTACATGCTGCAGCATGATGACTCGGGTCACAGCGGAGGCGATGCTCGGTTAGCCCAGAATTTCATCGATATTGTGAAAGGGAGAGCGGAGTCGACATCGCCGATGGAAGCGGGGCTGCTAAGCGCTTTAATGTGTATCAAAGCGAAAGAATCCGCTGAGACACGCACCTTCCAAACGATTGACTGGGACTGACTGAAGAAAGCAACTGACTGACGAATTCCTTTTATTCACTGGGGTGAACTAAAGCTCATTGAATAAGAGGAATTTTCTTTATCTGTAAGTAACGCTAGCCTCGCGCTCATCACTATTTTTTAGGAGGATACTACTCATGAGCTTAACTTACCGTGAAGTTACTCAGCAATATGCCGCCTTACAACAAACATTTGAATACTTGATGTCCAAAAGAGAAGAAATCGTCTCGTTTGTACGTGCACAGTCCGTTGCTTCGGTCACCTTCGTAGGCTGTGGTTCCAGCTATTGTTTAAGTGAATCAGCAGCTTTCTCTGTCTGTTTGCGCGCAGGTTTGTCTTCAATCAGCCTTGCTGGAGGCGATCTCATGCTCAATCATTTGCGCTATCGTTCACTGGTAGAGGACACACTTCTCATTGCGCCTTCGCGTTCGGGTTCTACCAGCGAAGTCGTGGAGGCTGTCCGTCTAATTCAGACAGAGAGCCATGTCCCCGTTATAGCGTTGTCATGTGTATCCGATTCGCCGCTGTCCCAGCGAGCCGATTTGTCATTGGAGCTGCCTTGGGCCTTTGACCATAGCGTCTGCCAAACCAGAACAGTAACGAATCTTTACGCAGCCAACCTGCTGCTAGCAGCTTTCCTCGGAAACGACGAAAACCTGATCGCCGATATCCATAGAGCGATTCAGCAAGGCGAAGCCTACATGGCACGTGTTGAAGAAAGCATCCGCCGAATAAGCGACTTCGCCTGGACGAATGCCGTGGTACTTGCTGATGGCGAACTGCAAGGACTCGCTGCCGAAGGTGCGATTGCGCTAACGGAAATCGCCAAGGTACAGGCCCATTCCTATCATCTATTGGATGTACGGCACGGTCCGATGGTTACCATCGATTCGCATACACTCGTGATCGCCGCTCTTTCCAGTGATGGCACAGCCCATCAACACAACCTGATGCGAGATTTGAAAAACAGAGGCGCTACCATCATCACTTTCGCAGATCGCCTTGAAACCATTCCCACGGAATATGTAGATCTTGCTGTAACCACGGACAACGCGTTGGATATCGCCGCACAAGGAATACCGTTCATTTTCATTCCACAAATCGTGGCTTTGACCAGTGCTGAGCGGCAAGGCATCAATCCCGACCAGCCTGACGGCTTAGTTGCTTGGGTAGCGTTATAATCGATAGGAGGAAATCATATGCCGCTTATTTCATCTACAGAAATGCTGCAAGTTGCCAGAAAGAACAAATATGCCATCGGGGCGTTCAACATACATACACTTGAAATGCTGCAAGCAGTTGTCGAAGCGGCGGTCGAAACAGCGTCTCCGCTGATCATTCAGACGACGGTCGGAACAGTGAAACATCTTGGGCCAGACTACATTGCTGCTGCGGCACAAGTGGCTGCGAACCGCACAGAAATTCCGATTGCCCTACATCTTGATCATTGCACCGATTTTTCATTAATCGTTCGATGTATACGAGAAGGCTATACCTCTGTCATGATCGATGCCTCTATGTATGCATTCGATGAAAATGTAGCGCGTACGCGCAGCGTGATGGAAGTGGCGGCAGCGGCTAATGTCAATGTCGAGGCGGAGTTAGGTAAAGTCGGTGGTGTTGAAGATGATATTGAAGTCGATGACCGAGACGCGATGCTGGCAGATCCAGACGAATGCAGGTTATTTATGGAACGCACGGGCGTGTTTACGTTAGCTCCCGCAATTGGTACGGCCCATGGGATTTACAAAGGGGAGCCGAACATCGATTTCACAAGGATTCAGCAAATTGCTGATTGTGTGGAGGTGCCTTTAGTACTTCACGGTGGATCTGGCATTCCAGCCGAGCAAGTGAGGCGTGCGGTTTCTATGGGGATGGCTAAAATGAACATAGCAACAGAGCTTCGCATGGCTTTCTCGGAAGCCATCAAGGATGTATTCACCGTGAATCCGAGTGAGAACGATCCACGTAAATATATGGTTCCAGCCAAAGAAGCGGTGAAACGTCTGGCGATTGAAAAGATGCAGCTTTGCGGATGCATTGGAAGAGCTGGCGACTTGCGATGATTACAACGGTCACACTGAATGCGGCTGTTGATCATACGTATTATGTGAACCAATTTGAACTGGGCCTCAAGCGGCGGCCGAAGGCAGACCTTGGGCGTGGCGGATGGAGTTTTTCGATGGTTTTCCATTCGTGGATTTGGAGTTATTGAAGCGGGGCTGGCACATCGTTTATCATCGTGTGAGTCATATGTACGGTTCTCCGGAGGCTCTTCAGACGTTGAATACGTTCCAGCTGAAGCTGGGAAAGAAGGAAGGGCTTACAGCCCTTCCGATACTTATTGGGCTAAGCCGCGGCGGCGTCTGTGCGCTGAATTATGCGGCTGTGTATCCAGATCAGGTCATTGTTAAGGAAGGTGTAGGGCATCATCCGTATAGTCTTAAGGATCCTGCACCGATCCTTCATGTTATTGACACCTACTTATTTAAACCAACCTTTCTTCTGGAACCAGGCAAACATGCCTAAGCCAATGCCAATCATGATGACAAGCACTGCAAAGTATCCCCATTGCCATTCAAGCTCAGGCATATAGGTGAAGTTCATCCCATAGAGCCCTGCGATAAACGTTAATGGCATGAAAATCGTCGTAATCACCGTCAATGTTTTCATAATCGTATTCATCCGATTGGAGTTGAGCGAGATATAACTATCACGAATATCCGCGGTAATCTCGCGATTCGAGTCAATCATTTCAGAAAGCTTAAGCAGATGATCATGAATATCCGTGAAAAAGACGAGATGCTCGCGCACCTGTTCGATCCGGTCCGTACTGATAATCCGATACAATAGGTCACGCATAGGGACGATTGTACGGCGTAATTTCAATAGCTGGGAACGAATTTCAAAAACTTGGTTCATCAACGCATCGATAGCCTCGGCATTCATATTGTTTTCAATATCATCAAGTGCGTCCTCAATTTGATAGACACTAGGGAAATATTGATCAACGAGATTATCTAAAATTAAATAGGCAGCATAGAACTGCCCCTGTATTCTTAGATTTTCTTGCTCAGATACCCGCGTCCAGGCGTCTTCTATTTCTCTGGATTCATGCAAATGGAACGTAACGATATAGTTGCTCCCGAGGAACATATCGACTTCTTCCGCATCCAGCGTCTTCGCATTAATGGCATGCATGACAAAGAAATGAACATTTTGATAGTGATCGATTTTCGGTCGTTGCATGAAATGGAAGCAGTCCTCGATGGCGAGGGGATGAAAGTGGAAATGATCCTTCAACGTCGAAGCTTCTTTTTCATCCGGATTATTGAAATCAACCCAGTACCAACGAATCGTTGGGGCTGAAAGTTCTTCTAGAGGGAGATCGTGTATCACATCATAATCGGTGGTGATGGCAAGCGTTCGTATCATAGCTGGGACTCCTAGCTTTTCATTTTTTCATAGGCATTTGCTTCATTTTACCATACAATGGGGAAAGATCAGAATGGAAAGAGGGATTGAGATGAAGCTCTCCGTTTGTTTGGATGCTCTGTATCAAGGGCGTGATTTTAGGGAAAGTGTGAATGAACTGAAGGAGATCGGATACGATACGATTGAGTTCTGGTCATGGTGGCAAAAGGATGTAGACGCCGTTGCGGATGCTGTGGCTGAAGCGGGTGTCTCGATTGCGACATTTTGCACGAAGTTCGTGAGTCTGGTTGATCCAGCTATGCGTAGTGCCTATGTCGAGGGACTCACGGAGTCGATCGCAGTCGCGAAGCGCTTGAATTGCACCAAGCTTATTTCTCAAGTGGGACAAGCGCTTGAAGGCGTGTCTAGAGAGGCTCAGACGCAATCGTTGATTGAGGGGCTGCGGGCTTGTGTATCTCTTTTGGAAAAAGAGGGAGTTACGCTTCTAATTGAGCCGTTGAATACGCTCGTGAATCATCAAGGGTATTTCTTGGCTTCATCCGAAGAAGCTTTCCATATCGTAAAGCAAGTTGGAAGTCCTAATGTAAAGGTGTTATTCGATATCTACCATCAACAAATCACCGAAGGGAACGTCATCGCCAACATACGTGAAAATATAGCGTGGATCGGCCATTTTCATGCGGCAGGCAATCCTGGCAGACACGAGCTCGATAATGGTGAGTTGAACTATGAGCAGATATTTAAGGCCATTGATGAGGCCGGTTATACTGGGCATATGGGATTGGAATACAATCCGGTGGAGGAGCCACAGGTTGGTCTTCGAAAACTGCTGAAGTGATGAAACACACGCTTACTGCTGTTATGTTACATCCTCTTCAAATTTGTAACACAATTGGAACATTCCCGTTACAGTCCTCTAACATAGAAAGGGTATTATAATAAACAAGACCCCCTTTTTTAATATAAACTTTGGACCCAGCCCCGTTGGCTAGGTCCCTTTTTTTGTTTGGGGGCTGGAACCCTTGCTGCATAAGGGATTTCATTCGTTTTTGGAGTTAGCCTTTGGTTGATAATTACGAATTGGACGGTTTCTGGTCGGCTTTCTGAGGGATACTTGGGGATTTGGTGGGTAATTTCAAAAGGTTCTCCGATGCTTCTGATGCATCTAATTGCATATGTGTGTTGCCGCTGAATCATAATGCCCAAAAGCTGACGGAATTGCCTGTCCAGGGATTGACGAATATAATGACCGTATCACAGTAAAGGAAAAGGACGCCTCCATAAAACGTG
>NZ_JCAUAQ010000016.1:0-120952 GCF_059692035.1 Paenibacillus sp. J22P143
ATTAAGGCCACGGTATAGATGGAATAGTTGGCCTTACAATTAACAAAAAGTCTATAAAAACAACAAAATGGGTTGAGGACAATATCCTCAACCCATTTTGTCAACAGCCCCATATGGATTGGGTGGTGTTCTATTTGGTCTACTCTCCCCCAACTATTAATGGCCAGCATGCGCGGAGTTTGCTTCACGAACTAGTCCAATCCGAGCTGCTGCTTCCTGTATCAGGCTCCCATCGCATTCGTACTTAACGTCTAGGACCCAAAGCAATGCAGCGACTTTAGATTAGATTACGTTATCGCATAACGCTATTCGGTACCAATGGACACCTATTTGTAAAATAGCGTTATGCGATAACGCTAATAACGCCATAAGTCGATGTTTCCTCGAAATTTAACAAAATAGCGTTGCGCGATCACTTTATTTCTAGCAAGAAAAGTAAAAAGACCAAAATAAGGTGATGCCATCACCTTATCTCGAAGCCAGGCTCCAATAGCATTCGTACCTACCGTCTAGAACCTAAGGCAAGGCAATGCAGCGGTTTTAGATTTGATTACGTTACAGGAAAACGCTATTCGGTACCAATGGACACCTAATTGTAAAATAGCGTTATGCGTGCACATCTAACCTGCCTTTTCTGTGAAACGGGGCCGAATTACATGTGCTTTTTCCTTTTATATTGTAGGATCCACCTACCTTTTATGGAAAGAAACCAAATTGACACTCTCGTCATGCATCTAGTATGATCAAAGGAATTACATTGATAACGATAATCATTATTATACATTGGAGCGTGCTGACGATGCCCATCGAGAAGAACGTCGATTTTTCGCTAGTAGAAATGTACTTTCATATTTCACCAAAAGGAATGGAAGAACCTCTCCTGCACATCCCTGGACGGCAGCTTTTAGATGGACCGACGATGCTCAACGTCCTGCAGCAGGGTCAAACGATGCTACTCGGCAAGGGACTCGATATATCAGCGTCCTTCCTTGGACTCACGCTTTTCAATCTGGTGGCTACGATCCAACTTTTCCTTGCTCAGTACAATCAATGGTTGGCCTTCGATTTGGACAATATCGCGTTTGAAGCAGAGAACCACGACGACCATGCGCATTCCGGCTTCAAGATCGTTAACCTCCAGTGGAAGGAAGTCCCGACTGAAGATCGCGATCTTTTCATTGAGTTGGAGATGCGCTCACTTTTCACGAACCTCATAAGCCCGGTTATTGCCGTTATCGCTGAGCAAGCCAAAGTGAACCAAGCCATGATTTGGAATCAATTTGCCGCGAGAATGACATTTGTTCGTGACTATGTGTTGGAAAATGACCCTCGCCCACAAGTCCGCGAACAGTTCGTCGCTGACTACGAGGTGTTGACGAAGCAATTAACGCCGGATGTTTTTGGCCGTAAAGTAAATCCTTTCGTCCATGAGCCGAAGTACATAGACAGCCCTTATCAAGAAGGTAAAAAAATTCTGATGCGCTCCTCCTGTTGCATGTATTACCGCCGCGAAGAAGGAACAAAGTGCTTCAGTTGCCCGATCCTCAAGGAGTCGCAGCGTGACGAAATGTTCAATGAGATCAAAAGCAAGCAAGCGAGTGAAGCTACTGCTGGTTAACAGATAAATCAAAGCCCCCGAGATCATTCTCAGGGGCTTTCGTTTATTTCCCGCCCGCACCGTTCACAAAGGTGAACGAAGCAAACGCCTTATTTAAACGCGCGACATTCGCGTCGGTGCTGACTGCCGCATCGATACGAAGCGTTACCGTGTACGTGACTTGTTTACGATTAAACAAATAGACCGTTTCGGTATACGGAATGTGCTCTTTCGAGTAGCTCACCGTATACTTCTTCGCTTTCACATCACCGAAAAGCGTGACATCCTCTGACGTGTACGTGTAGTCACTATCATTGGAATGACTTTCCCTCTGCTCATCCTCAGCATCTTTCAGCACCTCGGCGTAGGCCGTTTTGCTGTCTGTCTCTACACGCAAGTATCCACCTGTAAAGGTGAAGGACTTCGTCGCCTGATCGTTGCCATCATAAGGACGGTTCGTTGTCCACATTTCTGGGATGCGCAGGGTGTAGTTAAACTTCTCGTTCTTGTACAGAGCCGTACGATCCGGATCGGCAAGTTCATCAAGATCCTGAATGTAGCCGAGCTCCCCATCCATCGTCTCTTTATCCACCGAGATCGACGCCACCACGTTATCCCAAATTTTCTCTAGTTCATCACCTTGATCGTCCTGTGGATAGGTCATTTGAACTTCATATTTGTACTTGTCTTTGATGAAGAAAAGCGAAATCCCCGCATACCACTCGTCCCCTAAGGAACTCGCAAAGCCTACCTGCCAGGCAGGCGCACCATCTACGGTTACTTCCACAGGTTTGTCCACACGACGATAATCCGCCGTATATTGCGCTTCGAACTCATCGATCTCACGATCTACCCAGTCCTGAAGGGTATCCCCTGAAGACGCTGAGGTCACATTCACATGAACCGATTGCGAATAATCATCATTATAAAAGGATGTGCTGCCACGATGACTCTGCTCCCAAGCCGCAGGCAAATCAATCGATAACCCGTACTCACTGGTGTACGTTACGTCGTCGGAACTAAACACGGAGATATCCTTCAGTGAGTTATCGGCCGGATTAAAAGCAAGCTTAAAGCTATCCAACAGATCATTATAGCTATTTTGTTTGGAACGATTCGTGTACTGTTCTTTGGTTACGAATAATTGCACGGTATACAAGCGACCGCCATGCTGGTAACCTCGTGTCTGAATATAGCCGTCTTCTCCTGAACGGCTTACGATTTTGGCATAAGGACTGTCTGCACGCTTCACGTACTGACGCTCCAAAATCGTTGCGCTATCCGCGTAACCCGAATACTCACTATCATCACCGCCTGCTACTTTGTTCAATAGCGCAGATGGTGACAGCTCATCGCTTTGATCGCTATCTACGCGAATGGAAAGCGCGAATTCACCCTTCGCATCAACGAAGCTTGCCGAATCGCCGTCGTCCGATTGTTGTCTTTTGACAAGTCCCGCCGGGTATTTCATGGACCAGCCGAAGTGGCTGTCGCCAATCTTCGTTTTACCGCTGTCCGCGTCCAGAGAGCTCCCGTCATCAGTATCCTCGGTTAACGTCGCTCCTGCACTATGGAGCTCCCCTAACTTCACCGTTTTGGTCAAGGTCGCGCTTCCCGATTGAAGCTTAATATCCACCGATTGGCCTGGCACATACGTTTTAATCGCCTCGTTGTAATCCACGAGTGTTTTGACAGCACTTGGACCGACGGAGATCAAGACTTCATCTTGTTCAATTCCCGCCTCTGCCGCCGGCGAATCCGCATCCACGTAGGCCACTCTTAACCCCGTTGAGCTTGGCAGGCCTACAACAGCCTCCCAGCTTTCTTCCAATTCGAGCCCTGTGTAGGCGCGTTTCACTTTGCCATACAGTTCAAAATGCTTCAACACAAACTTCACGGTATCCACGGGTATCGCAAACCCGAGATTTTCCACGCCAATATCGGCGTATTTCATCGTATTAATCCCAATGACTTCGCCCTTCATATTGATCAAAGCACCACCGCTGTTGCCCGGGTTAATCGCTGCGTCTGTTTGAATCAGCTGGTACTGCGAGCTCACGGAGCGATCTAGACCACTGACAATTCCGACCGTTACGGAGTTACGTAAAGCGAACGAGATCGGCGTACCAATGGCCGCTACCGTTTCACCCACTTTTATATCCGAGGAGGATGCAAATGTGGCAGGCTTTAAACCGACAGCGTCGATTTTGACTAGTGCCAGATCGCTCTCCTCATCGATATTCGAAGCATGCCCGCGATAGGTTGTCCCCTCGGAGGTCACAACGACGATATTTTTCATATCTTTGACAACATGAGCATTCGTTACAATCACACCGTTCGAGGCCACAATCACACCTGTCCCGTGTGCAAGGTTAAATCGATTTTTCTCTAATGACTTGTCCATCTCAGAAGATGGCTTTCCTATAATGGCGACAACGGAAGGCGAGGCTTTCTCGATAACCTGCGGAATCTCTGCATTAATTTCTGCTGCATAAGCATGTGAAGACATAGGCTGCGCAAACGTCGTCGTCAGTACGAAAGCTGCGACCAGCGTTATGCCCCCTTTTTTCATCCAAACGTTCCAATTCGCCATTGTGTCGTTCCTCTCTTAACCAAAGTTAGCAATAGCTAGAATCTAGCACAATTCTGATAGAGAGACAACATAAATATTTCCACAAAAAGGGAACTTTATCGACATTCCGCAACCCTTTCTGGATGCGTATACACGGTTAAGTGGTCCCTCCGAATGAAGCCAACAACGGTAATACCTAGATCATGAGCCAGACGAAGGGCTAGATCGGTTGGTGCTGATTTGGACAAAAGAATGCCGACGCCGATTTTCGACGCCTTTAATACCACCTCGGAAGAGACTCTTCCGCTGAAAGCAAGGACCTTATCCCGAACTGAAATCCGCCCCCGAAGGATGTGTCCGTATATTTTATCAAGCGCGTTATGTCTGCCAATGTCGGCTCGGGTAAGAAGAAGCTCATTCGCCGTGCACAACGCCGCGTTATGCAGACCTCCTGTAAGCCGAAATTCAGCCGATTGCTCCTGAAGCTCGCTCATCAGATGGAAGCATTGGGGAATGGTCAGACTGAGCTTCGTCGTCACCGTTTTGGCCGTGCGCATGTCATTGTGAAAATAAAACTGACGGCTTTTCCCGCAGCAGGACCCGATGAATCGTTTGGACACCATCTGACGGCTCAGCTGATGAAGATGCCGCAGCTTCACATGGGCGAAGCCGCGGTCGTCCTCTAGGGATAGGGATTCAATCTGATCCACGAACCGGATCATGCCTTCCGAGGCAAGGAAACCCGTGACCAAATCGACCGTGTCGCTTGGTGTATAGACGAGTGTGGCGAATTCTTCGCCATCGAGCAGGATGGTTAGCGGCGCTTCGATCGCGATTGTGTCTTCTTCAGGAAGCACCTCCGAGCCGTTATAGCGGTGGATGGACCACGTGGTTGTAGTTGCTGAAGGCTGCCATTCATCCATCCTTATCCCTCCATTTCGGTTTCCAGCTCTAAAATGCGCTTTTCCACGTAACGTGTGTCTTTGTGTGCGTGATGCGTTTCCGCCTTTTCAACGATGACGGCCGTATTATACTCGGGAATGCCTGCAAAAGGTTCATATACCCCTTTGGGTATCAAGCTGTTGCCTTCGGGCCAGTGGACTTCGATGTTACCCTTGCGGATGTCGGCCTGCTTGGCTCTGCCATGCATGTTGCCATAGCCGTTGTAGACAACAATGGCTTCGCCTTCTTGTAAGGCAAGGCTGCGCATATCTTCCTGTCCCATCAGGACATCGTAGCGATCCGCTTCATTGAAGGGATCTACGTCGCTGTAGATCATCGAATTGAACTGCTTGCCGCGGCGCGTCGTCACCGCGAAATGCCCCTCCGGCTTCCGCAGCTCCGGAAGCTCGATCGGCAGCAGCGTGCCGCGGCCATCCGGCGTCGGACAGACGCCGTCCTCGCATAGCCACGCGCCGCCGTACTGAAACACATCCCCGCGCTCCCGCAGGTGCTGGATGCCGTCGTAGCTCGGCGCGGCCAGCGCGATCTCCGCGCGGATCGCTTCCGCACTGCCGCAGCCTAGCAGCGCTGCAGCTTCGGGCTTCACGCGGCGGGCGAGATCGACGTAGATGTCCCACTCCGCGCGGGCTTCGCCGATGCGGGGACCGGTGATCTCGGGCGAGAAATACACCATCCGCTCCGTGGAGGTGGATGTGCCGCCCCCAGGCTGCTCGTAGCGTGTCATCGCGGGCAGCACCACCACGGCCTCCCGCGCGTCAAGCAGCGTGGAGGTGTTGAGGATGATGTCCTGGTGGACACGGACATCCATGTTTGTAAGGGATTGCTGGACGAACTCCGGGTCCGGCATCGTCTCTAGGAAGTTGCCTCCGGAGGTGTAAAACAGCCGGAGCTTCCGCTCCTGCTCCTCGGGCAGGAGCGCGTTCTCGAGGGTGACACCAACGATGTCACCCTGCCAGCCCGGCAGCTCGAAGCCCCAGAGCTGCTCGATGCGCTTGCGGTCGGCGGCGTTAGAGATCTCGCCGCCTGGCAAGGAGAAGGGATCGGCGCCCATTTCACCGGATCCCTGCACGCCGCTGTGGCCGCGGATGGGCATCAGCCCGCAATGCTCGCGGCCGAGAAAGCCCCGCAGGAGGGCGAGATTCGCCACCTGCGAGATGTTGTCCGTGCCGAAGCGGTGCTGTGTGAGCCCCATGCTCCACACAAAAACCGCGCTAGCGGCACGCGCTAGGATTGCCGCGAGCTCGCTGATGCGCTCGCGGGTGAGGCCGGACGACTGCTCCAGCGTCGTCCAGTCCTGCTGCGCCACGTGGGCGCGCAGCTCTTCGTAACCGTTCGTGTGCGCAGCCACGAACGCATGGTCAATCGCGGATCCAGGCTCGCGCTCCTCCATCTCAAACCATACCTTCATGATCCCGTTCATGAAGGCAATATCTCCGCCGATGTTCACTTGGTACACATCGTCTGCCAACTTCGTGCCGAATAGCGCCGATTCGGCAATCGAAGGGATCCAGTACTGCTCCATCGACGGCTCGTAGTACGGGTTAATGACAATGATCTTCGTCCCTTTACGCTTGGCCGCATACATATACTTCGTCGAGACCGGTTGATTGTTCGCGGCCACACTGCCCCAGAACACAAGGACGTCCGTGCCGATCCAGTCCTTGTAATTGCAGGTTGAAGCGCCCACACCTACGGAGCGCTTCAGGGCCGTCTTCGACGGCGAGTGGCAGATGCGCGAGGCATTGTCGATATTGTTCGTGCCGAGCAACCTCGCTACCTTCGCTGCCACATAGTACGACTCGTTCGTAATTCCCCTCGCCGTCAAGTAAAACGCCATCTGCTTCGGGTTCAACCCGCGCATCTTCGCCGCAACCAGCTCCAGCGCCTCATCCCAAGTGGCGCGACGGAAACGTCGCTCCCCCTTCCTGCGGATGAGCGGATAAGGAATGCGCCCGAGCTGACGAAGCTCGGTGGAGCTCAAGCGGCTGAGCTCGTCGATGTCCGCATGCAGCAGCTCCTCACGGATAGCTGGCATCGTATTCAGCCGCAGCACGTTCAGCCGTGTCGTGCAGATATGCGGCCCCGCCAGCGTTTGATCGTACAGTCCCGACACCCCTAGCGCACAGCCATCGCACACCCCTTGTGTCAGAATCCTCACCGCATAAGGCAGGTTATCTCGATTTTGCCAAGCGATTTTGGCCGTCTCCCGAATATGCTTCGGCTTGACCTTGCCGAGACCGAACGGTATCTTACTGACCCAAAGCTTCGGATCTGGTTTAGCGGGCAGCTTGATCGGCCCCGTGTGCTTCGTTTTCCCCAAATTAAACGCCTCCCAGTGCGTGTATGTATGTTATTTCTTTATATTTGCATTCATGTTTGTCTTGTCTTGTCTTGTCTTCCCTTACGTACTCCACCTTGCTTTCTTCCCTTGTTCCGCCCATCTCTCCCTAATCGCACTGCACGTCCCTCCAAAATTGCGATTATGCAACTTTTTGCCAACTAATCACATGTTTTCGAGAAATGCGTGCGATTATGCAACTAATTCTGCCATTTCTAATGTTTGTAGCTTACTTCTCGCCAAAAGGTTGCCTTTTCGCAACCTTTACTTCTCGACGGGGAATCTAGCGTGAAATTGTTGCACATTTGCATCTTTAACCTGACTGCTGACTAGCTGAGCTCTCGCCCGCTTGACTGAACGGTCTTTCTTGTCTTTCTGCTCTTCCTGCTCTTTCTGCTCTTCTGCTCTTCTGCTCTTCCTGCTCTTCCTGCTCTTCCTGCTCTTCCTACTCTTCCTGCTCTTTCTGCTCTTCCTGCTCTTCCTGCTCTTCCTGCTCTTCCTGCTCTTCCTGCTCTTTCTGCTCTTCCTGCTCTTCCGGCTCTTCCTGCTCTTTCTGCTCTTTCTAGCCTTCTACCTGAGCTTCTTGCCAACCGACTAACCGCCAGAAACCCTTCTAACCTCCCGTTCCCCATCTCATTCCCTATGCAACCCGCTCTGACTATTCTATTCCGCTCATCCCCCATGCTCTTCAGCTTCTAAGAAGCAAAAAACCACCGCAAAACAACCCCAAGCCCCTCTTTACGAGAAGAGTCTCGGGTTGTCTCACAGTGGTTAGTCTCCGGCAGGTTCGCTACCAAGTGCCAAGCACCTTACTAATATATATGTAGATATACGAGCGGTTAGTTATCCGTTTCTTGTACCGAACTTCTTTTCCAAATCCTCATCAAAGACGAATACCGACATGCCTACATCCTGCTCAATATCGATATCGACGAATAGCTGAATGAACTTCGAGCCAAGCAGCTCTTCCATCTCTACAGGTGGATGATCCTTGTAGATCTCTTTGACCATTTCTGTGCGTGCCGTGCGGAGCATTTGCCTGCCATCGCCCGTCTTCGCCATAAACTTCTCTACAGGGGAAAGGTTCCCTGCCATTTCACAGATCGCCCAGCTTTTGCAGAAGGTCGTCGTTACGCGTTCTGGCCCTTTGCCCATATGCCTTTTGCGATACGCCTTCACCAGGTTACTAAATTCGGCCTCCATGCGATTCATCGGCCCAGCCACCTTTATGATTACGTTTACAAGCTTGTCCTCTTCATCATAGCAAGAAAGCCTATACCTGACAACACTTTAGGGCGCAGAATGTCTTGCCTCTATTCATCATCTTCCCATTTACGCGAATAAGCCTTCTTCGTTATCCAAATCGTCAGCCCAATAACAATAACGATTGCAATTACACTTCCAATGACCGCACCAACCACCTTCAACACTCCCCCTTTTATCTACTCATACATCCCATTGTATCACCCTTTAGAACAAATCCAACTGCCTCGGCGCAAGCCCCTCGTAGTCTAATCCTAGCATGCTCATCAATGTTTTCGCATTCCCCGCGGCATGTCCACCTGAGTTGTTGTTGAAAATGATACAAACCTCACGTGTCTGCTCCTGCAAGCGGAGCAGCCTCACCTTCCACTCCAACAATTCCTGCGGATTGTAGTCGTACAAATACCGCACATCGCGCCAGTTGGCCTCGTTCGTCTGCACCCATCCCCCGACGTTGCGTCCATGGAAGCGAACCATCGTCATGTCCGGATGCGTAGCCTCCAAGACGATCGGAACGGATCCAATTCCCGCCTGCGGCTCGTCGCAGATGCTGTGTATCCAGCCCTCACGCTGCATGAAGGCCAGCGTCTTATCGCGCATGTCCTCCGTGAACCAACTCTGATGTCTGAACTCCAACGCGAGTGGCACATCGCCCATTCTCGCCTTCGCCTCTCGAATAACATCCACGTTCGCTTTGTTGCATGCAAACCACGGTGGGTACTGAAACAGCACCGCCTTCAGCTTCCCCGCTTCCTGTACGGGGCGGATCGACTGCAGAAACGCCTCGAACATCTGATCAGCACCACCTGCAAAAGGATTTTCTCCCCGCAGATGCCCCGTCATTCCTTGAAAGGCCTTAATTATGAAGCCAAAATTTGCGGGTGTCTCTTGCACCCATTTCGCATAGTTGCGTTCTGGTTGAACCGCGTAGAATGAGGTATCCACCTCCACCAGTGGGAAATGGGCACCATAAGTCGTCAGCTTCCCTTTGCTTCCTCCCAAATCATGGTCACCCCAACCCGCTAGGCCGATGTTAATCATTGTTACCACCTCGTGCTGAATCACTTTATCTAAAATATTCGTTCATCTATCCTAACATCCTCCTCCACCATACAAAAAACTATAGTCTTCACCCTATAGCTGGATGAGGAAAAGCGCGTCTCCTCCCTGAAGAGACGCGCTTTCTCATCTTACATTTATCACTCGTTTACAGCCAGCCAATGGCCAGGCTGTACTTCGATAAACCTTGACCGCTCCAGCCCGTACGGATCCTGTATGGTCGGATCAATGAGTGGCACGAACGTCTTACGAGACTGCACCGCCGGATCGGGAACTGGAATCGCTGCAAGCAGCGACTTGGTATACGCGTGCATCGGGTTGGCATATAGCTCTTCGCTCTCCGCAAGCTCGACGATCTTGCCCTTATACATAACGGCTACTCGGTCACTAATATGCTTGACCATCGAAAGGTCGTGAGCGATAAATAGGTACGTCAGCCCCAGTCTCTGCTGCAGCTCCTCCAGCAGCTTGACGATCTGCGCCTGGATCGAAACGTCCAGGGCCGAGAGCGGCTCGTCGCAGACGATAAACTCCGGCTCCACAGCCAGTGTTCGAGCGATGCCTATCCGCTGCCGCTGCCCGCCGGAGAACTCATGCGGGTAACGCATAGCGTGAGATGCGCTGAGACCGACCATCTCAAGCAGTTCCTCGATCCTATGCTGCCGCTCCCCCTTGCTGCTCGTCATGTGATGGAGGTCCAGCGCCTCGCCGATGATATCGGCAATGCGCATACGCGGGTTCAGGGAGGCATACGGGTCCTGAAAGATCATCTGCATGTGGCGCCGCATCGTCTTCATCTCCTTGCGGGATAAGCGATTAAGCGAGATGCCCTTGTACAGCACCTCTCCGCCTGTCGCTTCGTTCAAACGCAAGATCGTACGGCCCGTGGTGGACTTACCACAACCTGATTCTCCTACAACGCCAAGCGTCTCCCCGGCACGGATGTCAAAGCTGACATCGTTGACTGCTTTGATAATCTGGCCTTTGCCTAGATTGAAATGCTGTTTAAGCGATCGGACCTCCAGCAGCGGGCGACCATCTGCAGATCGGATGACGGAGGAAACCAATTTGGGTTTCTTTTTCTCGTCAAGCCTTGGCAGTGCATTCAGTAGGCGCACCGTATAGGGATGCTTCGGTGCAGCAAAAATTTCCTCCGTCGTGCCCGTCTCGACGACCTCGCCATCCTTCATGACCACGACCCGATCGCACATGCCGGCGACGACACCTAGATCATGCGTAATCAAGATGATGGACGTGCCGAGCTTTCGCTGAATCTCCTTCATCTGGTGCAAAATTTGCGCCTGAATGGTTACATCAAGCGATGTAGTTGGCTCGTCCGCAATAAGCAACGAAGGCCGACAAGCAAGCGCGATAGCAATCATGACCCGTTGACGCATACCACCGGAAAATTCATGGGGATACTGTAAATAGCGTGCTTCTGGGTAGGGGATCCCGACTAGCTTCAGCATCTCAATCGCTTCCCGCTGTGCTTCCTCCTTGCCAAGCTTCCGATGCTTGATCAGACTCTCCTCAATCTGCCGACCAATGCGCATCGTCGGATTAAGCGAGGACATTGGATCTTGGAAAATCATGCCGATATCGCGACCGCGAATCTGCTCCATCTCCAAATCTGACTTATCGGCTAGGTTCTGTCCTTGGAAAAGTACCTCTCCCCCCTTCACCATGGAAGGAGGCGAAGGCAATAACCTCATGATCGTACGTGCCGTAACGCTCTTCCCGCTGCCGGATTCGCCGACGATGCCCAGTGTCTCGCCTTCGCGAACGGAGAAGCTTACGTTACGAACCGCTTCAACCTCTTTATCGCGAGCATAGAAAGAGACAGATAATTGCTTCACTTCTAATATGGATGTCATATAATCACCTTTGAGTTGGGATAAACTTGAAAAGAAAGTTTCTATCATTCGTAAATACATGTTAAAATATAAGTTAATTATATAGCAACGATAAAAAAAATATATAATTCAAATAAAATAAACTATTATTCGACTTTTATTGACATTTTTCGCTACCGATCTTAAAATCTACTATATCGATCGGAATAATGCAATATAAACTGACCGACAAAGGAGCACTCAACTTGACCCGGCACACTTCCACTATGGATTCCCCACTAGTCGACAGACTCGGGAACCTCTTTTCCAAAATGCTATTGCATCCAACTTATCGCTTTCTGCTGCTATTAGCGGGCGCTCCGTTGCATCTAGTCGTCTTTGCGGTTCATCTGTCTAATAAGAAGAAGAGTATGCACAAGGCTAAGTTGGACAAGTTAGAACAGCAATGGACTTCATCCGGATATCGAGATCAACTGCTCGCAGAGACGAAGGAACAACTCGAACGCAAGCACCGATTTTTCGGTCAGACCGTCGCACCAGAGAAGCTGAATCGCGAAGCTAACCAGATCACGGCGATCAAGTTCAGGGAAGCGTTGTTGCGTCACCTTGATGCTGAGCAAGATGGGAATGGCAAGTCGCAGACCACCTATGCCGATACATTTACCCAACTGATCCGGCACCATGCATTTTTGGCTATCTCCATTATTCCCGGCGTGCTCATGTACATACTTATGTTGATTTATAGCAATGCCTATTTCAAATACATCGCTGAACGGCTCGTAATGACCGTTTTCGTCATTTTTGGCGTCGCCTTTCTGGTCTTTACCATTCTCTATCTGTCGCCCATGAATCCTGCCGCCAACATCATTGGGGAAACGGCTACAGCCGAGCAGATTGCCAAGTTTAATCAACTTTACGGTCTTGATCAACCTTATCTGACTCAGCTCTGGCATACGTTCCGCGGTATTCTGACATTCGATCTGGGCAAGTCCTTCGCAGGCAACGAAGTGGTCACCACCTCCATCGCTGCAAAGTTTCCCGTAACGCTGACGCTAACCGTCATCTCTACAATCGTAGCGGTACTGATCGCCCTGCCGATCGGGTTGATATCCGCTACTCGGCCGAATTCTTTTTTTGACTATACGTTCATGCTGATTGCGCTAATTGGATTGTCGATCCCGAACTTCTGGCAAGGGCTCGTCCTCATCCTGAATTTCTCGATCAAGCTGCATTGGCTCCCAGCTACGTATAATCCTCAGAACGCATTGACCATGATCATGCCGATTGTCGTATTAGGAACAGGCCTTACGGCGGCAGTCGCGCGGATGACACGTTCTTCTACACTGGAGGTCATCCACGAAGATTATATTACGACAGCCCGGGCCAAAGGGTTATCCCGCAGGCAGGTGCTTTGGAAGCACGCCGTAGGCAATGCGCTCATCCCGATTATTACGGTCATCGGACTTCAGTTCGGTGCGATGCTCGGAGGAGCGGCTGTGACGGAGAAGGTGTTCAATATCAACGGGATTGGAAGCTATATCGTGGACAAGCAGTTTATCCCCGATATTCCCGCAATCATGGGCGGAGTCGTCTACACCGCTATCACGATTTCTATCGTCAATGTCGTCATCGACATTTTATACGCTTTTTTTGATCCAAGAATCCGTTCCAAAATGAAACAATACTAGCAGGTGACAACGTGACTAAACCGATACTTACTAAACAAGACACTCATTTCAGATTACGCACCTGCTCGGAATACGGACAGGCCAGCTTCGCCGGGATCGCCTCTTTAATCTTGGCAATGGTATTGTTGATCAACAGCTTCGAAGGGGCCCACTTGGCTGTGAATTCAGCCGTGTTCGCTGCTTTTATCGCCTATTTAGCCTTCGCTCTGCTCCAATTGGGAACAATGGCTTTGATCCGCAGAGATCTGCTTCAGCATGGCGAGCTGCGTCGCACGACTCGCTGGATAGGCTACGTACTATTGCTCAGCTTGCTGACCGCTAATATTTTCATCGTAACGGCAGCCTTTCAACTCATCAAGCGCAAGAAGAGCGCAGTCTACACACTCTCGGTCTACGCACTGTTGACCACAGTGTTCGTATTCGCCGTATCTGCGTTAAACGTTTTCAAGCCCTATGTATCCAACTTATTCGTACCTGGTATGTCCCTGATCTTAGTCGCAGGCGCCATTCAACTACTTGCCCTGCTTCTGATCTCCCGGTATGCAGACGATCAGCTACTGCCTAAGTGGATGTGGATATTTGCGGTCCTGCTGCTTGCAACCTCTCTAACGGGCAATTTGTTCGCACTGGCATTTGGCATCCTGTTAATGTCCAAACTTAAGAGTAGAGAAGGTTCGTCCGGCACGAAATTAAATGAGGTTATCGACCGGCTGTCCCGCAGTTCCACTTCCATGCTGGGCCTGTGGTTCATCGGCTTCCTGTTGGCTATCTCGTTGTGCAGCTACTTAACATTCGACTACGGGATGGCGATCGAGAATAATTACGGAGCGATCCTGCAAACGCCAAGCCTAGCCTATCCGCTTGGCACGGACAATTTTGGCCGATGTCTATTCTCTCGGATCGTATTCGGTGCACGTATCTCGCTCTTCGTCGGTATCCTCTCAACATTGATCCCTGTCATAATCGGGGGTTCACTTGGAGCGATATCCGGCTACTATGGACGCAATACGGACAATCTCGTCATGCGAGCGCTTGATATCTTATACGCGATTCCAGGCATCCTACTAGCCATTGCTATCATCGCGGCATTCGGTGCCAACACCGTCAATCTCATTATCGCGCTGAGCATCGGGGCCATCCCTACCTATGCTCGGACCATGCGAGCCAACGTGCTGCTCGTCTCAACACTTGAATATGTGCAAGCAGCACGCGCTTTTGGCGCAGGCGATCTCACCATTCTGCTCAGACATATCATCCCGAACTCCATTGCGCCGATGATTGTCAAGTCTACGCTAACTGTCGGCGGGGCTATCATCTCGACGAGCAGCTTAAGCTATCTCGGACTCGGCGTCGAGCCGCATATCCCTGAATGGGGCAATATTCTGAAGGTAGGGAGTTCCTACCTTGAAACCCATTCCTATACGGCAATCTACCCAGGCTTGGCTATCATCGCGTTGGTACTGTCCTTCAATTTCCTTGGAGACGGACTACGCGACGCACTTGATCCCAAGCTTGACTAAACAAACGATATTCATCTTGGAATATTCATTCTTACTCCATGGACCTCTACGTTACACTTACACTTGAAGGGATATGGAATGAATGTGCGTTCATACACTTAACTTTTACTAGGAGGGTCAATCTAATGATTAAGAAAAGCAAGGTCGTCATCCCCGTCATCCTCGGTCTCTCTATGATGCTAAGCGGATGCAATTTCACAACCAAAGATGACGCAGCAGCGTCACCAACACCATCGCCAGGAGCAGCTGTTGTCAACAATACCCCAGTCGATATCGAGCTATTGGGTATGAGTGCAAACGAAACAGACCTTAACATCGTTCGCGACCAACTTACCAAGAACGGTTTTAACGTCAAGCTGAACATCCAACCGGATTACGGTACGTTCAAAGCCCAACAAGATGCAGGCAACTTCGACGCTGCCCTGTCCAGCTGGACTACGGTTACTGGTAACCCCGACTATGCGGTACGTTCCCTGTTCAAAACAGGCGGCGACTACAGCATCATGTCCGATCCAGAAATCGACAAACTGATTGATCAAGCAGCAGCACAAACACCAGAGAAGTTCACAGAAACATACAAGAATTTCGAACAACAATTAGTGCTAGACAAGGCTTACATCGCACCACTTTACAACTCACTTAAATCACAAGCATTCAATCAAGATGTTCTGAAAAAAGAGTCTGTACGTCTCTCGAAGTCACGTTCCCTTCCATGGGAAGAGCTGGATTTCAAAGATACCGCTAAACGTGCGAAAGACCCGATCATTCTGCAATCCACGCTTCCTTCCTTGACGTCGCTTGATCCGATCAAAGGTAACGATGGTTCGATCAATATTATCAACACGAACATGTACGTACGTCTACTTAACTTGACAGACGACGATAAGCTAACGGCTGAAGGCTCCCTTTCGCACAACTTCGCGATTGCTGAAGGCAATTCAGACTACTACTTCTTACTGCGTGATGATATCAACTTTGCGCAAATCAAGAACAAGCTAGCTGCTGATTCTGGCGAACGCGTAGGTGCAGAAGATGTTATCTTCTCGCTAAATCGTGCTAAGAACAAAAACTCAGTGCCAAATCACCGCACATTTACGCTTCATGAACATATTAAAAACGTAGAGCTCGTGACAGACCCTGCCGTACTTGATTCCATTAAGATTTCTGGAAGCTCTGACACGATCAAAGCTGGCTTAGAAAAAGGTCTAGGCTCCAAAATCTCTTCCCTGGTATCTGATAAGACAAAAGCGAGCAATAAAGAAGGCAATTATCAAGTTGTCAAGTTGACAACGACAGAACCGTTCCCGCAAGTATTGAACTATTTGGCGCATCAATCCGCGGGTATCGTTTCCAAGAAGCAAGTCGAAAGCATTAACACGTACGATGTAACGAAATATGACGTAAATAAAGACATCGCCTACGGCGACCAAGCAACGATTACAGAGGGTGCTAAATACAACAATACGTTGGCTACAAGCGGACCTTACATTCTTTCTTACAAAAATGATTATGAAGCTGTCTTCTACAAAAACCCAGGTTACATGAAGGGTACGAAGTACGAGCCGAAAGTCGAATCCATCAAAATCCGTTTCATCAAAGATGCTGAAGCATCCCTGTCAGCGCTCAGAAGCGGTGAGATTCACTTGTACTACGGCGTGTCCGAAGTGAAATTCGATGTCGTCAAAGCGGATACCAAGCTTCAGCTTCAAACAATGCCTAGTAACGCAGTTTCTTACTTGTTGTTCAACACCAAGAACCGTGAGGTTGCCAAAAGCGCTGACTTGAGAAAAGCTGTGCTGTACGCCATCAATCAAGACGAGTTCCTTGCTTACTACAAAAACAACAAATTCAAAGCGATCTCGACATTAAGCCCGCTTGTCAAAACGGGACTAGAAATCAAAGCAGACCCTGCGAAAGTGAAGGATTTCTTGAGCAAGTATAACGCCAGCAAATCCACCAAATAGCTCAACAGCTGAACATGCGAAGAAGACTGCCTCATCGTCAATATGACGGTTGGGCAGTCTCTTTCATACAAAGCCACATGCCTAGATAGGAGCGAATGAAGATGCCAACTCCCGAACCAATCCAAGTTAAACTATCCCAATGGGATGCACTCATCCTAGAATCGCTCAAAGCCAAAGGATGGTCCCCAGACGAGCTGCTTCAGCGGGTTCAGTCTGGCGAGCTTCCAGTAGACGACAGCAAGTTCCAATTCGATTATGCGCGCTTAACCGAGCTCGCAAGCAGCGATCCTGATACGTTCGAGCAGGCCGTACGCCGCGGCTACCAGATCAAATACAATACACTTCGCGGCATCGCCAGCTGGATACTCGTCGTGTTCGGCCAGGAGCCAGAGCTGCAGCTAGAGACCGGGCACGAAGCGGTCGTTGCAAGTCTTACCGCTGAGCAGCATAAACGCCTGACTGCAGTACTCTCCTATGGCTGGGTCGTGCACGGAGAGCATACAGCTACGCCTGAAGCGAGTTCGACCTACGTCATCGAGCCTCTCGTCCGAGGGTGAAGTCATGCAATCGTTATTACTTGTTCCACGAGGATACTCATGACTTTATCTTTACAACTCTCATGGGAGCAGGTATAGTTACGCTATATAGGATTGACCCGGAGGAGCCTGCCAAAAGCGGGCTCTTTTTGTCTTTTTCAGGGGACTGAGGGGCGCAAACACATAACTCAGGTCAATTCTGGAAATCCTGAATTACAGTCATTGGGGGCGGATTTATTGGAACTACAAGCGTACTTTGCTATCGGCATCTTTTTACTTATTTATGGCATCATCATATCCGAAAAAATTCACCGCACCATTATTGCCATGATTGGCGCCGTGCTTATGGTTGTTTTTGGTATCGTTAGCCAAGAAACAGCCTTGCATCACATCGATTTCAATACACTGGGTCTCCTCATCGGGATGATGATTATCGTGGGCATTACAGCGGAGACAGGGCTTTTCAAATATATCGCTGTGAAGGCAGCGAAGCTCGCCAAGGGGCAGCCGCGAAGAATTCTAATCGCGCTCGTGATCATCACAGCGGTCTGTTCCGCCTTTTTGGATAATGTGACGACGGTACTTCTCATGGTCCCTGTCACCCTGAGTATTACGAGGCAGCTTCGCGTGAATCCATTTCCGTTCCTTTTTACACAAATCCTTGCATCCAATGTTGGTGGAACTGCCACGCTGATTGGCGATCCGCCCAATATTATGATCGGCAGCGCGGTGAAAGAGCTCACATTCATGGCATTTATCTCGAATCTGACCCCCATCGTGATCATTATCATGCTGGCTTATATCCCTTTATTCCTTGTCCTTTTCGGGAAGCAAATCAAGTCTACTCCCGAGCTGCAACAAAGCATTATGGCGATGGATGAGAAGGCCATGCTGACGGATCGTAAGCTCTTATGGAAATGCCTCATCGTGCTAGCCCTCACCATTCTAGGCTTCTTCCTGCACCAGAGCTTGCATTTGGAATCGGCTACGGTTGCGCTGAGCGGTGCATTTCTGCTACTCCTCTTGACCGGTGAGCATATGTTGGAGCCTGCTTTTGCCAGTATCGAGTGGCCTACGATCTTCTTCTTTGTCGGGCTTTTCGTGCTTGTATCTGGACTTGTAGAAACAGGTGTAATTACCCAATTAGCAGTGCATGCGATCGAATTAACAGGAGGCAACGAGTTCGCTACATCCATGCTTATTCTGTGGCTGAGCGCGATTGCATCGGCTTTTCTCGATAACATTCCTTTCGTCGCAACGATGATTCCACTGATTCAAGAAATGGGCAATATGGGCGTTAGCAACTTAGAACCGCTCTGGTGGAGTCTGGCCTTAGGTGCTTGTTTAGGAGGGAATGGTACCTTAATTGGGGCGAGCGCGAACTTAATTGTAGCCGGCTTGGCTGGCAAAGAGGGCCATCCCATCTCCTTCGTCAAATATTTGAAATATGGCTTCCCGTTGATGCTCCTGTCGATTGTGCTTTCCAGCGTGTACATTTACTTCAGGTATTTGATGTGAAAAAGGAGGAACGGCCCATGTTACAGTACACATTTGACGAGAAAATCATCGAGCTCAATGAAACGGCCAACGGACAGGATGTGGAATTCCATATTCACGTTCTCGGGGATGCGGCAATTGATCAAAGGGTGAAAGACATCCAACATGATTTCGAACATAATCATGTGCTTACGGATGTGTTGTTCTATGCCTTTCATAATCATCACTACCAATTCATTGTTCGCAAGGATTACTACGAGGCCTTTATCCTATCCCTAATGAAGCACCGACTTTTGACAAGTGTTACCTGGGTGTAGCTGATTGGACACGAAGGCGAATACGAGAGGAGGAACTAGCATGATGCACTACTGGCTCGTCTTGCTTGCCATCGCGGTAGCTATCGCGTATTTGGCTGATAAAACGAAGCAACCTTATCCAACGCTGCTCGTAATCGCTGGCTTGCTCCTGGGACTCCTTCCCATTCCAGCCATGGATAAGCTCAAAGATTACATCTCATCTGATCACGTCTTCCAAACAACGGTTATCCTTATCTTCTTGTCGGCCCTCATAGGGGATGCGGCGATTAAGCTGCATTTCCACGAGGTGAAGGAGAATAAACGTCCTATCCTCTTGCTCTCCTTGCTAGGTACGCTGATTACCTTTGTTCTTGTAGCGGTGCTCTGCTCCGTTTTCTTAGGTCTCTCTCTCCAAAAGGCACTCGTATTCGGCGCCTTGATGGCCGCTACCGATCCCGTTTCCGTGCTCAGTATATTCAAATCGCTCGGGCTCAATTCCAAGCTTTCCACGATCGTAGAGGGAGAAAGCTTAGCTAATGACGGTGTCGCCGTCGTCCTCTTCAAAATCGCGCTAGTCACTACGATGCTAAGCATGTCCAGTCTCATGGATGGCACTTTAGAGTTTGCCAAAGTTGTGCTAGGCGGCATGCTGATCGGGATTGCCGGCGGATTCCTAGCTTCTAGAATCACCTCGCGGATCGATAACTACCTCGTCGAAATCGGCCTTTCCATTGTGTTGTTCTATGGTGTGTTCGAAATAGCCGAGATGTTCCATTTATCTGGTGTGATCTCGGTCGTTTTTGCTGGGCTGTTGCTAGGCACCTACGGCAAAAACATCGGTATGTCCGACACCACACTAGAGAAAATGGACTCCTTCTGGGAGGTCATCGCCTTTATTGGTAATGCCCTTATTTTCCTCATGGTCGGCTTGGAAATATCGAACATCAACTTCACGGACAAATGGCTAGAGATCGGCGGCAGTATCGTCATCGTCCTCCTTGCCAGATTCATTGCCGTCTATGTCAGTCTTGCGATGGATCGCGACATGCCTAGAGCATGGAAGCCCATCATTGCCTGGGGCGGACTCAAGGGTTCTCTGTCGATTGCCCTCTTGCTAGGCGTGTCGCCAACATTCGAGGGGCGTGACCTGCTGCTCGCCATGACCTTCAGTAATGTGGTGTTCTCGTTGTTAGTTCAAGGGACGACATTGAGCCGGTTGGTTGCGCTTTTGAAGGTGAAGTAATTTCTATTTAATCGTCAACCGCCCATACGTTTCCTTATCACAAATCACGAACAGCCTAGCCCCCTGAGGGATCTTCTCATGAAGCCTTTTGTTAATATTCAGATGCTCGCCATCTGAGATCAGTGTGGCACCCTTTTGCAGCAAATCCTGAAATGCATCGTGGAACGTCACCCACTTGGCCTGTGTAGGAATCTCGTAAAGATCCTCGCCGCTCGGCGTACGCGTCAATAGCTGCGTAAGGATCTTCGAGCTGCCCGGGTTAAAGGCGCTGCGTACTGCGAGCTGGGAAATAGTCTCACTGCCAAAGATGAATTCATCAATGCGAATATGCTGGAAGTTGGGCAGATTGTGCTTATCACGGATCTCCACAATCGTGTACACGTGGTTATAGTTGCGTTCGACGGTCGTGGCGACAAGCAGTGTTTTACCATCGACGAAGGCGGGATCTCGAATGGTGTTCTGGAACTGCGTCACCTCATCTGCAAAGATGAAGACTGCTCTTGCCTTCGACGTATTCGCCATGTCGAGTGTCGACACGAGCTGCGGGTTGCCCAGCACATAATGCACGCGCTCATGCTGAATTGGCGATTTTTCCAGTGTATCTATAAGTACAACCTCCACCAGGGGGTCTGAGTTCAGAATTTCCTTGATCGCATTCTCTGCGTGCTGACTCCAATCAATAATGACAAAATGGTTCGTCCCCGCATATCTCAATTTCCCTTCCTCCTTCTTGCGCTGGTATACAAATAACGCATCCACCACTTTACTAATCGTAATGGAAATAAGTCCGATACCGAAGATGTAGACAACGATGCCTAAGCATTTGCCTGCGACCGTATGGGGATAAAAATCACCATAGCCGACAGTCGTAACCGTCGTCATCACCCACCATAAGCCGTTAAATCGGGTCTCGAAGGTGCTCGGCTCAAGTTCATACGCTAACAAAGAGCTACCAGCAATGAATACCGCAGCTACGCCAAAAATAAAGAGATTATTCCAGCGGATCAGACGCAATAGGAATTTCGAGAAGAAAAGCATGGTGACCTCCTTACAGGTATATCCAAGCATAGTTATTGTGCCTGCTTATTACGGTTTGGTAAGAAGATCAAGGTCCGTCCACGTGCGATGGCGACCTTGGGTCCAATTCGTAATCGTGTTGCTATACCCGTTAATCGTGTATACATCACCTTGCTTATCTTTATACAGGTAGAGATTTCCATATTCCGTATAGGACTCCTCAGGTGCACTGGACACTTTCTTTAAGTGAAAGCTTGTGTCCACCTCGTAAATGCCATCTTCAGCAGGTTGGCTGCTGTTCGTAGTCTTCGCGGATGTGGAATGGTTACCTCCAAGGATACTCTCTCCATAGGGGATACCATAGAGACGTATAATCATTTTCCCATCTGCATGAACCGGGCTATTCGATCCGCTCGTTAGACCCAAAGGAGCAATATACTGCTCATTCAGAAGTGAGTTCGCCACTCGAATATGACCATCCGGATCCATAACAGCCAGCCTACCGGGATAATTATATCTCCTAGTCGGTGTTCTTTCACTGGCAATCCAGACTGTACCGTCGGCATTTTTCTGTACAAATTGCGGTAAATAAGGGTAATCGGTTACAGCCTGCGATCGCCCATCGATAATGGAGAACAACTGAAAGCGGCTATTCGGAGGCGGCCCAATCACAGGAATAGGAAAATAAGAGTAGATGACAATCAGCTGCCTTCTTTCATCAATGGGATATAACGTCCCTTCGATGCGAAGTGTCGTATCCCCTAGTATGTGCTTCTCTTCTTCCAGAAGCTGCCCCAGCGGATATCCCTTGTAGCTCAGCTTACCGTCTTGGTTATCAATTTCAATTGGAATGCCAGCCATTCCTTTGGCTACCGGCATACCGTTCAGTTTGTCTTCCATGTCTTTCGACTGCACATCGTCTAACCAGACTGGTGTTGCTTCTAAAGTCTTTGCCACTTTCAACACCTTACTAGGCGCATCTACGGAATATCCCGCACTTATGTATAGGGAATCGTCATCATCATCCACAATTTGCGTCATCACACGATCCTGTCCACTCCAAATGGAAAGTCCCTCATCCTCACTCCACTGTAAATCCATCATCAATCGCGTGTGGGCGAATTTCCAGGTTAAGGGCAGATAGGTGACATCCCGAAACGCTAGTAAGGGATACGGCTCCTCTTCATTCTTCAGACGTTCACCCCAGATTTCTACGGGATACTGGCTGACTTGCGCTGTGTAGGCTGTATTCGTATTCTGACGAAAAGTAAGATCCTGCGCGTACGGTTGCTTCTCTAAGGCCTTGGTCATCCAATAAGGAGACGTACAACAGATTCTGTACACTTTCAGACCATCCGATTCATTCCATTCTGCGTTAAGCTCAAGCTCCTGCAACGTATCCCAATTGAGGGGAGCGTACGTAATGTCCTTATACACGATAAATGGAAAGCGACTATGACTATTATCTACAAGTTGACCGTTCACTTTGACCGGAAAATTAGCGATATGTACTTTCACGTTCCCACTATCAGCCTGAGCCATACTTGGCAACAAATAGCTACCTAATAAACAGAGGAGACCTAATAAGACACTTCTTTTCAATTCAAATTCACATCCCTCAATTTACTTTCTACTCATTTGACGCAGCCCTACGTGGAAAGTTACAAAAAAAGGATGGTAAATCTAAAACTTATGAGAAAAACTTCTATCGAAGTACTTCGAGGATGGGCGACCGCGTTTTAAATGTAGTTTTTATCGCCAATTAGAAAGATGTTTTCGGGAACCGAAAACTTATACTTTCTAATGTGGTCAAAAAAATAACCCCGAAGTCGCCTTCAAGGGTTATTTCGTCTATATAATTTGATTGGCGTTACTGCCCGCTTATGTCCTGCTTATTTCGCAGCTTTCTTCGCCCATTTGGCTTGTAGCGCGCTCTCCATCTCTGCGTAAATCTCCTCGGTTGTTTTACCATCCGTGGCGATACCTAATTTGGCTGCTTTCTTGTTCACAGCCTCGGATTTCTTCGTCTCTTTCGCTGCTTTCTTGGCCTCTTTAGCAGCTTTCAACGCTGTCTTCAGCTCCTTGTTCGTCAATCCGTCCGCGCTCACGCCAAGCTTTGCGGCTTTCTCCTGCAGCTTCACAGCAACAGCGGCTTTGATCTCCGTTTTGAGCTGCTCCGCTGTCTTACCCTCTGTGGAGATACCCAATTTTGCTGCCGCTGCATTTAAACGCTCGGTTTGTTTTGTCGTGGATGCCGTTTTCAGCTCAGCCTTAATCTCCTTATTCGTTTTACCTTCCGTCGATATGCCAAAAGCTTGCGCTTTTTCTAGTAAAAGTTGCTTCATGGGATGAAATTTACTTGTGGAAGACGCTGTTGCATCACCTTTGGCGAAAGCCGCCACCGGAACGGAACATACAATCGCACCTACCAACACGATTCCTGCTAACTTCTTCAACATGTGATCACTCCTCGATTCGTTTATGGGTTATTTCCCTCTACCCTACGAATCCTATCTTATCCCATAGTTATGTCATAAGTTTGTCATGTGAGGACATTTATGCGATAGGCAAAAAGATTTTGAAAACCGTCCCAACCCCCAGCTGGGACTCCACGCGAATCGAGCCTCCGTGCGCCTCGACAATGTGTTTACAAATCGTTAAACCCAGCCCTGCGCCAGAGCGATTGCGGCTTTCGTCCGCTTTGTAGAACCGGTCAAATAGATGCGGCAGCTTCTCCGGGGCGATACCTTGCCCATAATCCCACACCTCAATCCATCGCTCCTGCCTAATCGCCTTCACCCGAATCCCTGCTTGCGAGCCCTCCGGAATGTGGTTAATCGCATTATCTAGTAAGTTGATAAATACCTGCCTGAGTCGGTCCGCGTCAGCCCTTACGGTATACGGCCCCTCCGCATCGGTGCTGAGCTCGATCCCTTTCGCTTTTGCTTTCATCGTGAGCTGTGTCACGACGAGTCCTGTAAGTTCAGGAACATCAACCACGCCTATATGTAGCTGTACTTGTTTTTCCTCGAAAGAGGACAACTCCAGCAAATCTTCGACGAGACGATTCAATCTGAGTGTCTCCTGGAGAGAGATATCGATGAATTCCTTCGCATCCTCAGGCTCTACCACCCCGTCGGTAATCCCCTGCAGGGATGCCCGGATCGTCGTTAGCGGAGTCCGCAGCTCATGAGAAATTTCAGAGAGGAACCGCTTGCGGCCTTCTTCGACCTTTTGCAGCTTGCCGGCCATTCGGTTGAGCGAACCTGACAACGAGGCAATTTCATCTTTTCCACGCACGGGTACCCTGCCGCTAAAATCCCCGAGTGCCAGCGCTTCCGCCGTCTTACTCATCTGCTGTAGAGGCTTCACAAAATGCCGTGAAACAAAGTAAAGAAGTGCAATTGCCAGTAGCGCAACAACAAGCGCAGAGGCATAAATCGCCCGGTTAATTTCCCGGATCGTACCTTGGATGTTAACAATCGGAGTATATAAGAAAATGGCACCAACCAAGCGATTGTCCTGTAGGACAGGACGACCCACAATAAGCATTTTGACCGTGCTATTCTGCGTGAAGTTGCTCTTCACCGTCACTGGATACCCATTCAGCACCTTCTCAACCCAACCTAGTCTTGCTGGATTCTCACCAACGGCCTGGATTTTATCTAAGGTCGCTTTGGGATGCCGAATTACGGAAACTCGCACATTCGACGTTCGCTCAATGGCACTAATCTGCTTGCGGAAATCCTTCTGAGCCATCGAATTATCGAACAAATCCTTGGCCATCTCCTCGACTTGCTCCACCTTCTCCAGAAGAAGCTTCTCACTCCGCTCATACGTCTTCTGTTTCATCGTGTAGCCGATCGTGCTCGAAATCGCTAGAATCGACACCACCGTAATGGCTATATACATAAATAAGAGCTTGCGATAAAAGGAATTCAGCATGTGCCTGGCCCCTCAAATTTATAACCTACACCCCATACGGTGCGGATGCTCCAGTCTTCTTTGCGCTGCGTGAGCGCCGAAAGCTTCTCTCTTAACCGTTTGATGTAGAGATCAACGACACGGTCCTCGCCCTCGAAATCCCACCCCCAGATCTTCGTGATCAGATCCTCGCGAGTGAATACTTGATTCGGATTCCGTACGAAGAATAGCAGTAATTCGTACTCTTTCTTCGGTAACTGTACAAAATGCCCTTCAACCGTCACTTCATGCCCCTGACTGTCTATGCGCAAACTGCCGATCTCGTAGATATGCGGAGTTGGCGTCACTTGGGCTCGAAGCCCCGTCCGGCGAAGGATCGACGTTACCCGAGCGACCAGCTCATTCGGGTCAAAAGGCTTCACCAGATAGTCGTCCGCCCCCATCTGTAAACCCTCGACTCGCTCATCCACGTGGCCTCTTGCCGTCAGCATCAGAATCGGCACATCGCTCTGCGCGCGAATATTCTGACAGACCGACCAACCGTCGCGCTTCGGCAGCATAATGTCCAGCACGATGAAATCGGGCTGCAGCTCCTTGAACCTCGTGAGCGCCTGCTCCCCATCGTGCGCGGTTGCTACCTCGTAGCCGTTCTTCTCCAGATATAGCTTCGTGATTTTACATATATTCAAATCATCATCCACAACCAATACCGTTGTCACGCGCGCACACGCTCCCTAATTAAAACAATGATCTTCCTATTCTAATGGCTAATTGTGAAGAAAAAATTTATTTTTCTGCGCAACCTAGTCTAGTAGTCGTCATCTGATCCAAATACACATTTTTAATAGAATGGGGAAATCTTCCTATCGGGCATAGCTACTCTTGCATTTACTATATGTAGATAGAGACGGAAGGAGGTGAAATCAATGGCTGCTAAACTTCTTCCTACTAGAGTAGATAAAGGCCAAGGCAAAGCTTTGCATCGTATGCCCGCTTCCCTTAAACCCACACAAAGACTAACTCGCTTCACTGTCCTCTGGGTGAACACGGCAGGTGTCCCTTTCTCTACAGCTGGCTTTACTTGCGAAGCGCGTACCCTCGGTGGCACTCGTCTAGCTGTGGTTCGATTCGACAACTTTGGAACAGCCGTTTTTAGAAGCATCTTTACACCAACGACACGTACCCTTGTTATCCGTACTTTCGATGTTGACGGCAACTTGTTCCGTACACGTACGGTTCCGTCTGGGGTATCTGCATTTGCGATTATTGGTTAACTGCTAGAGAAACATGGCTGTCCTCGAAGCATGAGAGTGCTGGGGGGATAGCTTTTTTAGTTACTATATCTTTTCAAATAACGATAGTGGGTTAATCCACGGAACACCAAAATCGTCCTCAAAATCAACATATACATCGACATCACCAATCTCATTTATTTCTAATACATGGCCAGCCTGATTCATCCATCGACCAACAAACTTTGATATTTCCCCCATGCTTTCCTCCAAAACGGCTAAAGTTCTTCAGTATTGATTTGTTAGTTTTCTTTTTATTAAATTCGTGAAGTACTAGAGCAATTCTGCGGCGAAAAATGCAAATATGCATCCTTTTCCCACCAATCCCCTACGTAGCGGTGAATACCTGCGAAAATACATCTTTTTCCCATGAATACTCCGATTCTGGGAAATTCCGGCCCAAATAACTGCACATTTGCATCTTTCCTGCCGTTTTCGCGCAAAAAGCCCCACAAATCCTGCACTTTTACACTTTTGCAGGTTTTGCGGGGCTTGAAGTATGGCGCCCGTTGTCGCGAGGCTTGATATAACACGACCTCCTAGCATCCGGCTAGGAGGTCAATCCATCTATAAACGCGTTCGTTACACCACGAACGAGCTTTTCAACGAAACGATCAAGTTGAACACCAGGTGATCAGGTGTTGTGTACTTCGGATCCACGTTGAAGTAGCCGTGGCGGAAGAACTGGAATTTGTCATGCGGGTTCGCACCCTTCATGTTGTCTTCGACGAAGCCTTGCACGATTTGCATCGAGTTCGGATTTACCTTATCCAGGAAAGATGCCTCTTCTTCACCTTCCGCGTCATCCAAAATCAACGGCTCATACAAGCGGAACTCCGCTGGTACCGCGCTCTTGGCGTCCACCCAGTGGATGGTGCCTTTGACTTTGCGACCGGTGAAGCCGCTGCCGCTCTTCGTCTCCACATCATAGGTGCAATGCAACTCAACCACGTTGCCATCCGCATCCTTGATGAAGTCGTTGCACTTGATAAAGTAGGCGTTTTTCAAACGCACTTCATTACCGGGAAATAAGCGGAAATACTTAGCCGGCGGATTTTCCATGAAATCGTCTTGCTCGATGTAGATCTCGCGGGAGAACGGAATCATGCGATTGCCCATTTCCGGGTTCTCCGAATTGTTCTCCGCTTCCAGCATCTCCACTTGATCCTCTGGATAGTTGGTGATAACAACTTTGAGCGGATTCAGCACGCCCATGGTGCGCAACGCTTTCAGCTTCAAATCCTCGCGGACGAAGTGATCCAACATGCGAGTATCAACGACACTGCCTCCGCCACCTTTGGACACCCCAAGCTCACGGACAAAGTTACGAATCGATTCTGCCGTTAGACCTCTACGGCGCAGACCCGAAATCGTCGGCATACGCGGATCGTCCCAACCATCAACAACATTCTCGTCGACAAGTTGTTTCAGCTTTCTTTTGCTCGTTACGGTATTCATTAGACTAATACGAGCGAATTCATACTGCCTTGGCACATTCGGCATCTCGCACTCTCGAATGACCCAGTCGTAGAACGGGCGTTGATCCTCGAACTCACTCGAACATAACGAGTGCGTTATCCCTTCAATCGCATCTTCGAGTGGATGGGCATAGGTATACATCGGATAGATGCACCACGTATCCCCTGTGTTATGATGATGTGCATGGAGAATGCGGTAGATGACAGGGTCTCTTAAATTAATATTTGGCGATGACATATCAATTTTTGCGCGCAGCACACGCTCACCGTCTTTGAATTCACCAGCACGCATACGCTCAAATAGGGACAAATTTTCCTCTATCGTGCGTTCACGATAAGGACTGTTAGAACCGCCCTGTGTCAGCGTACCGCGAGTCTCACGTATTTCATCCGCTGATTGGTCGTCTACATAAGCCAGTCCTTTGCGAATCAAGACTAATGCTCGGTTATACATCTCTTCGAAATAGTCCGAAGCAAAGAAAAGTCCGTCCCATTTAAAACCGAGCCAAGCCACATCTGCTTTAATGGACTCCACATATTCAACATCTTCTTTGACTGGATTGGTGTCATCAAATCGAAGATTCGTCAACCCATTGAAATCATCGGCGATTTCAAAGTTCGTGCATATTGCCTTTGCATGTCCTATATGAAGGTAACCGTTCGGCTCCGGGGGAAATCGGGTCACGACCTGACTGACTTTGCCTGATTTCAAATCTTCGTTTACAATGTTCTTAATGAAATTCGATATTGCGCTTACGTTAGCTTCCGCGTTTTTCGTTTCCATATGTGCCCAGCCTTTCTCCCACGGGTTAAAGTTTTATTTTCTATCATACACTATATGGTACTCAAATATAAAGGAGCCAATGAGATGGAATCATTCGAGCATTACTTAGATCAATATGCAGAGCTTGCGATACGCGTCGGATTGAATGTACAAAAGGATCAAACCGTCGTCATCACGACGCCGATCGCCTGCGCTGATTTCGTTCGCAAGCTGACAAAGAAGGCCTATGAGGCCGGTGCCAAAGACGTTGTCGTGGACTGGGACGATGATGAAGTGAAGGCGCTCCGTCTTAAACACGCTCCGGAGGATACCCTTCGCACCTACCCGATGTGGAGAGCCGCAGGCTTGGAAGAAATGGCGAAAGAAGGAGCAGCTTTCCTTTCCATTTATGCGCCTAATTCGGATCTACTCAAGGATGTAGCCCCAGAACGCGTCGCGATGTCCAGTAAAACAGCGGCCACCGCGCGCGAAGGCTATCTTTCCTATATACGCAGCAACAAGGTTAACTGGTTGTTGGTTTCCTACCCGACAGCCGAATGGTCTGCCAAGGTATTCCCTAACCTGAGCGAATCCGAACGGATTACGCAGCTGTGGGAGCAAATTTTCAAGCTGACACGTGTAGATAAACCGGATCCAGTTAACGCTTGGAAAGAGCATATCGGCACATTAACGGCGAAGCAGAACCTGCTCAACAGCAAGAAGTTCGAGCAATTACACTTCCAAGCACCAGGCACAGACCTGTACATAGAGCTAGCACCGAAGCATCAGTGGGTTGCCGCAGGCAGCGAGTCTGAGCGGGGCATTTTCTTCGTGCCGAACATTCCGACCGAAGAAGTGTTCACAATGCCAGCTCGTAACGGAACGAACGGTACCGTTCGCAGCACCCTGCCGCTAAGCTACCAAGGTTCGTTGATCGATGGCTTTTCCCTGACCTTCAAGGATGGCCGCGTCGTCGAAGCGACAGCAGAAGTGGGGCAAGAAGTGCTGAACAACATGCTGAATATGGATGAAGGCGCTCGATATTTAGGCGAAGTGGCACTCGTGCCTTATGATTCACCGATTTCACAGTCAGGCCTCATCTACTACAACACACTCTTTGACGAAAATGCCTCCTGTCACGTCGCTCTCGGTAATTCCTACCCCTTCACCATTGAGGGTGGAACGACCATGAATGCCGAAGAGCTTGTCGCGAATGGCTATAACAAAAGCTTAATCCACGTGGATTTCATGATCGGCTCTGCGGAGATGGCGATTGACGGCATTCTTGCTGACGGTACGAGAGAGCCACTATTCCGCAATGGGAATTGGGCTTAAGGCTCCGTCGTAAGACGCTACACAACGTAAAAAGACCGCTCGCACTGGAGTTTTCTCCATGTACGAGCGGTCTTCTTCGTGTTAGTGCTAGTCTTCGTCTTCCGGGCCCGGTGCACGCATCATGCTGGTCTGCAAAGTTTGAACGACGGCCGCCTTTTTGAGTTGCCACTTGCCCTTGTGCCATTTCCATAATGAGGTGACATAGCCGAGCGTATCCGCATTGGCGATACCGGTGATACGCTGAACACCCTTCAGCTCACAGAAGCCGTCCTTATTCACATCGACTGGCGTCAGCAAGCTGTATGCATCCACATTGACGATGATCGGCTTCACAATCTTTCCTTGGTTGTACACCCCAAACTGCTCGTAAGCTTCCTTCCGATCCGAAATATCAAGAGTGAAGGATTTACCCGTTTCCTCGATTTTCATCTTCACCTTATAGTTATTCTTAAAGGTCGCTTTTACATGCAGCGGTTCGGGCATCGGAATATTGGTTGGCACGTTATTTTTGAGCGAATAAATGTAATTCGAGGTAAACCCGCCACTGCCGCCAGTATCGGAAGTCACATAAATCTGAGGCAGCATGTCGTGGATAAAATCACAAAAATCCATCTTCGGGTTATATCCGCCTTCCAGCGGAATCACAACCTGTGCCTGCCCCTGCCCTACGACGGAGATAAACAGCTTGTCATAATAGGGACTGTTCAAGTCCGACTTTAAGCCAACGAGGGAAACCGAATCTAATTTGCCATCGCCCGTGACATCAATCTCACGCGTTTGAATGAGCTGGCCCTGTCCGCCCTGAGGGGGTGTCAGTTGTGTAGGGGGTGGAGGCACCGTTTGAGCGAAGGCCTCTGCCGATCCACTGAAGGCTAAGCCACCGCTCATCATAACACTGATTGCTGCGATGTGCAGCGCGATTGTAAACCTTTTTCTAAACCGATACATCTGTCGCACTTCCCATCTTGGAATTTAATTCGGTTTATTATTTCAAATTATTCCATTGGGTATGCGAGGAAGAACTACAAACTTGGCGACTGCGATTCAAAGCATTGCCAACCGAGCGAGCCACAAGGATTTTCATCCGCATAATCGAATATTTACATACGAATACGACCATAATCAATGAGGTGCTCCTTTTGAAAATAGATCGTCTACTCGCCATCACCATGCTGCTGCTGAATCGTCGACGCATTAGCGCCAAAGAGCTTGCCGAACGTTTCGAGGTGTCCTTGCGCACCATTTATCGAGATGTGGAAGCCATTAACCAAGCTGGTATCCCAGTCATTTCCTATGCGGGGCTCAGTGGTGGTTATGAAATCATGGACCAATATCGGCTCGACCGCCAGTTTCTGTCTTTAGAAGAACTACAATCGATCATCATCGGCCTCAAAGGGATTCGCGCTTCCATCGGCGATCAAGAAATCAGCAACTTGCTGGATAAGGTTGGTGCACTAGTCACCAAATCTGAGCAACCCGCTGCGGCCAGGCTAGGTAACCAGCTTATCCTCGACATGAATCCATGGCAGAATGGCCATCACAATATCGAGCAGCTAACAGCCCTCCGCACCGCCATTAAAGAGACAAGACTCGTCACTTTTTCATATACGTCCTCTCAAAGCGAAGCGTCCATACGAACCGTCGAGCCCATGAGCATCGTGGTCAAAGGCATTGGCTGGTATTTGCATGGGTACTGCTTGCTGCGTGAGGATTTTCGGGTTTTCCGACTATCCCGTATGCATGAAGTCGACGTGCTCTTCCAAACATTCGAACGCAAACAGGAAACACTGGAACAACTTGATTATCGTTGGGGCAAAAGAGACCCCTCCACCCTAATTACGCTTGTGCTGCACGCACAACCGAATGTCAGGGCGCAGATCGAGGACTACTTCCGTCCTGAGCATGTGACCAAGCAGCCCGATGGAACATTGATGGTGAGATCAACGCAGCCTGATGAACCTTGGCTGCACGGCATGCTGCTCAGCTATGGTCCAAGCTTGCGAATTATTGAGCCTGCGCATATCGCAGCAGCAGTCAAAGAGAAGGCAGAGAAAATAGTTGCCCTCTATTCGACTCACTGACATTCTGTTGTCAGTGATGTTTGTCTATAATAAGGATATGACGTGTGCAACACACCATGAGCAATGATACATGCGGAAATACTGCCCCTGCTGACGACCTATCTACACATGAAAGCCATACCATACTT
Organism: Paenibacillus sp. J22P143; assembly: GCF_059692035.1. Classification (NCBI taxonomy): domain Bacteria; kingdom Bacillati; phylum Bacillota; class Bacilli; order Caryophanales; family Paenibacillaceae; genus Paenibacillus; species Paenibacillus sp. J22P143. The sequence goes on from NZ_JCAUAQ010000016.1 coordinate 32,408, forward strand.
ACGATGCCAGTTCTTTCTGGCGAAAAACTTTGAGGAGGACAACCCCCATGATCAAAATGATTGAAGATTTTGTAACAGAATACACCAATGAAGCGATATGCACCCAGCGCGTGCTGGATGTCCTGACAGATGCTTCACTTGCCCAGAAGATTACGCCTGAACACCGTTCACTTGGACAAATTGCTTGGCATATCGCAACAACGATCCACGAGATGCTATCTCGCACGGGGTTGACATTCACCGCACCGGAAGGGGAAGAGCTTGCTCCCGCTTCTGCGCAAACCATTGCCGATACCTACCGCTCATCCGCTGCCGCAGCCATTGAAGCCATTCAGTCGCAATGGACTGAAGCGAAGCTGACCGAGACTAGCGATATGTACGGCGATCAGTGGCCTAATGGGCTCACGCTGCGCATCCTCATCTCCCATGAAATTCACCACCGTGGTGAAATGATCGTCCTCATGCGCCAAGCTGGACTGATCGTACCAGACATTTATGGTCCTACACGGGAGTCTTGGATTGCCATGGGTATGCAGCCGTTGGTGTAAGGTTGAGTTAAGGTCGTATGGAGTAGCAATAAAAAAAGAGTTGTCTCAACAAGTATGCTTACTCTACTTGATGGACAACTCTTTTCAACTTCGTACGGCTAGTTCTGCCGCAGCTTTTTTCGCTTCCACCTGTGCACACTCCTCACTTCCTCTGATCGGAATTCTTTTCAACGCTTTTTCCACTTATTTTACCACCACATCTAGAAAAGTTGTCGGCTCCACCAATCCTGCAGGAATCCATGCGGGGATTCGCCTCATGGGCTATACTTGAGGAAAAAGGAGGCGATCCTCTATGCAAAATAAAACGGTACTTATCACCGGAGCTAACTCCGGCATGGGTCTTGCCACGACGATGGCTTTGGCTAAACAAGGCGCCAATGTCATTATGCTTTGTCGCAGCCGACAAAGAGGTGAGCAGGCGCTTGTGGAAGCGCGCCGTCAGAGCGGCTCCGCGCACATTGAGCTGATGCTGTGCGACCTCGCTTCACTTGCGAGCATTCGGGATTTTGCTGCGGCGTTTCTTGCCAAGCACGACGTGCTGGATGTGCTCGTGAACAACGCGGGTGTCGTCACCGTGAAGCGGCAGACCACAGCAGATGGCTTCGAGGCCATGATGGGTGTCAACCATCTCGGCCACTTCCTGCTGACCCAGCTTCTGCTGGAGGCTGTGATCCGCGCTCCGCAGGGGCGGATCGTCAATGTCTCTTCCGGCGCCCACAAAATTGGGCGCATCGACTTCAGGAACCCTCACCTGCAGCGAGGGTTCCGGGTTTGGAACGGATACGCCCAGTCGAAGCTGGCGAATATCCTGTTCACCCGTGAGCTCGCGAAGCGGCTCGTAGGCACTTCAGCCACGGCCAACTCGCTCCATCCAGGCGCCGTGGCCACGAACATCGGTGTCGATCGCGACACCGGGTTTGGGAAGGCCGTGCATGCGATGATGCGGCCGTTTTTCTTGACGCCGGCGCAGGGCGCGGATACGGCGGTGTTTTTGGCCACGAGCCCGGACGTAAGCACGGTCAGCGGCGAGTACTACTACAGGCGGCAGATTGCGCCTGTGTCCGCAAAAGCGAAGGACGATACGCTCGCTCGTCAGCTCTGGGCTTGGAGCGAGGAACAAGTCGTGCTAACCGACGGTGCGTAACGGGATCGAAGGGAGCTAACTCCCTTCCCCTCTCGCAAAAACTGCGGATAGCTCGCCATATATAAGGGTACGTTATAGGTAGCATTTACCTTATTTACGGAGTGTGACGACCCTTGGACTTCTTTCGTAGTCAAGAATCGCTAACCACCATGCAGTGGATTTTACGCGCCATCGTAGGCTACTTTTTCCTGCTCATCACTGCCAAAGCATTAGGCCAACGCTCGATCTCCCAGCTGCGTTTTCTCGATTTCGTGATCGCACTCATCCTAGGCAATATCATGGCTCACCCGCTCTCTGACGAGCACCTAGCCTTAAAAGGCTCCATGATCACCACCCTTGCACTCGTTGTGCTATATCTCATTACTTCTTGGCTGAGTCTAAAATGGAACTTCCTCAAGCATCTCTTTGAACCGTCACCACTTACGCTTATTCAGCACGGACAGCTTCGCATGAGCGGCCTGCGCAAAGCCAAAATCTCCGTCGATCACCTCTTCTCTGAGCTGCGCAAGCAACAAGTTGAAGATATAGAGAAGGTTGCGCTCGCTCTGTGGGAGCCCGGCGGAATGGTCTCCGTATTCCTCGAGCCGCAGCATCAAACGGTGACCACCAAAGATATGGCAATCCCCAGCGATCCCTTCTCCCTTGTGAAGCCAATCATCATACAGGGTGCCATCGATAAAAAGCTGCTCGCGCAGCAAGGGAAAGACCTGGCTTGGTTAGAAGCGCAGATTCACGCCGCACAGGCCCAATTCGAGCACGTCGTGCTTGCAACCATCGATGATCAAGATCAGGTGCGTGTGTACACGGGACTAGACACATCTCAAGACGAACAGGCGCTGTCATAAGCGTTGGTTCGTCTTTTTTGGGGCCCCCTTCCAATGAACAACCCCATTATGTTATTATGTAATTACGTAATTAAATAATTTAGATGAGGTGATTCATTTGAGTACAACACGGGATTATGGCACCGAGCTGGATGCTTTGCAGGCACAAATGAACCAACTGGGACAGCTGGTTCATCAATTACTGAAACGGGATGGGCAGGAACATCCCCTTATTTTCTCACACAACAAAGAGACCCACGCTTCAAATGAGCTAGGTCGTTTATTTTATTCGGGGCAGTATCGAGGAGAGCAGGCAAGCTACCGCTGGGAGCCGCAGGACAAACAAGTCAGTCAGTTGCTTCAACTGGACAGCGATAAATCGGCCAAAGTACTAGGTGCGCTTGCACATAAGCAGCGTTTGGATATTTTGCGATTAGTGTTACAAGAACCGCTTACGGGGCCTGAGCTTGTGGAACGCTTGAATATGGGCACGACAGGACAGCTTTATCATCATTTGAAAGCATTAGTTGGCGCAGATTTGCTTGTGCAAGAAGAGCGAGGCGGAACATATGCAATCCCGGGGCATCGCGTACTCCCTCTTTTATTACTGCTGGCAGCCGCTTCCGATCTAATGGATACAACGGATTACATCGCGATGACGGAGGTACGGACGAATGCTCCTGCCTACTTAGGCGACACCAATGAGGCCTACAACTCGCACCTACTACTCTGGGCTGTCGTAGAGAACTGCCTTATGGAGCATCAGCATGGCACGTGTACGGAGGTTAGTCTTATTTGGCATGAGGATGGCAGTATGACGGTTTCGGATAATGGCCGAGGCATCCCTGTTCTGGCATTGCACGGTGAAGAAATACCGCGCGTCCAGTCTATTCTGACGGATATGAGCCACCTGCGCGGAAGTGCCCAGTTCTTCGCTCCAGGCAGTGAAAAAGGCATTAGCATGCCAGTCGTCAACGCGCTTTCCAGCAAGCTTTCTGTCACGATCAAGCGGGATGGGTGCATTTTTCAGCAACACTATAAGCATGGCATTCCTCAGAGTGAGGTCCAAACGGTAGGTTTGACGAAGGAAACGGGGACCAGTGTGACTTTTTTGCCGGATCACGCTATTTTCAGCCAGTCGTTTGACTTCATCCTACTTCAACAACAAGCCGCCGAGCTTGCAGCCTCCTATCCCAACTTAAGACTGATCGTGTGGAGCGATTCCCAATAATTTTTCCTATAATCTTAAAAATGACCCCGGCCCTAGCTAAGGCAGCGCGACCCCCTGAGTTGGGATCCGTCATCCTTTGCTATGTGCCGGGGTCATTATGAATGCTCACATAAACCGCTTTTCTACTTTTTTGCTAATAACCAATGAAATACCGATGAATAAGACCACATAAATAAGCTGGTACGGATTATTCACGAACCGCTTTAGATCATAGCCAATAAAACTAACGGACATGACCATCACCGCTTTCCCCGCCGCAACTGCCAGAAGGAATGAGCGAAACCGCATCTGGACGAGCCCAGCAGCCATATTGATAACCACGAAGGGGCCAAGAGGGAATAAGCTAAGAATGAAAACATAATTAAACGCATGGCGTCGCGCCCAATTCAGGCTTTTGTGAACCTTCGGTTTCTGCGACCAGCGCACGAGGTAAGGGTGGCCTGCCACCTTTTTAACAATCGCAAACGTCACCAAGCAACCGCACACAATTCCGATCCACGAGTAAAGAAAGCCGAGCCACAGCCCATACACAGCTGCGTTCACGCTAATGATCACCAATGTTGGGAGCGGTGGAATGAAGGATTTCATAAAAGGAAGCAGCAGCCCTGGCAACGGACCGAATGAACGGTACTTGTCCAAAAGCAGCATTAGATTCTCTTCGGTAAGATAGGATAAGAGCTCTTTGATATCCATATGCGTGTGAAAAGCCTACTGAACTCAGCCTTTCCTCTCCTCTCGTTCATATGGCACGATTATAGCATGACGCCCTAGGCCCGCGCACGGTTATGCACAAAACAAGCTGACACCGGATGCATCCAGTATCAGCTTGGCTTACGAACTTATTTCATTTGAACTTATCTGGGAACTGCTTGATAATCCCGACCGATAACATATCGGCATACATCATCATATGATCCTCACCCTTGTCGTAGGCAAGGATATCGGCTTTCCAATCCTTTTTCAGCCGTGCAGTAGCTTGATCGGTGACGAACTGCAAGTGGGCATAGAGCATGTCCCTCTGTTCTTTCTCCGACCAATGCGGGTTTGCGGTGCTTAGAAATTTGGCGATATCATCCGCATTCCGGTACCACTCTTTGTTGAATTTGGCTAGTTCGGCTTGATTGCCGCTTTTGGCCGCGTCTACGACCCCTCCAGCCAAGAGAATGTGCTCCCTCAGCAGTTCAGCCAGCTTATTACCCGCCGCATCTCCATAAAATGGTTTGATAGCATCACCGATGTCCTGCTGATTCTTCAGCAGCCTTGCCAATACATCCTTCTGATCCTCTAGCCCTGCAATCGCACTAATCAAGTAGCTCCTCGTCCAGCCCACATGGTCAACCCAAAGTCTCCTCATGTCTTGAATCAGCTTCACCTGCGATGAGGACCAGCAGGACGATGAACCAGGCTCTTTCCCGGCTGCATGTGCGCCAATTGGCATGAAAGTGAAGGAGAGAACCATCGTTACGAGCAGCGTTATTAATCGGAACCTTCGTTTCATGAAAACATTCTCCTCTGCAAGCAATTCTCGAACATGGTTTATTTTGAGCAAAATTAGCTAATTTATGCCCTTTCCCTTCGGTCCTCGGTAGGTCCAGCAGGAGTTTGGCAGCGCTTCACGAAAATCAACATGTGAACTGTCAAACATTCTAGGGTAACAGGGAGAGGACGTATTTCCGTGAAAATTACGAAATTAGAACTGTTTAAAGTGCCGCCAAGATGGTTGTTTTTGAAAATAGAAACGGACGAAGGGATCACAGGTTGGGGAGAACCTGTCGTAGAGGGAAAAGCGGATACGGTAGCAGCCGCCGTGATGGAAATGAGCGATCACATCATCGGGAAGGATCCGATGCGAATCGAAGATATGTTTCAGGTGTTGTACCGTGGCGGGTTTTATCGTGGAGGGCCTATTCTTTCGAGTGCAATTTCTGGCATCGAACAAGCACTCTGGGACATTAAGGGCAAGTTCTACAACGCTCCTGTTTATGATTTATTAGGGGGAGCTTGTCGCGATCGCACACGTGTCTATTCCTGGATTGGCGGCGACCGCCCGAGTGACGTAGGTGAATCGGCTAGGTTGCAAGTTAAAGCCGGCTTCACCGCGGTGAAAATGAACGCTACAGAAGAAATGCATTACATTGATTCGATTAGCAAAGTAGATGAAGCCATTGCCCGCATTGCGGCCGTCCGCGAAGCCGTTGGCAAAGACGTGGGAATCGGCATCGACTTCCACGGTCGTGTTCATAAATCGATGGCTAAAATTATGGTGAAGGAGCTTGAGCCCTACCGCCCGATGTTCATTGAAGAGCCTGTTTTGCCTGAAAATAATGAGGCATTGAAGGAAATCGCTCGCTATACCTCATGCCCCATTGCCACGGGAGAGCGCATGTATACGCGTTGGGGCTTTAAAGAGCTACTGGCGCAGGGCATCGTAGATATCATTCAACCTGATCTTTCACATGCCGGCGGGATATTGGAAACCCGAAAAATTGCCGCCATGGCCGAAGCGTATGACATTGCCATTGCACCGCATTGTCCGCTTGGTCCCATTGCACTTGCCTCCTGTCTGCAACTGGATATCTGCTCGCCTAATGCGTTCATTCAGGAGCAAAGCTTGGGCATTCACTATAATCAAGGCAGCGATCTACTGGATTATTTGAAAGATCCGACTGTGTTTCAATATGAAGCCGGCTTCGTGAAGAATTTAACGGCTCCGGGTCTAGGGATTGAAATCAATGAAGAGAAGGTCCGTGAAATGGCGGCCATCGGGCATAATTGGAAGAATCCAATTTGGCGTCAAGAGGACGGAACTGTGGCGGAGTGGTAGGATAATTGAAATGAATAAAGACCGCATCCTCTTGAGAGGGTGCGGTCAGCCTGTTGATAAAGTTCAACAGGCTATTTTTTTATATCGTCCCTTTAACAATTCACCGCGTTAATATGCTATAATATTACTATTATATAAAGGGCGGTGAACCCTTATGTTACGCTCCGAATCCGATGTCCAAAATGCCTTCGAATTAGTTTGTATCGAAGAACTAGTCCCAGCAGATCACCTTCTGAGATATATACATGCTCATATCCAGTTCTCATTTATTTTAGAAAAAGTGAAGCCCTTTTATTGTGAGAATAATGGTCGACCTTCCGAAGATCCTATTCGCTTATTTAAAATGTCTCTCGTTGGCTATCTTTTTGGTATCCGTTCTGAGCGACAATTGGAAAAAGAGATTCGGGTCAATATGGCTTACCGATGGTTTCTCGGCCTTGGAATCAAGGATCCTGTTCCCGATCACAGCACACTGAGTTTAAATCGCAAGCGTCTGAGCCAAAGCGGCGTGTTTCAAGAGATTTTTGACCACATCGTTTTTCAAGCCATTTCTCACCGCCTGGTTGGTGGCCGCGTGTTAATTTCAGATTCCACCCACTTAAAGGCAAATGCCAATAAGCGCAAATTGATAAGAGAAGAAGTTGAGCAAAGCACAAAGGCATATATGGAAGAGCTGGACGCAGCTGTTGTGGAAGATCGTAAGCAACACGGAAAAAAGCACTAAAACCAAAAAAGGAAGTGATGGAAACCAAAGAAGTTAAAGTGAGTACGACAGACCCTGAAAGTGGCTATATGATGCGAGATGGGAAACCGGAGGGCTTCTTTTATCTGGACCATCGAACTGTTGACCATAAATACAACATAATTACAGACGTTCACGTGACGGCAGGCAACGTACATGACTCTGTGCCTTACATCGAACGATTAGAGTACCAAATTTCGAAGTTTGGTTTTGAAAATTCATTGGAAGCTGTTGCTATTGACGCTGGCTATTTAACGTCTTACATTTGTAAGAAACTGCAGGATAAAAAAGTTTTTGCCGTCATTGGAGGAAGAGCATTCACACCCGTAAAAGGATTATTAGCGAAATGGCGCTTCAAATATGATTCTGAAAAAGATGTCTATGTTTGCCCTCAGAAGCAAGAACTCACGTATTCCACAACCGATCGTGATGGTTACCGCATGTACAAATCTAAGGTTGACCTGTGCCGCGAATGTCCACTGCTTGACCAATGTACACGTTCGAAAAACAAACAAAGGGTCATTAGCCGACATGTCTGGGAAAATAGTAAAGAATGGGTACGGTTAAATCGCCTAAGTAAGTCTGGCAAATATTTGTACCGCCTGCGTTGTCAAACCATAGAGCGAAGTTTCGCGGATGCCAAAGAGCTCCATGGACTTCGCTATTGCCGGTTTCGAGGGCGAGAGAAAGTCCAAGAACAAGCGTTGATGACGGCCATTGCCCAGAACATGAAAAAGATTGCCAACCACCTGGCTAGAAAGGCCGGATAGTAGGCAATCTTTATTTGTTTTACTTAGAACGGTCATTCATGGTCGTAATTAGTTGCCAAGATAGGGTTTGTCAACAATCTGACCGCATCCTCTTGAGAGGGTGCGGTCTTGTTTTCGGTTTACGCTAAAATCATTTGCTAACTCTACTATACTTCGTTAAAATAAATTTATATTTTCAACACTTTTTCATAAAGTGAGAAAAAAGGTGGCGATTGCTATTTTTGAGGTGAATTACGATGAAAGCAAAACAAGACATATTCAAAGAAATATCATATTAAATAAAGCTTATCGATTATTTATTGATAAAGGTATTCAGAATGTTACCATTCAGGACATTGCTGATGCTTCCTCCATACAACGCCGTACACTTTATTATTATTACAAAAATAAAGAAGCAATAGCCATTGAACTAATCAATTGCACACTCTCAGAATCTAATAAAATCTTATTACATATTCCAAACTACTTGGATACCGGATATGCTCGATTAGAATATATACTTCACACTTATTTAGAATTCATGTTAAAAAATGAAGATATCGTTTTATTTACTGTACAAGCTGATTACTTCTTCCAAAAGGGTTATGGCGATGATGCATATAGTGAAAAAGGAATTATTTCTGCCTATGAAATCATAGAGCATTCATTTTCCTCCGAACTCCAACGAGGAGTCGAAGATGGAAGTATTAAGAAACAATATGCTGAAAATATGGAAGAAGTCTTTTTTGTCGTCGCATCTTCTCTCTTTTCGTTTGCTCAAAGAATATTATTTCGTGAAGAAATAATAAAATTTGAATCAGGTTATGACAGACAAAGTATCTCGCTGTTAATCGATGTTCTTTTAAGTGGTTTAAAAGCTTAATCTACTGTTTATGAATCCTTTCAATAAAAAGAATGGATTTTTTTATTCTTATAATTTTCACATATCGTGTAATTTTAATTGAATTTTTACTCATTGTGAGTTATTATGACTGTATCAAAGGGGGAATTAACTTGCTTACAATTCCAAAAATTAACGGAACTATTGTAAACAATGACGTCCAATATTCTTTAGAGGACAATTTTAAAATCAATATAGGTGATTTTGATTTATCCATCGTGGAGGTTTTCTTACAAAGAGTTAAGGCAAACTGCCATATTAGCGGTTATGTAAGCGATAACAACACTGCAGATATTAAACTTATCTGGGATCCAAGCACTACTAAAGAAGCTTATTCCATGGAAATAGGAGCTGACGGAATTAGCTTATATGCTAGTGATGATGCAGGGATAACATGGGCACTCACTACCCTATTTCAAATTTTAGTAGAAGCACACAAGAAAAATGATGGAAAGCTTCCAGGTACATCCTTTAAAGATTGGCCTAAATATGCGCATCGTGGTTTATTGGTTGACGTATGTCGTCATTTCTTCGATGTTCAGGAAATGAAAAAAATTATTGAAGAGATGTCCATCAATAAGTTAAATGTTTTACATTGGCATCTAACCGAAGATCAAGCTTGGCGAATTGAAAGCAAGGTGTATCCAAAACTTAACGAAATCGGTTCCCGCGGCAACTATTATACGCAAGATCAAATTAGAGAAATTGTAGACTATGCTGCCAGTAGAGGCGTAGAAATTATTCCCGAAATTGACATGCCAGGACATACATCCGCAGCGATTGCAGCGTACCCAGAATTAAGCTGCTTAGATGAAACCATTCAGGTTACAGAGAGAATGGGTATTTATAAAGTTATTATGTGTGCAGGTAAAGAAAGCACTTATGACTGGATTTATAAGGTGATGGATGAAATTATAGAGCTTTTCCCATCACATCGCATACATCTAGGTGGAGACGAAGCTCCTAAGGATAAATGGGAAGTATGCCCACATTGCAACGCATATATGAAACAAAATGACATTGAAAACTATGAAGATTTACAAGGTGTGTTCACAGGAAAAATCACTGATTATTTAACCCTCAAGGGAAAGAAAGTTATTTGTTGGAATGAAAGCTTAAAAGCTCAAAATATATCTACAGCTATTACGGCACAATATTGGGTCGAGTGGGCGAAAGAGAGTTATGTTTATCCACACTTTGAGAAAGGTCTACCTATGATTTTCTCAGATGTCTTCCATATGTATTTTGATTATCCATATTGTATTGTTCCATTGAAGAAGACGTATGAGTATGAACCGAAAATCATGGGGAATACAAATCTACAAGGGGACAATGTCTTGGGGATTGAAGGCGCTATTTGGACTGAACGTGTTCCAACCTCTGAGTTATTAGAAGCTATGATTTCTCCTAGAATTCAAGCTCTCGCAGAAGCTTCCTGGACAATCGAACGGGATTATGAAGATTTCTTGATCCGTTTACAAGCACATTTCAATGAATTAGGTCTGGTCAAGTTGATGGCAACACCTTTTGAACAAGCTACCATTAGTGGTGAAGAAGCAAAAACCCAAGCTATTGGCTTTATGCAAGCCTTTATTGGCATGTTATCCAATCTAGACGTTGATATGGGACTCTCTCAGGAAGAATTAAAAGGGATGGCAGCGGCATTTATAAATAATGTTTTTGATGCAGAGACAGCAAAAGAAGTTGCAAAATCATTAAACTTCATTTAATTCGATATAGGAATTATCAAAAACTATATTATAGGAGTTGCTTACAGTGAAAGAAACAGCAAAAAATATGTTTGCAGCAACACGCTTTGAAAGAACTAGTTATGACATGTTTTTTGCCGGGCAAAACATCATATTCTTGCTCCTCACTACTTTTTTAAGCATTTACTATACCTCCACCCTTGGCATTCCGGCTACCATTGTAGCAGCAATCCTGTTGACAGCACGGATCTGGGATGCGTTCATGGACCCCCTGCTTGCAGCGATTATTGAAAAATCCAACCTGAAAGGTGGGAAATTCAAGCCATGGGTACTTCTCGCTGCCTATACGGTTCCCATTCTCACCGTTCTTTGCTTTGGTTTTAGTGATTTTCTGATTGATCAAAGCCTCAGCGTAAGAATTGCATATGCGACGATCACATACTTTATCTGGGGGACCATTTATGCAGCTTCAGATGCTCCTGCTTATGCACTGTCAACGGTTATGACCCCTTACCCTGAAGAAAGAAACTTATTATTAACCTTTAATAAGATTACAGGTCTAATCGGTGGATTAGGAGGCATGATTGCATTCCCTCTTGTACTATCCGCTACAAACGACAACTGGTTTATATCCATTTCAATATTTGCAGCTATCGCCTTTCTTACCATGATTATGATTCGTTTTACAAAGGAAAGAGTGAAGCATGATGGAAGCAAGCACCCTGCCATTGGTGAAATATTCAAATCTGTTGCAAACAACAAATATTTAGTCCTTATTGTCATTATTAGTCTACTTTCAAATGGAACCAACTTCGCAATGACGCTAACACCGTTTATTGGTGGCGATATATTTGGTAATCCAAGCTCCGTTTCAATCATTATGGCCATAGGGTTTTTACCGATGATTTTTATGGCACCTTTTGCTCCAATGTTAATTAGAAAATTTGGCAAAATCAATTTGACTGTCTTCTCTTTTGCAGCAAACATTGTGTTTTCATTGCTGATCTACTTCTTTACAAAGGATAATTTCACTTTGTTTCTTGTGTTCATGTTCCTAAGAGGATTACTTTCCTCTCCACTCACAATTATTTATTCGCTATTCTTTTCAGATGCAATCGAATATGACGATTATAAAAACGGAACTAGATTTGAAGCTGTGACATTTGCAGCTCAAACCTTTATGGCTAAAATCTCCACAGCCATTTCAGGAGGCTTGGGTATGTGGATTATCGGTGTTGCCGGCTACAAAGCTGCCGTTGCTGGTGAAGCTGTAACTCAAACACCTGCAGCTCTTCAGGCACTCTGGGCAACTATGAATTTGGGGCCGGTGGTAGGTTCCATCATTGCAATTGTCATGTTGCTGAAATTCTATGATTTAACCGAAGATAAAGTGAAAATGATGGTTGAAGCAAATCTCCAAAAGGCGAGTCAGAAATAAAAAATACTATCTCCATAGAGACAGTTAAGCGTGTCGACAAAGTCGACACGCTTTTATTTTGTATAAATGAATAGTAAGACTTGTATAAGATTATACTACGCCTCCAGCGGATGAACCGCCTCATGGAGCAGCTGCTCCAGCTCGGCGGTGTAAGCCGCTGTCTGCGCTTCGCTCCAGCCGAAGCGCTCCGCCAGGAAGGCCGTCGCAGGCGCCTTCCACTGCCTTGCCCACGCGATGTCGAAGAAGAGGGCGCCCGTGCGGCGGATGAAGAAATCCGCCGGCTTCACGACCATCTCGTGCTGGGTAGCGTACACGAGCGCAGCGAGCACCGCGGCGGGCATCCCCCGCCGCTTCGCTTCACCCCGGTGCTGCTCCAGCAGCGCGAATACGGCGTCCACGTTGGATCCGTATCGCTGCGCGAGCAGCATTGCCTCAGGCTCAGTCAGCCCCAGCCGCAGGCCTTGGCTGACCTTGCTGCGCAAGAACGGCGCCAGCTGCGCGGAGCCGCCCACATCGCCGCCGGATATCGGCAGCGTCTTCGTGCGGCTCGGCGGCAAAGTCGCCGAGACCTTGCCCTCCGCCGCCAGCATGGCGGCGATCTGGTTCACGACCGACTCCGCCATTTTGCGGTAGCCGGTCAGCTTGCCCCCGGCCATCGAAATGAGGCCGGAGCCAGAGATGAAGATTTCGTCGCGCCGCGAAATCTCGGAAGGGTCTTTGCCCTCCTGATGGATCAGCGGGCGCAGCCCGGTCCAGCTCGATTCGACATCAGCCTCGGTCAACCCGAGGGACGGAAACATTTCGTTCGCGGCATGCAGCACATAGGCGCGATCCGCCGTGGTAATACGGGGATTAGCAATATCCCCTTTGTAGTTCGTGTCGGTCGTGCCGACATAAGTTTTGCCATCACGAGGGATGGCAAACACCATTCGCCCGTCCGGCGTATCAAAATAAATCGCCTGCCCCAGCGGGAATCGGCTCTGATCAAAGACCAAGTGCACACCCTTGGTCAAATGCAAGGTCTTGCCCTGCTTTGAGCGGTCCATTTCGCGAAGGGTGTCCACCCACGGCCCCGCCGCATTCACGATTTTGCTCGCATAAAGCGCGTACGAAGCGCTTTGATCCTTCATCTCCCCTTGATCCGTCCATCCCGCTCCAACCAGCTGATCCACAACCTTCACACCAACGAGCGTCCCATCCTTCACGATCAGTTCCTCTACCTTGGCATAATTCACCGCCATCACGCCGAGCTCCACCGCTTTTTTCATCACTTCAATCGTTAATCGCGCATCATCCGTGCGGTATTCTACATAGTAGCCGCCGCCTTTAAGATCTTTTTTCCGAAGCAAAGGCTCGTGCTGCAAAGTCACCTCAGAGCTGAACATTTTGCGTCGTTCCGACCGCTTAACTCCCGCCAAGAAATCATACACTCTTAATCCAAGCGAGGTAGACAGCTTACCGAATGTTCCTCCTTTATAAAAAGGCAACAGCATCCACTCCGGCGTCGTCACATGCGGTCCATTTTCGTACACAATCGCACGCTCTTTGCCTACTTCCGCCACAACCTTCACGTCCAGCTGCTTCAAGTATCGCAGACCGCCATGCACCAATTTCGTCGATCGACTCGACGTCCCCGAAGCAAAATCCTGCATCTCAATCAACGCCGTCCGAAGCCCGCGACTCTGCGCATCCAGCGCAATACCCGCGCCCGTAATCCCGCCGCCGATCACGATGACATCGAAAGGCTGCTGCGCCATCGCTTCCAGCGTTTCTTTCCTTTTTAACCCACTAAACACCCTTTGCCCTTCCCCCTTTCCTTGTTGACCGCTCCCTTTATGTTGTCCCGCTTCCATTTGCCCTGTTGCCATGCTAATCTCTCCCTTTAAAAAAAAATGAAAAAACCACAACAACCCTATCACGTTTGCACGTAAAGGTCCGCTGTGGTTTCTCCTAATCTCCAACCGAATATGAACTTGTTAGGTGTAGTATAACACTGTATGCCTTTATTTAAAAGCGATTGCGGCATTTACTGCCTTTTTCCAACCACTGTATAACTTTTCTTGCAAGTCCGTTGCCATTTCCTGTTCAAAAGCCCGATCTACCTGCCACTGGGTGGCAATTTCAGCCTGATCCTGCCAAAAACCGACCGCAAGACCAGCTAAATAGGCTGCCCCTAACGCAGTCGTTTCATTGATCACCGGACGCTCAACCGTCACACCCAGCATGTCGCTTTGGAATTGCATGAGGAAGTCGTTTTTCACGACACCGCCATCAACTCGCAGCTTCATAAGCTCAATGCCCGAATCGTCCTCCATCGCTTGCAGCACGTCCTTCGTCTGATACGCGAGTGATTCCAGCGTTGCCCGGATGAAATGCTCCTTCGACGTCCCCCGTGTCAGTCCAAAAACCGCGCCCCGCACATCGCTGTCCCAATACGGCGTTCCTAGCCCGACAAAGGCTGGAACCACGTACACACCATCGGTGGACACGACTCTCCTCGCATAGTCCTCCGAATCCTTAGCGGATTTAATCATCCGCAGACCATCTCGCAACCATTGGATCGCCGAGCCCGCCACGAAAATACTACCCTCCAGCGCATACTCAACCTTCCCATTCAATCCCCAAGCGATGGTAGTCAAAAGGCCGCTGCGCGACGGAATCGCATGATTCCCTGTGTTCATCAGCATAAAGCAGCCGGTGCCGTAGGTGTTTTTGGCCATGCCTTTTTCAAAACACGCTTGACCGAACAGTGCCGCCTGCTGATCTCCAGCCGCCCCCGCAATCGGAATCGCCGCACCGAAAAATAAACTTTCCTGCGTATATCCGTACACCTCGGACGAAGAACGAACTTCCGGCAGCATCGCTGCGGGAATGTCCAAATGCCCCATCAGCTCCTCGTCCCACTTCAGCTCATGAATGTTGTAAATGAGCGTCCGCGAAGCGTTCGAGTAATCCGTGACATGCGCCTTGCCGCCCGTCAGCTTCCAGATGATCCACGTATCCATCGTGCCAAAAAGCAAACCTCCTTGCTCGGCCCGCGCTCTAGCGCCCTCGACGTGGTCCAGAATCCATTTGATTTTGGTCGCCGAGAAATACGCATCAATCAGCAGCCCCGTCCGCTCCCGAAACAAATCGCTAAGCCCCTGAGCCTTAAGCTCCTCACAAATATCCGCCGTCTGCCGCGACTGCCACACAATCGCATGGTACACGGGCATACCCGTATGCCGATCCCACACAACCGCCGTCTCCCGCTGGTTCGTGATGCCGATTCCGGCAATCTCTGCAGGCTGAACCCCGGACTCGGACAGAAGCGTCGCGATCACACTTTGAATTGACAGCCAAATTTCGTTCGCATCATGCTCGACCCAACCTGGCTTCGGAAAATACTGCTTAAACTCCTGCTGAGCCGTATGGATGATGCTCCCTTTTTGATCAAATAAAATCGCTCTAGAGCTCGTAGTCCCCTGATCGAGGGAGAGGATGTAGGAGGGCTTGGATCCCGTTGTTGTCATCGTTTGGAAGAGCCACCTTTCGTCTGTTCGTAATGCTGCCATAGATCATGGTTCGAGGTCGTCACCGCCGTCGCACCTGCCGCAAGTGCCTGCTCCACATCATCTACAGAACGAATCAGGCCTCCTGCAAAAATCGGAATACCCGAGCGCTCCTTCACCTCTTTGATAATGTGCGGAATGACGCCAGGCATGACCTCGATATAATCTGGCTGCGTGCGTTCGAGCAGGGTGTAGCTTTTGTCCAGCGCCGAGCTATCTAGCAGAAAAAGCCGTTGAATCGCGATCAAACCGTTCTGCCTTGTTTTCGTAATCACATTGCCACGCGTGGAAATGATCCCCGCAGGGCGAATGCTTTGGCACAGAAATTCAGCGGCGAACTCGTCGTTTTTCAGCCCCTCAATCAAATCCGCGTGAAGCAGCAGCTTCTTTCCGTGCGATCTGCCGAGATCGACAATGCTTTTAAGCTGACCAATATGACTGTCGAGCAGCACGATATACGTGTACGACGACTTCATCAGCTTCTCTAAATCCTTCATTTTACGGATGGCTGGTAAAATAGACTGATCCTGCAGTGACATGCGCTTCACCTCTGTTTTCTGTACCTATCTAAACATGACTTTTACGACAAAAAGACTCACCAAGATTTGCCTTCTCTATTCAAAGGGCAATCCGAGTGAGTCTCCTGTTCTCCGTCACATGTTATTAACTTACCTGTATTTTACTCAAAGGAGAGAAGCCCTGTCAATGGGGGCTGGTTGCCGATAAAGCTTAGTTCGATAGCGCCTTCCTCACAGCCAAAATATACTTCGACTGATCCAGCGGATTCACGCCTCGCCGCTTACGTTCTGCATGCACATCAGGCGGACTTGGCTGATAACCTGCAAAGGAGGAAGTAATGACGCCTCGCCCGCCCGACATGGCGCTTAGCTTCACCGGATATTCCAGTGACGTTGCCACAGGCAGTCGGCCTTCCAAGACGAACCGTCCACCTGCTATGCTAGGCGGATCGAAGGTCGCCCTCATCTGCACGAGGTCGCTTAGCACCTTGCCGCCGAACTCTTCTGGCACGGTAATACGTACCTGGAGCATCGGCTCCAGCAGCGTTGTCCCTGTCTGCGCCAACCCTTGCATCATGCCCATCGGCGTAGCGACAGCAAAATCAAGCGGATGGGTGTGCCACACATGATGCTCGCCCTCTACGAGCGTCACCTTCACATCGGTGACTTCCCAACCGAACAATCCTTGCTGCAGCGCCTCCGGCACGCGGCGCGCTACCTCATTCTGGTACTGCACGAGCAGCTGCTCGCCGCGTACCTGTGACGCATACACGAGCCCGCTGCCTGGCGCACCAGGCTCGATAAGAAAGCGTAAGATTGCCCAGCATGGCTTGGGCATCGTATAGGCAATAAAGCCTTCGCCAGCTTGCGAAGGCGTTTCTTTATAGATCACGGAAGGTTGGTCGAACCTTACGTGAAGGCCGAACCGCGAACTCAAGAGACTCGTCAGAATCTCGAGCTGGATCGCGCCCATGACCTTGACGTGCAGCTCACGCTCGTCCTGCAGCCACTGCAGATCGAGCAGCGGATCTTCGTCCGTGAGCTCCTGCAGGGCGGCGACGAGCGCCGGATACTGCGCATCCCTCTCGGCGTGTACCTGCACAGTGAGAAGCGGCACCGCCATGCGCGGCGCAGGCGGCACGCTGTCTGGCCGGCCCAGCACATCGCCGATCCGCACCTGCGTCAAGCCGCAGACGGCCGCGATGTCGCCCGCCGCGACCACGCCGAGATCTTCGGCTTTACGGCCGTCGATCCGGCGAATCTGGGTCACCTTCTCCTCCACGCCCTGCGTGGCATTGACGACGGTGTCCCGGTTACGAATCGTCCCCTCGTAGAGGCGGACGTATGCCATGCGCCCCATGGTCTTGTCGCGCTCGACCTTGAACACCACAGCCGACAGCGGCTGCTCGGCATCTCCGCGCGGCTCGGGCAAGTAATCGAGGATCGCTGCGAGCAGCTCCTCGATACCAATGCCTTTGCTGGAGGCTCCGACCAGCAAAGGAAAAGCCTCACCCTGCCGAGCGTACCGCTGCAGGGTCGCTTTCACCTCGTGCGCCGCGATGGGCGCACCTTCGATGTAGCTCGTGAGCATCGGCTCATCGAGCTCGGAGAGCTTTTCGACCGCTGACGCGAGGTCGAATCCGTTAAGCGCGCCGACTGCGGGCGGCGCGTCGTCCAGCACGTTCCGCATGCCGCGGAACGTGTCCTCAATCCCAAGCGGTGCATAGACCGGCACCGCCATCCCCGTGAGCTGCTTATGAATCTCCTGCAGAACGCGTTCGGGATCGGCCCCGACGCGGTCTAACTTATTCATATACAGCAAAGTCGGGATGCGTAGCGATTGCAGCGCATGCCAAATCATTTCCGTCTGCGACTGCACACCCTCCACCGCAGAGATGATGAGAATCGCGCCGTCCATTACCCGCAGGGAGCGCTCTACCTCCGACAGAAAATCGACGTGACCCGGCGTATCTACGAGATTGATCCACGTATTTTGCCAGACTAAGCTCGTCGTTGCACTCCGTACCGAAATCCCCCGCTCACGCTCCACATCAAGGGAATCCGTCTGTGCCGTTCCGCTGTCCACACTGCCAAGCGCTCTAATACGCCCGCTTAGATACAGCAGGTGCTCTGTCGTAGTCGTTTTCCCCGCATCAACATGTGCGAAAATCCCCACATTTCTTCTCGACTTTATACCTATTACATCCGTCATGCCAGCTCCGAGCCCCTTTGGCTTTCATTCTTGCATCTATTATACTAAAAGAGTGCCAATTTGGATAAGTTCACCAACTCTTATGAGGAGAAACGCCTATGCATCCACCTGTACCTATAACCATTAGACTCGATAACCAGCATCCGGCCATCATCGCCTTATCTCAAGCAGACACTAAGTTAGCTCGCCTAATCGAGCTGATTGGGGAACTCACCCTCACACCTAGCGATCGCCCCTATGAGTCTCTTATCATGTCGATTATTTCCCAACAACTCTCAGCCAAAGCCGCATCAACCATCAAGACAAGAGTGAAAAATATCATCACAACTGTCACGCCAGAGCACGTCTTGGCCACCGATGAAGAGGCCATCCGGCAATGCGGTGTCTCCTATCCCAAAATCCGCTACATCCGCGACCTCAGCACCAAGGTGCTGAACGGAGAGGTGATGCTCGATCAGCTTCATGATGTAGATACCACAGAACTTCTGAAGCAGTTAACTAGTGTCAAAGGCATCGGCGTATGGACCGCTGAAATGTTTCTCATCTTCACCTTAGGACGACCCGATATTCTATCGCTCGGCGATGCAGGTCTACAGCGTGCTGCCCGCTGGCTGCATGCCCTTCCTGAGCGCCAAGATAAGAACTACTTGAGCGTCGCCGCCGCCAATTGGGCACCCTTTCGCAGCTTCGGCTCCCTCTACTTGTGGCGCGCTATTGATACGGGGCTTGTGGATTCTAATTTACCAGTGAAGGCGTGCGAAAAACCGCAACAAGCGTAGAGAAGCTCTACGCCTGTTGCGGTCAATGTGCATCCTGTCCCTACTGCACCCTAATCCCCAACCGTATCTATCTACTTTTCACACTCTGCTTCTGTCCGCAGCCCCTGCAAATACGTCAGCAACAACCGACGCAAGCTCTCATCCCGATCCAGCCCCATACGGAAGCCATTCTGCCGCTCAAGCGAGGCGAAGCCATGCACCATGCTGCGGAATCCGCGCACCACATGCAGCGCGTCTTCTTCGCTGAGCTTGTAAGGCTCAAGAATGCGGAGCAGGAAGCTCACGACCCCAGCGCCTACCTCCTTCAACTCAGAATCCTCATAGTCGGGCAGCACTGAGATTGCCTCATACAAGCCTGGCTGCTTCCGGGCAAAAGCCACATAAGCTACACCCGCAGCCATCAGCGCGTCATGCTCGGCTTTGCCGATGGCAGCCTCGATCATCGCTTCCTTCACGAGGAGCAGCCCACGCTTAGAGAGCTGCTTTCTCAGATCAGGTAGACCCTTGATATGATTGTAAAGGGAGGGTGTTTTGATGTTCAATTTGGCGGCTAACACAGCAAGTGAGAGCTGCTCAATCCCTTGTTGATTCGCGATTTCAATCGCCGCTTGCAGGACCATTTCTGCGTCTAACCCTGGTCGAATCGCCATGATCTATCCTCTTTTCTAAATGGTTGCTGACGCTCCTTGAAACTTGACAGTTGCTTCTTCGAGCGCTGCATCTATGATCGCACCTGGCTGCTCAATCATCCGCCCATGCCCGACTGCCAGTAAGCCTGGCTCTAGCTGTCTCAATCTGCGCGTGCTCTCTAGGGATGCTTCTTTACTCCATGTCGCCATCGCCGGGAACGGGAACCAAAACTTCACCACACCCGATACCGCTACTCCGCCTCGTACCTGAAAAGCATCCCCAGCGATCAACGCCCGGCTCCGCACATCGAGGAAAGCCATTGAGCCTGGTGTATGCCCAGGAGCTGCGAAGGCTTGCAACGAACCGATCCGATCCCCATCAGCCAGCAGCACATCGGGCTTCGTCTGAATGCCTTTCGGGACGCCCCCCTTGATCGGAATTTGAGGCTCACCTGGCTCCAGTTCCACATTGCCTGCCAGCAGCTTCGCATCTCTTCTGGAGATGTAGACCTGCGCTTGCGGCAGCACTTTCTTCAATCCATCTAGTGCCCCAATATGATCGCCATGAGCGTGAGTTAACACGATCCGCGTGATGGGCTTTCCAATCTGCTCTGCCGCCTGAAGAATGCCCTTAACACTGAATGGCAAAGCCGCATCAATCAAGGTTAATTCGGATTCTTCCTCCACCAGGTAACAATTCACCGGGAAAAATCTCGGCATAAAAGCCAGCTGATACAAATGTCCGTTACGCGTTATCTTCATTCTGCAACGCCTCCTATTTGCTATCTATGTTAGCATTTTAACTAATGTCATTAGTTTTGTAAATAGGTTAATTCCCACTATCTTCCTCAACCCCAACATTATGCAATCGTTCGAGTGTTTCCCTGTCACCACTGTGGTAAAATAGTTCTCATATTTGCCATTCAGTCTATACAAAGTGAGTGAGGTCACCTTATGAATAATGAAACATTAGCGCTTTTTAAAACATTAACCGAAATGCAGGCCGCTCCTGGCTTTGAACGAGAGATCCGTGCATTTGTACGCGGCGAATTAGCTAAATATACCGATGAGTTCGTGCAGGATGGGCTCGGCAGCCTATTCGGGGTTGTGCGCGGCGATGAAACAGGACCGCGCATCATGGTCGCCGGCCACTTCGACGAGGTCGGCTTCCTCGTGAGCGGCATCACCGAGCACGGCACGGTCAAGTTCCAGCCGCTCGGCGGCTGGTTCAGCCAAGTGCTGCCCGCGCAGCGCGTGCAGATCATGACGGCGAACGGACCGATCATCGGTGTGATCGGCTCCATTCCTGTGCACTTGCTGGACGAGGCTGCGCGCAGCAAGCCCGCAGACATCAAGTCGATGTACATTGACATCGGCGCGGAAGATAAGGCCGATGCCATCGCCATCGGCATCAAGCTCGGGCAGCAGATCGTGCCGATCTGCCCGTTCACACCCATGGCCAATCCGAAGCGGATTATGGCCAAAGCTTGGGACAATCGCTACGGCGTCGGCCTCGCGATTGAGCTGTTGAAGGAGCTTCATGGCGGGCCGAAGCTCCCGAACATCCTGTACGCGGGTGCCACCGTACAGGAAGAGCTTGGCCTGCGCGGCGCAAGGACGGCTGCGAATATGATTCAGCCGGACCTGTTCTACGCGCTGGATGCAAGTGCGGCGGCCGATATGACCGGCGACCGCCAGGCCTTCGGGCAGCTGGGGCGCGGGGCGCTGCTGCGGATCTTCGACCCCACGATGATCACTCACCGCGGGATGGTCGAGTTCATTCTGGATACGGCGGAGACGCATAAGATTCCGTATCAGTACTTCATCTCGCAAGGCGGAACGGATGCTGGGCAGGTACACGTGCAAGGCAGCGGAATTCCATCCGCTGTGATTGGGGTATGCGCACGCTACATCCACACATCCACGTCGATTCTTCACGTGGATGATTATGCCGCTGCGAAGGAGTTGCTGATCAAGCTGGTGCAAGCCAGCGATCGCACGACATTAAACACCATTCATGCTGGGGCATGAGTTGAATCTCTAACCACAAAAAGCGCAGCAAGAGTCCATCTTGCTGCGCTTTTTGTGCACTTCACAACGATCATCGCGTGTTAAATGGGGAAACCTCTATTGAAGGTAAAATTTTTACATTTTTTTCATAATTATAGAACTAATGTTCCAAAATATGGTACAATTAACATATAACTTGTTCTTAGAAAGAAGGATACCCATGACCTCAATCATTCGTGAAGCAACACCCCAGGATACATCAGCGATAAGCTCGCTCGTTTCTCATCTTACTGGCAAGGTCATTTCCCCTTTACATATTGAAAACAGGCTGCATAACATGCGGGATAAACCTGACGAATTGCTTTATGTCTATGAAGCCAAGAATCGTATTCTTGGCACGTTAAGCTTTCGAATTCGCAGAGATCATGAAGTGCAGAATTTGGCCTTTAGTGAAATTTCGGTTATTTCCTTTAAGCAAGATCCAGATAGCAGTCAAGCGCCTTTGGAACAATTGAAAAGCTATGCCGAACAGCTTACCAGCGATCATAATTGCTCCGGGATAATGTGGCTTACAGACGTAGAGTCCGCCGATAAATCCCGATCTCCCCACCCCCCAATCGGCTTTCATGAAACCGGCTACCGTTTTGTCAAACGATTTCTCTAATCCTGAATGTGTTTATAACCTTTTCTATCAATCATGCGAAGGAGTGCTTACGCGTGCTGACTGACTTTAATGAAGGAGCATTAGATACTCTGTTTCTTATCCTTTTCATCACCATTTTTGTCCTCGTTATTAGCATCTTTTTCTTTATCATACTGAAATCTCTTTCGGTCTGGACCGCCAATTACAACGCGCCTATTCAAGATCGATCCTGTAGGGTTGTCGCCAAACGAATACAATTCTCCGGAAGTTCCGATAACTTGAGTTCGAATACCTCCTACTACGTGACTTTCGAATTCGAGGACCAGAGTAGAATGGAATTATGGATAGGACGGCAGCAGTTTGGCTACATGGTTGAGGGGGACACTGGAAATTTAACATTTCAAGGTACTCGCTTCAAAGAATTCGATCGTAAGAAAGCCATGTAGGTCCCGGGTAGTCAACTTGCTGCCTCAGGGACCTGCTTAAAAGTCAATTTATAGAAACTCCTCATCCTTTTTTGAGGGCAATTCGCGCAAAGCACCCGCCCGTTATCTTCAGTCTCGAAACAAACCTAGAACCATGGATGCGATCAAGGAAACTGCTGTCATCTTCCGACATTTTTTTGAATCTTTTGAACGAATTGCCTCCTATCCAATGTCTCCTTCCACATTCAGAATGGTAACTTTCCGCGTTCTTCCCATGTGACTGCAATCGAAAACTATCTCCTTACCTCGTCTTTCCTTCTCTAAGGAAGCGCTTTCTTCCAATTGGTAGTCATTTAACCTTAATTCGTTCGTCTTTTTGATTCAATCGCACTCAAAAACGATTTCTATGCATTTGAATGGATTTGAGCCAAGACGCTATTTTCCAAAACAGCGCAATCGCAAGCATTTACAAGAAAACACAAAAAAATCGACATATTTCCGTCGATATTGGAATAATCTGAATATTTACAATATTAAAATAATAGGCTATTATGAATTCAAGGCAGACAGGGAGGACAACCCCACACCAGACGGTGTAGTAACAACGAAGAGCCTGAAAATCTACCAATGAGAGGGGATAGTCCATTGGACCACGTTAGCGAAGCATGCTGCTCACTTGCGCTCTAAACGACAGGAGCCACGTGCAGGAACGTCCCAATCGTTCAACAAGCATGCGGGAAATCAGGTCAGGCAGGTCATCATTCGAGGAAAGGAACTGAAGTGAGCGACTTGTCGTATGCGTGATTATGTTGGAGACTAACATGAGGAAAGGACACTTTGACTTTGAGGCGTACGTATCGATTTCAGAAACAGGTTTGTGATTTTTCGGGGAATGGAGTGTGTGGAAGAACAATTGAATAGGCCAAATGACTCATAGAGACCTCCGGTTATCATAGATAAGCGGAGGTCTCTATTTGCGTTTAAGTCGTGTTATTTGTTTGGTATCTCTGTCCTCTGCTCAATCGGCAGTCGAACGATGAAGGATGTCATCTCATCCATCCCGCTTTCCACGGTGATCGTTCCGTGATGCATCTCCACGATCTTCTTCGCGATCGACAAGCCAAGCCCATTGCCGCCCGCCATTCGATTTCTAGATTTATCGGCTTTGTAAAAGCGTTCAAAAATATGCGTCTGATCCTCTTCCGGGATGCTCGCGCCATTATTGGAGATCCGCGTAACAACCTCTTCCCCGCTGCTAACCACACGAACACGAATCGTCCCGCCAACAGGCACAAATTTCACTGCATTATGGATCAAATTGATCCATACCTGACTGAGCAAATCCTCATCTGCCGTAATCGTTATAGCATCCAGCTCGATGTCCATTTCAATGTCTTTATCCACCCACTGTGGCTCACAAGCCAGAATGTGATTGCGCAACTGCTTATCCAGTCGGTAGCTCTTCGGTTCAAAAGGGTGATGCTGAGACTCCAACGAGGTCAGCTTCAGCAGATTTTCGCTTAACTTCGATAAACGAATACTTTCCGTCTCAATGATAGTCAAATAATGCTTTCGCTCCTCAGGCGACAGCTGATCATTCTGCAGCGCGCGGGAGAATCCGCTAATGGACGTTAGCGGCGACTGAATCTCATGGGAGACGTTCGAAATAAACTCCTGTCTCATTTTCTCCAATTGCCCGAGATCGGTCGCCATTTGATTAATGGATTCCGCTAACTCAACGAAAGGGCCATTCCGCGGATTATTATCCACCGACACATTGAAATCTCCTCTCGACATGCTGCGTATCGCTTGATTCAAGCTTTGAAAGAAAATCAACTGATGTTTACGCAAAAATTGGCCAAGTATGGCCATGGTGAGCCCCCATAGGAACATGCCTCCGATGCAGTTGATCAGCTGCACAATGACTTCCGCAGGGCGTTTCCCTAAATACGTGTAGAGATGCTCCATGCCATAGAAGGTGGCTAACCAATACGCAATGATAAGAACAAATATGCCTAAGCCAAAAAAGAAGCCGCTTATTCGCTGGAGAATGGATTGCTTCTTGTGGTGCATTCGCCGCTTTTTCTGTCTTTCTCTTCGCTCTCTTCTCTCCGCTTTCCGCCTATTGGTCACTTCAGCACCTCCAAGCGGTAGCCCAAGCCTCGAATTGTGGCGATTCGAAAAGCGTGCCGATCCTCAGGGAATCTCTCTCGCAGCCGATTAATATGCACATCGACGGTTCGCTCGTTGCCTTCGTAGTCAAACCCCCAAATCTGCTCGATCAACTGATCGCGCGAGAAGGTTTTGCCCGGGTAGCTCGCGAGCTTATATAGCAGCTCGAACTCCTTGAGCGGCAACGTGATGCTCTCTGCACCTACGGTGACTTCATACGTTTTTCGATTCATACTGAGATCGCCGGCCTGAATGGTTTGCGATGAGGCGATTTTGTAGCGCTTAAGCAGTGCTCTCACTCGCATCGCCAGCTCAAGCGGCTCGAAGGGCTTGGTGAGGTAGTCGTCGGCACCGAGCTCGAAGCCTTTGACCTTCTGTGCCGTTTCTCCTTTGGCCGTAAGCATGAGAATCGGCAGATCATACTGCTCTCTGAGCTCCTTGCACAGCTCCCATCCGTCCATATTCGGCATCATCACATCGAGGATGACCATATCGACTTGGACGGTTTGCAGCATCTTGAGCGCTTCAACGCCATCCGCGGCCTCGACAACATCGAAGCCCTCGTTCAGCATGAAAACACGGACAAGCTCACGAATATACGGATCATCATCTACGATCATAATGGGTGCCATGGTTCATTCATCCTCACTTGTTGAAGTACAGTGCTGTCTTAGCCATGCTCGTTGATAGAAATTAGTATAAGCGAGCAATATAAACTTAATTTAAACCAAAGGAGCTCTTTTGCAAATGAAAGGGCTTTATTTGGAAAAAGTTTTGTGATAAATTTGGGAAAAGGAACAGTTTGGGGGGTTGTGGCCTGTATGACAAATAACACATTGGCGGATTTCAACAAGCTGACTACCGCGGAAGCGGAAGCCCTGTTTCAAAGCGAGGTGCTATCGGAAGGATTCGCAGGTTTCAGGCGGTTACTCGACAGTCTCACGGAAGCGATCAAAGCGGCAGGGGACACAGACATGGAATCCGTAGAGCAGTCGGTCGCCAAGGCGAAGCGACTTTTTCCGGAACCCGTAGATTTCAGTCCATCCTGGGAGAACATTTGGCCAGAGCTCACATGTACAATAGCTGCTAAAAAACACATTTTCACCAACATCCCTCTCGCGGAAAGAGCCGGCGAATGGCAGGTTATTATGGATAATCCACTCGTGGTGCAAGAGGTTGTCTGCTACCCAGCCCTGACATTCGAGGATGCGGCCTATCTGTATGCCTATTTCCGACCGCAATTAGAGAAGTCCGAATACATTCGTCTGCAGAAAATCCAAACGGTGATTCAGGAAATAGGCGGTTAATTTGACATCAACTGAGCTTTCCCTTCATCCACTCGCACCAAATTAAATCTGCATCTACCTTCATCGTCGCTTTATGCAGCAGGACATACATCCCAAATCCACGATCATCCATTTCTAACGCCTCGAGCGGTTTGTCACTCTCTTGCTTGATTTTTTCCAAGAGGAGTGCGAATCGCTCTTTTTTCTTCTTATAATAGATCTCTCGCTCCGCGATAACCTTCTTCGCCTGCTCTTTATCCACGAGACCGATGCAGTATACTTTCAATGCAAGCTCATCCCGCGTAACAGGATCATCTGTTGGCATAACAATCCATTCCTGCAAGGCTACTTTGCCTTGTTCCGTGATGGAATAGACTTTCTTATCCGGCTTATCCGACTGAGGGACATGTACGAAAGCAACGTGACCCGCCTGCTCTAATGACGCCAATAATGGGTAGATTTGGCTATGTTTAGCTTGCCAGAATGGCTGAATATGCTGCATGAGCTCATACCCCGAACGGGAGTTTTTCGTTAAAAGGCTTAGTAATCCATATGAAAGGGTATTCATTGTCGCTCCTTCTTTATGTCATTATTGACATATAAACATATCGGTAGTATGATGATTTTCATTAAAAATTATAGAGAATACTATCGTTAAGATCAATGGATAGAGTGGAGGCATTATTTTGAGTAAGGATGAGTTACAGCAAGTGCGCTTCTGGCCAATCATGATCGCGATCTTCTTTGGGTCGTTCGTTTCGATCCTAAGCATGAGTACGATTAATATCGCCATACCAATTCTTAGCGAGCATTTCAATACCGATTTAAGCAAAATCCAATGGACGATTACTGGCTTCATGCTCGCAAGCGGTACAATCGCCCCAATTACAGGGTATTTCGGTGAGAAATTCAGCTACAAGCGGCTATACGCCATTGCACTGATCGGTTTTACCGTGTTTTCACTGTTATGTGCACTAGCTTGGGATGCATCATCGCTTATTGCATTCCGTATTGTTCAAGGGGCTTTCAGTGGTCTGATTATGCCTGCTACGATGACTATCGTGTATCAAGTGATTCCGCGTGATAAGCAACCGATTGCGATTTCCCTTTGGTCCTTATCTGCGATGATGGCGCCTGCCATTGGGCCAACATTGAGCGGTTGGTTGCTGCAAAATTGGAGCTGGCACTGGTTGTTCCTCATGAACGTACCTGTCGGCGTTGTCGCTATTATTCTCGTTTTCAAATTAATCCCTTATTACCGTCTTTCTGTTCCCAAAAGATTTGATTTAATCGGCTTACTGACCGTCATCGTCAGCAGTCTTGCCTTGCTCGTCGGCTTCTCGCAAGGCCATGCTTGGGGATGGACATCAGGCCGTGTCATCGGTCTATTCGCAACAGGCTTCCTGATCCTTATCCTATTCATTTGGAGAGAGCTTAAAGTCGATTCACCCTTATTGAACATACGTGTATTGAAGAACCCGCGTTACACTTTATCACTTATTATTTCTAGTATTGTTACGATAAGTTTATACTCAGGTACCTTCCTGACACCGATTTTCTTGCAAAATATTCAGCATGTCACCCCGCTCGATACGGGATTAATCTTATTGCCGGCATCCCTTGTGATGGCGCTCTGTATGCCAATCGTAGGCAAACTGTATAGCAGTGTTGGGCCTCGCATTCTTATTTTTGTCGGTATTACGTTAATCGCAGTTGGTACACTTACCCTAAGTTGGTTGAGTACAGACGTCTCTCGCGGCTATATTGTGTTCTGGATGATCGTTCGGAACGTCGGGATCGCCTTCGCTACGATGCCTGCAAGTAATGCAGGCATGGAGCAAATTCCGAGAACCCTGTCTGGTCATGCAACATCCATTAACAACTGGGTTCGTAACGTATTCGGGTCCTTCGCGATTGCCCTATTTACATCTGTATTATCGTCCCAAACCGTTACACACAGCAAGGAACTCGCTGCTGGCGGAATGACGGACAAAGTACAAATTGGTACACACGCCTTTACCATGAGTGTCAATAACGTGTACTTACTTGCGACATTTATCGTACTTGTCGCTTTGCCGCTTAGCTTGTTCATTCGCAAGCGCTCCTTAGCGCCAGACAATCCTTCAGCGTCGGCACCCGCACCGATTGTGGCAACGCCGAGCCCGAAAGCGTAAGACCTAAATGAAGAACCCCAGTCGGATGTGTTTACTTGCACATCCGACTGGGGTTTTCGATTGTTTAGGCGCGGTAGAAATCGCGCAGCAGTTCATCCATTACGCGATTCGTACGCGCGGCGCTTATGCCAGTGCTCGGGCTCTGCCCGATGCCTCTGAGATCGTCCACCACAGTCTGGATTAACGGTTGCTGAACGTGTGGAGGATTGGGAATCGTTCGTTCTTCCACGGTTCCGTCTGCCGTTTCAATGCGCAGATCGCCACTGAAGGTGGAGAACGATAGTTTGCCGAGGCTGCCAACAATCTCATTCAAATCTAGGTGAGTGTAGGTATTGAAGCTCCAAACTCCAGTACCCATCACACCGGATTCGAACGCGTAGCTCGTGGTCACGATATCTTCAACCTTCTGCTTACCGTTTTGGTTCCTTGCGAAGCCTTTGACCTCTCCGATCGGTCCAATCAAATAATCGAGAATATCTAGCGTATGACTCGCCAAATCCACGAACAATCCGCCACCCGACAGCTCAGGCTGAATGCGCCATGGCTCTAACCCTTCTTGATACTCTCTCAACGGTTGCAGGTAGGTCGATTGCACAAAGCGGACCTCACCGATTACACCGGAATCTAGCAGGCGCTTTATTTCCACGAATTTAGGGAGTCCCCTGCGATAATAGGCCACGAACAAAGGCACACCCGCTTCCTCACAGGTCGCAATCATCTCCTGACATTCTGCGTGATTTCTAGCCATCGGCTTCTCCACATAAACGGGCTTCCCTGCTTTTGCAGCGAGCAGCGTATATTCATGATGAAATCCAGGCGGAGTAGCGACATAAACCGCATTCACATCCGGATCATTCACGAGTGCTGCCGCGTCAGTGTACCATTTTGCCACACCATGCCTCTGTGCATAATCCTCTGCGAGTGCGCCATCACGGCGCATAACCGCGACTAGCTCTGAGCCTTCTGCCTTCTGCAAGGCGGGGCCGCTTTTGACCTCCGTCACGTTGCCACAGCCGATAATTCCCCAACGTACCTTCTCCAACATTGTTGCCTCCTTGAGATTGCGTAGTTAGTTAGGTATTCGACGTGGAAGTTGCGTCCTCCTGTGCCTCAACAGCAATCTGAACAGTCGTAGAAAGTGGTCTAATCAAAACCGATGAAATTGGTACTTTGTATGTACCACATAACTTGCTATTCTATACCTAAAACAAAGCAGGTGAAGCCATGTACACTCCCTCATATTTTAAAATGGAGGACCTGTCCATAATGTATGCCTTCATAGAGGCGCATAGCTTTGCTACGGTCGTTTCACATCATCAGCAGCGCCCTTTCGCGACGCATATTCCCTTATTGCTGGATCCCGAGGATCATTGCTTATACGGCCATTTCGCCCGCCTTAACACGCAGTGGACCGATACCCCGCTACAAGAAGTTTTGGTGATATTCCAAGGTCCTCACTGCTACATCTCACCTTCCTGGTATGGTACGCCTTCCGCTGTACCTACGTGGAATTACACAGCTGTTCATGTGTATGGTAAGGTCGAATTCATCCACGATGATCAGGAAGTCTTGCATGTTTTACAGCAGCTAACACGCAAGTACGAGGAGCCGGATAGCTCGTATGATCTAGACAGCATTGATCCGCACTTTATTGCTGGGTTGAGCAAAGGGATACAAGCTTTCAAGCTGCCCATTTCGAGCATCGAGGGTAAAGCCAAGCTGAGCCAGAACCAACCGATAGAGCGCCAAGAAGGCATTGTTCGAGCCCTTGAGCAAAAAGGCTATCCTGAGCGGCAGATTGCCGCCCTTATGAAGGAGAACTTGAGCCAATCCTAAGCCTGTGAATGCAAAAAATGCCTCCACACCCCGTCATTTCTCGGGGGTAGAGGCATTTTTTCAATTACGAGTGCACTTGCTCCATTGACACGGAATCAGGCTCCATGGGAGAATGCTCCGCAATCAGCTGTTCTTGAATCTGCAGCTGTTGGGTAGCAAACTCGCGATACATCTCGTGTGACTCGATGAGCTGCTGATGGGTGCCGCGGCCTGTCACGACACCTTTGTCGAGGAACACGATCTGATCCGCGTCCACGACCGTGGATAAGCGATGGGCGATGACTAGCGTTGTGCGTCCTTGCATCAAGTTCTGCAATGCTTGCTGCACTACGACTTCGGACTTGCTGTCCAAACTCGAGGTAGCTTCATCCAGCATCAGAATCTTTGGATCCCGCAGCAGCGCTCTGGCGATCGCAATCCGCTGACGCTGCCCGCCGGACAACTTAATCCCGCGCTCTCCAACTTCCGTGTCATACTTCTGCGGAAGCTCTTCAATGAAACCATCGGCATACGCCATCTCGGATGCCCGTTTCAGCGCCTCTTCCGTTACTTCATGCTGTAAGCCATAGCAGATGTTATCTCGAATTGTCCCTGCAATGAGCGGACTTTCCTGCGACACATAGCCGATTTGGCTACGCCATGAGACGAGCGAGTACTGACCGATACTTTCTTCTCCTAACGAAATGTTACCTTCCTGCTGCGAGTAAAAACGCTCCAGCAACGAGAACATCGTCGTCTTCCCGCTTCCGCTCGGTCCTACAATCGCGGTGACTTTACCCGATTCCATAGTGAAGCTTACGTCTTTCAGGACCTTCTCGTCTTCTTTATAGCCAAACGATACGTTGTCGAAATGCAGGGATTGAGAAGCATCCTTAACCGTGAAACCCGCGTGGGGATCCTCTTCCTCATGATCCAGCACCTTAAGAATCGTATCCGTTGCTCCCATCGCTTTCTGCGTTTGCGTGAAGAATTGTGTAATCTGCGTAATCGGCATGACAATTTGGAATAAATAAAGCATAAAGGCCACCAGCTGCCCCGCTGATATCGCACCTGACGCCACACGTGTACCGCCATAACCGAATAGGACGACGAACATCATCAGCATGACAAACATAATCAGAGGGGACATTAGTGCTTGAATTTTACCTTCTTTAAGTCCAAATTTGAACAGCGTCTGAATCCCTGCGCTACCTTCCTTATACTCCACAGGCTCTGCATTTGCAGCCTTCACCAAGCGAATTTCAGATAGCACCCGGTTTAACACGGAAGTGAAGTTAGCTGTCTCGGCTTGCATGCCTTTAGAGATTTTGTACATTTGCCGACCCAAAGGAAAAAGGATAAGAAATGCAATCGGGAAAATGCTGAACATGATGAGTGTCATTTTCCAATCCATATATAAGAGCACCACGATGGACCCGATAATGGAAATGGTGCCTGTAATAAAGCCCGCCGTATGCTCGGCGATCAGTCCTTTAATAATTGCGGTGTCGTTTGTCATCCGGGAGATCGTATCTCCTGTTTGATGATTATCATAGTAGCGAACCGGCAGCACGAGCAGCTTCTTCCATAAGCGATCTCGGATACCCGCCACCACGCGTTGACCTGAATAGTTAAGTAGATACGTGGCTACCCCAGAAGCTACCGCGGATGCGATGAATGCAAGAGCCATTCCGCTAATTTGCCACCAATTTAGTGAGGAAATGTTGAAATTATCAACCACATTTTTCGTGAAAAGTGGAATCACCAACGCCACCAGCGTGGCAATCACGCTTAACCCTAGTGCTATACTCAACAGAAGTTTCGGTGGATTCGCATCCTTTAGTAAACGGATGAATCCCCGCCAGTCGTTTTTTTGTTTCGGTTGTTCACTCTTTGCAATTGCCATCTATCTCTACTCCTTTACCCGATCGGATGTAATTCCGTTATTTATGATTGTTCATCTCTAACACTTGTTATGATCATACTCCCCTATTTTAAACAGAATATAAACGAGGTCGAATCGGTCCGCAGGCGGAATAGTAGCTCTGATGCATCAGGGTCTCCTGTCTGTCCCCCCCTTTAGCTCAGAAAGGGGGGACAAATTTGGTCTATAGTGACATTTTTCACTCTTACAGCACGGGAAAATCAGTCCGATATCGCTGTAGTGATGTTTTTCACCGTTACAGCGCTGAGATTCGGTCATTTGGGGTATTTCTTGGTCTGTAGTGATGTTTTTCACTCTTACAGCATGGGAAAATCAGTCCGGTGCCGCTGTAGTGATGTTTTTCACCGTTACAGCGCTGAGATTCGGTCGCCGAGGGGTACTCCCCCGAGAAACTAAAAGCTCCCTCACGAAAAGCCGCACGGCTTCTCACAAAGGAGCTTTCTCATTGTTCTATCTACGATTCTGTGGCCACCTGCCACATCACACCGTACCGATCTCGCACACGACCGAGCATTGTGCCCCAGAACATGCGTTCAAATGGCATGATGACATCGCCATCGGCTGCTAAACCGTTAAAAATCGCAGCAGCTTCCCCCTCATCCTTGAAGGTGAGTGCCAGGTCCATGCCAGTACCGCGATCATTTGCATCCGTGCCTGCATCTGCCATGAAAAATCGCAGTCCTAGCGCCTGCAGCTCCAAATGCATAACTAAGTGTTTCTTGGACTCTTCCATCCCTGGCAGATCGCCATACGATTGGATGCTGATGATTTCTCCGCTAAACACGCTCACATAAAAGTCAGCCTGTTTACGAGCGTCTGTGCTATAGATATATGGTGATAAGGTTGCCATCGCTATTCCTCCATCCTTCTTATCCGCTCATACTGTACTTCCTAGATGAATCTGTACCTCTCGCTGGTTTTGTTTTTGTCCATTGGTTACTATACAATTGTAAGAGGGGACCATTCCTAGTTATGTTCGAGGAGGTACGATCATGCATAATTTCACTTTCCATAATCCAACTACCCTACATTTCGGTCAGGGTCAATTAGAAAAGCTAACGACTGAAGTACCTAAGTATGGGAAAAATATCCTACTCGTCTATGGGGGAGGCAGCATCAAAGCCAATGGTATCTACGACAAGGTGGTCCACCTGTTACAAGGCCTTGAAGCAACCATCGTTGAGCTTAGCGGTGTTGAGCCCAATCCAAGATTAACGACCGTTCATCGCGGCGTTGCCTTGTGCCTTAATCACGACATCGATCTCATCCTTGCAGTTGGTGGCGGCAGCGTGATTGACTGTGCCAAAGCGATCGCGGTTGGCGCGAAGTTCGATGGCGACTTCTGGGACATTGCAACACGTAAAGCAGTGGCCACAGGTGCACTTCCGTTAGCTACCGTTCTCACGATTGCTGCGACTGGTTCCGAAATGAACGCTGGTTCGGTCATCACGAACTGGGAAACGAATGATAAACTCGGTTGGGGAAGTCCTTACACCTATCCGAAATTCTCTATCCTCGACCCGGCTCATACGACATCCTTGCCTGAAAACCAAACCGTTTACGGCATGGTCGATATCATGTCTCACGTGCTCGAGCAATACTTCCATCATGTCACGAGCTCCCCTGTTCAGGATGGATTCTGCGAAACGATCTTACGTACCGTTATCGATACGGCACCCCTATTGCTGCAGGATCTGAACAATCTGGAGCACCGTTCGACCATTCTCTATAGCGGCACTATGGCGCTTAACGGCACGCTAAGCATGGGCATTCGCGGGGATTGGGCGACGCACAATCTGGAGCATGCGGTTTCCGCCGTTCATGATATTCCGCACGGCGGCGGCTTGGCCATCCTCTTTCCGAACTGGATGACCCATACCCTCGATGCTAATGTTGGGCGCTACAAGCAGTTCGCACAACGCGTGTTCAGCATCGATGCCGCTGGCAAGTCCGACAAGCAAGTAGCCGAGGAAGGCATCGCAGCACTGCGTGCATTCTTCGGCAGCATCGGCGCACCGAGCCGATTGGCAGACTACAGCATCGACGACTCCACCATCGAGCTCATGGCCGATAAAGCCATGATTTACGGCGACTTCGGCAACTTCCAGAAGCTGACTCGCGCGGATGTGGTAAAGATTTATCAGATGTCGCTATAGGGATAGCGACAGTGAAGTGGCGTTGCACATGGGTGCAACGCTTTTTTGTGCGCGCGCGAGGCGTTCGGACGCGAGAAGGGGCTAATCGCCGCCGCAGCTACTATCGCTGCACTGGCAGAACCGTATAGTCGCGCCACTCCTCCGGCAACAGACGCTGATAGCGCGGCTGCAGATAGCGGTCGTCGATCAACAGCAGCACGCCGCGATCCGTTTCGGAACGGATTAACCGACCGCCAGCCTGTTGCACTTTGTTCATGCCGGGGTAGACATAGGCGTAGTCGTAGCCGTTTTTACCCGTACGCTCCATGTAATCCTTGATCAGGTTGCGTTCCGGTCCAAGCTGCGGCAAGCCTACACCTACAATGACGACGCCTGTTAGTCGGTCGCCGACGAGATCGATGCCCTCGGAGAAGATGCCGCCCATCACCGCAAAACCCACCAACGTCTGCCCCGCACCAGCTTGAAAAGCCCCCAGGAAGTGTTCTCGCTCCTCCTCCGTCATTTTGGCCATCTGAACGAGCACATTCAGCTCGCTACTACGTCCACTGCTGTCCCCTTCCTGCTCACCTACAAAATCCGTAAAAGCCTCATACACGCTGCTCATATACGCATACGAAGGAAAAAACACCAAATAATTACCCGCTCGCCCCGCGACCAGTTCATAGATAGAACGCGCAATCCGCGTACGGCTATGCTCCCGGTCCTGATAACGGGTCGACAGTGGCTGCACGAAAACCTCCAGCTGCTCTTTCGCAAAAGGTGACGCTACCGTCACGGAGTAATCCTCTTCCCCCGCACCTAAGGTGTCCATGAAATAGGACAACGGCGACAGTGTCGCCGAGAAAAACACGTGCGCCCGATACCCCTTCCCCATTTGCCGCAGCAGGTGGGATGGATCTAAACAAACGAGCTTCACACTGATCTCGTTCCGATCATTCACAGCCAGCGTCACATAACGCTCGTCGTACAGCTTCGAAATGCGCACAAAATTCTGCGCACCAAAATAAGCATCCAAGAGTGCCGTACCCGTTGCGGTACCTCCGGCCGATCTGGCTAACTCTTTTTCAGCTACAGCTATAAAAGCCTCCACATGCACCAACAACGACTCCGGCATTCCGGACTCCACCATCATCTCTCGATCCCCCACCTGCTTGCGGAGCGCAATGAAATAGGTGTTGATCGCCTTCGCCGCAGCATAGACCTCCTTACTAATACCTATGAACTCCCGCTGCAACGTAAGGAAGATCGATTTGTTCAGCTCACTAGCGTACATCTCGCGCGCTCGATCCACCAGATTATGCGCCTCATCAATAAGCAGCGTTGTATGGCGCTTCTGCTCCTCGAACAATCTTTTTAAACTCACACGCGGGTCAAAAATATAGTTATAATCACAAATCACCGCATCCGCCGCATATGCCACATCCAATGAAAACTCGAACGGACACACCCGATGCTTCCGCGCATACGTCTCAATCACAGCACGCGTCATCACGGTTTCCTGCCTGAGCAGATCAAGCACCGCCCCATTCACCCGATCATAATAACCGTCCGCAAACTCACAATGGGCCGGCGTACACCTGACCTCGTCCTTCAAACACACTTTCTCCTTGGCCGTTAGCGTAACCACCTGTAGCTGCAAGCCTTTGTCCTGCAATAGGTAAAAAGCTTCCTCTGCCGCTGTCCGAGTTATCGTCTTCGCCGTTAAATAAAAAAACCGCTGCAGCACGCCCTCTCCCATCGCCTTAACCGATGGAAAAAGAGTCGACATCGTCTTACCAATCCCTGTCGGTGCCTTAGCGAACAGCTTGTGCCCGTCCTGGATGGTTTTGTACACCGCCCCTACCAGCTTACGCTGCCCCTCACGATACTGCGGAAAAGGGAATTGCAGCGCCTTGATGCTCTGATTTCTGCGCCCCTCATGCTCATGCTTCAGTTGTGCATACGGATAGTAGCCCCGAATCACCTCATACACAAACCGTTCAAGCTCCTCGTAAGTAGCTTCCCTCACAAAATGCCGAGTCTCCTCCGTATCCACCTGCGTATACGTAAGCTGAACCCGCATGTAGTGGAGTCCGCGATCAAGGGCCACCATGTACGCATAACACATCGCCTGCGCCCAATGCACAGGGTAGGAATTCTCCTCAATAAGTGTAATATCCGAGGAAGTCGATTTTATTTCATCTACGGTTAGCGTATCGCCGTCATCAGTCCCAACAAGAAGCCCATCACAACGCCCATCAATAACAAATAAAAGTCCCTCATACGCTATTTCCGCTGAGACATACACCTCATGCTGGTCTGACTCTCCGTATTGCTTTTGCAGCCTTTGATGCGCCTTCGTGCCTTCCCTTAGTGACGTGTTCGATCGAAACTCCGAATCAATACTGCCACTGCTAAACACATACTCCACAAGCGACCGAACTGATATATTCACCAAAGGTAGCATTATACGTCTCCATTTAAGAACATTTGTTCCTTATCATAACATGTGGAGATTCGAAAAACTACTTTTCACGGGCTACAGACAGGTATTCGACAGCATGCAAAAAGACACCAGCCCAGGCTGATGTCTCACACTACTATCATTTCACCCACTGAAACGGGGTTGTATTAAAAAACAAGTCCGGATTGGCCTGGATATTATGCGCCCAGAAGGTAAAATGCAGATGCGGCCCGGTAGAGAAGCCGGTCGTGCCGACGAGCCCAATAATGTCGCCCTGCTTGA
The DNA here is from genome assembly GCF_059692035.1 of Paenibacillus sp. J22P143. NCBI lineage: Bacteria > Bacillati > Bacillota > Bacilli > Caryophanales > Paenibacillaceae > Paenibacillus > Paenibacillus sp. J22P143. The sequence continues at coordinate 69,558 of NZ_JCAUAQ010000016.1, forward strand.
CGCGGTCGCCAGCTTTCACACGCAGCTCGGAGAGATGCGCGTACTGCGAGAACAGCCCCATCCCATGGTCAATATAGATGGAATTGCCGGTTAAATATAGGAGTTCTGCTAGCGCGACAACTCCGTCGTTCGTAGCCTTGATCGGAGTGCCTTCTTTGGCTGCCAGATCAAGAGCCATATGCGAGCTGTCGTATTTCCCGTTTACATAACGGGTGTACCCATACGGCGTAGTCAAAATCCCCTCGATCGGCTTCACGAACGGCCCGCGGAACAAAAATGTCGGCTCCGACTTGCTGCGCGCCAGATCGATCTTCTTCTGATCGGCATTGATGCGCGCGGTATCCTGTTTCATGCTTTCCATTTGCTCAGTGACCTTCAAATACTGTGTCTCGAACTGCTTCGCCTTGATGGTCAGCGTCTGATCACCGATCGGGTACGTACCCGCTTTTACGCTCATCGAGATTGGCAAGTACGTGAAGTATCCTGCTTCATATGGCTGAAGCGTGTATGTCTTACCCTGCCAAGCTATGCTGCCAGGCTCCTTATGGCGCACAAGCACAATATCACCCGGCGAAGCCTGCTCCGGTATGAGTTTCCAGATAGAGCCCATGACCGCTTTAGCGCCTGCTTCATCTTTATATAAAGATGATTCCGCTTTTAGCTGTGCCAAATGTGCTTTCTCCCCAAGAATGATCGCCTTCGCGTCCTCCGTCATGCCATCTATCCAGGTTTGCCCGCCATCCGTGGTGAGGAGGAGAGGGTTCTTACTATCCATCGTTCGGGATAAAAGCACCCAACCAATTTTCGGTGTCACGAATTGTGATTGCTTCACAGCAACCGTGTTGCCGTTCAGTGTTACGGAAGTTAGGCCGCCTTGAACTGCGGCACCAGCCGATCCCGTCGGACTGCCAGTCTCTGCTTCCAAGCTTAGCAGCTTAGCAATCGTTTCACTGCCCATCGTATCAACCGCACCATCTACTGGGAGTACTTCCGTACCCGAAGCTTCTTGCCAATGCGCGCCGCCATCCACGGTTTGAACCATGCCGTCTGCGTATTTCACCCAGCCTCGATCGAGATCGAGCATCCGAAATTCCACAGCCACACGTGGTGTTGGCGTTGGCACTGGTGTTGCTGTTACCGTGTCAGGTACATTCGTTTGCAATGCAGGTGATGACTCAAATGGATATTTGCCGAAAAGAATCACCACGCACGCCGCAAGGATGCAAGCGCCAGCCAACAGTGGCCATTGACGCCTCTTTCTTGGTCTCACAGACGTTCCTACCTCCCTTGAATGACGGCGGTTTGTCCACTTGCTAGACACCTTCGTCTCTGATTTCGCTCTTCTCATGGTAACCAAAATAAACGGCTAAGCCGTCCTCTTAGGACGAGTGCGCGTTTATCAAGAAATTTAGCCCATGTAATATGTGAAACATACAGTCTACAATTTACAAAAAACCCGAAGACAGCTATGCCTCCGGGTTTTACTATGCTATATTTGTACGCCCTTTTTGAGCGTTTTCTGATCACTATTGGTGTTATTTACTAATGGAAGTAACTTGACACTTCGAACCATTGTGGACTGACATAAATGACATGTCGGCACGTGATCGAATGCAAAATTATCTCGCATCCAGCCTTTACAGCCTTCATTTTCACAAGACCATACCGTCACATTTTCTAGAGGCATCTCTTCGAGCGACTTTTTTCTGGAATACATGGATAAACCTCCTTAGAGTGCTGAGTGTCAGCTTGCTTTAAATTGAAAAAGACTGCCATTACTTACGTAAAGGCAGTCTTTTTAATTATATTACAGTTTTACAACGTTTTCAGCTTGAGGACCGCGGTTGCCTTGAACTACGCTGAATTCAACTGCTTGACCTTCGTCCAAAGTTTTGAAACCGTCGCCTTGGATTGCGGAGAAGTGAACGAATACATCGTTGCCGCCTTCAACTTCGATAAAACCGAAACCTTTTTCTGCGTTAAACCATTTTACTGTACCAGTAGCCATTGTGAAATACCTCCAAAAATTATTAACATGTTTTTTATTCTTCAAAGAGAAAAAAATTCACACATTATAAAAGGTTCACTAACAAAAATGAAAACCCTTTAAAATATGTGAATTCAGGTTCTATTTGTCGATTGGATTTATCATAACACACCGTTTATGAAAACGCAACCTATTTCCAGACTTTGCAAGTATAAAACTAAAAAATGGGCTCCCCAACTTTAGTCTAGGTTGCCCCTTGGTCTCCAGACGGTTTGATGCGCAGAGTAGGGGGTCTATACTTGAAATATCGCGTCTAGGAGGGTCCAAATCATGTTTAACGCAAGTATTTTAACCATTGTAATCGCAAGCTTATTATTCGTCATTTTCACATGGATCGGCGGCGTCAAGGCGTCCCGATTACTGTATAGCAGGAGCCTAGAGAAGCTTCACCGAAAAACGCGCAAGCTGCTATTCTGGGCATGGTTCCCGGCTATTCCCGGAGCTGCCATCGTCGCCGCCATTGCGTGGTTTCAGATGAACATGGATCCAATCTTTTGGAGGGACCGTGTCTATCTGCAAGCACCTCTAATTATTATTCCTCTTTTGAGCATATGGTTCGTAGCCGTTCCTAAACTGTTGAAGCTTCGTTCCTTAACGAAACAAAGCTTGGCTGAGACCGGCATTACAATTGAGCCTGCTATGTTCCAAAGATCCGCTAGTCCTGGTCTCACTTTCCCTTATCAATTAACCGCACTTAGCGCCGTGACATCACTTTATTTCACAATTGTAGCACCTGTACCATTCGAATGGGTAGAAACCACCATTCCGCTTGGCGCGCTTGTTCTCACCGCTGCAGGGCTTTGGTGGAGGCATCAACTTCGCTCCGAGCGAGTAAGTAAAGTGGCTAGCTATCAAGCACCGCGTCTATGGACGCGAGTTGGCACGATGACAGGCGTTCTCGTCGTGATCGCGGGTATTGGCTTCTATTTAATCACATTCGCCATGGACAAAAGCGTACTGCCAGCCGAGATTAATATGGCAAGCGGAACGCATGATTACGGCGGCGGCGCTGCAGGAGAGCATGCCAGTCATGATAAGACCGCAATGGCAGGGATGGTCTCTGTCGCCGACTTAACGGGCCCGAAAGAGGGGACACCGGATCGTCGTTTTACACTCGTTGCGCAGAAAAATACAGTCACACTCAGCTCCGGCAAAACCGTCGACGCTTGGACGTACAACGGGCAAATTCCCGGACCTGAGCTTCGCATGAAGGAAGGCGAGCTCATCGAGGTCACTTTAACGAACCAAGATATTGAAGAAGGCGTAACCGCCCATTGGCATGGTCTAGATGTACCAAATGCAGAGGATGGCGTTGCTGGCGCTACACAAAATGCGGTCATGCCTGGCGAATCCTACACGTATCGATTCCGTGCTGAACAGGTGGGAACCTTCTGGTACCATTCGCATCAGGAATCACAAGAAGCTGTTCGCAAGGGGCTTTTCGGGGCGCTGATCGTGGAGCCGAAAGATGTTTCTCAAGCACTGAAGGATATCACCGTGATGACCCATCTTTGGAAAAATACGTTCGCTATTGGTGCCAATGATGAATTGGACCGCCAAACGGTTGCACCAGGGACGCCTGTCCGCATGCGTTTAATTAACACCGATGATTGGGTTGATCAAACGTATACATTAGTAGGTACACCTTTTGAAGTCGCGGCTATTGACGGAACGGACCTGAATAAACCAGATCTCCTAACGAATACTCGTGTTACCGTGCCTACTGGGGGTCGTTATGATCTAACTTTTATCATGCCGGATCACCCTATTTATTTAAATGTGGGATTTCTGAAAAATGGAGGTATTCTGCTGTCACCTAATGGGCAAGGCAACATCCCTGACGTACCGCCAACCTTAGCTTTCGACCCGCTCGTATATGGAAGTCCGAAAGCAACACCTTTCGATGCGAATAGCAAATTCGATCGTGATTTCACCCTTATTTTAGATAATAAATTAGGCTTCTATAATCGGAATTTCGATTTACTCTATACCTTGAATGGCAAAGTGTTCCCAGACGCACCGATGTTCATGGTGAAGGAAGGGGATGTAGTCAAAACGACATTCGTCAACCGCGGCATTGTGGAGCATCCGATGCATTTGCACGGTCATCACGTTCTTGTGCTTTCGCGCAACGGCAAGCCTTCCACAGGCAGTCCTTGGTGGTCGGATACACTGGATATTCAACCAGGGGAAACGTATGAGGTCGCTTTCGTCGCCAATAATCCTGGTCTATGGATGGATCATTGCCATAATCTCGCGCACGCTGCTGCTGGCATGTCGATGCATCTGATGTATGAAGGGGTTACCACACCATTTTCGGTGGGAAGCGGCACCCAGAATCATCCGGAATAACTTGGCATGGGGGACCTATAAACATGACTTAAGACATATTTGGAGCCGCAGGATTTAGTTCCTTTGGGCTCCTTCTTTTATGGTCCATCACTGTGTATTTATCAGTCGTTTGGCCTATATCTCCGGGAAAAATCAGCTGAGATGCAGGTCTAAAGGGCTACTCAACCTCATCCTGCTAGGTGAGATTCTTGTCCTTGTCAAAGCCGCGATCATCCTAACATCGTGGCCGGCAGGTTGGCCATCGATGCAGGTGAAGCTGGGGCTTGAGCTGTTATTAGTCGGCGCTCCGGTGTTGGCGACGCTGTGTTGGTCCGTGCCTAGGCTGTGGCGGTTGACTCGGCTGTTGGAAAGGTTGAAAGGGCCGCAGTGCGTAGCTCTTACTGCGGAAGTGCGTGCTAGCGCTGCGCATATCGCGCTGGCGCTGCCCGTGCACGCGGTCATGCTAGGTGCGATGACCGTGTTCTTTTACACCTACTTCACCGCGGTTCCGCTGCCGGTGAAGCTTATCGTCGTGCCGACGCTGCTAGCCGCAGCCGGCACGTTGTTGCAGGGGTATCGGCTGCACCGCCGATACCTGGCCATACGCAGCCCCGCGTGGACGAAGCCACGGCTCGGGGTGCGGGTTGTGCGCGCTGCCACTGGCGTCCTAGCGGCGGCAGCTGTTTTATGGATCTGGCTAAGCGCAGCTAGCCAGATGAGCCGTTTGCCCGCCGAAATGAACATGGCGGCGGAGGGCACTTCCCACGCCCACCACGGCGTGGGCGGTACGAGCGTGGCGTCGCTGACGGGTCCCCGCGAGGGGACGCCGGATCAGCGGTTTACGCTCACGGCTATGAAGAAAACCGTGATGCTCAGCTCAGGTAAACAGGTGGATGCGTGGACGTTTAACGGCCAGCTGCCAGGCCCAGAGCTGCGCGTGAAGCAAGGGCAATTGGTGGAAGTCACGTTGGTGAACACCGATATCGAGGATGGCGTTACCCTCCATTGGCATGGCCTCGATGTCCCCAATGCGGAGGATGGAGTGGCAGGAGTAACACAAAATGCCGTCATGCCCGGCCAAACCTATGTGTACCGATTCATGGCCAGCGATGCGGGAACGTATTGGTATCATTCTCATCAGCAATCCTATGTGGGAGCTGGTAAAGGTCTGTTTGGGTCATTACTTGTAGAGCCTGCTCAACTTGATACCGATACTAAGCCAAATGAACTAGACATCCCGATTGTTGCACATACCTATTCAACCGTTGACGGTACATCGAACAAAATCGCTTTTGGAGCTTCGGATACACGCCAAATCCAGCGGATTACACCGGGTACGCCGGTTCGCTTACGTCTCATTAATACAGACAATGCACCCATAACCTTCAAGTTATTAGGTACGACTTTTCAAGTGGTCGCCATTGATGGATCGAACCTTCATGGGCCTACAGATCTAGTTGAGAAAGATTTACTCCTCGCAGCAGGTTGACGCTATGACGTGACATTCACGATGCCGCTGGGGTATGTGCTACTAGGTCCACAGTCCGAGAATGGGAGGGGTAACCATGCCTCCTTGTTGATGAGTCCAGATGGCAAGGATATAGCGTTTGAGGACACTGCGAGCACGCGCGGATCCCTCTGGGACCCACTGACGTACGGCAGTCCAGATGCCAACGCTATTGCAGCCTTCAACGGACAATACGACCGCGAATTCCAGCTCATTTTAGATAAACGATTAGGCTTCTTCAATGGAGCATTCACGTATTCATTTACGATAAACGGCAAGCTATTTCCTGATACGCCTATGTTAATGGTAAAAGAGGGAGACGTTGTGAAAACGACGATCGCCAATCACAGCAGCGCTACCCATCCGATGCATTTGCACGGACACCACATGTTGGTGCTGAGTCGCAACGGGCAGCCTTCAACCGGAAGTCCCTGGTGTGTGGATGCATTGAACGTCGCCGCAGGTGAGACGTACGAGGTTGCTTTTGTCGCGGATAATCCTGGCCTTTGGATGGACCATTGCCACAATCTGCAGCATGCGACTACGGGGATGACCATGCATTTGATGTATGAGGGAATCACAACGCCTTATTCGGTAGGAAGCGGCACGTTAAACCATCCTGAATAACCAAAGTGCTATTTATCGCGCAATTTCAACAATTGGAAGCCGTTTTTTCAAAAAAGAGGGAGGGCATGTCATGTTAACTTACACCGTTGACAAATTGACCTCTGCGGATTACGCTAAGAAAAGCAGGCACGACATAATTGCATATGACTTCTTTCGTATAACCTTAATAATTGGATTAAGGGTCTCTACTTAGAAACCGTAAATTTCTAGCTACGAAAAATGTGCACGGACAGGCATATTTTTCATGGCTAGTTTTTTTATGCCTACATTTTCATACATTAGGGGAGTAGGAGGTTTTGAACGATGACAACTATTTTAATTAAAGATGCGCAGATCGTGACCATGAACCGCAATGGAGACATTTTAAACGGGGATATGTTGATCGAAAATGATCGCATTACCGCTATTGGACCGGATTTGAATCCCGCACATGTAGATAAAATCATCAACGCCAAGAACCGCACCGTCATTCCCGGCTTTATTCAAACGCATATTCACCTGTGTCAGACGTTGTTCCGTGGTAAGGGGGACGACCTCGAGTTGATGGATTGGTTGACAAATCGGATTTGGCCGCTGGAAGCCGCCCATGACGAAGAGTCGATCTACTACTCCGCGATGCTCGGTATTGGCGAACTGATTCAAAGCGGAACCACAACGATCGTGGATATGGAGACGGTGCATCACACCGATTTTGCTTTTCAGGCTATAAAAGAGAGCGGCATTCGGGCCTTATCTGGCAAGGTGATGATGGACAAAGGGGACGAGGTTCCTTTCGCCTTGCAGGAAAATACGACAGAATCGCTACAACAGAGTGTTGATTTGCTAGAAAAATGGCACGGACACGACGACGGACGCATCCAGTACGCGTTTTCACCGCGTTTTGTCATCTCGTGTACGGAGGAATTGCTGCGTGAGGTTCGCAATTTGTCCGAACAGTACAAAGTGAAAGTGCACACACACGCGTCCGAAAATCGCGGTGAAATCGAGATCGTTCAAGCCGAAACGGGCATGCGCAACGTCGTCTACCTCGATCATCTCGGCTTAGCCAATGAGCGGCTGATCTTGGCGCACTGCATCTGGCTCGATGATGAGGAAAAACGCATCATCCACGAGCGTGGCGTGCATGTCAGCCACTGTCCAGGCTCCAACCTGAAGCTGGCTTCAGGGGTCGCCGAGACCCCAGAGATGCTGAAGCTGGACATCTCGGTCAGCTTAGGAGCAGATGGTGCGCCGTGCAACAACAATCTCGATATGTTCAACGAGATGCGGCTCGCTGCGCTCATCCAGAAGCCCGTTCACGGACCGACGGCAATGAACGCGCAGACGGTGTTCCGCATGGCGACCATCGGCGGCGCTCGCGCGGTCGGCATGGAGGGTGAGATCGGCAGTCTCGAAGTCGGCAAGAAGGCCGACCTTGCGATCCTCGATCTCAACAACTTCCACACGTATCCGTCCTACGACGTGGATCCGATCTCGCGCATCGTCTACTCCGCGACACGCGCCGATGTGGAGACGACCATCATCAATGGTCGGATCGTCATGGAAAACCGTATCATGCGGACGGTTGATAAGGACATCGTCCTGCCGGAAGCGAACCGCTCGATTCAGCGGTTGCTGAAGCGAGCTAACCTGCGTTAACCTCAACTCCCGCCATTCCTCTCCCAACTCAAAAAATCCTCCATCACCCTTTCGTCACCTAAGGGTCTGGAGGATTTCTGCTGTATTTAACTAGTGAATCAGCCCAAGCTATTTCCAATAAGGTACACACAGAAGAGCAAGCAGCAACACGGCTAATCCGTAGGCAAATGCAACCTTTTGGCCTTGTCAATGACTAAAAGCTTTCCCCTCCGAGCTATAGTAAGCCGTCAGATACGTCGGCGATTGATACGCGAAGAAGAACGGATCCGTCGATAGCAGCACCACGAAAACGAGAATCCACGGGTGCACACCTGCTTGGTCAGCCAACGGCAAGAGTGCCGTGACCAGCAAAATAACGGCTGGATCATCCCGAACGATCAACGTAACGATGAACGAGAGCAAGATAACCGCGGCCAGGAAGAAGAACGGCGACGTTACGAAAACGCCCATATGTTGGCCTAGGAACGAAGATAGCGCTTCGACAAGTCCAAGCTCATTGGCGGCGGCCGAGAAGCTGAAGGCGGCGCCTTGCTGATCCAGCGCCGCCTCAACGATGGATAAGCCCGCTTCAGGCGCGTGTTTCACGCAGTAGCGGACATAGCCATACGCCCACAAGACCGCGTAGCGCGCGACGAGCAGCCCGTCTGGACAGCGTCGAAGCGCATGGCCGATTGCCTGCTGCTGCCGCTCAGACTCTGCTCGCTCTCCTTCGAGTGCCTGCCCCGGCTCCTCGGCTTCCCCTGCGGCTAGCGCCGCCACGTCGAGTGCATGCTCCCATTCATTTCGCGCAGCATAAATCTCAACCATAGCTGCCCAGTCTCCTTCGGCTCGGTAGTAAGCCAAAGCTTGATCCACCCACAGCTGTTGCTGACTCTCGTCTTACCACTGTGGCAAGATGTCCAGCATCACTCGTGCGATTTCAGAACGCATCTGAACGGAATTGCTCTCCAAGTCCTTCTGCAAGAAGCGTCCAAGAGCAGCATATGCCTCATCCGCTTCTTGCATGGTCACTTTAAACAGATGCATCAACAGTCCGCTGTTCATACTCGGCAAGCGTGCACACGCAAATAGGAAGTCTCGCACAGGCTCTGGCAGCTGTTCCACCTCGTGCAGCACCCATTGCGCTTTCGCTTCCTTCGAGGCTTGTAATCGACCGTTGGTCGATACCAACCGGTGCGAAAGCAGCCGAATGAAATAAGAGGAGATCTGAGACTGCTCGACGACTAAACGATCGAAGGTTTCTCAATCAATATAGTAGAGAACGCTATCTACAGCTACGATGGCTGTTGCCGATCTTGGCTCGTTCGTTAACAGCGCCATTTCCCCTAGCGTATCCCCATCCTGCAAGCTCGCTAGCGACTGGCGCGCACCCTCTGGCGATTGAGAGAACAGCTCAATTCTGCCACTCTCAATTAGATACATGCTATCGCCAGGGTCACCCTGCTTAAATAGCGTATCTCCCGCTCGCCCCTTCAGCTTGTCTAATTTCCCCAAAAGCTTAGCTAACTCTATGTTAGAGAAGTCCTTAAACATCTCCATGTCTTTAATCACCACAAAAGTTTACTCTTGCAGATGCTATGTATACACGTAAATCTATCAGCTCAAAGAATACTGTACGTTTGATATGACAAATTTGTCCACAAAAATTCCTAGCAGCCATCACAACGCAAAAAGAAAGACCCTTAACTAAAAGTTAAGGGTCTTTCTAGAGAATGCTATATTTGCAAGCTGAAGCTTACAGTTTTACAACGTTCTCAGCTTGTGGTCCGCGGTTGCCTTGAACTACGTTGAACTCAACGCGTTGGCCTTCGTCCAAAGATTTGAAACCTTCGCCAGTGATTGCGGAGAAATGTACGAATACATCGTTTCCACCTTCAACTTCGATAAATCCAAATCCTTTTTCTGCGTTAAACCATTTAACTGTTCCTACTGCCATGGGTAATACCTCCAAAGTTTTATTAACATGTCTTTTTTCTTGTTTCGAACAAAAAAATTACACATTGGAAAAGGTTTCATTTACTTAAATGATAACCCTTTGCAATACGCAATTCAGGTTTTCCCTTTAAGACTATTAATACTGTACCACACAATATTCGGTATTGCAATTATACCTAAGAGGGATTTATTGCTAAAGCTATGAAGGATTCCCTATCGTCAATTTTAAGCGCCACAGCTAGTGCTAATGCGACATCTTTCGACGGGACGATTCGACCATTTTCGATGGAATTTAGGATGGAATAAGAGATCCCAGCTTTCTCCCCTAATTTACGAAGTGTGATATTTTGCTGTTGCCGCAGCTCTTTGAGCCGGATATGGAAGGCCATGATCGCCTCACCTCAACTTTCCAACTTTTTTTGTCTATGAATTTCAGTTCTAATTTTGTCGAATGGGTCTTCCCAGGCTGGCGGCTTGATGGTTTTGCCCATTTCATTCTTGTGAACCTTGCCATCCGGCCAAACCTTGGACATGTTCGCGTGCTGAACGATATCAAAGATCGGTCCTGGCTCTACACCCATTTCTACAAGTGTTCCCAGTACAAAATATAATTCATCGATCATTGCATCGACTTCATCTTCTAAGGTAGCTGCTTCTTCAAATTCATTCAGCTCTTCTTGCATCCACGCAAGTCGCGCGGCCTTACGCTGAGCGGATAGGCGCTGCGGTGATGCGCCCACCGGATGCTCAAATGTTTCATGAAACTTTTTCACAGCTTCAAAAGCTAGCTTTAATGTCATTGTATCTTAAACTCCCTTACCATGGTTTTCGTTTTCTACTATATACCATTTGGAGGAGTTGTGGTCAATATCTCCCATGCCTATTACAAGTGACGACCCATAATAAAACGGTCCTTCCAATAGCCTGAGTTCATTTCACGTACGACAACACCAGAACTGGTTGTATTGCTAATGAACTGCCCATTGCCGATATAGATGCCTACATGATTAACACGACCTGGTGTCGATGTACTGAACATCACTAGATCACCCTTGCTTAGGCTTGTCTTCTTGGAGACACGGGTTCCTAATTGCGCTTGCGCTTTAGACCCCCATGGGATCGAAATCCCATTTTTGCTGAATACGAGTTGCGTATAGGCAGAGCAATCTAGGATAAGACTACTTGTGTTTCTCGTACCGTAGCGGTAGGTAACCTTCCCGATATACGATTTCGCTGTACGCAGAATGCTGTCTACGCGGGACGTGCTCAGTGATGTAGCTGAAGCGCTTGTTATGGTTGAACTAGTAGTCGCCGTGGCAGCAGAGGCCGCCTGCGGGCTTAAAATCGCAGTTCCCGCGACTAACAAGGAAAGACTTAGACCTACGACAGATTGAGTAAGGCGGTTCTTTTTCACAAAAAGCATGATTGATTTCCTCCTCTAAAATTAAATATGAGCTTGCTTGACCTGCTACTACCATAGCACATGCCAAACACCCTAATATTTAACATCGAAGGAGGAAAGTCGCGTCACGCCTAGATGTAGGCATTATTCTGAGAATTCCATGAGAATTCGATGAGAATCAATCTCTTGACAGCAATGAATCCACTTTATCGCCTGTATGCTCCAGACGGAACTCCGACGGCGTAACCCCATATTTCTTTTTAAACACCTGAGAAAAATGCCTCATATCTTGATAGCCAATACGCTCAGCAACGTCAGCCAGCTTCATCTTCGGATTCATAAGCAGCTGCTTCGCCTGCTCCAATCGCAGGTTAATCACGAACTCCTTGAAGCCTTGACCCGTCTTCTGCTTAAAGAGCTGACTAAAGTACACAGGGTTCAAGTAGACAATCGACGCCACTTTCTCCAGTGAAAGATCGTCATGATAGTGAGTACGCATATATTGGAGGGCAACTTCGACAGAACGATCACTGCCGCTGGCATGATGCTCATAAACCTGCGTGGTTGACGCTTGCCGCATCCGTTGCACCTCCGCGGGCACCGATTGGAACTGCTTGATCCGTTCCGTACTCATGATTTGGAAGGGAACCTTCAAATATTTAATGAGATGACTGCGAAGCTCCTCAATGAGCTGTGCAATACTTGTTCCTTCGGGCGGCGTGACGAGTCCCAGCAAGCTTTTGCTGTCGTGAACCGTCACGAAGCCCTTGCCGTAGCGTTCAATCAGCTCCAACAGGACGTTCTCGATAATGAAATTTTCGAGGAAGACGGCCTTGTCGGTCTCCATTTTGACCATAATTAAGTTGAAATAAGGGTGCTGCTCCACGAAAGGTCCCATATCGATACGCCCCGTATCTAGACCCTGCACCCAGCGCTGGAAAACAGCTTCCTGCAGAAATTTGCGATTCGTCTTAAGCAGCTCCGCTTCCTCGATCAGCTCTGTATCATGGGCGATCTCGTCGCTCAGCTTGCGAATCATTTCGCTCAGCACTTCTTTGCCGATCGGCTTGAGCAAATAGTCCTTTGCCCCAAGACGCACAGCCTCTTGTGCGTAGGAAAACTCCGAATAAGCGGAGATCACAACCCATTTCACATGGGGATGGCGGCTGCGCGACATATTCATAAGCTCTAGACCCGTCATCCCCGGCATCAGTATGTCCGTTAGCACGATATGAATCGTTTGACTGCGAAGTATACTTATGGCTTGCTCCGCATTCGAAGCTAAGTGGATTATGTGTTCGGGAAAGCGATTCTGAAGCGTGCGTTGAATGCCTTGCAAAATAATGGTCTCGTCATCAACGATAAGAATATCCATGATCGTTATACCCCCTTACGAGGAAGCGGCATCGCAATGATAACCGTAGTTCCTACCTCTTGTTTACTTTCTATCCGGAGTCCGTAGGCCTCACCGAACAGTAATACAATACGTCGATGTACATTGGTAAGACCGATGCCTCTCCGCGTCATCATGCTGCCCTGGATGGGCTGCAAGTCAGTTGATTTGTCACCTGCTTTGTAGGTATACGGATCACCTATCATGCGCGCATCCTCTACAAGTCTTTCCTGCATCTGGCGAAGAAGTCTTTCCTCAATCCCCACCCCATTATCGGAGATAATGATATGCAGCTCTTGCTCCTGCACCTGAGCGAATACCCGAAGCACCCCAGGCTCTCGAAGTGGCTCTAGCCCATACTTAACAGCATTCTCGATGATGGGCTGCAGCGTCATTTTGGGCAGAACAACATCCAACCACTCCGGATCAATGTGAATCTCCGTACTTACCCTGCCCTCCAAGCGGTTCTCAATGATCGTCATATAATGGCGCATCTGATCCAGCTCTTGTTGCAGCGTCGTTTTGGACGCTTCCTGCCAATCACTGCTGTACCTGAACATATGAGACAACGCCAGAATGACTTTGCCTAAGCGATCATTCTCTCGTTCATCTAGCATCCAATAAATCATATCCAACGTGTTATAGAGGAAATGAGGATTCACCTGAGACTGCAGTGCCTGCAGTTCGGCATTCTTCTCACTCATGGAAGCTAGCGTAATACGTTCAATCAGCTCATCCATCCGATTCACCATGCGATTAAAGGAGGACACCAGCGAGTTAATTTCCTCAAAGGATTTGACCGTCACCGAGCCCTTGAAATTCCCCATCTCCACTTGCTTCATCTCACGGATCAGCAGCTTCAGCGGGGAGGCAATATTCTGCGATATCAGACTCGCCAATGCCGTAGAAAGAATAATGAGCACAACGATGACAACATAGAGGTACTCTCTCGTTTTCACGACTTCCGCATTGATATCCTCTTTGGGTGTTAAGCCGAAAACGGTCCAATCTGACATTTTCGCTTTCGCGGCTACAATTAATTGATCTGTGCGATCATCTACAATGATTTCATTCTCTGAAGGACGCGGAAGACCACTGAACGAAGGAAATGATTTCTTATCTTCAGCTGTCGTTGCGATCAGGTGATTCTCTCGATCTACGATATAAACCCTGCTGTTCGGGCTAATTGTCACGTTGGAAAGTGCAGCAAGAATGGGTTGTGGATTCGTTTCGATCAGCATGACACCAATCACCCGATGGTCCGTGAGGTCATATAGCTTCCTGCCAAAGACGAAGAGTGGAGCGCGCTGAAACTGATTGATGACTGATCCCTCGACCAACCCTAACCAGACCATTTCGCCTGAGGAGTCCTGTAGCTTCTGGTACCAGTCCGCAGATGAATAGTTGGTATTAATGACACTGTCAAAGCCGCGCTCATAATTATAGTTCTTACCTGCATTCGTGATGACATGAATACCGATGATATCATCACGCGAATAATAGATCGCTCCCAAAATATTCGTGATGGTACGTTCATTGAAAATACTACTTGCCAGATCAGGATTCGAATCACGATCTTGAATGAGACGAAGCATTTCATAGTTACTATTTAATGATTTCGTAATACTATCATAGCCCTGTAAGAGCAGATCAAATAAACCTACGGTTTGCGAGATATTTTTCTGAGCCAAATCACTAATCTTGCTATGTATAATTTGGGTTGTCTTCTGGTAGTACAGAACACTGACAAGCAGCACGAGCACGAGCATAGAAGTGATAAATAGCATGAATAGCCGATTATGAATGGAATTAAGGCCCCGTTTCACGTCTGCGCGGTCCCCTTTCGTTAGGCAGTATTTGCTATTTTAACACACCTAAATTTGAAAACGAAAAAAGAGAGGGGTGAAGTTAACCCTTCACCGCTCCCGCTACCATACCTTTTGTGATTTTGTCCGCTAATAAGAAGTACACGAGAATAACCGGCAGCGCACCTAGTACGAGGAAAGCGCCGATCGCTCCATAATTAACGGAATATTGACTTACGAAACTGTTCACCCCGAAAGGAAGCGTCTTAAGCCGCTCGGACGAGATAAATGTCGCCGCAAGGATGTACTCGTTCCAGATATTAATGAAGGTTAGAATACACACCGTCATCATCGGAGGCACGGAAATGGGAAGAATGATGCCGCTGAAAATCTTAAAGACTCCGGCTCCATCCACGACCGCTGACTCTTCAATTTCTGCCGGAATAGACTTCATGAAGCCGCTAAGGATAAAGACGGCAACTGGCGTCTGAAACGCAATGTAAGGCAAAATGATGGACAGATGCGTGTTCAGGATATGCATGTTTTTAAAAATAATCATAAGCGGCAATAATGTTGCCTGCATCGGAACCATCATCCCGATCAGGAAGATAACCATGACCAATTGACCGTATTTCCATTTGAACCTTGTAATCGCAAAGGCCGTTAAGGAGCTCAAGAACAGAACACTTACCATCGTGACCAACGTAACAAATAAACTATTCTTTAAATATTTGAAATAATTCCCTGCTTCAATCGCACTGGAAAAGTTCTTCCATTGAAACACTTCTGGTAAAGCGAAAAAACGTCCCGAGAGAATTTCCTCATTGGTTTTTAATGAATAAATAAATAGCCACAGCAATGGGTATACCTGTGTGACCACAAGTAAGGACAAGAATGCAATGACAATGACTTTCAGGATAGAGAAGCTCTTGCGTCTCCGTATAATGGCAGGTTTAGCCGAAGCTGCTTCCCTGGCGTTTTGCATGGTGACACTCCCCTTCCTCAAGTAAATCTTCTCTCTAAACGGTTAAACACCGAGTTAATAATGACCGTAGCAATCAGACAAATCACAACCAAGAACGCAGCAATCGCGCTTCCGTAGCCATATTTCATGGAAAGGAATGAGTTGTTGTACATCAGTGTAGAAATAACGTCTGTCGCATGGGCAGGTCCGCCACCAGTCATAACCATAACCATGTCAAACGCTTGTAAGGAACCGATGAAAGCAAGGACAATCGATATTTTGAAAATCGGAATATTCATAGGGAAAGTAATATACCAGTCGGCTTTAAGGCCTTCTGCTCCATCAAGACGCGCAGCTTCATAGATATCAGCAGGAATGTTCTGAATACCAGTAAACTGGATTAAAGTGTGGTAACCCAAGTACTGCCAAAGTGCTACAAAATAGAGGGAATACATGGCTATTTTCGGATCGGTTAACCACGATCTCGTCCAGCTATGTAAGTTTAGCAGATCTAAAACTTGATTGAGCATACCGCCCATAGACGCTGGATTATAAATGGTTTTCCACAATTGACCAACGATAACAACTGATAAAATAACCGGTAAAAAGTACGCAGAAACGAGGAAATTCGGTTTTTTGACAAAACGATTAAGTAAAATGGCTACACCCAATGCAATTGGGATTTCACACATGGAAAATACAGCAAACATTAATGTGCGCTTCACGGATGGCCAGAACACAGGGTCATGGAAAAGCATCGTGCGGAAATTCTCAAGTCCAATGAACTTAGCACCACTGATCCCGTTCCAATCAAGCAATCCACTATACATGGATACAAGAATGGGCACAAAAACGAGACAAACATAGATCAATAAACAGGGCAGTACAAACATGGCAATCGTCCACTTGGAGACTCTTAACACATTCACTTGGCTCGCCTCCTTCATGGGGATATACTAAAATAAACGACTCCCTCTTCCCTACAGGACGAATGCGTTTATCCAAAAATATAGCCGGCGTATTATGTGAAACATATATATGATTATATTTCAATGGGAATTTACCTAGCGTACCCTTTGCGGCACACCAGGCAAATTCCCTATTGGGCTATAATATCAACTTATTTCTTCTTGTTTGTATCGTAAGCTGTTTGGTGCTCTTTCGCTACAGCAGCTGGATCTGACTTCTGTACGAAAAGGTTTTGAATGCTTGTTAAGTGGCCTTGCGCTGTTCCTGGGTTCATCGTGTTATCGAACGCAAGGTCTCCGCCTTTAACTTTTTTGAACAATCCAAGTACGTCCATTGCCATATCGGAGTATCCAGCAGCTTTGAAGTCGCCGTCAACTTTTTGTGCGATACCTACAGCGCCTTTAACTGCGAAAGCTTCTTTAGGGAAGTTCAACATGAAGTAGTTCAAGAAATCTTTCGTTTCTTTCAAGTTCTTGCTGTTAGCAGATACTGCGAATGCAGAACCTGGAGCCAACATGAACTCATCTGGGTTACCTTTACCTTTAACAGTTGGGAATTGGAATACGCCAACTTTACCGTTAACGGAAGATGTTTCGATACCGCCAGTTGCCCAGCTACCCATGAAGTACATAGCTGCTTTACCTGTTTTGAACAAGTTCTCACCTGCGTTGTAGTCAAACGATGTTGCGCCTTCTTGGAACGCACCAGCTTGAACCAAGTCTTGGAAAGAGCTTACTGCATCTGTGAATGCGGGATCAGAGAATGTTTTCTTACCGTCTACAACGGCTTGCAAGAATCCAGGACCGCCGTTTGTGCGAAGCAATACGTTCATGAATAAGAAGGAACCTGTCCATGAATCTTTTTCACCGATCGCCATTGGCTGAATGCCTTTGCTTTTCAATGTTTTAACAGCTGCAACCATATCTTCGAATGTTTTTGGTACTTCAACGCCAGCTTGCTTGAACAAGTCTTTGTTGTAATAAACAACAGCGATGTTGTTACCATCCGGCAATGCGTAGATGTTATTGTTGAATGTATACCAGTTAAGGATACCCTCTTGGAATGTACCTTTAAGTCCGTTTTGCTCAACCATGTCATTCAAAGGAGCGAATAGGCCTGCATCAACGAAAGGTTGCATTTGTGCAGCTGGGTTCACGACAGTGATGTCAGGAACTTCTTTGGAAGCTGCTTGTGTTTTCAATTTAAGCTTTTGTTGATCCGTGTTCAAGGAATCAAGTTCGATCTTGATGTTCGGATTTTTAGTTTGATAGTCGTTTACGATTTTCTTCAACATACCGTTTTTCGGATCAGTTGGATCCGGATATATGTTTTGGAACGTGATCGTAATGTTCTTCCCAGTTGCTGGCGCCGTTGTTGCTCCTGCTGCTGGTGATGCTGTGCTCGTGCTATCTCCACCTGAACCACACGCTGTTAAACTAATGGCTAGCAAGCTTGCCGCAATGACTTGTAGTGATTTATATTTTTTCACCAATGTAAATCCCCCTCGTTTTGAGTGAATGTCTTTATGTCCTTATTATGCCGTGAAAATGATACCCCTTACAATGCGTGAACTTTAGGTATCATGTTTGATTTTTATAGGTTTATCTCCTCACATAACTTCCCCGCAAGGCGGTTTCTTTATGAGAAAAACGGAAGTTCGATGCGAATTACAGGAAAAATGGAAAGGAAAAAAGCGACCCCTCGGCAGCATACGCTGACTTGGAATCGCTTGGTTAAACAGGATTTTTCAGTAGGCTTTTGGCACTTCTACGCGGTTCGTGATACCGTCTTGGGTGAAGTAGATGTGAACGTCAAATCCTTGATCATCCATGAAATACGACACGTATTTCGGTTCGCCGTGCTTGATCGGCACAAGAAGTGTCGCGATGCGGTGGCTGCGAGCAGGCTTCGTTGTTGCCTTCAAATGATAGTGCGGCGGTAATCCCTCGATCTCAGACTGATCGATATCTGTGAAGCTTTGATGCTGTGAAAGCTCTAGCTCACCTGAGGAGCAGTACACGAATCGGCCGTCCATATCGGCCTTGCGGCCTTGAACTTTAAACATTTGACCGCTCAGCTTCATTTCATACAGTGTCTGGAACAGCCAATCAACGGTCCCAACCTGTGTGAGATCGATATGGTCAACGACCAAAACGTAGGTGCCGAAGAAATACAACTCACGTACATAGCGATCCAGGTATGGCACGTATTCTTGGTATGCCGCAGTCGCGTTACTGCGGGAATAGCCGTAGCCCTTGCGCTGTTCGGCAATCTCAACGAAACCATTGGCCGCCATGTTCAGCACTTTATTCTTCTCCGCATATTGGCCCAGGCCATCGATCAAAATGTTGTTCGTCGATCGTGTCTGTCTGCGCCAATTCATATGCATGGTGGAGCTGAACGCAACGTAGTAGCCGCTTTCGATAGCTAACGGCTCGCCGTAGGCATGCAGCAAGAAGCCGTTCTGGTCGCCATGACTATGGCTGACAGAGCCATATTTACTGCTCTTTGTAAGCAGCATAATGTGACGCTCTGGATCCGCCATATTCGAGTGGAATGCAACCCAGTCGATGTCACGGAACCATTTGACGGACTGAATGTTCGCGTCTGTTGGCGCGACAGCTTCAACTTGCGGATAGTCGTGACGGTACACCATCTCATCAAACCGGAAATCCCACCAGCCGTAATTGTAAAATTTCATTTCCGAATCCGTATCTGTCTCTTTAACGCGTTCGAAATACCATTGATACAAGCCGTTTCCTGTCACGCCTGCAAATTGACGGATATTAAAGCCGGTCTTCAGGCTGACCGGATCTCCCAATGTCGATTGATCGCCAAAGCTTGCCCGCAAGGTGTCTGGACTGAACGCATACAGCGGGAAATCGCCCGTTTTAGCGAAAAATGGTCGTATATAGAAGTTAATCCCCGTATATTTCTTCAGTAAATTCATCGCTTCCGTCACAAAAGCCATCCCCGTCGTCCAATACATCGGACCTTCGGCCCAGCCTCCGTCCGGCCCGCCCCATGGCGAGTAGAGACACGCGTAGTATTCAAGCGTATAGTCTAACCACGCTTGAACCTCCGGTTCTTCCTGCAAAAGCACAATGCAGCAAGGCACAAGCACGCTGGATAAGGAGCGCACGGCGTGACTGTCGAAAGGAACATGATGAATCTTGGAATGCTCGATGACATGCTGCGCGATTTGGCGTGTACGTTCGAGAAGAACGTGGCGAATTTGCTTTCGTTCATCATCGGAAAGTTGATCATAGAGCCAGTCATATCCCCAGGCGATTGCCCCTGCCATTCGGAAGGAAGCTTCATCATTATAATCGCGACTTGTAGTCCCTCTTATGTCCCATGTGCAGATGTGGAGCAACCAGGCTTTCGCGCGATGTAATAAGGATGTGTCGTTTAAAAGCTGACCAGCTACGGCAAGATGACGCACGGCATAGAGCGCTTCTTGCGTATCCATATACATCTGACGCCACAGTTTGGCTACCCGCTTATTTCCTGGGTAATGAAGGGGCTCTGCAATCAGGTCGCGTTCGATCCATGGTTGAACGGATTTTTCATAGAAAACATCCCATGCACAATAGGTTGGATCTGTTGCTAATTGACTGCGGAAGGCTTCTACCTCGGACGCTTGGAGCCATAATCTTGGATGCTGAGCTGAAACCTCTGCATAGCGCTTGGCTCTGCTTGGCAGTGGCGTTTCCGGCAAATCTGCCGGTACATCGAAGCGTCGAACACAGCTCCACGCCGTTTGTTCTCCGTTTTCTTGAAGCAACGCATAACGCCAGTAGTACGTGCCTGCTTCAAGCGCTGCATCAGGTGTATATAGGTTATATGGAATTGGCTGAACCGTTTGCGTTTCTGCCTGCGAGAAAGCCTCGGATTGTGCAATCTGAAGCACATATCGATCCTGCTCCAGCTGTGCCGGAATCCACGTGAAGCGTGGCGGGTTTTCCAGCAACACCGTCTTCTCATTCGGCTCGTATTGTACGGTTAACACACCGCTCTGCGGTTCGTAAAGTGGAGATAATGTCATGGATGATTCCCCCGATTTCAGCGCGTTAAGTATGTTCTTCGAGCAAACGCTCGAATGATAAACAAAATAATCGTCTACGCCGTCCTCTTAGGACGAGTGCGTTTATGGAGAAATATAGCCGACTTACTATGTGAAACATATAAAATCTTATATTTTCACAAAATTTGTAATCCCTTATCTGTCATTAATTGAATGCGGACAGAATCACTTGGGTGATCAGGGATACGAATGCTAATTTCATTTACCGCACTCTGCGCAAGCTGAACAGAGCTTCCCGCACGATACACGTGGATGAAATCCGCCTTGCGGTCATTTCGGCGATGAAGCATCGCCGTAAGGGAGCGGCTAGGATCTACAGCATCTCCTGGTGTTTGCACGGCGACAACCTCATCGCCTGGCTGAACGAGTGCGGAATGGAAGATGACTTCGCCAGAACCAGTGAGATTATACGAAACCTGAAGTTGCCCCGCTCCGTTAGCGCCAAGACCTTCGCACGGCACATATCGGCCAACGATAGGCAGCTGTTGCTCCTTGAGCGCCGTTGTTTCACCCGTTTTTTCAGCGATAAGCAGCTTATAGGCAGCCTCTTGGTTAAGCGGTTGTTGTGAGGCTACGATCGGCACAACGGGATGCATCCACCATTCAATCGCTTGCGGTTCTTCGGCCGCGAGCTCTACCTGGAACCAGTCCAACATCCACTCACCCGTGAGCAAAAGATGACGATTCATCGTACAGCCTTCGTAACCTTCGGTCGATTGTATCCAAGCGTAGACCGATGTTTCCGTTGCTTCGTAGTGCATAAGGCGTCCTTCATGCGGCGCTTGGGATTGCCCTGCCAGCGACACTGTATTATGGCTGGCTGTTTCTGCGAACCACGATCTGCGCATGGACGAGCCGTAAGGCACCATCCCGAGATCGGGCGTCAGGGTTTGATCTTGGTGCATCAACGTGAGATGCAGCTTGTCGTAGTGGCCGTGGGAACCGCCGTGCTCGCCGAAATCGGCGAGGAACGACAACGGGTTCCCCGCCATGCGGCCGATGACGAAGCCAGCTTCGGGCCAGAGCCGCGAGCTGCGCGGCTCTGGTGTAGCGGCGCGGTCAGCGCCACCGCCGTAGAGCAGCGCCTCGAGCTGCTCGTTCCCGGCAGCGCCTAGCTGCCGATACGCTTCGCGCAGCACTGGCGCAAGCCCGGCGATGCCGTAGATCGTGAGCCCCTGCTCAGCGATCTCGGCGATTTCGCGGGCGTAAGGGCCCCGCGCAAGCGGCCCGTCATGCAGGGCCGGCAGAGCGCCCTGGTCGTCGGCCAAGTCGGCCAATGCTGCAAGCATGCCGCACATGGATTGTTCCTCTGCGCCAGTCGTGGCGTAGAGATCAATGCCAAAGCGCTGTGCCATTTCGGCAGCGATCAGATAGGCACGAAGCACGAATACGTGGTAATACGTGCTTCCTTCGAATTCGAATTGATCGGGTTTGACGCCGATGGAAAGATGATGAATGAAGCCGCCTTCGCCTTCAATTAGCGCTTCTAGTGCTGCTTGCTCGCCTCTCGCTGCATATACACAAGATAAGGACGCATTCAGCCAAGCGGTATAGTTATTCTCCGCATTGTTCCGTTCATGAATTAGAATATGACGGTACTCCTCCATACTCCCCGACAACAAATCTAAGAACACGTCGATCGCTACCTGTTCCTTGGCATCGAAGGTAATGCCCTCATCGCGAAGAAGCAGATAAGCGCGGATCAGCGTTGTCGACCAAATCGCCTCCGTCAGCGCTTGATGGAAGGCGCGTCCCTTCAGCATCCAACTTTGTGCTTCCGGATGCACTGGATAGAGCGGAAACTGCTCCGCGTATTCGACAAGCAAGCTTTTGCTGATCTCCGCGTAGGACTGGTTGCCCAAAGCTGCATAAACTGCCGCGGATTGCAAAGCAACTCGCGCTAAGGACTGATGCTTAAACACGAGCCACGCACCGCGATAGGCTTCACCTGTGATGACACAACCATGCGGACATAGAAATTCTGAAGCATCTACAACGCTTTCATCGAACACCAGTTCGGTATGATGGTGTGGACAAACATACTGGTGCCACCAACCCCCAGGTTCTTTAGGAACGATCAGGCTGCCTGCTTGCTGCAGCCTGTCGATTTCTTCTTTCAGCCTTTGGGCGGTTTGACCCGCCCACGTCGTTGTCTCTACTTT
Organism: Paenibacillus sp. J22P143; assembly: GCF_059692035.1. Classification (NCBI taxonomy): domain Bacteria; kingdom Bacillati; phylum Bacillota; class Bacilli; order Caryophanales; family Paenibacillaceae; genus Paenibacillus; species Paenibacillus sp. J22P143. The sequence goes on from NZ_JCAUAQ010000016.1 coordinate 92,425, forward strand.
GGCGCCTAACGGAATCGCGGTACTCATCGCATCATCATCCCGCCGTTGATTTCGATCGTTTCACCCGTTACATATGCAGCTAAATTGGATGCTAGGTAAAGAACTGCACCAGCTACATCGTCCGGCGTGCCTTCACGTTGCAGCGGAATGCCATTGATCGTAGCTTGACGCGCTGTATCCGTCGTGAATGTCGCGTGGAACATCGTATTACCGATAAAACCAGGGGATACGTTGTTCACGGTGATTCCACTAGCAGCAACTTCCTTCGCAAGACCTTTAGAGAAGGTTAGCACAGCTGCTTTACTTGCTGCATAAATGCTGGATCCCGGTCCACCGCCGTTATGAGCTGCAACGGATGTCATGTTAATGATACGACCGTAACCTTTCTCTTTCATACCAGCAAGCACTCGTTTGGACATGAATACGGTGCTCTTCAAATTCACATCCATGATGCGATCGTACATCTCTTCAAACATGTCAGCATTCGGTACACGTTGTACGAGGTGACCTGCATTGTTAACAAGAATATCTATGGTTCCGCTTAGTGCTTGCTCAACTTCACTCACAAGTCTGTCGATTTGCTCTACATTCGTTACATCCGCTTGTACCAGAACCGCTTCCCCACCCAATGCTTGAATTTCAGCAACAACTTCCTGTCCTTGTGCCACATTGTTCAAACAGTTAACGCCAACTTTAGCGCCATTACTAGCCAACGCCAGCGCAATCGCGCGTCCAATCCCTGCATTAGATCCTGTTACAAGTGCAATTTTCCCCGTTAAGTTGATGTTCATTGTGTTATCCTCCCATGGATGTAAACCTATTTTTTATTAAAATGCGCTGATAGCAGCGCGACTTCCTGCTCTATCTGCTCTATCTGCTCTATCTGCTCTATCTGCTCTATCTGCTCTATCTGCTCTATCTACTGAATCTCTAACGGACATGAAAGCCTCTATATCTTGAAAAAGAAGCAGATTCCCGATGTAACGGACATCAGCGCCGTTATTTACGGTTTTGAAGGTACAAATGTGCCTCAATGCAGCAAATAACGGCTGTGATGTCCGTAAGAATTCGTAATCCTGCCTTTTCCGCCAAATAACGTCTCTCATGTCCGTTAGGTGATCGATTCGGATGGATTCGGATGGTTAGGGATTACGCAGCCGAGGCCGCACCGTCTCCGGCATCGTCATCGTGACGTTGGTCCCGCGTCCCCACTCGCTGTCGATGGACAGCCCGTAAGCTTCGCCAAACACCATTTGAATCCGTCGGTGGACGTTCATTAATCCGATGCCACCACCCCGCTTAGCCACCGTACTAGCTTCTTCCGGCTCCGCCAAGCGATTCTCCTTCAGTTTCCTACGCAGCTCAGCTAGTCGTTCCGGCAACATGCCCGCGCCGTTGTCCTCAATGAAGACCTGAAACAAGCCGGCCTCTTTGCGGGCATCAATCCGAATGGTATGCCGATCCTCCACACCATCTGGAAAGGCGTGCTGAAAAATATTTTCAATCAACGGCTGCAACGTCAAGCGAACCATTTTCTCCAACAGCAAGCTCGGTGGGATCGCAACTTCAATCTCGAATTCCCGCTCTGTGCGATGCTGCAAAATAATCATATAGTTACGTACATGATTCAACTCATTCGCTACCGTGATTTCTTCCAAATTAGTTTGAACGGAGTAGCGAAGCATGAATGCCATCGCTTCAACCATATCCGTAATTTCACTGGAATCTTGAACAATGGCGTAGCAGTTGATCGTTTCTAACGTGTTATATAAGAAATGCGGGTTGATTTGCAGCTGCAAGGACTGGAATTCAGCCCGCTGACGTTCTAGCTTGGATTCGCCAAGCTCCAGCGCGTTCTTCTGCTGATCCAATTCTGCCTCATACACCCGCTCGATCATATCCGACAGGCGCGTCACCATCAGGTTATAGCTGTGAATGAGCCCACCCACCTCATCGGTTCGGCCTGTATCTTCGATATACTGCCAGTTCCCTTTCTCCGTCTCCCTCATACTGTCTTTGAGATCTCGAATCGGAGCAATAATGGAGCGACCAAACCGTGAAGCAAGCACGAGCGCAGCAGCCAATGTTACTAGACCTACAATAATCGTCGTTGTTCGAATCGTGTTAGCGGGTCGACGAAGCTCCTTCACCGGCATGGAGGCTACCAGATTCCAGTCTGAATAGGCTGATTTGCGCGATACAAACATCCGCTCTTCCCCGTTGTATTTGGACAAAAAGGTTTGATTACCACTTGCAAGCACTTGTGAAGCTAGATCGTCTTGCGGGTTCCGTTCACTCATGGCTTGCGGATAAATGTAATGACCAGCGTCGTCTACGATGAAGAAGAAGCCCTCTTTGCCCAAGCTGACACGGTCCCACGTCTTCGCAAGTTCGTCTAATTTAATTTCAATGGCGACAACGCCGCGGTTCGCATCCCCATACGAAGGACCCCGCACTTTGCGAGCCATCGTTACAACAGCTCCTTCATCAACAGGACGGATACTCATGTTGAGCAGCGCGATTTTGCCATCGCCAGGCGTTGATTTCATTAAATAATCGTACTTCTCACGCACAAGCACAGGATCAAAATTCAGCAAGTTCTGATTCTCATAAATAACCGAACGACCGTGCTGACCTGCGACATAGATCATGTTTAGCTGTTTATACAAGGTAATGACCGACGTGACCGAAATGCGGCCGAATTCCTTAATTTTTTCCGAATACACATAATACTCATAGCCATCATCCGGCTTAATTTCCATGAACGCTCGCACGTCAGAATTCGACGAAAAGGCATTGCTGAGCAGCTCATACGCCTGTAAATAGCTATCCGTCTGATAGTTCGCACTATCGATCATCTGCTCCATATATTGCTTCACTTGATCATCCAGTGCACGCGAAGATTGCCAGTAGGAAACAGCGCCAACGGACATCAGCGACAGCACGATAACGATGAGAAAGTACGCATAAATTTGACGCGAAAGCGACTTTCTCTTCATTAGCGAATCCCCATTCGCTGACGGTATTCCGAGGGTAGACAGCCTTCATACTTTTTGAATGTTTTCGTAAAATGCGGATGATCCGCATACCCAACCTCACCGGAGATATCTGTAATACGCCAATGCGGCTGCTGAAGCAGCTTCTTCGCCTTCTCCATACGTCGACGTGTCCGATACTGAACGAAGGTTTCTTGCGTATTTTGCTTAAACAATTGGCTAAAGTAAGAGGGATTTAACCCAATGAAATCAGCTACCTCTTCTAAGGAAACCTCCTCAGCGAGATGCTTCTCCATGTACTGCTTCGCTTCTTCGACAGGATCCTTCTGCTTGCCTTTACGCTTGCTCTTAAGCTCCTGCAGCAGCCCTTTCACAGATGTCGTGAACCAGAGCCACACGTCCTCCTCGCTTAGCGAAGCGGAAATTTTCAATTCCTCCTGGATCACATACACATCGCGAACGGTGAGCCGCCCATGCACAAGCGTATAGATCTCCTGCACAATATCACTAACGCGGTTGAGCTTTAATTTATAGGTGCTTAGCTCGGATTGGATCTCCTCGAGAACACGCTCAAGCTCCTCTTGCTGCAGCATCCACACCGCTTGCTCCAGGCGGGTAGCCCAGTTCTCCAGCTTCGTGACGGCGACAAATGACTCTGAGCTCACTTTGCTTTTGTTCAGAATGAGCTTCTCCAGCACCTGCTGAAATCCCTTAATATTGACTGGCTTTAACAGGTATTCTTTCACACCATAAGACACGCACTTCTGTGCATACTCGAAATCTCCATAACCTGAAATCACGACCACTTGAATGTCGGCATCCAGCTTGGCAATTTGAGCACATAGCTCCAGGCCATCCATCTTCGGCATGCGTATATCTGTAAACAGAAAATCAGGTCGTTCCTCTTGAATCCGCTGCATTGCGACAACGCCATTCTCAGCCGTTCGCAAGCTTTCAATGGGCAGCTCCGATTGTTCCACAAGCTTCTGTAATCCTCTGCGTATCATCGGTTCGTCATCGACAATGAGTATGCGGTACATGAGGAGCTCTCCTTTCAAAACCTGTTGAAATGCACGCTCCCCACGTACCGTTGGGTACGTGAGGAGTCGGCATGCTCAGGAACTGAGCTTATTTACGCGGCATCGACACTGTCGTACCGGAATCTTTACTATTAAATTTCTCTGTTGCTTCCTTGATCACTTCATTTCCGCCTTTGGACTTCCACTCTTCCAATACTTTCGGCCAGTCGGAAATCGGTTCTTTACCATAAACCATTTTCACCATGTGCGAAAGGATAACAGGAGGCGCTTGATCGGAAAGCGGTGAAATATCAGGATTTTTCATCAAAGATTCTAGACGAGGCTCGAAGTTGATACCATCGCGTCCTTCATTCTTCAATGTTGTGTCATACACGTTCATCAATTTCTTACCATCTTCTGTCAAGTTAAGTGTTCCCTTATTATAAGTTGTATCTTGAACGAGCCACAAGAAGGATTGACGGTAACGCTCCTCATCAACCGCAGCCGGATCCGTTGGCGTTTTGTAGTTGATTTTGCCATCTACTTCTGTGTACGTGTCGTCTTTGATACCGAAAGTGAAGAATTTCTCAGCTTCGTCGGACATCATCCAATCGTAGAACTTAATAATTTGCTCTGGGTTCTTCACATTCTTATTGATGAAATAAGCACGCGGCGCAGGTCCATACAAGTAGTGACCGCCTTTGCCATCCGGTCCCGTTGGGGAACTAATAATTTCAATATCGCCCGTTGGAACGGCTGCTTTCAGCTGTGTTTCCCATTGCAGCATTTCGTTCGCGTTCATGGACCACATACCTGCTTTACCAGCAAGAATGGTGTTCTTGAACACAGTCGCGTTGATGGTTGCGAATTCTTTGTTGATCAAGCCTTCATCAAACATCGTTTTGTATGTTTGCAGGGCTTTCGTCATGTTCTCTGTATCGAAGAATTTCGGCAAGATTTGATCGCCTGATTTCTCGAACATCGACAGGTACGGATACACATCATAAGCGCCGAAGAAGGAATCGGAATACTTGAAGTTCTCGCGGCCCATGTATGGGTTCTCAACACCCATTTCTTTGAACTTACGCAGAACTGCCATGTACTCATCTACGGTTTTCGGCACGCCTAGACCCGTTTTGTCCAGCAAATCCTTACGGATAAAGATCGAACGACGGGATGGGTTGGACAAGTACTCTGGAATCGCATAGATTTTACCGTTGTACGTTACGTTATCCCATGCATCTTTCGGAACTTTCTTCAGCAAATTCGGGCCGTACTTCTTCAGTAACTCATCCAGCGGTTGGAATACACCCGCTTTCACAGATCCTGCCATTTCTTTCCCGTTTACACCGCCGCTGCCTTGTACAACATCAGGAATGTCGTTGGTTGCAAACATTTGGATCATTTTTTGTTCATATTCTTTGTGAGGAACAAGCACGATATTCATATCCGAGTTCGTTAGCTCTTCAAGCTTCTTCACCCATTTGTCTTGGTTAATATCAGGTGATTTCTCAACGTGTCCGAACGCAAGTGTACGCAAGGAGATCGAGAACTTCGTTTTCTCTGCTGGCTTCGTACTAGCTGCACCTGCAGCAGCACTAGATGTAGGTTGATCCTCCGTCTTCGAAGAAGAACAAGCAACCAATGTACTGGCCATTAACACCGCAGCCATCGTCGTGGGAATCCATTTTTTCATTTCTACCCCTCTTTTCATATCGACTAAGTAACGAACGCTTTCACATCTTCATTGTAAAAGCGTTTACAATTAGCGACTATGGACTGTCTTTAGTTTGAATTGTCTTTTTTTTAGAATTGTGTAAAAAGAGTTAAATAATATCTATTTTGTATAATTTTGTCGAAGATATTTAGGATTTAACCGATCCAACCATCATCCCTTTGACGAAATGACGCTGTAAGAACGGATAAATAATAATGATCGGGAGTGTTGCGATAATAATCGTCGCCATTTTAATACCCTCCGGATCCATGTGAGCAAGCCCGCTGAATTGGGAGGCGTTCGGATCAATCGTAATATCGTCTGACACGATCAACTGACGCAGCTTCACTTGCAGCGGCCAGAGCGTAGGCTTATTGAGGTAGTAAATCGCACTTTGATACGTGTTCCAGTGGCTTACCGCGTAGAAAATACCGAGTGAAGCCATAACTGGCTTCGATAGCGGCAGCACGATTCTCCAAATCATGCCCATTTCAGAGGTGCCGTCAATACGACCCGAATCAATGATTTCACTTGGAATTTGCAAGAAAAACGATCGCATAATGAAAAAGTTAAAAGCACTGATCGCACCAGGAATCATAAGAGCCCAGAGTGAGTTCGTCAAATGTAAATTTTTCATCAAAATAAAGTTAGGAATCAGCGGCGCTGTAAACACCATCGTAATCAAAACCATGACGACAATCGCTTTGCGGCCCATATACTCAGGGCGTGAAACCGGATAAGCCAAGGACGCTGTTGCAATTAGATTGATAAGCGTACCTACGATCGTAATATACACAGTTACCCCGAAAGAACGCCAGATCGCATGATCACTGAACACGTATTGATAGTTAATCGTCGTAAAATGAACCGGCAGGAAAAGAACATCCCCCTTCACGATCGCTTCCGATGAACTGAAGGATTGAGCCAGTACGTTTAAGAACGGCAGCAGCATCACGAGAGAAATTGCCGTTAGGATTATCACATTAAAGCCGTTAAACACTTGCCAGCCGGCTGTCGGCTTGCGATTCATATAGCGTTCACCTCCGTCTTAGTACAAGCTTTCACCCGTTGTTTTTTTACTCAAAATGTTGCCAGTCGCAATGAAGATGACCCCGACTACCGCTTTGAAAAGTCCAATTGCCGTCGTATAGCTATATTGCTGACCTAGCAAACCTGCGGTGTAAATATACGTATCTAAAATTTCACCATTTTCTTTGTTGAGCGGATTCAAGAATACATACACGCGCTCAAAGCCAAAGTCTAGGAATTTACCAATGTGTAAAAGGAACAAAATCATAATCGTCGGTAGAAGCGACGGAAGTGTAATGGAAATCGTTTGTCTCCAACGATTCGCGCCATCTACTTCAGAAGCTTCATATAAATCGGGGTTAATTCCCGCTAGTGCAGCCAAATAAATGATCGTGCCGTAACCAGAATCACGCCAAATCCCCGAACCAATCAACACGGTGCGAATCCATGATTCTTCACCTAAGAAATAAATCGGTTCAAAGCCCAGCCACGTAACGAAGTGGTTCACTGCCCCTGTAGATGGAGAAAGAATACCAATCGCGATCCCGCTCACGATAACCCATGACAGGAAGTGCGGCATGTACACGACGGTTTGAAGAATACGCTTGTACAATACAACGCGAAGCTCGTTCAAGAGCAAGGCGAGAATAATCGGCGCTGGAAAACCAAGTAATAAATCATAAACACCAATGAGCACTGTGTTTTTCAAAATGTTGAGAAAGTCATAGTGTGCGAACATCCGGGTAAAGTTATCAAAGCCTACCCACTTACTGCCTGTGAAGCCGTCGAAAATGTTGTAATCCTGAAACGCAATAATAGAGCCTAACAACGGTACATACTTGAAAATAATAAAATAAACAATGCCCGGCAGTGATATCAGATATAACGCCTTATACTTCCAAAACGCTCGCAGCAAGGCCTTTCCTTTGCTTATCTGCTTACGTTTAGTCATTTGCTTTACCGCTTGTGCGTTGACCGCCATCCTCTGGCCCCCCTCACTCATCTTCGTCGATGTTATAGGTCTATCCTACCCCGATACAGCAGCTTACAGCTATGGAATGCCTTTTCACTGACTTGTGTTTTTTTTAGGTTTTTGGGGGTGGTAAAAACAGGGAGTGCCTCCTGCATGATGCACAGTAGCTTGGGCGGATTCCAGCAATTCAAAGACTCGAGCGCTGAGTATGGTTGCTGTAGTGATGTTTTTCATCACTACGGGTACAGAAGGACGGCCTCTTGGCCGGCTTCATCATCTGTAAGGTGGTTTTTCACCACTACAGTGGGTTCAACAGACGAATGTGGTTGCTGTAGTTATGTTTTTCATCATTACGGCTAGTCAAAGGTTGGAGGGGAGGAGATATACTCTCCTCCAACCCTTGCTAACGGACACAGACGCTTCTATTTACCAATTCTCGTACACATTTGGAGTCAATATGCCCAATTAATGGCTGTTGTGTCCGTTGGATTCTGAAATGGCCCATTCTATCCGATATAACGGCATTCATGTCCGTTAGGTTATGAATGCCGCCACTAGTGATCGAGCAGGATTTCTGCGAGGGGGACAGGGGCTAGCGGGCGGAGGCTACAAGGGCTGGAGTTCGGGTTCGGGTTACGGAGAAGGTTGTGTACCAAGTGAGGCAACCTTTGGTAGCGTTCTGCGACTACTGCATCATAAGCAAAAAAGTGCCCTCCCACAAAGGACAAAGGTGGGAAGGCACTTTCATTTATCTCTTTTCATTTACCCGTTCACGTGCTGCGCCGTGCGACTTTCCGTCGACACCTTGTGCGCCGCGACACCGCGTTTCGTCCGCAGTACTTCTGGCATAGCTAGAAGCGCCGGGAGAAGCATCGGCAGCAAGACGAAGCAGAGCACGATGAGACCGACGATCACGGCCACCGCCAGCTCGATCAACAGAACGAGGCCCGATGGCACGAGGGTGGCGAAGGTTCCGCCGAGGATGACCATGGCCGAGATAACCACGCCGCCGATGTGCTTGGCGGCTTGAACGATCGCTTTTGCCGGCGATAGCTCGCCAAGCTCCTTGTAGCGCATCATCAGGAAGATGCTGTAGTCGACACCGACAGCAATAATAATGATGAAGGAGAAGAACGGTACGAAGGAGGAAACCCCATCGGCACCGATGATTTTATCCGTTACGACATTCGTCGCTGTCATCGCCACGTAGTAGGAAATCACTAAGCTCAGGATGATGTAAACCGCTGGCCAGAAGGTGCGAATCACGAACAACAAGACGATGAACACGCCGATGATGACGATGATCGCAGTGCTGTTGAACGACTTCACCTGTGCCTTATTCGTGTCATACGTCGTCGAGCTCGGCCCCGCCGCGCCAACCTTGGCATGCTCGAGCACCGTGCCCTTCACGCTGGCAGCGAGCTCTGCGTTAATGGCTTCAATCGTATCCATCGCAGCCGATGAATACGGATCATCCTTCAGAATGACGATCATCTTCGTCATCGTCCGATCCTTGGACATGAAGCTGTCCAAGGACTTCCCGAAATCCGCGCTCGACAGCGCTTCTTTCGGGATGAAAAACGTCTTCGAGCCGTTCAGCTGCGTCAGGAACTGGCTCGTCAAGCCAAGCCCCTCGGACACGTCACCGAGTCCGTTGCCGCTCTGGCCAAGGCCGTCCTTCAGCTGGCCCATGCCGCCGCTGAGGCCCGACAAGCCTTCGCTCAGCTTCTGCTGACCGTCCTTGACGCTGCCTAGCGCAGCGTTCAGCTTCGCCATGTTTGCAGCGATCTCGCGGCTGCCCGCGCTGCCTTGCTTCAGCCCTTTGGCGAGCTCAGCCGCTCCGCTCTCCAGTGAAGCCAACCCTGCGGCAAGCTGCGCCTGCGCGCCATTCACTTGCGCCAAGCCTTGCGTCGCCTCCGCGAAAGCACTATTCAGCTTGGCAGCGTTCTTGCCAAGCTCCCCAAGTCCGCCGCTCAGCTGCGCCAGACCGGAAGCAAGACCTTCGCCCGTTTGCTTCAGCTTGATGTAATCGCTATCTATGGTCAGCTCGCTGTACTTGCTGCCAAGTCCGCCAATCAACCCATTCATGCCGACAAGCCCTTGCTGGATGCCCCCAAGCTGATTCTCAATCTGACTGTAGCCATCTGTCATGGCGCTATAACCTTGACCAAGCTGCGTAAGCCCATCCGTGATCTTCACGCTATTGGCATTCACTTGGTCAATACCATCCTTCAGCGCAGCAATACCCGAACTCAATTCACCCGCACCGCCAGCACCTTGCGCAATGCCGCTAGCTACTTGATCCAGCGCAGTCGTGAGCTTGCTATAGCCGCCCTGCACTTGACTCGTGCCATCTACAAGTTGGCCCACGCTTGATGTATCCGGTGTCGTCAATTTACTTTGCATCAGTGTAAGTCCGTCGCGAATTTGGTTTACACCCTTTTGCGAAGCGGTAATCCCATCCGCAACTGTTTTGGTTTGGCTAGAGATATAGAAATCATCAATCGGCTTCGATTCCGGCTGTGTCACGCTAGATACCATATCGATACCTGGAATACTTTTCAGCTTCTCCGTCACCTTATCAATCGCAGCTAAACCCTCATTGGTGTTAAGTGGTTTATCATTTTCGAGCACGACCATCGTCGGAAGCGCCTGACCGCGGCTGAAATGCTCCGCCACAAGGCTGAAGCCTTTGGTGGATGGGTGATCATTCCCAAGCTCCTTCAACTGGTCAAAAGACAGCTTCTGATGATTCGCAAGTGCAAGCGGAATCGTCACAATCAAGATGATGACCGTCGTAACGACTGGCCTTTTCACTGCAATTTTCGTCAAGCCAGCCCAGAATTTACTCTCCTTATGCCCGGTTGCTCCCTTGGAAGGCCAAAAGAGCTTATTCCCAAGCATTTTCATGAAAAATGGTGTCACTGTTACGATTTGGAGCAGGAGTATCGCCGTACCAATCGCAACCACATTACCTGATTGATAAATACCGAAATCGGAGAAGGTTAATGCGGCAAACGCGATAAACACAGTCAAAATACTGTAGAAAATCGTTTTACCCGCCGTGCGGTAGGTGACAAGGATCGCTTCATCCACGGATAAGCCATGGGATAATTCCTCTTTGAATCGATTAAATAAGAGAATGTTATAATCGGTTCCAATCCCGAAAAGAATCAAAATCAACAGCATCTGCGTGACACTCGTCACCGGGAAATTAAACTTATCAATGAGCTGTGCGGCGATCCCCATGGACACGAGGTACGAAATACCGACCGCAAGCAAGGACACCACAGGAATAATGACGGAACGGAACATAATCACTAGGACAGCTAGGATGAAAATGACCGTTAGCGCGGCGCTTTTTTCAACACCAGACTCGGAAACCTTAATATAATCATCCTGGATAAAATCCTCCCCAGAGAGGTAATACTCCACCTTCACGTCCTTCAAAACATCTTCAAATTCCAGCTTAATGTCCTCAACGTGGCGCCCTCTTTTGTCCAAAGAGAAACTCGCCATTAAGGTGGTGCCATCCTCGGAAATCAGCGATGACTTCGCCTCAGGCATCGTAAACGGATCAATCAACTGATTGAATCCAAGCTCGGCTTGATGGCTTTTCAAATTCGTAATGCCTGCCTCGATCGCCTTCATATCCGCATCCGACAGTTTGCTTGGGTTATGGAAAACGACGATATCACTCGTGCCCTCGACCCCATTGATTTTGTTCAAAATCGTTGAAGCAACCTTCGACGGTGCGTCACTGCGCAGCGGATCTTGCCCTCTAAGTCCAAGAATCGCGTTCACATCGGGCTGGAAAGCCGTCAACAGCACAGTAACTGCCAACCATACGGCAAGAATCGCCCAGCGCCATTTAATAATTGATTTCATCTCTCTCTTCTCCTCCACTCACCCAATTGAAACTGATAGTAAACGAGCGTTCATTATTGGGCTAAAAAATTTAGGACTGGCAAAGCTTTATTTTTTCTGAAATACCTGTGCAATACAGGTACAACAGTTCATCAACAAGCATTTTAATCGTATCGCCATCCTCATGGTCGCGCAAAATGAGACAAATACTCTCAATCATGGTGGTCGCAATCATGCGAGCAGCTAGCTGTTCTTTCTGTGGTAGATCACCCGTCGGTGCCAATTCTGCTGTAAATACTTCCGTGATAATCTGATACACAAGCGTAATCATATCCTGTTTCGCCGACGCGAATCGCGAGCCTTCACTCAGATTCAGAAGAATCGTAAGCTCCGTGCTGGATTCCTTGAACAGCAGCATCAGTGATGCATCAATTCTGCGCAAAATCAGTAAATGATCAGACAATGCCGTACAAAGGGTGTTATCCACCTCTTGCTTACTCACTCGCAAAACCTCGGCTAATTGCTCCTGAATGGGCTGGATCAGCTCATCGAACAGATCATCCTTGCTCTTGAAGTAGCGATAGATGTTGCCAGGTGTTATGCCAGCGGCATCTGCAATTTGCCGAATGGAGGCTTTCAAATATCCATGCTTCTTGAACTCGGCCAAGGCCGCTTGGCGGATACTCTTTTTGACTTCATCTTTTAAAATTTGCATTAATAAACACCCGTTCACTATTTGACGTCATAGAGGCATTATACAGCGCCCTATATGGTATTGCAACGCTATTTTGATAAAAAAACGTCCAACCCGCAGTTACTACCACAGGTTGGACGATAATTTCTCACTCTTCTACAGCTTTAACAATACGAGGCTCCACTTTCACTCGGAATTGCTTCAAATCCTTGAACTGAATAAATTTCTTGGACTCCTCGTTCCAGATACGGAACTTTAGAGATTCCAGACTGGTTTTCAGTGTAATCGTCTGCACATTACGAAGTGCTGCACTCTTATTGTGAACCTTTTGCAGATTATAGTTAGGAACGCGCGGGCTTAAATGATGAATGTGGTGATACCCAATATTGCCCGTGATCCAATGTAGAATGCGCGGCAAATTGTAGAACGAGCTGCCGTGCATCGCGGCTTTGACGTAATCCCATTCTGCATCATTCTCGTAGTACGTTTCTTCATAGTTATGCTGTACGTAGAAAAGCCAAATTCCCGCCATACCTGAGAAGAAGAACATCGGTCCTTGAATCAGCAGGAAAGACTGCCAGCCGATGCCCCAACAAAGTAGAGCAATGCTGCCAACAATTCCGATATTGGTGATATACGTATTGATTCTTTCTTTCATGCCTACCTTCCTGCGGTTAAACCGGTAATCAATGAGGAAGATGAAAATCGGCCCGATAACAAACATCACGAACGGACTGCGATAGAGGCGATATGTCATTCTTTTGAGCCATGTTGCTTGCATATATTCATCCACGGTTAGCGTCCAGATATCACCCACACCTCTGCGATCCAAATTCCCGCTGGATGCATGGTGAACGGAGTGTGTATGGCGCCATTGGTGGTACGGTACAAAGGTTAGAATCCCTGTCAGCGTGCCAACAATTTCATTGGCGAGTTTGTTTTTGAAAAAAGATTTGTGACAGCAGTCATGGAAAATAATGAAAATGCGGATTAAAAATCCTGCGGCTATTAGATCGATCACGAAAGTTAGCCAAATGGAAACGGAAAGACTTAGAAAAGCAAAATACCAAAGCACGAAAAAGGGTCCCACTGTATTGATGATTTGCCACACACTATGCTTCATATGTGGTCTTTCGAAAGGTGCGATATCTGAACGCCACCCACCCTTATCTTCATGCTTCATCCTGTTAGAACTCCCTCTCTCCGCGTCGTGTCGGATCTTGTAAGTTTATATCACTGAAGTTAGTACGTTGCGAACCGAAATAAGTTCCCGTTATAGGATAAGAAATATTACATAGCTATCTCATCATACGTGGGTAAACCCTTTTTGTAAAATGCAATAAAAGTCAGTCGCCTCAAAAAATAGACGAATGGCCGCTCGTTCAGACTAAGAACGAAGCCATTCGTCTCCCCGTTAAACTGGGCGATCTATTGCAAAAATCTCACCGAGCTTCGCGTACGAGCTCCCGGCTAACCGACTTACAGGCTTCACCTTCTGCGGATCAATATGACCGTTGTCAACTAAGTTCTCATCGATGTGAAAATATACGACACGTCCGATGAGCAAATCTGCCGCGGGTGAATCCGCTGTACCGCCGAGCGGGATCGCCTGCTCGAGGACGCATTCCATGCGGATGCTGGCTTCTGCGACGCCAGGGACGGCGATTTGGCGGCTCGCGACGGGTGTAAGTCCCGTCAGCGTCACTTCGCTTTCCTCAGGTGGCAGCGCAGCGGCGCTCTGATTGATCTGGTCGATATAGGATTCGCCTGCGATATGAACGACGAAGGCCCCAGTATCGATTGCGTTGCGGGATGTGTCCTTACGGATACCCTGCTTCCGCTGCACGGAGACAGCGACCATCGGCGGATCCGCCGTGACGATGGTGAAGTAGCTGAAGGGCGCGGCGTTTAGCACGCCTCCTGTGGACAAGGTCGTGACAAATGCGATCGGCCGCGGAATAATACTGCCGATGAGCAGCTTATAATTCTCTCGCTCGCTTAGCGCTGATGGATCTATACTTAACATTATGACCACTCCTTATTCATTCTGTTAGATAGAAATTCCCTTCAACCACTCTGCTGCGGCAAAAACCTCGGAGCGCGTCAGTTGATGACCCGAGTTCTCCCAATGCACATGAACATCCGATCCAGCATCGCTCAGCAGGCGCTCTAGCTCCTCGGACTCCTCAGGGGAGCAGATCGGATCGTTCTTGCCTGCGCCGATGAATACAGGTGTATCTGAGAGATCTGGCAGCTGCAAGCCACGACGCGGCACCATGGGATGATGCAGAATGGCTGCGCGGAGTGCCTTCGGATAATGGAATAAGAGACTGCCCGCGATATTCGCGCCGTTCGAATAGCCGATAGCGACCACGTTACTGCGATCGAAGCCATGTTCTACCGCTGCTGCGTCGAGGAAATCATATACTTCCTTCGTGCGGAAGATGAGATCCTCCTCGTCGAAGATGCCTTCAGCTAGCCTGCGAAAAAACCGCGGCATGCCATTCTCTAGGACATTCCCTCGTACGCTCAGTACAGTGGAGGTTGGTGAAATTGCCTGCGCCAAAGGCAGCAGGTCTTGCTCTGTCCCGCCCGTTCCGTGGAACAGAACGAGCACGGGTGCAGTTAGATCAGAACCTTGCTGATAGATATGTCTCATTGCCCGTCACCCTCCAATACCCGCACTTCAATCGGCGGCAGATTGTTTACGATTTGATCACGGCTTGCTTCGAACCATTCCGGCAGCATCAATTTTTCACCGAGCGCCTCTGGCTGCTCATCTCTCGCAAAGCCTGGAGGATCTGTTGCAATTTCAAATAGGATGCCCCCTTCTTCACGGAAGTAAATCGCATTGAAGTATTGACGATCTACGATCGGTGTAGGGTGGTAGCCGTGACTCGCCACATGACTTCTCCAGAGCGCATGCTCCGCATCATCTTTGGCGCGCCATGCGATATGATGTACCGTTCCTGATCCGCCAGCACCGTAGTCCATCGGCGTTACGTTGATATCGACGATGTTGCCTAAGTCGCCGAAGGAAGCGAAGCGTGCGTAGGCACCTTCTTGCCCTACTTTTTGCAGCCCCATGACGTTAACGAGTAGCTCCGAGGTTTTGTCTGGCGCTGTGCTGTATAGAACAGCGCCTCCGAAACCTTTGATCGCTTTATCCGTTGGAACGCCGCCAAAAGCCCACTGACTAAGCGCGCCTTGTTCGCGCTCGACGATCTCAAGTCTCAGACCGTCTGGGTCTTTGAATTGAAGGTACGTTTCGCCGAATCGAGCATTTTTCTCAAAGGCGATATCGAATTGTGCTAGACGCGCTTCCCAGAAGGAAAGGCTTCCCGTTGGCACGGCGTAAGTTGTGATGCCGACCTGACCGCCACCAATCCGACCTTTGCGTGAACCTGCGTAAGGGAAGAAGGTAATGATCGTGCCTGGACTACCCGCTTCATTACCGAAATAGAGATGGTAGACTTCCGGTGCATCGAAGTTGATTGTTTTTTTGATCATGCGAAGCCCCAAGATACCAGCATAGAAATCAACGGTTGCCTGTGCATGTTGAACGAAAGCGGTGATATGGTGAATACCTGCGGTTTGTTGTGTTGACATCATAACCAACTCCTTCATATTTAAGAATCTTTATTTTAAGATAGTTCACGTGAGATGTTATCATTTATGCCGAGCATGCAACATCGCGATAAAGAAGAATTCGGATGACTCTCTACTTGAATCCCTCTTGTGCATATTTACCAAGCTTCTTCAAAAGCTGACTTGCGAGCTTCTTCTCTTCATCCGTCAATCCCGCTAAGGCGCTTTCGATCACGACGGCGTGCTTCGGAAATACGTCCTCAATAAATTGTTTCCCTTTGTCGGTAATTTCAGCAAAAATCAATCTGCGATCTTCCGTTGACGTGTTGCGCCTTACGTATTCCTTCTTGACCAGTTTATCAACCACATAGGTGATATTTCCACTACTCATCAGTACCTTGCTGCCAATTTGTTGAATGGCCTGCGCTCCCTTGTGGTAAAGCAGCTCCAGTACGCCAAACTCCGTGCGGTTCAGTCCATGCTTGCGAATATCTCGGTCCCCGTGGGCATTCACCCACTCACTCGCTCTGGAAAGGGCGATGTACAGATCTAGAGAATGATTTCTCGTTTCGCTCATGTTGCTTCACCTCGTTTCTTGTTCGTTTCATTTATCTTAATTTAAAGATACTTTATTTTGAGATAAAAGTCAACAGGTATATCGTACTGGATCGGTGCATTAGGCCGCAGCAGTTTGTTTGCCGTGTTTACTTGCATCGCTCCGATCCTTATCAACAGAAAATTTTTAGCGCAGAGGCTGGCCGATGCTTCACTTAGAGCTCAAAGTAATTTTGCCCAATATAATAATAGGCTGGTCTCTCACCCTTTTGACTAATTAATGAAAGATCAAGCAATTCTTTGACTATTTTCCTGAGAGTCGCTTCCGATTTAGCGAGAATCCCTGCTAATTCTTTAATAGTCAGTCCACTATTGGAGTCGAAGAAATGATTTTGCGCCAGAATAAACATAACTTCCTTATGAAGGTCATCCATTTCACGTAATTTTAATTCGCTACTCAATTTAGTTGCTGCAATGCCTAACAACTCACTCTTTTCCTTTAACTCAGCATTCATTTCAACAAGTGCCTCTAGCATAATACTTAGAAAAGTTTCAATGAAACCATTCATTTCTCCTCTACTCTTAATGCTATTGGTAAATTCAAACGCTTCTAAGTATTTATTTTTATATGTATTGCAACCCCTTGATAATGAGGAGATATTATCCAATGTCTTCGATAGATATAAGGAGCTAATAAATCTAGATGTTCTTCCATTTCCATCATAGAATGGGTGTATATATCCAAAATAATAATGACCGACTGCAACTCTAATGAGCTCAGGTATTTCGTCATTATCGTTCATGAAGGATAACAGTTGCTTTAATTTAGAAATAATTTCCTCTTCCGGCGTTACTCCTTGATGAATAACCTTACCAGAACCAGACTTCTTTAATACATAGGTTGCTTCCTTCCTAAAAACCTCACCGTCTGGGAGCTCCTCTTGATCTATTTCCCCCTTCGTAATGTCATCATAGATGTTCCTTATCTCCTCTGGTTTCTTTGGTACATCAATTAGACCCCCCAGTAGACTCATATATGATTTAATCATGCTGTCGAACCTTGTTTTTGTTTTTCTATTTAACTTTAATTCTTTTGTGCTTCTCGCTATCTCCTCTCTACTACTCCTTATTCCTTCTAATTGATTCGTATTATATAATTCTTCTACCAAACACTCGTTAATGAATTGATTCTGAGCAACTGTAGGGAGTCCACTAAATGTTTTCAAAAATGCATTAGATACATGATGAATTTTACTTATCATATTCAGCATGTCATTTGTCGGTATGTAATATAACTCATAACGATGAGGTTGACTTATAGGTTTTATGCTTAAACCCAAATGAACAGTCGAATCAGAATTAAGCCTCATCTGGTGTAATTCGTTAAACTGAGCGGATGTTTGTTCATGATAAAATTTATGTATGTACCTCAAGTTAGACACCTCAATTCTAATATATAAAGATATTTACACATTATTAACGATTTGTCTATTTCTAATTATAAAAAAACGCAATATTTTATAAATACGATTCCACAAACATCATTTATGCATTAATTTATCACTTTTATATGAGATCCACATGAACATTTGCCATTCCCGTTCCTCTTAATTTCCACTTCCCTATTGCAGGACGGACAAACAACTGTCATAGAGACACCTCCATCAGTTACAAGTGTTACTATTCTCGACTCCACACATCGAGTTTAATCCCCGCTCACCGATAATTTACAAGATATCTCCAACTAACATGTGAAAAGGCGCCTCCTCATCCCGAGGAAGCGCCTTTCCTTACCCTACAACTGCCGAAGTCCCCTTCTGCAGTTGGTACATTTTCGCGTAGCGCCCGCCCAGCGCCATGAGCGTGTCGTGATTACCCCGCTCGGCGATCTCGCCGCGGTGCAGCACAAGAATTTGATCCGCATCGCGGATCGTGGAAAGCCGGTGCGCGATGATGAGCGTCGTGCGCCCCTCACTCACAACCTTCAGCGCTTGCTGGATGAGACCTTCCGTCTCACTGTCGATGGAGGCTGTCGCCTCATCGAGAATCAGGATCGACGGATCGAACGCCAGCGCTCGCGCGAACGAGATCAACTGCCGCTGACCGGAGGACAGCGTGCTTCCCCGCTCCACGACCTGCTCGTCGTAGCCGTTCGGCAGCTGCTCGATAAAGCCAGCTGCCCCAACATCACGCAGCGCAGCTTTCACTCTATCCAGCGAGATGTCCTGATTGTACAGACTCACGTTGAACTTGATGTCCCCCGCGAACAAGAACGGATCCTGCAGCACGATCCCCATATGCTTGCGCAGCGCCTGTTTGGACATGCCTTTAATATCACGGCCATCAATCGTAATCAAGCCCTCATTCGGCTCGTAGAAGCCGAGTAACAGGTTCAAGATGGAGCTTTTGCCTGAGCCGGTATGCCCGACTAAAGCGATCGTTTCCCCTTTTCGCGCCTCGAAGGAAATCCCCTTTAATACATTCTCCCCTTCTTTATATGCAAAGGTGATGTTGTCGAATTTCACGATGCCCTCTGGGCGCTGCACGTGACCAACCTTCTCGACCTCTTGACCTTCCATGTCAAGGATCGTAAATACCTTCTCCGCAGATACAAAAGCCCGCTGCGCATTCGTCAACTGATCAAAAATCCCAATGATCGGATGAAATATCCGTCCCAAATAATCGATAAACGCATAAAACACCCCGAAGGAGATGGCGGTTTCCAAGGATTTTCCACCGAAATACCAAATCACCATCGCTGTCACTAGGCTGCCAATCGTTCCTACGATATTCCGCGTGGAAAGCGCATAAATACGGAACTGCTTCACCTGATTTACATAGCGATCCTTGTTCAGGACTTCAAATTCCTCCAATGTGACCCTTTCACGGCGAAAAGCTTGGATAATCGGCATCACGACGATGGACTCGTTTATCATCGCATTCATATCACTCAGTCTAGCGCGCATGATGGTGATGAAGATTTTCGAATATTTCAAATGAATGTACATAATCACAACGAAGATCGGCGGCAGCGCCAAGCAAAACACCGCAAGATGCCAATCCAATAAGAAAAGTGCGACGTAAATCCCAATGAGCTGCATGATGCTGACAATGAAAGTCGCCATGAAGCTCATGAAGAGATCACGAACGGCTTCCGTATCATTTGCAATACGCGAAACGACTTGCCCAATCGGTGTGTTATCGAAATACCGCAGCGAGATGCGTTGGATGTGCTGCATGAGATCCATCCGCATGTTTTTAATAATTTGCAGTGCGGTGGATTGTAAAATGTAAGCTTGCGAATAATTACATAGACCAGCGGTTAACAGTAAACCCATATAGAGGCCAAGCAGCTTAAGAACGGGCGCAATTTCGCGCGCACCACCCGAGAGATGCTGATCAATAATTGTTTTGGTTATAAAAGGCCCGCCCAGATCTGCAGCTACTGAACAGCAAAGAATGAGCAGCGCACCGAGAATTCTGAACTTGTGGACGAGTGCGTAGGAAATCAGCCGTCTGGCCGTAGTCGGTTTAGACAATCTGTCGTCCTCCTAAAAGTTTTACTTTGGTAAAACGATCGTCGTAAGCATGGGCTAAGTTCTCAATCCTCGAGACTGGCTTCCATCTGCTGGCGATCCCACTGCTGGCGATACCAGCCGCCGAACAGCATAAGCTCTTCATGCGTGCCTTCCTCAATCACTCTGCCTTCATCGAGGACGAGAATCCAGTTGGCATGGCTGACAGCAGACAAGCGATGGGTAGAAATCAGCGTTGTGCGGCCCGCACGTTCCTGGCGGATATGCTGCAGAATGCGACTTTCTGTCCGCGCATCTACCGCCGAGAGGGAGTCATCCAGCAGCAAAATTTCGGAATCAATCAGCAAGGCCCGTGCAATCGCCAAACGCTGCTTTTGTCCACCGGACAGCATCACGCCGTTCTCACCGACAATGGTTGCTAAACCTTCTGGCATTTGAGCGATATCTTGGGTAAAAGAAGCCATCTCCACGGCATGTGCGATCTCTTCTGGCGAAGCCGTATGCTTGCCTAGCGCGACATTGTCGCGAATCGACTTGGACAGCAGCAGATGCTCCTGCGGCACATAAGCGACCCAACGCTTTATTTGATCTATGGCGATTTGTTCGATTGGAACGTCCGAAATGCACAACTTGCTCGGTTCGATCGGGTATTGGCGCAGCAGTTGCTTGAGCAGCGTGCTTTTGCCGCTGCCGGTTCGGCCGACAATACCGAGCGTTTGTCCTCTCTCCAGCTGGAATGAGACATTGACGAGGCTCGCATGATTAGCTGTCGGGTAGGTAAAGGTTAACCCCTTCATCTCGATGCGTTCAGGGACAGCTACTGGAACTGGCGTTTCCACATCAATGAGATCGGCTTTTTGCGACAACGCCTTATCCAGACGATCCGCCGAAGCGCTTCCGCGCTGCAGGACGTTAATAAACTCACCGAAGGAAATCATCGGCCAGATCAGCATACCGAGGTAAATATTGAACGATATCAGCTGACCGAGCGTGATTTCATCATGAAACATCAGATAAGAGCCATATCCGATGCCGATCGAGTAGCTTAAACCAACGATCAACGAGGTTAGCGGCTGAAATAGCGCATTGAGCATCGAGACGCGGCGATTTTTGTTCATGACATCGGAGGTGACGTCATCAAAAGCCTTCAAATCTTGCGCTTCTTGCACATAGGAGCGAATAACGCGTATGCCTGAGATTGATTCCAGCGCATGATCATTCATCACACCAAAGGAGGCCTGAGCCGCAAGGAAGCGCACTCTCACCTTTTTACCTAGCAGATTAATGACAACAGCAAGAAAAGGCAGCGGAATCAACGCCGCAAGCATTAATTTGAAGGAGATGAGCGACACCATCGTTATAATAACGACCGAAGCACCAACGAAGGTTGAGACGAGTGTCATCACCCCGTAACCCGAGGTTTGACCGATGGCTAGAATATCATTCGTCGCCAAAGCCATGAGCTGACCCGTTGAGTTGCGTTGGAAGAAGGCCGGTGACATTGTCGACAAATGCGCCAGCAACCTCCCTCTAAGCAGCTTCTCCACTAAGGCAGAGTTACCAAATAGGCTCGTGATCCACACAAAGGTCATCCCATACAGAAGGAGAGAAAGTCCAACGAGCAATAAGACCGTTTGATGAAGCTCCGAAGCTGTTAAATTCCCATTTCGAATATGATCAATGGTATTTCCTATCATTTTAGGGGGAATGGTCGCCAATAAATTGACACCGATCAGCAGGGAGACCGCGAGTACATAATACTTCCATCTCTCTTTAAAAAACCATCGCAGCTTCATAACAAAAGACAACATTTCCACCTCTTTTTCCAAATTTCCAGTCATCACATTGATTCTATAGTTTCAACCAAGTGAAGTCCACACCCGATGTTGTTTATAATGAAACTTTCGGCTTGTCTGCAACCTTCTCACAAACCCTTGCGTTAGAGAATCCGAACACCCACCATAATTTACATACAGGAAGGACGTACACAACCATGAAACCGATGATGAAAAAAACGCTCACTCTCCTCTCCCTATCCAGCATGCTGGCAACAGGTGCAGCTTATGCAGCTGCCCCTGAAGCAGTCGTTCCCATTATGAACACGATTCAGATCCAGCCTGTGAAGACCCAGCTCGATGTTACCGTTCAAGTAAATGGAACAGCAACCGAGAATGGCTTTGTGAAATCCGGCACCACCCAGCCGATGATTCCCTTACGTGCTGTGAGCGAAAGCCTTGGATTTTCTTTAACGTGGAACCCAGAAACTTATTCTGTAGATTTGACAAAGGGTAACCTTTTTACAACCGTGAAAACCGGCGAAGATCGCTATACGATTAATAAAATGTTGACGCAGCTCGGCACGGCACCTGAATTGGTGGACAGCAAGCTGTATGTGCCCGCTTCCTTCGTTACTAAAATTCTGCACGGCACTGCTGTGACAGAAGGCAATTCCGTTACGATCTCGATGAAAGAGGAGGCCAAGAAAGTGCAATCTACTGGCGTCATTACCTCTATTAACACGACAGGCGTTAACGCTCAAATTCACATTCAAGACACGGGTACGGGCGGTATCGTTCTCAACGTGAGCCCGGAAACGACCTACCAAATGCTTGACGGCACGAAGCTGACACTTGCTGATCTTCACGTTGGTTTAACGATCACAGCAGAGCATTCTATGGCGATGACACTTAGCTTGCCGCCACAAACGTCCGCATCCAACATCACGGTGCTTGATACAGCAGCTCATAAGGGTGCGCTAGGTACAGCGGGTGTGATTGAAGCTGTTCGCGAGGATGGCGGACTTCTGGTCAAAGGTCAGGGGCTTACCGAAGATGCTCCAGGTGAGGTTGTTCTTACAGTTGGCGCTGACACAGCCATCGTAGACGGCAAAGGTGAGCCTGTAGACAAATCCGCTCTCGTTAAAGGCACGAATGTCATCGGGTTTTACGGCCCTGCGATGACCAAAAGCTTGCCGCCTATCAGCAGCGCTTGGAAAATCGTAGTAGCAGAACCGGAAGAGTAGGCTTGCGTAACGGAACTTTCAGAACCTTCCCTTATAGGGAGGGTTCTTTTGTTTCTAAGGAGCGAGCAGCCATGATGGATGTACACTGTCCAAATGTTCTGTTTTTTGATACAATAACTGAAAATTCAATCGTATAAGGGGACTCATATGGAATACATTAGCACTCGCGGCAAAGTAGAACCCATCGGCTTTATCGATGCAATCCTGATGGGATTGGCCAATGACGGCGGTCTGCTCGTACCGAAAAACATCCCTCAGCTATCCGCTGACACGCTTCAAAGCTGGTCCAAGCTCTCCTATTCAGAGCTAGCCCTTGAAATCTTCTCGCTCTATGTAAACAACGAAATTCCACGCGATGAGCTTAAGCAGCTCGTTGATGAAAGCTACGCAACGTTCCGTGATGCGGCTGTCACGCCAGTTAAGCGCCTGAACGATGGCACCTACGTGCTCGAATTGTTCCACGGTCCTACATTTGCTTTCAAGGATATTGCCCTGCAATTCCTTGGTAATCTCTATTCGTACGTTTCACGCAAAACGAATTCCATCATCCACATCCTTGGAGCTACCTCCGGTGACACTGGCGCTTCTGCGATTGAGGGCGTACGCGGTAAAGAAGGCATTCGCATCTGTATCCTGCATCCGCACCAGAAGGTGAGCAAGGTACAAGAACTGCAAATGACAACCGTTAATGATGCGAATGTGTTGAATCTTTCCGTTGAAGGAACCTTCGATGATTGCCAACGCATTATAAAAGAGCTTTTTGCTGATGTAGAGTTCAAGCACCGTTACCATTTGCGCGCGATTAACTCGATCAACATTGCCCGTATTTTGGCGCAAACCGTGTATTATTTCTACGCTTACTTCCAGTTATCTGCGGAGCAACAAGCTGGGAAGATCAACTTCTCCGTGCCTACGGGTAACTTTGGTGATATTTTCGCAGGCTACCTGGCTCAGAAAATGGGGCTTCCGATCAATAAACTCATTCTTGCTACAAATGAAAACAATATACTTGAGCACTTCGTGCAAGAAGGTGTATATCAACCAGGCGAGTTCCGCGGCACATATAGCCCGTCTATGGACATTCAAGTCGCGAGCAACTTTGAGCGCTACTTGTTCTATCTATACGGCGAAGACGCTGCAGCTGTGAACGCGATCATGGAGCAATTCAAGGCCGAAGGCCGCGTGGTTATCCCTGCCGACAAGCTGCAGACGGTACAGGCTGACTTCGCTGCGTATGGCGTGAAGAACGAGGAGTGCCTCGACACGATCAGCGCTTACCACGCGAAGTACGAGTACCTGCTTGATCCGCACACTGCGTGCGGCGTAGCAGCAGCTGACAAGCTCGCCGCCCCTGGCGAGGTGACGGTGTCCTTGTCCACCGCGCATCCGGCGAAGTTCGATGAGTCGATTCGCTTGCGCGGTATTGCTCAGACGTATCCAGAGCAAATCCAAGCTCTGTTCGACAAACCACAGTTCCAGAAGGTGGTTGGCGGTTCGAACGACGCGATCAAGGATGAGCTCGTGAAATTTTTCTAGTAAGTAGTTATGGGGGCTTCTGCCCCTTCTGTAGGAGCCTTCCTTCCACATTGTGGAGGGAAGGCTTTTTGGGCGTGTGGGGATCCTGCGTACCCTTCTCAAACCTATGCTACTGCAGCTACAACTTCTACTGCTATCTGCTTTTACTGTTATTACTGTTATTGCTGTTATTGCAACCACTACTGAAACTACCACTCACCCACTTCTACTCCTCCTATTACTCCTCTTACACTTCCTCTTCCCTAGTTCTGCTACTTCTGCTAGTTCATCTACTCCACTTGCATTACCGTCTCTCCAACTCCTTCTTCTCCAGCTAATACACCTGCATTACCTAGCTAACCTCCTCCAATCCCGCTCCTCGCTGCTCTAGGTAGAGGAATGATGCAAAAGTGCAGGATTCTACTTGTGTTTCCGGTGATTTTGCGTTGAATGATGCAAAATACATCAAAATGTATCTGTTTCAGCGATTTCGTATGAAATGACAGAAAAATGATGTATTATCGCATCAATTTACTAGAACTAGTGGCGCACGGACAAAATTAGCTTCCATTCAACCCACTTCCCCCAGCAGAGGGGTTTAACAAATCAGTCCTCAGACCGATCTTCGTCCTTCCCTATAGTCGGAAGACACTTGTACCCTGTCATGGTATTCTTAGAGTAATGAATCCAAACAGTAGGAGTGAACAAATTGAATATGAATATGAATCGCAGCGCTTTTCTCGGGCCGATCCTGATTTTGCTTGGTGTTTTTATGTTTCTAAAAGGGGATGTATCGTTCAGTACGGGCACCATTTTTGAATATTTCTGGCCGACGCTGTTCGTCATTCCTGTCGGGGTGTTTTTCCATTGGCTGTACTTCTTCATTCAGCAACGTCGGGGTGCAGGCGTTCTCGTTCCTGGAGGTATTCTGCTAACGGCAGGTATCGTGTGCCAAATCTCCACCCTGTTCGATATTTGGCATCTCATGTGGCCAGGTTTCATGCTGGCTGTGGCTGTCGGCTTGTTCGAGCTGTATTGGTTCGGCGGACGCAACAAGTATTTGCTCATTCCGATTAACATTCTATCGGTGATGTCGCTGCTGTTCTTTGCGATCTTCTCCATCGGCTCCATCTTCGGGACGCTTTTCCATAACAATTCGATCATCGCCATCGGGCTTATCGTAGTTGGCGGCCTGATGATGATTATGCGTAGTCGAAACTAATCACAAAGTAATGCCAAAAGCCGTCCCGCAGTGTAACTGCTAGGACGGCTTTTTCAAATTTTCGAGGCGCAATCGTTTATCTGCATTAATGCTTGTATTTGCCAATGGAGATACTGTCACGCTCATGCACACTTAATATATGCGATAGCGATAAGCTTCCGCCCTCATTCGTTAACATGCCAAAACGAGCGTTCAACCCCGACCAACCTTCTATCCCATCGTTGTGGTAATCCCCAGAGACATAAACTTGGGCAAGCTCTTTATTCGACCAGAACTCGATGTACTTATTAGGTGGATCCTTCTCCTAACTTGAAAAAGCCAGTTACGCATCCTAACGTCGAAGTTCGCTGCTTATCTTCATTGTATGCTGGAGTTGTCCACATCAGCCATCCCATGTAAGCAAAAAAGCCTGCGAATGACATTCATCCACAGACCTTATATGTTAACCCGCCACAACATTATCCCCTGTGGATTGTTTAATTTGTTTGCTTCGCAGTTGTCCACAAGCCGCATCAATGTCCGTCCCGTGTTCCAAACGCACGCTGCAGGAGATACCTTGCTTCTTCAGCGTATCGTAAAAGGCGCGTACGGATTCCCGCTCGCTTCGCTGATATTGGCTGTGCTCATCCACCGGATTATACGGAATCAAGTTCACATTCGCCAGCTGGCGGATGTGCTGAATCAACTCAGCCAGTTGGAGCGCATGCTCCCTGCCATCGTTCACGTCTTTGAGCAAAATGTACTCAAGCGTAATCCGTCGATTCGTCTTCTCCAAATAGTACTCGATTGCTTCCATCAACGTCTCAATCGGAATCGCTTTGTTGATCTTCATGATACGGGTACGAAGCTCGTTCGTCGGCGCATGCAAGGAAATCGCTAGATTCACTTTCAGATCGGAGTCAGCAAATTCTTTGATCTTCCCAGCGAGTCCACTCGTAGATACCGTAATGTGTCTTGCCGCGATATCCAACCCCTTTTGATCCTTCACCACGCGGATGAAATCGACCATATTCACGAAGTTATCGAACGGCTCGCCGATCCCCATCACAACAATATGGCTTACGCGTTCGTCTTTCCCCAACGTGTCCAAATGGAATTGGACCTTCATAATTTGTTCCACGATTTCCGCGGCGGATAAATCACGGCTTTTGGCCAACAATCCGCTCGCACAGAAGCTGCATCCAATATTACAGCCCACTTGCGTCGTCACACAGACGGACAAGCCGAATTTATGGCGCATTAATACCGTTTCGATGAGATTGCCATCCGACAGCTTGAACAGAAACTTCATCGTGCCATCGGCCGATTCCTGTCTCGTATGCTCGGTCAAGGTATGAATAGCAAAATGCTCGCTTAACATCGCCAAGCTATCCTGTTTCACATCTGTCATTTCAGCGAAAGAGGCGACCCGCTTACGATACAGCCAATCCCACACTTGCAGCGCGCGTGACTTTTTGTAGCCTTTTTCAGCGAGCCAAGCGACTAATTGATCAAAAGTTAATCCATAAATGGATGATGTATTCATTCCGTTATCCTCTTTTCGAGACTATCACGTGCAGTCCAATTCTTCTAAGCAGCCGAAGCATACCATCTCTAGTTAGTATTGTGCCAAAAATCCTCCCTGAACACAAGGGAAGAGCCTCATTTCCACAAAGAAAAGGCACCTCCGCATCCGGGGGCACCTCTTTCACAGGCTCATCTAAGCCAAATTTAAACAATGGCTGCTTCCACTTCCCATGCCTCTTGGGACACGACTTCGTCATCGGATACCAAGCCATATGGGATACAGAGCGGCACGCCTGCCCTAGGATCCACAATAACATCCGCATGAATAGCAAACACATCAAGCAGCATCTTCGGCGTTACAATATCCATCGGTGACCCTTCGTAAACGACATTGCCTGATTTAATCGCGATCAAATGATCCGCATAACGCGTCGCATGATTCAAATCATGCACAACCATCACGATCGTCGTATTGTGACGCTCGTTAATTTCTTTGAGCAGACACAAGACTTCTAGCTGATGCGCCATATCCAAATAAGTCGTCGGCTCATCTAAGAACAGCATGTCGGTTTGCTGTGCTAAAGCCATTGCAATCCACACACGTTGACGCTGCCCACCTGACAAATGATCGATCGGACGATCCTTGAACGCTGTCATCCCGGTCACTTCGAACGCCCAGTTAATGATCTCGCGATCGGCGCTAGACATCTTCTGGAAACCGCGCTGATGTGGGAAACGGCCATACCCTACCAATTCTTCGGCTGTAATGCCTTCCGGAGCTGATGGTGATTGCGGCAATATCGCTAATTTCTTCGCAATTTCCTTCGTCGATTGATGATGAATGGAATGACCATCAAGGAAAACGGTACCTTCCGTCGGCTTCAATAGTCGCGACATCGCCTTCAAAATCGTGGATTTCCCCGAACCATTTGCACCGACTAAAGCGGTAATTTTGCCCGTTGGAATCTCTATACTCAAATCGTTGATGATTTTCAATTTATCATAAGAAACATGCAGTTGTTCGGTATATATTCTCGTCGCTATTGCCATGAGGAACATCCCCTTTTTTCAATATGTATATAGGGTTGAATCATTTTAATTTCTATCCATTAAATAAAAATGATAATCATTATCAATAGAAATGTCAAGGTTTTTCCTGCAAAAAAGGGATGCCCGAGGGCCAATGTCATTTAGTTAAGGCGCGGGTCCAAATATCAAGAAAAAGAGCAGGTTATCGAAAAGATAGCCCGCTCTTTTTTTGCACGAAAAAGAGAAGTAAGACTTGACAA
>NZ_JCAUAQ010000017.1:0-120675 GCF_059692035.1 Paenibacillus sp. J22P143
AGGGCAATCACGCCACTTCGGCGGCATTGCCGGCACTGTAACGCCCTTTTGGGGCGTTACGGGCGGACAGCCGCCGACTTACGGCGGTCGTAAGGCCCCTTTTGGGCCTTACGCAAGGCAATCACGCCACTTCGTGGCATTGCCGGCACTGTAACGCCCTTTTGGGGGCGTTACGGGCGGACAGCTGCCGACTTATGACGGTCTTAAGGCCCCTTTTGGGCCTTACGCAGGGCAATCGTGCCACTTCGGCGGCATTGCCGGCGCTGTAACGCCCTTTTGGGGCGTTACGGGCGGACAGCCGCCGACTTACGGCGGTCGTTAGGCCCCTTTTGGGCCTTACGCAGGGCAATCGTGCCACTTCGGCGGCATTGCCGGCACTGTAACGCCCTTTTTGGGCGTTACGGGCGGACAACTGCCGACTTACGGCGGTCGTAAGGCCCCTTTTGGGCCTTACGCAGGGCAATCGTGCCACTTCGGCGGCATTGCCGGCACTGTAACGCCCTTTTTGGGCGTTACAGACGGACAGCTGCCGACTTACGGCGGTCGTAAGGCCCCTCTTGGGCCTTATGCAGGGCAATCACGCCACTTCGGCGGCATTGCCGGCACTGTAACGCCCTTTTGGGGCGTTACGGGCGGACAGCCGCCGACTTACGGCGGTCGTAAGGCCCCTTTTGGGCCTTAGGCGGACCTGCGCGACTTTCACGGCAATGCCATGGCCGTATGCTCTTTTCATCTAAACTTTAATGTACATGTTCCCACTCGTATTTTCAATTTATATCACTATACGCGCCAACCACCCGCTCAAACACAAAAAGGACCCCAACGAGCCTAACCTCGCGGAGTCCTTTTCCAAAACGTCTATGTGCCAAACTTTATTTGTCTTTTTTAGCGTGTGAACCGTCGCAGTTGCCCTCCGTGTTTTGCGTGTTGCCGCATGCACATTTACCCATGATCTCTACCTCCTCCAAATGTAATGATGTTGGGTTTATTATACCCAGTTCACTTACATTTGTAAAGTAGTTAATAAAAAGTTAGTTAATGAGGATAATTATCATTCTCAGTTGACCCGCCTATGCACACTCGCCTACAACTCACATATATTGCTAGTGCTCATCATTTTACAGAAAGGGGTCGGTCTCGATGTACAACGACCCAACCTTGTACCCCTATCCCCCAGTTCAGTATCATCTGTATCCTGCTCATCCGTACCACTATGCACCTTACTGGGCGTGGGACCGCAACTATCCGCCTGTTAATACCAAAATGCTTTCGAATTCGGTCGTTACCTCCGAACATTTGCTAAAGGATGCCTCCATCCTCGTCAAAAAACTCAATGACCCCACGATCGCCCAGCAATTAATGACGAGTGCCCAAAACGGCAATCAAAAAGAAGTAGATCGCATTGTTCAAACATTCGGTAGTGAATCCGCAATCAAAGCCAGCTACAGCCCTAGTGCTATACAGTTCGTGGTTGGTCCTCGCATTACCGAAAATCCATGTTGCCTAGTCACGATCATGCTCAAATGGGGCCAATGAGAAAAAGAGCAATCCGCTCCTTAAGTGGAGTTGGGTTGCTCTTTTGCTGTGTGGGGTCGCGCTACTCATTCCTCATATTTAGCCTCAACGAACATCTACGCTGCTCAGTATCGGCCATGTAACCGCTAGCCAATGGGCTGCTGCAATGAGCACAAGCCAGTAGACACTGTAATACACATCCAACTTCGAGTAGGAGGATACATAATAATACGTGCGTTTGCGATTCATCGAAAAACGCTTCGCTTCCATCGCTACCGCCGTCCTGTGGGCACGGCGAATGCTTTGAGCCAGCAGCGGGATAGCGATCATCCGCATCGTGGTATACCACGATGTGAGCGGATTCCGCTGCTTGCGATTGCCCCTAACCTTGAGCGCACAGCGAAGCGTCTGGAACTCCTCTAAGATGACGGGCAGCATACGCAATGCTGCCAGAAAGCTGTACGCGTACTTCGGCGCGACCTTCCACTGCTGCATCATCGCGTAAAACAACGCGACAGGCCGCGTGGTCAAGCTGAACAGCAAGCCAACCGAGGCTACTTGCATACCGCGCAAACCAAGATGGATCCCGCGATAGAAGCTTTCCTCGGTGATTCGAATAATCCCGAAGTGAAACCAGAGGGTCTCCCCGGTTCCGAACATCATCATCCCCGCAGAGGATGACACAAAAATTAGCAGAAAGGGCGAAGCGTATAGCAATAATCTTTTGACAGGATGACCCGACAACAAAGCCAGCGGAAGTAATGCCCCGATCGTCAGGAACAGCATCATGTTAATGTTATGTGTGAAGACGACAACGATGAATAGCAGAATCGACAAGACGAGCTTCACACCTGGATTCACCCGATGCAGCCACGTTTCGCGAAAGCTGAATGTTAGTTGCATAGCAGCGGCTCACCCCCTGTGACGACAGGCACTAGGACTGCGGGCGCGCTTTCTGTCACGCGCCCCGCCTCGACTTGCCAGACGCGCGTAGCCCAGCGCTGGACGATCTCGTGATCGTGGGTAACCATCACGATCACGGTCCCGCTGGCGCGCAGCCGCTCCAGCTGCTCGAGCATGCGCAGCGTGCCATGCGCATCGAGCCCGAAGGTGGGCTCATCCAGCAGCAGGAGGCGCGGCCCGCGAACCATCGCGGACGCCACGCTGAGCCTGCGCTTCTGGCCCATCGAGAGCTGGAACGGGTGCCGCTCGCGCAGCGCAAGCAGGTCGTACTCCCGGAGCAGCAGCTCGGCCGCTGCCGACTGCCCGTTCCTCGGCTGACCCTCTGGCAAGCCATAGGTCAGCTCTTCCTCCACGGAGTTCGTGACGAATTGGAACTCCGGGTTCTGGAACACAAAGCCGACTTGCTCCGCAAGCTGCTCGACTTTGTTGCCCTTCACTCCCGCGATCACACAGCTTCCGCGGGTCGGAATGAGCCGCATGATCGCGAGGAGGAGCGAGCTTTTGCCAGCGCCGTTGGCACCGACAACGGTGATCCAGTCGCCAGGATATACATGAAAGTTATCCACAGAGGTCCTGATCTGCCCGCTGCGAAGTCCGACGAAATCCTGGAAGACCATGACGGGCTCTATGGACTGTACGCTATGTTGGAAGGTTCTCTGGTCATCCACCCTCGCATCCGCATACAGGTTCTCCTTGGCATAATCCTCCCACACCTCGGGATACCAAATCCCGTATTCCCTGATTTGTTCCTTGTACGTCTCGAACATGGCATGCGGTGGCCCATCCGCCAAAACCCCACCCTCAGGTGTCAGGATGATCAGACGGTCGAGAAGATCCAGCATGCCGCTAATTTTGTGCTCCACGATGAGGAGGGTTTTATCCCCGCTAATCGACCGGATCGTGTCCCACACCTGCTTCGTGCCCTCGTCATCCAGCAGCGCCGTAGGCTCATCGAGGAAGATCACCTCTGGCTCTAACGCCAGTACGCTAGCAATCGCTAGTCGCTGCTTCATCCCTTGAGACAGCGTACTAATCAGTGTGTGAGCATCTGGTAAATGAAGGCCGACCAAGTCCAAATAATGCTGAATACGCGCAGGCATTTCTTCGCGCGGCACTTCCTGATTTTCCAATACGAACGCGATCTCTTCGTCGATATAGGGCATACAAAACTGCGTATCAGGATCCTGAAACACATACCCCCATCGTCTAGGTCTGCGAATCTCATCCGCTTTGAGCGGAAGCTCGATCATGTCAGGGACAATTCCGCTCAGCACCTGAAGCAGGGTAGATTTGCCGCATCCGCTAGGTCCCAGAAGCAGCACCTTCTCACCAGGCCGGGTGGAAAAGGAAACCCCCTGAAAGATCAGGGGGGCGTCGTCGCCGGGATATTTTAACCGTAGATTCGTAACGCTCATTCCTTCGCTCATCTCGTTTACCCCAGTACGTCGTAATCTTTTTTGGAAACGGGGCGAATCAGATTCAGTACACCTGTACGAGACAATGCATCCGTCAAATAGTACGCGAACACGCCAGCGATCAAAGCACTGCCTAGTAGTCGCAAGCTAACGAACAAAACGTAATTCCATAAAGTGAGTTGCTCGATATAGCCATAGTAAGTATCCACAAATAAGGACATGATCGCTGAAGCAAAGGCTGCGAGAATGGTTACCCCCACGGTTGTACGACGGTAGCGGAATAAAGCAAACGCCAGCTCCGCACCAAGTCCTTGAAGTAAACCAAACACGAGCGTTGCCACTCCCCAATGGCCGCCATATAGTGCCTCAATCGTTGCAGCCGCCACTTCTGCCAACAGGGCAACCCCTGGCTTACGAATGACGAGAAAAGCGAATGTCGCCGCCATGAACCACATCCCGTAGCTTAACTGTTCTGCATGCAAACCTAGTGGCTTCAATAGATCATAGAACGGTCCCCAAATCCGATAAATTACACCGAACACCGCTGAAATAACAATCGTGATCAAAATATCAGTCAGCTTCAACCCTTTTTTACTTACTTCTTGCTGCGCCATCTTCTACTCGACTCCTTTTCCCCAATCCATATTTGTCAATGAGATAGGCGAACACGCCAACCTAAGATACATGGTCTCCTTCGTCCCTAAGGACAAAAAAAGCCCGCCGGATTAACGGTAGGCTTGAACATTTGTGCAAAAAAAGCACATCAGGTCTCTACGCTGGCATTATCCAGATCAGATTAACGGTCAGTGGCATAGGGCCACTATCTCAGCCTGACTTCATCAAGCACCCGTGTTGCTATTCATTTGGCTTAACTGTAGCGGATTAGCCGCTTTTTGGCAATCCTTTTTTCCCAAAAGTTTCGTCGTAGTAGTTGACTTCTACCCCAAAGTAAAACTACAATTTGTAGTGTCTTCATTATTTTTCAATAACGGAGCCTATCCAGGATGGATCATTCCACGATGCAGAAGGGGACTGAAACAATGACAATGTTGCTTTATATCGGACTAGCCATACTCATTGCTGCTATGATTGGCTACGTGCTGACAGCAAGAATGAACAAAGATAGCAGCTCTCGGTTGAAAAAGGCCGAAAAGCAAGCCCTGAAAAAGAAGCATAAAACCTGGCTCCTTATTTCACATGCCCTACTTATTATCGCGATTGGCAGTATAGGTACTTCACTCATTCAAAGCTCAGCCAGCAAGTATAGTCTAGATCAGCTTAATTACCATGCCAACATTCAGGTCACAACAGATAAAGATTACGGACGCGATCACAAGGATGGCACCTTGATGTACGAGATGAAAATCCCTACCTCCGGCACACATAGCCCTCACGATTTGAAGTTCGGATTCTATAAGGAGAGACCTGGTTACGAGTTGCTTGTCCACAATCTGGAGCATGGCGATATCATCATTCATTATCATCCAGATGCACCGAAAGAGCTGGTCGATCAGATCGAATATTTGACTCATTTCAAGACGGCTGGTGCTGGTGTTCTCGCCGTTCCCAATGTGGATGTGCCTGCCGATCAAGAAGTCGTTATAACGGCATGGACGAAAACAATGCCACTCGCCAAATTCGATGAAGCTAGTGTTGGTACGTTTATTCACGACAATATCAACAAAGGTCCTGAGCAAATTCCGGCTAACGTACGTCTTGGCGGCGGAACGATGTAGTTATTTACGAATGGTTTCACGATCTGAAACTAGCTCGGTTGGTACTAAACCCGTAATTCTTCGGAATACGCGATAAAAATAAGAAGGATCGTTATAGCCGATGAACTCGGCTATTTCGGTTACCGTCAGAGCGGAATGCCGCAGCATGTAGACGGCTGTTTTGATCCTCGTAACGTGAACGAATTCACTGATCGTTTGACCTGTAACTTGGCGAAAAAGGGATGCTGCATAATTCGGAGATCGGTTAATGCTAGCGCCTAGCTCATCCTTGGTTACATGTTCGCGGTAATGATTCTGAATATACCCCTTCATTTGTTCCACGAGTAGTGCGGTTGTCGAGGTTGTGGCCGCTTGATCCCACTCCCGCTGGAGGTACACAAACAACTCTTGCCAGTGCGCTTCGCATAGCGCCTGGTAATAGGGCTGTTTGTCTTGCCACCCTCTGTGGATCAGTCGCAGCCGGTCGGCAATGATATCGAATTTCCCCGTCTGCCGGCAGGCAGGGGACGTTAGATGAAGCAGCGGGAAGACGTCCGAGGCTGTTCGTGCATCGAACTGCAGCACAAATTTCTCATGAATTTTGGTGGGCACACTTCGACCATAGTAGGGGGTATGGCTTGGAATGAGCAGCCATTGCCCTTTCTCTAGCACTTGTTTTTTCTCGCGAATCCAGTACACACAGCGGCCATAGATCACGAAAATAAGTGTCCAATCGGATCGAATATTCGGCTGTTCCTCGTTCCATGTACTGCTTTTATCATAGTGGAAGCCTGTTAGCTGCATAGGGGTCACGCCTCCCTTTTATCGTACTATATTACACATATCATACTATAGTTCATAGAAACTCGCATCAATAAGGCATATAATGAAGCCAACTACTCTCTTACATGCGAAAGGAAGTCCTTCACGATGCGTAAAACAAAAATCATTTGTACGATGGGTCCTGCGTGCGACTCCGTTCCAACCCTGAAAGAATTAATTCGCGCTGGCATGAGCGTTGCCAGATTAAATATGGCTCACGGCGATCTCGATGAGCACCGCGGTCGTATTCAGCGTGTACGCCAAGCTGCCCAAGAAATGGGTACAATTATCCCGATTCTGATGGATATTAAAGGTCCAGAAATCCGCATCGGTCAATTGAAAGATGCTTCTTATGATCTACAGACGGGCGATCGTATCGTCTTGACGACGGAGCAAATTATCGGCGATTCCAGCCGCGTATCCGTAAACTATCCAGGCTTGCCGCAAGACGTAAAGCCAGGCAATCTTGTGCTAATCGACGACGGCTCCATCGAGCTACGTGTTGAAATGATTGACGGTACAGAGGTTACTTGTACGGTATTGAACCCCGCTCAGTTGAAACAGCGTAAAGGTGTTAACTTGCCGGGCGTACGTACTTCCCTGCCAGGTGTAACAGAGCGCGATGTGATGCACATCAAATTCGGTGTTGAAGAAAATATTTCAATCGTCGCAATGTCCTTCGTTCGCAACGGCAACGATGTTCGCGAGGTTCGTGCACTGCTCGAGCAGCAAGGCGCTGGCTTGACGCCGATTATTTCAAAAATCGAGAACGAAGAAGGCATGACGAACTTCGCTGGCATCTTGGAAGCATCCGATGGCATCATGGTTGCCCGTGGCGACCTTGGGGTTGAAATTCCGACAGAAGAAGTTCCGATTGCTCAAAAAGATATGATTCGCGCTTGTAACTTAGCTGGCAAACCCGTTATCACAGCTACGCAAATGTTGGATTCCATGCAGCGTAACCCGCGTCCGACTCGCGCTGAAGTGAGTGACGTCGCCAATGCTGTTCTTGACGGCAGTGACGTTGTGATGCTTTCCGGCGAGACAGCTGCAGGGAAATATCCGATCGAGTCCGTGACGATGATGGCCACTATCGCTGAGCGCGTTGAGCAAACAATGGTGCGCAGCTCCTTGGTGGATGCACAGCTTCAGTCCAACAACGAAATCACGGAAGTGTTGTGCCAAGCGGTCGTATCCTCCGCGAACAAGCTGCATGCTGCCGCGATTTTAACACCGACCGAGACTGGCTTCACGGCGCGTATGATTGCCAAATACCGCCCAGAAGCACCGATTATCGCGGTAACGAACAGTGGGCACGCGATCAGCCAACTGAGCATGGTGCAGGGCGTTATCCCTGTTCTTGGCGAGTTCTGCGAATCGACGGATGCGATGATTCGCTCTGCGATAGGCCAAGCGGAGACGCTTGGTTATGTGAAAAAAGGCGACCTTACTGTCGTCTCCGCTGGTATTCCGGTTGGGAAATCCGGTACGACTAACCTGTTGAAGGTTGAACGGGTTTAGGGGGCACTTCTCCAGCTAGCTTGGGTCAAGTTAAGGTGATGGCATCATCTTATTTCCGGCTTTTTCTCATTCTTGCTAGAAATAAAGTGATGGCGCATCGCTATTGCGATAAAACCTGAGAAAACATCAACTTTTGGCGGTTTTAGCGTTATCGCGTAACGCTACTTTACAATTAGGTGTCCCTTGATGACGAATAGCGTTATCCTGTAATGTTATCTGCCTAGAGCAGACTTATAAGCCTCCCTTCCACCTTTGTCCTGTGGAATGGGGCTTTTTGAGTTGGCGGAAAGCGGTGTGGTGGAGCAGGGATTTGGGATTGGCAGAAAGCGGGCGAGTTGGCTTTGGATTGACCGGAGTGATGGACCTCTAGATTTGTTGGAAAAAGGGGTACACTAGAGTAACATTTACTATGGAGCAACGGAGGACGCCCGTGATTATTCGACTTGGATTCGTATCTACCGCAATGGCGATTTTCAATAACACGCCTAGCTCGACGTTCACATATAAGCTTTTCTCCGAGCGGCCGCGCGAGGAGGCGATGCAGCGTGCCATTGAGATTGGCCGCAAAAACCTCCAAGCGACGCAGCGAATTCTCTATTACAATGCGGCTCACGGCATTCGGTTGTTCCGGCTGTCATCCGCGCTAATCCCCCTGGCTACACATCCAGATGTGCGAATTGATGTCGCCTCGGAGTATGCTGACGAGCTTCGCAAGTTAGGTGACTTTGCGAAGGAGCACGATATCCGGCTCAGCATGCATCCGAACCAATTCACGCTGCTCAACGGAAGCGATAAGGTAGTTGCTGCGGCGATCGAGGATTTGAATTATCATGCGGCCCTTCTGGATGGCATGAGGTTGGACGAGGCCGCCATCATTAATATCCATGTTGGCGGTGTCTATGGCGATAAAGAAGCCGCGACGCAGAAGCTCTTCGATAACGCATCGAAGGTGCCTGAGCATGCGATGCGGCGACTGACGTTCGAGAACGATGACAAAACATACACGCTCGAAGAAACGCTCGCCGTCAGCCAGAAGCTGCAACGACCGTGCATGCTGGATTTGCACCACGACTGGTGCAATCCCTCCGCGGTTTCCCCCACCCTGCTGCTCCCCCAGATTGTTCAGACATGGGGCGATCTGCCGATCAAGATCCACGTCTCCTCGCCCAAGAGCGAGAAGGAATTTCGATCTCACTCGGACTATATCGAGCCTGAGATACTGACAGCTTTTCTGAAAAGCTGCAAAGAGATCGATCTCCCCCGCATCGACGTGATGATTGAAGCGAAGGTGAAGGACTTGGCGTTATTCCGCTTAGCTGAGCAGCTGGGTAAGATCCGCGGTGTTAAGCGGCTGGATGGCGGGGTTTTGAGCTGGTGAGATGGTTGGCCGTGTCCCGGTAACACAGAAAGAAGAACCGCTTCTGATGTCTCAGACGCGGTTCTTTTTCGTCGTATCGATGACGGATGTGGCGAGATTACTATTTTTCACATGGCGCAAGGCATTAATTTCGCCGCCGATAATGATAATGAGCGCTGAAATATAGAACCAGGTCATCAACACGATGATCCCCCCGATGCTGCCATACGTCGCGCTATAGTTCGTGAAGCTGTTGACATAGAAGGAGAACGCTAACGACGTTCCTTGCCAACCGATGGCGGCGAATAAGGCGCCTGGCAGCACGCTTTTACACGTTAAGCAAGTGTTGGGTGCGATATAGTAAATACCGATGAAGACGACAAAAATGATGACAAAGTTAATAATCCAACGAAGATGATTCCACAGCTCAATGTGAGCAGCCGCTACATGAACATGCTCCGCCGTCCAATCGCCAATCCAATGGCCGAATACGCTGAGCAGCAACGCTGATACGATCACCACAAGCATGCCTAACGTCAGCATAATCGCTAGGAAGCGTGAATGGATGAAGCTTTTACGTGCTGGCAATCCGTACGCTTTATTTACTGAACGCACGATCGCATTCATCGCCGCACTGGCACTCACTAAGGCCAAGATTAAACCGAAGGATAGCGTTCCCCCTCTTTTGACATCGAGCAAGTTACTTAGCGTTTCCTCCAACCACCCTGCTACAGCACCCGGAATGTACTCTTTAATCAAGCCAATCACATCATCAGAGGAGAACGGTAAGTACCCCAACAAGCTCATTACAAACAGCAGTAACGGAAATATGGAGAGCAGAAAGTAGTACGCGCACTCAGCGGCAAGACCTGTGGCATCGTGTTCATTAAACTGTTTCCACAGCAATTTAGCGTAAGATTTAACCATACGTCTATTGTTCCTTTCCTACGGCCATATTTATGATAGAATAGGTAGTTCAGTCTTGAAAGACTTGTAAGAACATTGTCATGAAACAGGTGGTCACATGAATTCCATTCCTATGTATACAACGCCGTTAGGCTTTAAACCAACCACAGAGCGTCCCATACCGCATGCGAAGATGGCGCTTCTTACGAATAGCACGGAGCTCGTGCCCGATACGGATGCAGACAGCTACTTTTTCCGTGATCTAGAGGAGCACGGTATTCTGCTGAATGAAGCTCAGATCAAGGCTGTGCGCCATTTCAAAGGCCCTCTACTCACACTGGCTGGCGCAGGTTCTGGGAAAACGACGGTACTCGTGTGCCGCGTCGCTTACTTACTCCGTGTTCATCAGGTACAAGCTGCAAATCTGCTTCTTATTACGTTTTCCAAAAAAGCCGCTGAAGAAATGCGGGAACGTCTCACGACGATGCCTGGTCTTCATGCGAGTATGGCTAATGTGATGCAGGTGCGGACGTTTCATGCTTTTTGCCTGCGATTACTGCGAATGAACGGGCTGCAGCAGGAGATTCTGAGCGATGGCCGCTTTCAGCAAATTGTTTTTAAGCGGATCATGCTTAGTATGGGCCTGCAGGATACGTATCAGCCTGAAGTGCTTATTTCACTGCTTTCCTCCTACAGAATGCAATTGATCGAGGTCGAAGATCTCCCAGAAGCCACGGAAGAGGAGCAGGAAGTAAAAAAGATTTTCGTCCAGTATGAACAGTGGAAAATGGAGCAACAGAAGATCGATTTCGATGATATTTTGATCAAAGCGTATCAGCTGCTCCTTCAAAATCCCGACGTTCTCCGCTCCATGCAGCGAAAATTCACATACATCAGCGTCGATGAGTTCCAAGATACGAATACCGTTCAGTATGAAATTATTAAAATGATTGCGGCAGCTCACCAGAATTTAATGGTTGTGGGTGACGATGACCAGACGATTTATTCGTTTAATGGGGCGAGAAATGAATTTATTTTGCAATTCCATGAGCAGTACCCCGCCGCTACAACCGTTACCTTGGATATCAACTACCGGTCAACGTCGAGTATTGTTGGTTTGGGGAACGCGATCATTCAGCACAACGTGCAGCGGAAATCCAAAACGCTTCTAGCTACGAAGGAAAGTACGCTGAAGCCGCACTATGTTAAACCAGCAAATAGTGATGAAGAAGCGGATTGGTTAATCAACGATATTCGGCTCAAGGTTGCTGAGGGCGGTAGCCCGTATGGGGATTTTGCGATTTTGTATCGGACAGCGAGCAACAGTCGGGCTATTATCGAGCAGCTCATCCTGCATAACCTCCCTTTTGTGGATTATGGCACTAATGATTCGTTCTACGAGCAGTGGATGGTGAAGCCGATTATTGACCATTTGCGGATTGCTCATGAACGGCGGAATTTCGAAGCCATCGAAGGCGTCCTTCCCTCATTATATATTGGACGAGACCAAGGCATGCGTATTATTCAAGATCAGGAAGCGATTCAGGCGAAAAAGTGGCCCTTAATCCATCTGCTTGGACTTCCGCAGCTTAAAGAATTTCAGAAAGATAAGCTGAAAGCTCGCATCCGTTTGATCAAATCGCTCGTTGAGATGACGCCGCTCGCGGCGATTCAGGCGATTCGCAAGGATTTCTACGATACGTTCTTGGAGACCAACAAGCGCAGCAAGCTCACGCAGCATCGCGAGATGTTGAAAGAAACGCTGGACGAGTTGGAGTCCTCTGCCAAGCGGTTCAACACGGTCGAGCAGTTCCTTTATTTTATCCATGAAGTGGCGGAAAAACGCACGGAAATGCGGATGCAAAGCAAAGAGCAATTCGCGGATAAAATCTCGCTCATGACGATTCATAAATCGAAGGGCTTGGAGTTCCCGATCGTGTACTTGCTCTGTGCGATTGAGGGCAATATGCCGCATAGCTCGGCACTCGATGCAAGCCATTTGGACGATGTCAAAATGGCAGGTGTTGTTGCGCGGGATAAGTCGGCAGCTGCGCTAGAAGAGGAGCGGCGACTGGCTTATGTCGCCGTGACACGGGCGAAAGGCGAGCTGCTCATCAGCTCGCCAGCGTTTTATCGCGGGAAGAAGGCGGAGCCTTCCCGGTTTCTGTTGTCCGCGTTCCCTGGCGCGGACGCAGGGGTTGTGACCAGCCGCAGCAAGCCGGCTGGCGGGTTTGGTGCGGCCGCTAGCGGAGCGGCGGCCGGGCGGTCAGCCACCGGCGGA
The DNA here is from genome assembly GCF_059692035.1 of Paenibacillus sp. J22P143. NCBI lineage: Bacteria > Bacillati > Bacillota > Bacilli > Caryophanales > Paenibacillaceae > Paenibacillus > Paenibacillus sp. J22P143. The sequence goes on from NZ_JCAUAQ010000017.1 coordinate 12,496, forward strand.
GCCGTGGCTGGGGGTAGTGCTGCGACCGCGACCGAGCGGGTCGCGGCGTGGTTGTGCGGCGCGACCGGCTGCAAAGCCTGGTCGCGGATCTCTTCGCCGCAGGAGGCACGGCTCGCGGCAAAGGCGTGCCCGCTCTGCGGCGCGGGCATGGTGAAAGGCAGCCGCGAGATCGCGCTAGCGCGGCGGTAATATCACAAGAGCAGCCATCCGCAAAGGATCGCTGCTCTTTCTTTCATCCCGACATTTTACAATTACACTAACTCCCTCAACGCATGTAACGCCGCATCATAATCCGGATGATTCTTCATTTCAGTCAAATACTCCACATAACGAATGGTGTCATTCGCATCCACGATGAAAATCGCACGCTGATCTAGCTGGATCTCTTTGATAAGCACACCGTATGCTTGACCGAAAGAGCGATTTTTGTATTATTTACTCTAAAATCAGGCGCTTGATCCCCTACTTTAATTTCCGGTCCTAGCAATGTGATTGGGTTTCCTCCAACTTTGTATTCATACGAAGTCTTAAGCTGAGATTCAGGTTACGCTCATACTCCCTTCAGCTAAGACATGCATAATGAGGTACAGAACCCGAACGACACAAACAGCCACATCACGAGAGGAAGAATATAAATGAATTCAAAAAATAATCGCAAATGGGTATGGACATCATCCGTACTTTTGGTCAGCTTGATCGCTTACGCCTCCGTATTTCCACCCGTTTCTAAAAATGACGATAGCAATAGCAAAGCCGTTGCCAAAGTCAACGGGGTTGAAATAAGCACGAACAAGCTTTATGACGCTTTGATCGCAAGCGGTGGCGCACAAACCTTGGACTCCATGATCATGGAAGAGCTTATTACCCAAGAGGGTAAAAAAGCTGGCGTTCAGATAACAGATGCCGATATTACGAATGAAATTCAAACGATTAAAGCCTCGTATGGCTCCGAGGACGAGTTCAACCAAGCACTTACCAACTATGGCATGACGCAGGATGATTTGAAGAAAAATATGCAAACACAAGTGATGCTCAAAAAGATTTTGGAGCCGCAAGTCACCATCACTGACGATGAAATCAAGAAATATTATGATGAAAATTTAGAATCGTTAAAAGTACCTGCACAGGTTAAAGCTTCTCATATTTCTGTAGCGACAGAGGCTGAAGCTGAGGCTATTATTGCGAAGCTGAAAAGCGGCGGGGATTTCGCAGCACTTGCGAAGGAAAGCTCCACGGATACAGCGACTAAAGACAAAGGCGGAGACCTTGGCTATATCTCAGCGGGACAAGTCGATCCCGTCATGGAAGCCGCGGCATTTGCTTTGGAAACAGGCGGCTTAAGCTCGGCCGTACAAACGGCAACAGGATACGAAGTTATTAAAGTAACGGATCATAAAGCCGGTTCAACACCAACGCTTGCAGACAAAACCGTTACAATTAAAAAAACTTTAGTTGATCAAAAGATTTCAACGCTTTCCCAAACTTGGTTGGATCAGAAAAAATCAGAAGCGAAGATTGAAAATAATTTAGCCGATATCGCTAAAAAAACAACCTAACCATAAAGGACCGTCTCTCAAGGTATTATTACCTTAAGGGACAGTCCTTTTATTGTCCTATTACGGCGTGTGAAGCTTCATCTCGTCCAGACTCTTGAACTGATAGCCCTGTGCTCTGGCAGCATCAATAATCTTTCCAAGTGCTTCCGTATTATCACTAGATACGGAATGCAGCAGGATGACGGCGCCTGGGTGCAGCTGGGCCATCACATTTTTATACGCATACTCCCAGCCCTTCTGCTGCTTCGGTTCCCAGTCCCGATACGCAACGGACCAGAACACATTGGTGTAGTTAAGGCCTTGGCTGACAGCCAGCGAACGGTCATTGAAAATGCCCCGCGGCGCTCGCAGATAATGCATCTCCTTTTGCCCAGTAACTGCAGCGACCCCATCTTTCACTTGGTTGAGCTCTTTCTGAATGCGTTCCGCTGGAATTTGACTCATATCCGGATGGCTCCACGAGTGATTACCGATCAGATGTCCCTCGGATGCCATACGCTTCAGCAGCTCCGGCTCTGTCCGAATATAATGGCCTGTCACGAAAAATATCGCAGGTACCTGCTTCTCTTTCAGCACATCCAGAATGCGACCTGTGTAGCCTTGTTCATACCCGTTATCGAAGGTTAAGTACAATTCCTTGAGCGACTGGTCGCCTGTAAAAACAGCCCCATGCTGCTTCAACAGACCCTTGAAGCCCTCTTGATCGATAGACGGCGGCTGACCGTTGACGCTCTTTTTAAATCCAAAATGATACGTTCCATCCGCAGACACCATGGTCACTTGCCCCACCAATAGAGCCAAAGAAAGCATTAGAATTCGCAAGATTTTCACGTTGATATCATTCACTCCTTGCCTTGTGTGATAAGTTGTGGTGAGTTACAACCAACTTGGACTGTTACTAATATGCCACACTATATTTTTTCTCATCCGAAATCTGTGATATCCCCCCATTCCACTTGGCTTTCATCTGAATACAATAGAGTACATGATCTGTAGGGGTGGAGATTGCAATTCGTAGACGTGATACTAAACCAATCAAAGAAGATTTACTGCATATCCTAAAGCTATCGTCTGAGGACGACATTTATAAAGCGCAATATGAGGGGTTTTCTCTAGCCGATATTGCGAAAGCTAATCAGGTAGATGTAGAGAAGGTCATTGAACTCCAGTTAGCGGAGCTAACGGAGCAACTTCAGGTGCGTCTACTCAATGGCAGCATTACATCAGAGCAATATTGGGCTCAGCGTGCTGAATTACCAGAAATCATCAGTAAGAGTGTATATGCGATGTGATAGCGCGGCACCCCTTCTTGGGGTGTTTTTTTGTGCGCGATAGCTTGTTACCGTCCTGCTTTTATGTCACTATGAGAAAAACTCCTATCGAAGTCCTTCGAGGATGAGCGGCTATGACAAGAAGAAAGGACTGCATCCCCTGTGAATTTTCATCAACTAATCACGCTTGTTCCATTAATTGATCACATACAGGTGGGTTCTTCCGCCTTAGCAGTCACAAGCTCACCTAAAAAATATCAACTACTTATTGTCCGTCAAGGTCATCTCACCCTACACTTCGCTGAGCATGAACCCATTATTTGTTCGCAAGCGTATGCCTGTCATCCCGATCAAGGCGACTACACCATTCAAGTACCCAAAACCAAAATCGTCGATTACGTCATCATTACCTATACGATGCTGCCCGAGGATCAATCCTGGACCTTACAGGGGCACCTTACAACATTAAGCGAAATCAAAATCCACTACATGCTCGATGAGATCATCCGACGAACACAGGAGCTTGACCCCCTGACCGCTCGTGAAGACGCGACACATGTGGTTCGAATGCGAATGATGCTAGAGCGTATACTTTTTATCTATCTCTATGAGTCCGATTTGACCCAAGAGAAAAAGTCAGCTGCAGAATCGATCGAAGGTACAATTTCCTACATCAACGAGCATTATATGTTAGAGCTTACGCTTCCTATGCTTGCCAGACGTGCGGGAATAAGCGTGGGGTACTTTACTGTTTTATTTAAAAAAATGACCGGCACGACGCTAATGAGCTATTTATATGCGTTGCGTGTTGAGAAAGCGAAGATCATGTTTCAGCAAACGGATCTACTTGCCAAAGAGATCGCGAACCGCGTTGGATTCATTGATTATTTCCATTTTAGCAAGGTATTCAAGAAAACAACGGGCTATTCTCCTTCCGAATATGTGACCACCTACCCCAAAATCTAATAATAAGACATGTCCAATATGCATATTGGACATGTTCTATACCTTCAATATTCGTTATTATACTCATTGAGAATAATAATCATTGTCACGGAGGAATACTGAAATGAAATCCCTATTTACCCGTATTAGCCTTATCGCACTGATCACCGTTTTTGCACTAAGCCTAGCCGCTTGTGGCAAAACGACGAATACCGAATCAGCTGCAACAACGTCACCAGCTGCTGCTAGCCCTACCCCTGCTGCCAAAGCGGATGGAAAGATTACCGTTCAAGATGCTGTAGGCACGGTTGAATTGCCTAAGAAGCCTGAACGTATCGTAGCGATGGAATTTGGTTTCACTGATATCCTGGTCTCACTTGGCGTACAGCCTATTGGTGTTGCGGATGATAGTTCCCCAGACCTTTTGATGGACTCCGTAAAAGCTTTGCTGAAAACTTACACATCCGTAGGATCACGCTATGAGCCTAACATTGAATTGATCTCTTCTCTTAAACCAGATCTGATTATCGTTGACATTAACAAGCATAAGGCTGCTATTCCGCAGTTGAAAGGTATTGCACCAGTTCTTGTTTTGGATGATTTCCAAGCAGATTACAATCAAATGCTCAAGAATGTTGGCATTATCGCGCAAGCCGTTGGTAAAGTTGAAGAAGGCAAGAAGCGCCTTGCTGAGCACCAAACGAAAGTTGAAGCGATGAAAAAGAAGCTAGCCGCAGCGAACCTTAGCGTTCTCCCTGCCGTTGTGAATCCAAAAGGCTTCTTTGCACACTCGGATCATGCTTATAGCGGCTCCTTCCTCACTATGCTTGGCTACAATGATCCTGTTAAAAATGCGACTGCTTATCCACAGCTTACCCTGGAACAATTGGTTGAGTCGAATCCAAAAGTCCTATTCGTCATGCCGACGGAGAAAGTAACCATCGTGCAAGAATGGGAAAAGAACCCGCTATGGCAAAAAATTGATGCTGTCGCGAACAAAAAAGTATTCACTGTTGAGAGACGTGACTGGTCCTTATCCCGTGGCATGATCGGATCTGAGAAGATCCTCGACGATATCGTGAAGAATTTGGGGCAGTAGTTCTATGAACCAGCCAATACAACTTGAGAAGCAGAGCCGTCAATGGCCTCTGCTCTTCCTATTTTCTGGGAGTCTATTAGCCATTCTAATTGGAATTATTTCTAGTCTAAAATGGGGCCAGTCCCCCGTGTCATGGCACACGTTGTACGAAGCTGTGACCTATCAAGGCAGTGATAAAGCTCATTTGTATATCCAAACGCTGCGCTTACCGCGTGCCATCATGGCTTGCATCGTCGGGATGCAGCTTGGGTTGGCTGGGCTGCTGACCCAGCTCACGACCAAAAACCCGCTGGCCTCCCCGCACATTTTTGGAATCAATGCGGGAGCTGCTTTGGCTGTTGTGGTTGGGCTTGTGTTGCTGCCGCATTTCGGCAACATGGGGTTGATTGCTTTTGCCTTCGTCGGAGCTGCCCTAGGCGCTCTGCTGGTCTGGTCGCTTGCAGGCACGGGAAGTAAACAATACGTCTACATTGCGTTAGCCGGCATCACAATCCACTTCCTGATGTCATCATTGACGGAAGGCCTCATTATTCTCAATCAGCATGCGACGGACAGCATGATTTTCTGGTTGGTGGGCTCTCTGAGTCAAGCCGCTTGGACCGAAGTGCGCGTGATTCTTCCGTTTTTTATAGGCGGGATGCTCTTGTTTGGATTCATGCTGCCTTCGTTTAAGCTGCTGCTTGTGGATGATGAGATCGCGACTGGGCTTGGCCAACGCATCACGGTTGTACGTGGCATCAGTGTGCTGCTCGTGATTGTGCTGGCTGGCTCCGCAGTTGCCTTATGTGGACCCATTGGCTTCATTTGCCTAATCGTTCCGCATATTGCGCGTGCTTTGGTAGGTACCAATTTGATGGTACTCGGCCCATTGACGGCTTTACTTGGCGGCATTCTGCTGCTGTATGCCGATTTCCTGAGCCGTTTTATCGCTTTTCCATTTGAGTCGCCCGTCGGAATCGTCACTTCATTGATCGGTGCTCCCTTCTTCATTTACTTGGCGTTGAAGCAGCGGAGGGCACGATGATGACAATGCCGTCGAAAATGAAGACACTACGTATTCCAATTATTTCGTTGATCATAGCTTTCTTGATCATGGTTGTCCTAGCTATCATCTATGCGCATGTTGGCGCGGTTCGTATTCCTTACCGCGATGTATGGGCGGGTCTTTCGGATGCGAAGCATCCTTCGTATTTTATCGTGCACCAGCTGCGCTTGCCCCGCATTTTGGTTGCCATTCTCGCAGGGTTTGGACTGGCCGTTGGCGGCGTTATTCTGCAAAGTTTGATTCGTAACCCTTTGGCTAGCCCCGATGTGATCGGGATTACGAAAGGGGCAGGATTCATGGCCGCTTCGGTCATTTTCTTGTTTCCTAAGCTGCCGAGCTACTACTTACCCATTGCTGCTTTCGTCGGCGCATTCGCCGCCTTCCTGCTGCTGCTCTTGTTAAGTCGCCGTTTAACCCTGCGTCCCTCCCACCTTGCCCTAGTCGGCATTGCGATAGGGACGATTTTCCAGGCTGGCATCCAGTATTTGATTGTTCGCCATCCGAGCGACATCAATGCGGCGCTGCTATGGTTATCTGGCAGTCTGTGGAACCGCAGCTGGAGCAACGTGTACAGCCTGCTGCCGTGGATTGCCGTGTTGCTGCCGATCGTGTGGGCGAACTTCGCCAAGCTGAACGTGTTTCAGCTTGGCGAAGAGATGACCGCCTCGCTCGGCGTTCACATCGCAAGGCAGCGCTTCTGGCTGCTGCTGCTTTCTGTGGCCCTAGCCGGCATCTCCGTGTCGGCTGTCGGGGCGATCGGCTTCATCGGCCTGATCGCGCCCCATATTGCGCGGAGCCTCGTCGGCGGCCGGCATCAGTGGTTGATCCCGCTCGCCGCCTTGATCGGCGCGGATCTGATGCTGCTCGGCGACTTGGTCGGCCGCGTCATTATTCTTCCACGGGAGGTCCCCGTGGGGATTATGACGGCGGTCATTGGCACGCCGTACTTTATTTATTTGCTGCGGCGTGAGCGGCGCCGGCGGTAGAATTACATACCCTCATTCAATAATGAGCGATCGCGTTTGATTGGCTTGAAATCGCATTCGAACCTGCCGTCTAGGATCCAAAGCTATGCAGCAGCTTTAGATAACATTACAGGATAACGCTATACGTCACCAAGAGTCACCTAATTGCAAATTAGCGTTACGCGTTAATGCTAATAACGCCAAAAGTTGATGTTTTCTCAGCTTTTATCACAATAGCGTTACGCGATCACTTTATTTCTAGCAAGAATAGCAAAAAGCCCAAAATAAGATGATGCCATCATCTTATCTTGAGCCAGACTCCGTTCGCATTCGAACCTACCTTAAATCTTTCTAGTCCCCAAAGGATGCCAACCTGTTACCACGGTTGGCATCCTTTTTCTTTACCACGCTAGATCATGCCACGCAGGCGATCTGCAATAACGCGCATCATACTGCGCAGTACATCGATGTTCTGGAAGCAGAAGCTCAGCACAAGATCACGATGCAGCTGGAGCAACACAGTTGGCTCCTTCGCGGTGCAATCCGCCGAGCGCGGGCCGCTGTCGATGATGGCCATTTCGCCAAAGAAGGCTCCTTCGCCCAGCAGCGCGTACTCTTCGCTGCCACGGTGCACGCGGATGGTGCCCTCGTTGATCCCGTACATGGTATCACCGAAGTCACCGGCGCGACAGATGGCTTCGCCAGGCTCATAGGCGACTTCCTCGACCATTTGAGCAAGCCAAATGAAGTCATCTGGGCCCAGATGGGCAAATAGGTCGATCTTTTGCAGTACGAGGATCCGACGTAAAATCATTTCGTCTCTCGTTAATTCCGTTGCACCCTCGGGCTCTTGGAGCGCCGCTGTGGCAGCCTCTGCCTGCGCAAGCACTAGCTCTGACCGTGCAGCTTCATTATTCTTATCTCCGGCTAGCTCTTGCTCCTGCCCGTCCACATGTCCCTGCTCTTCCCCTTGCTCCACCTCGGAAGCCTGCCCTTTCCCCTGACCACGCTCCAGCTCGGAGCGCAGCCTGCGTGAAAGCAGCTTCATCATTTCAACTGCAATGCTCGTCTGATCGAACATCATATCGTAGAACACGGATGAATCCAGACGCCACAGCACCATATTTTCTTCCGCTTTAATCGTCGCTGTCCGCGCGCTGTTCGTCAGAATCGCCATCTCACCAAAGCAATCACCTAGTTGCAGTTCTCCGAGGAGCTGTTTGTTGCGATATACCCCGGCTCTGCCCTCATCTACCAGCATAAGGGAGTCGCCGGGATCACCCGCTTTAATGATGGTATTTCCTTGTTCGACGGCCATTTTATGCAGTCGCTTAGCAATAACAGATAAGTCTCTACTCGTGAGACCCTGGAACAACGACACGCGACGAAGCAACTGCACCCGGTGCATGAGATCCGCGAGTTCGACGTTCACAGACACTTCTGACGACTTCCGAAGGATATGGTACTGTATCGTTTGTGTTAGCCAATCGTCTCCTTGCTCGGCTAACCAACTCAAATGCAGGTTCAGCTCTACCCTGCTAGCTGCTACTTTCGCTACCATCCGTGAGCCTGCCATGAATTTAGCCATATCCGTACGTAAAGTCCCTTGCAGCGTCTGATCGATAACCTCTTCCGCATTGGCCTGCTGACGTGAGTCACCTTCCGACCAGTCCAGATAGACAGCCTGCATCGTTTGCCCATCATGCAAGAGGGCTAGCAATAAAAATACACGTCGCGTAATCGCCGTCCGAATTTCGTCAATGATATTCGCAATATCCGCATAGTCATCTACACCAACGACACTTGCACCATGCTCAGCAAACTCCGCATAGAGCTGCAACTCTTGGAAAATATACGCCTCCACTTTCCGACTATCAGGCTGGGGTAATTGCTTACACATGCGTTGCAAGGACTCTAAAATACGGTCACGCAAGGCATAAGGTGCCCTCTCATAACAAGCAAACAACATATCCATCGCTCGTTGTGTACCCATGCGTTCAAACACCGCCGGCAAATACAAGCTAATTTCCTGCAGCTCTAAGTATGGGGTTATCTGCGGCAGCACATCATCTTCGTCATAGGCTGCGAGTGCGTCGATGGCATAGCGCCGAGTTTTGCTATCTTTGAGCATACCAATAATCGGTACAAGTAACGGTGGCACGTGGAGGATCGCTGCTGACTCCAAAGCTCGAATTCGAACCAGCGGACTGTTATCCTGCAAGAGGGAGATGAGTGGCTTATAGAAGTTTTTCACTCGGATTTGTCCGAATAATGCGGCCATTGCAATCCGTTCCTCTTCGTGCCCGCTCTCCATCATATCTTTCAGTTTTCCAACCGCGCGGAACATACCTTCAATGCTATAGTTTTTGACTAAGCCAGCGATGGTTGCTGCTTGAACCTCGACAGATTGGTCCTCCAAATACACTGTAATCTCATCAACATACTCTTCTTTCGCATAGGCCGAGAGGGCAATGATCGCTTTCGCTCTCACTTGTACATGTTCCGATACTATCAGGGTCTGCAGGATGGGTTCGAAACCTTCCGGCACCTTCACCTCCACATAGGCCAAGGCTTCTAAGCGAATTTCAGTTATGGGATGATGCAGCAGGCGGTCCAAATGCGGGGTTAGGTCAAATGAGCTTGTCTCTTTCAAAAGACCGAACGCATACAGAGCTTGCTGTTTGTCTGAGCCGTTCAGCGCATCGATCAAGATTTGCCGAGTAACGGAATCCATCAGATTAAGCTCAACCTTTTGCAGGTCGTCACCGCCTGTTTTGAGATTCGACAAGAGCGTCGTCAAGTACGCTTTCTTTACCTTAATGCCCGCGAAAATCCCAACAACAAGCAAAACTAACACGATATAGCTCAGCTTCTCTGGGGCTACGAATCGAGTAACGAGGAGAAGGCAGATGGCCGCAAGTCCTTTGGCACCATTCCGAACAATCCCGTCCAAAAAGCCCTTCGCTTTATTCCGCCATTCTGGAGGCACGGGGAACATCACTAATTGGCTCACTGAGGAGTAAATCGTGTCACCGACGACTTTATCGCTTCCTTTGACAACAACCGCCATAGCAAGGATCGGCAGTACTAGAATTCCGAGACTCCCTGCGAAGAGCGCGATTGGGAAAATCAACAACGCCGTCATCACGCCGAATCGCGTAATGACACGCCCTGACACGAACAATTGCACACAGAGGGCAATCAACCCCGAGAAGCCGTAGAAGCTTCCCATGAAGCCGGCTAACGCCTCATTTTGCAAGGTGCCGCGTAGAATGACCTTGAATTGGTAGTCAATTAAGGTTAGCGACACAACGAGTGCAGCAGCCAATATCGCGACATATTTGAGGTGCGGTACACTCGCGAAAAGGCCACCTTTTTGCTGTACGGATGACGACTTAGCAGCTGCTTTACGCACCTGTGCTGGCTTCGAATCGCTGCTCTCCTTGGTCATACCCAAGATAACAAACACGGCGACAAGCCCGAGTAATTGCAGACCAGCATACACATAGATTAAATTCGCCGTTCCTACGAGTGGCACCAGCACTTTTAGACCGAAGCCGCTTAAAATCCCGCCCATAATTCCCCCGCTGCCAACGAGTCCGATCATCTGCTTCGCTTTCCGCTGGTCCATTACTGATGTAGCGAACTGCCAGAAACAGACGATCATCAGAAAATTAAACACATCATAGCCGATATAAATGACGGGAAATACCCACCGCAGCTCCAGCCCTACACCGAATCTTGAAATCAGCACGAAGGTTGAAATCAATGGAATCATCAGCTTTAGAAGCGTTTCTAGGCGTACCTTGGGGGAGAAACGCTGGAACACGACGCCTGCCGTAATCATCACGAGTGCCTGCGGCAAGTACATCAAGGACAAATAGGAATTATCGAATCGACTTAGGAAGAGGGTATCCGCCGCCGTTCGCCCGATTGTTGAAGCGGATACCACAAAGAATAAATAAGCAAATAACAGAAATACCTTCCTGTATTCCTTCTTATCCTCTGTGAACTTATTTAAAAAAGATTGATATTTTTTACTAATACGGCTATTCACACGACACCTCATTTTCAAATCAAACGATCAGACTCTTTCCTGAAATTGTATCAGAAGTCCTAGGAAAAAATAACTACTTTTTCTACAAAATCAGGAATAAAAGCACAAAAAAAGACATCATCCGCGGATGTGTCTTTCATAAAGTGAAAACCATCTTATACTCGGTAATTGTCGCCTCTCCAGCTGCGAATCGCTTTCTTAATCGCATCTGGGGCCATCCGCTCCGCCGCTGCCTTCTTACAAAGTGCAGGAAATTCTTCATCCGATGCAAAGCGTAAAGCCGTAATCTGTCCCATCGTCAACTTCTTATCCAGCAGCTTCTGTGTCAGCACAAAGTGCCGAAGGTTCTCTTCTGCTCGAATCGCCCGATCCTGCGCCTTAATTGGGTAGGAGCGGATAAGCAAAAAGATCACAACCACAATGACAGCAATGAGTACAAACATGATTGCGGGCAGGACCTGCTCGTCAGTCTGTAAGGCGCTAACAAGCTGCATAATGGATAGAACCACTAAGCCTAGCGCTAACAGTGTGAACATATAATGAAACAACGGATGCATACGTCGATGGTTAACATAATTTTGAACCTTCATCTACTTATTTCCCCACAATCTCTGTAATCTCTCTCTCTAATAAGAGATATCGATGCACACTTCTCATGATGGGCACTTTCGTTAGATTGTTTTTGTCCACGTATTGCTTCATCTGATCTTTCGATAGACCTAAAATTTTGCCCGCTTCCATCACTGTCAGGACAACTTCGTTGCTTGTCGCGTTGAATGTTGTCTTCACCTTTTGATTCCAGTCTTCAAATGATTGCATGTATTCGCACCCTTCTCATTCCGATCTCTCTATTATAGCACGAAAATACATTTTTCACCCAATTACCTTCATCTGCCACCTAAGACTCCTCATCACTCATTAGAGCCAGCAGTGCTTTCGGCAATGCGAATTGCTGATTACTGATCATAATTTGATTCAAGGTATCCTCAGCGATGTCTGCTTGCCCTTCCTTAATCAAGCCGATCTCCGCATGTAATCGCTCCATCTGTGAATCCAGTGCCGCCGCGGAGGCTGCTGCTTGCTTTAACTCTTCTAACAGACGGACAGGTACTGCTTGGTTACCTTCACTGAATTTATAGAATATCTTATGCTCCAAGCTCGCCCAACAGTCCATGGCAATCGTACGAATTTGAACTTCCATGCAGACGCGCTCCTCGCGGTCCGACATATGTACAGGCACTTCAATGAGCAAATGTAGGCTTTGGTACCCATTCGGCTTCGGATTCTTGATATAATCCTTTTCGCTCAAAATATTGAGATCATTCTGGTTTCTCAGCATCTTCGAAATGACATAAATATCGGAAACGAATGAGCATGTAATTCGCAGTCCGGCAATGTCCTTTACGCTGCCCTTAATGCCTTCGAAAGAGAGCTCTCCCCCTTTTCTCATCAGCTTTTGAACAATGCTTTCCGGCGATTTCAATCGCGATTTCGTATGTTCAATCGGGTTATATTCATGCAGCATCTCGAATTCTTGAACGAGGATTTCAATCCTTGTTTCCATTTCATCCAGTGCAAACTTATAAGTCATCATGAAGCGTGTAATGTCATGTTTAAACTTTTTCAAGTCATTCATCGAAAGTTGATTGCTGATCATATTCATGCAGAGCTCCATCCTTTGGTCATGGTTATTTTCCATTCTTTGCTAGTTTAAATCATGAGGATCGCCCGAAGCAAATTCAGCGAGCAGAAAAGACACCGCTAGGGTGTCTTAAGTGTCCGTTGTATGTATATGAGTGCTAGTTTCCGATTCTAGGGTGCCCCAACGGTCCAAAATCATGTTGAAATTCCCCGTGTCTTCGCAAATTCCACGCTGATCACAAAGACCCCTTCTTTTTCCCCAGGGTTGTACATAGAAATGGAAAGAGACACCCGCGAAAGGATGTGCTTTCCCACTATGGCGATGCAACACCTGCTGTCCAACCAAATGGAGCTCTTCCTGCAATATGGACTAGCCATATTTTGGACAATCACCTATATCCTCATCATTATCCAAGGGTTCAAGGATCGCGCCTGCGGCATGCCCTTAGCAGCCATTTGCGCCAATATTACGTGGGAGTTTCTATTCGCGTTCGTGATGCCTTTTCACCCGCTGCAGATGATCATTTCACTTGTCTGGTTCCTGCTGGATTGTGTCATTCTGTTCCAAGCCGTCTACTTTGCCAAACCTCAGTTTCCACCGCGTCTACTCCTACCTGCGATTTTCTTCCTTCTTGTGATTTCCCTGCTGCTCCATGTCGGAATGGTCGTCGAATTCCATGATCAAGTGGGCAAATACACAGCTTTTGGCATCAATTTGATGATGTCCGTTCTGTTTATCGGGCTGCCCTTTAAGCAGGGGCTAAAGGGCCAGTCTATTTATATCGCCTACTATAAAATGCTGGGCACCTTGTGCGCTTCTGTGCTCTGCTATTCGTTGTTTCCGGATTCATTTCTACTAACGATCATGTGTGTGTTAGTGACAGTTGCGGATCTTCTTTATATTGTGATCGTTCATCGGGCGGATTTGGTGGCTCGCCGAGGGGATGCAGCCTAAACGAAATAAAGCTAGATTTAAAATCCACCGTAGTAGAACTCCTTTGTCGTAGTTATGATAACAGTGTTTTGTTATTTAAAGTTCTGAGCGCATTCTGTGCAGAATAATGCTACTCTTGTACAAGCATTAGATGAATCCATATTTGAAAATACAGAGGTTTTCAAATATGGATTTTCCAACTTATTACAACATGCACGGACTCAAGCTTATAATCAAAAAGAGATGATTTCACAGTCCACGAAAGATTACAGCATAAAAGAACTATCGAAATATTTCGGAGTTTTGTCGTTTCCATACATAATTGGTTAGATCAAGGACGATTTGAGGGCATTGAACGTGCAGGTGACCACAAGCATAATCGTATTCCCGGAGATACATTTTACGTTACAACCACGGGTAAAAAACTCAGAGTCGACGATGTGGTAAAAATGTGGGAACAGCAAGAGCAAGAACATGAACAACCGCTTCAGCAAGAAGACAATTCAAACTACTATACACGCCAAATCGCGATGTATGAGCATAAATCAGAATGATACATAACGAGGGCCTAATACACATTTTCGTGAACTTACTCATATTTTGGAATTTGTTAGATTAAGACAACATATCCTCAAGAAATAAATAAGAAAAAACACCTCAACAAGGTGTCTTTTCCCGAATTTTTTTAGTAACTCTATCGAGGCAAGGCCGAAAGTAGCGGAGTTACTCGAAAAAGTCGAGTAACTCCGGCGAGGCAGGAGCCGAAAGTGAGGAGTTACTCGAAAAAGTCGAGTAACTCGGGCGAGGCTGGAGCCGAAAGTGAGGAGTTACTCGAAAAAGTCGAGTAACTCCGGCGAGACTGAGCCGAAAGTGAGGAGTTACTCGAATAAGTCGAGTAACTCGGGCGAGGCTGAGCCTAAAAGAGAGGAGTTACTCGAAAAAGTCGAGTAACTCGGGCGAGACTGAGCCGAAAGTGAGGAGTTACTCGAAAAAGTCGAGTAACTCGGGCGAGGCTGGAGCCTAAAAGAGAGGAGTTACTCGAAAAAGTCGAGTAACTCCGGCGAGACTGAGCCGAAAGTGAGGAGTTACTCGAAAAAGTCGAGTAACTCCGGCGAGGCTGGAGCCGAAAGTGAGGAGTTACTCGAAAAAGTCGAGTAACTCCGGCGAGGCTGGAGCCGAAGGAGAGGAGTTACTCGAAAAAGTCGAGTAACTCGAGCGAGGCTGGAGCCGAAAGTGAGGAGTTACTCGAAAAAGTCGAGTAACTCCGGCGAGACTGAGCCGAAAGTGAGGAGTTACTCGAAAAAGTCGAGTAACTCGGGCGAGACTGGAGCCGAAAGTGAGGAGTTACTCGAAAAAGTCGAGTAACTCCGGCGAGGCTGGAGCCGAAAGTGAGGAGTTACTCGAAAAAGTCGAGTAACTCCGGCGAGGCTGAGCCGAAAGTGAGGAGTTACTCGAAAAAGTCGAGTAACTCGGGCGAGACTGAGCCTAAAAGAGAGGAGTTACTCGAAAAAGTCGAGTTACTCGGGCGAGGCTGAGCCGAAAGTGAGGAGTTACTCGAAAAAGTCGAGTAACTCGGGCGAGGCAGGAGCCGAAAGAGAAGAGTTACTCGAAAAAGTCGAGTAACTCGGGCGAGGCAGGAG
Organism: Paenibacillus sp. J22P143; assembly: GCF_059692035.1. Taxonomy (NCBI): domain Bacteria; kingdom Bacillati; phylum Bacillota; class Bacilli; order Caryophanales; family Paenibacillaceae; genus Paenibacillus; species Paenibacillus sp. J22P143. The sequence continues at coordinate 27,649 of NZ_JCAUAQ010000017.1, forward strand.
CCGAAAGAGAAGAGTTACTCGAAAAAGTCGAGTTACTCGGGCGAGACAGGAGCCGAAAGTGAGGAGTTACTCGAAAAAGTCGAGTAACTCCGGCGAGGCTGGAGCCGAAAGTGAGGAGTTACTCGAAAAAGTCGAGTAACTCCGGCGAGACTGAGCCGAAAGTGAGGAGTTACTCGAAAAAGTCGAGTAACTCGGGCGAGGCTGAGCCGAAAGTGAGGAGTTACTCGAAAAAGTCGAGTAACTCCGGCGAGGCTGGAGCCGAAAGTGAGGAGTTACTCGAAAGTCTGTCTTTTCCCTTCTTCCTATGGCAAAATCGGCAGCTTCACATGACTCGGAAACGCTTCCGAGTGATAAATCTTCTGCGTCACCACGACCGGCTGCGGATCCTGATAGGGATTCAAGCCGGTATTCGTGTTCGGGAACGCAATCATCTTGCTGGACGACGTCACCGTGAACCGTAAGCGGTGCCCTTGAGGGAAGGTATGCGCGATATTTTGCATAAAAATCGCAAACTTCTCGACCTTTCCTGGCGTGAGCAGCTCCGGCGCGTCCAACCCGTTGCGATACTTCGCACGCACGATGTAGTTGGACAGCTTGATGGAGTTCCCCTTCGGGTCCACATCGCTTAACGTCACAACCCAGTCTGTGTCGACGCCGCTGCTCGACGCGTACAGCTCACAGGACAGCTCGCCTGCCACGGTCACAGGCTCCGCCAGCACCTCGCTCGTGTACACGAGGATGTCGCTCCGCAGCTCATGCCGCCGCATGTTCTCCGGCTCGCGCTCGCCGCTGTCCGCGACGGGCTCTTCCGGATTGTACACGTACGAATCCGATTCACTTTCCTCGTGCTGTGCCTGAGTTCCCAGCGTCAACATGCCATCGCCAAGACTGGAGTTGGCTCGTCCGCCGCTGCCCAAAAACCACTTCGTCGCCATCGCCTCACTCGGTGTCCAATCATCGGAGGTCCGCCACTCATTCGTGCCGACCACATAATAACTTGCGCGCGGCTCCTGCTCAATGCCATTGGCGATGCCCTTCAAAAACCGATCAAACCAGCGCAGCACGTTCACATCGTAGTTATACACAACCGCATCATTGCCGAAGCTGGTGTCGAGCAGATCGCGTGCACGGTTCGGGCCGTGCTCCCACGGTCCGAGCCAGATTTTGCGGTTCGGCACATCGTGCTTGGTGAGCATCCGCCATGTCTCCGAAACCCCCGCGCTGTCACCATCGTACCAGCCCGAGATGACGAACATCGGCGCCTTCACATGCTCACCGCGCTCGCTAAAGGTGCAGTTGCGCCAAAAATCATCGTAGTCCGGATGCTCGCTCCACAGATCCCACGGACCTGAGGCCCGACCAATCATCTGCTGCGGAATCTCGCGGATCGGTCTCGCATCGACAGCCTTCTCCGGGCTGACGGTCTTGCCCGCGAAGATGTCAAAATCCGTCCGCGTCCCCACCGACTGCGCCAACGTCCAGCACAGCAAAGGCCACGAACACACGGTGCCGCCTTTGCGCACCGTATCCACGAACGGCGAACCGACGTTCACTTCGTTCACGACGGCCTTCAGGTTCGGGTGCCCGCTAGTCGCAGCGGCTGTGACCACGTACCCTAGATAGGATGCGCCCCACATGCCGACGTTACCGTCGGACCAGTCCTGCGCGACGATCCAATCGATCGTATCCGAGCTATCGTCCCGCTCATAGTAGAACGGCACAAGCTCCCCTTCGGAATCCGCGCGCCCGCGAACATCCTGATTGACGATGGCGTAGCCTTTGTTCGCCCATCTTTTAAAGAACGTCTTCCGCATATTGCGGTCATAACACGTGCGAATCAGAATCGTTGGCAGCTTAGCACCAGGCGCTACCCCCTCTGGTAGATACACATCTGTTGCCAAACGAACGCCATCCCGCATCGGGATCAAGTCCGTTCCGAGGTCATTCACCCCATACCGCGCCTCAGAAAGCAGTGAATCCGCGTACTCCCGCAACGGTGTCACGGCCTCATAACCATCCACGACCAGCACTTCCATGCCATAGCGGTTCGGGGCCACAAAAGCCACGATACAGCCATCCACCGTCACGATATCGAGCGCGGTATCCTTACGCAATGCCCACACTTGCGAAGTCACCTCTCTACCCTCTACCTCAGCCGTGTACTGGATATGCTTCTGATACACGTCGCCATTCCCTAGCACGACCTGTTCACCCTGCCAGTCAGCATCAGCATAATGCGACAGATTTAACTTAATCTTGCCTAGAGGCAAGATATACCCAGCCGTCTCCGCCAGCACATTCTCTTGCATCTGCATCCGTCGACGTGAATCCACTTTGGCATGCATAATTGCGCTCTCCGTAAACCGGATCGTCCCTTCATACACGCCAGCCGCATACATCTTATACCTGCTCGTCCATCGCTCTCTCGTCATCTCCGCCATCTCCTATCCGCACACCGCTTCAAATACGCGCAGCCAGTTACCGCCCATCATTTTACGAACATCCTCATCCGAATAACCTCTTACCACGAGACCACGGGTAAAATTAATAAAATAGCTATATTTCTCAAGCCCCTTCACCGTTTCCGTCGAGGGTCCATCCCCTTTGGCGAACCCAATGCGAGGCGCAATATGCTCTTTAAAATAGACCAACGACCACGCCACATCGCTCATCGGCCAGTCGGTGCCAATGCCGACATGGTCCACGCCGACCAGTCGGACGAGATAATCCATATGATCGAGCACATGCTCAATCGTCGTATCATTCGGATCCCCGTGGACGAACCACGGCATCGCAAACACGCCAATTACGCCGCCCGTAGCGGCAATGGCCCCAAATTCCTCATCGCTTTTGCAGCGCATATGCCGGTAGATATTCTCAACCCCAGTGTGCGAAGCAATCACTGGCGCTGTCGAAAGTCTGCACGCGTCCAGCGTCGTTTGTTTGCCGCAATGACTCGTATCAACGATGATGCCTAGTTCATTCATTTTGCTAATAAAACGCATACCGAACTTGCTCACGCCGCCATTCGCCTCTTCCGCACAACCGGAAGCAATATAATTCTGATTGTTATACGTAAGCTGCAGCACTCTCAGCCCAAAATTGTACATCGCTTCGAGCAGCTCCAGATTTTTGCCGAGACCGTCGGTTTCCTGTGCCGTTACGATTCCAGCCTTCAATCCGCTAGCCTTCGCTGCGCGAATCTGCTCTCCCGTCACTACTTTCACCAGCCAGTCGTTCGCATCAAATTGACGCTGAATGTCGCCCATGCTGATGAGGATTTTGTCCACACTGAACACATCCAGCTGACGATTCCCTGCCGTGATGCCGGAACGGTACCACTCATCTTTGAACTCGGAAATCTCTCCGCGTGCCGCCATGTCGTGAATGATTTTGCTCGGCATCGCGCTATAGGTCCATGGATCTTCACGGTAAGGCTCACACACCTCACGTATGTTCTCCGAAACTTCCTCTGGAATCGCCTTAGGAGACAACGGCCCCTGGAACAAAAGATCAATAATAATCGAGCTCTCATGCAGCTCCCGTGCGCGTTCTTCTTGCTCTGGTGTAAGGTTGAATGGATAAAGTCCTTCTGTCGAATTCATCGATGCTCACTCCTAGAAGTCAATGTGGGTTCCTTTGTTCGTGCGAATCGCTTCCTTGTAGATATAATTGGCCGCTGCGAGATCCTCGCAAGCAAGCCCTAACGATTTGAACAATGTGATGGACGTGGCGGAGCGTCTTCCTTCTTTCGTGCCCACCAACAGCTCACCAATTTCAGCTAAAATGTGGCCCTCCCCGATCGCCCCCTCCTGCAGAGGGATCAGGTAATCACCCGCTTCGTTCACAGCGGATTCCGTGCGGTCCACGAAGAGCTCTGCTCGGCGCACCAGCTCGGTATCGAGCTCACGGTCCTTCGCTCGGCAGGCGCCTACGGCATTCACATGCGCGCCTGTTTTGATCCAGGCGCCCTGCACGATCGGCGTCGTCGACGCCGTCACCGTGCAGATGATATCGCTATCAGCGACAGCCGCCTCTGCGGACTCAACCGCCTCGACAAGGACAGCCGGATAGCGGCTTGCTGTCTCGGCTCTCAGCTTCTCGGCATGGGCCGGGTTCGGCCCCCATACCTTGATCTTCGTGATCGGGCGCACCAGCAGCATCGCCTCGATATGCGAGCGGGCTTGCTCGCCCGTGCCAATCACCGCAAGGGTTGTGGCCTCGGGCTTAGCGAGCAACTTCGTTGCTACCGCGCTAACTGCTGCGGTGCGGATGGCGGTGATTCGGGTGCCATCGACAATCGCCTCCAATTGACCGTTGGTCGAATTGAACAATGATACAAAGCCTTGATGCGAAGCTAAGCCTTTGCCGTGATTACCCGGGAAAACGGTAATCACCTTGGCGCCAACCTTCTCATCCCGCTTCAAATACGTGGGCATCAGCCCCATCACATTGCCGCCTTGCAGCGGAACAACGGATCTGAGCGCTTGCACCGCTTGTCCATTCGTCAAATCAACGAGCACAGCTTCCATGATTTCAATACAAGCTGGCATCGCGAGAAGCTCTAGCACTTCGGTTGACTTGATCACTAACATCTTGGATCACCTGCTTTTATATAGTTCTTGTCATTATAGCAAAGCTGGTTAGGTATGACGAAATTCAAAAATCCCCCAGCAGATACCGGTAGTACAGCTAGGGGATGTCTAGATGGGAACGAGGATGCGCTACGAAACAAGTCATTGCGCTATTGACCGCAAACGAGCGCAACGATTGACGGTTCCCCCATAGTAATCCCCCTCGCGCAGCTCGGCTTCACCTGAATGCAAAGCCATTCGCACACAGATCGGTTGCGACATTGGCCACTCGGTCTCCGCTAGCTTCATCTGAACAGATGCAGCAGCACGGACCGCGTTCGAAGCCACGGAGAAGACGACAAAAAGGCTGTCTCCCTCCCCTCTATGCTTCACGACAATACCGCCATACTCGGTAAAAATAGTCGATAATATCTCATCGTGGCGTCGCAGTGCTTCCTGCATCTCAACAGGATACGCCTCCCACATTTTCGTACTTCCTTCAATATCCGTAAAAAGCAACGTAACAATCCCCGTCGGTAAAGACCGCATTCCTCTCGCACTCCCTCGGCTTTCCTCTATGTGGTCTAGCTTTTGTGTCTCTAATCACCACCTAAATTATATCAGAATTTACCATTTCCCGACATCAGAATCCCTTTTTCGACAGCTTGAGGAACAGCAAAAAGAGCACCCTGAGGGCGCTCCTATGATTGGGGTTATTGAGCTAGCTAGCGCTAACCTTGCGGTACTTGAGGAAGCTGCCAATCCGCCATACACAAATGTATAAATACGCCATAACCATCGTCAACACGGCGAATTCCGTAGGATCCAAGCCTTTGAAATACTGGGATAATATCAAGCGGAACGCAATGACGGTAATGATCACATACTTGAAGTTGGGGTTAGGCTTCGCATAGACGAAACCGTCCTCCCGCTTCTCATACCCCGTATGGTACAGCATAATACTGCCTAACCCTACGCCGAGCACACCTGCACAAAGGAGTTCCCAAATCGCCGGGAGATGAAATGGATGATCAGGTACATTTGTCAACGAGCTAATACTAAGACCGAACACAATGAGAAGCAGAAAGACTGGAATCAGCATCCCTCTTCCTTTGTTCCGAATCGGCTTTGCTTTTCCTCGCGTTCTAAGCCAAATGACCAAAATGATAACCACAGCACCGATTCCATAACCGATGAGTGTTTCAGCATTCATACCCTAGTGCCCCTTTCGATGAGTAGTTGTACCAAATTATACGGTTACTGCTATGAATTTACCTCCGTCTTGAGACCGACACTTGGATGGAAAAAAGCACCCCGCGGGGTGCTTTTATTTATGGCTGTATGTAGCTTATCCAGATTAGGATTGAAACATTTTCTTCACTAACTCTTTATTCCGATTCTTAAATGCTTGATTATGCGACGAGACCATCGCGACCTTATCGGCCGTAGGCTGGATGTACTGTTTGGCTTTATTCACGGCATTCGCCGCGTCTTGGAACGCTCCAGCAATCAGTTTCACCTTGCCTGGGTGATGAAGAATATCGCCGGCTGCATACAGCCCAGGCACAGACGATTCGCTGTTCGCGCTCCCCGCGATATAGTAATCCTCAGCTCTCTCGATCTCGATTTCACTGTTTTCGAGCAGGGTCGTATCGCGATCATAGCCATGGTTGATAATCACTTCATCCACGTGAAATGAAGTCACTTCGCCTGTTTCATGGTTCGTTAGTTCAACGCGTTCAATAGATGCGTCCTCCCCAGCAGCAAAAAGCTTCGTAATCGAGGTGTTCAAATAACACGCCACGGAACTATTCTGGAGCTGCTTCACTTGAGCTTCGTGCCCTGTCAGCTGATCTTTGCGATAGCTCAAAATGACCTGCTTCGCGAAAGGCTCCAGCTCATTGGACCAATCCACAGCCGAGTTGCCGCCGCCCGAAATGACGACAGTCTTGTTCTTAAAGCGCTCCAGCGACTTCACCGTATAGTTCAAATTGGACACTTCGTAGCGCTCTGCGCCTTCGATCTCCAGCTTTTTCGGGTTAAGAATGCCGGAGCCGACAGCGACGATCACGGTTTTGGAGTAGTGCAGCTGCCCCGATGTCGTGCGCAGGACGAAGATATCCTCTTCATTTTTAGCAATAGCTTCAACCTTCTCATTCAAAACAACCTCAGGGCTGAACGTAAGGCCTTGCTCAACAAGCTGCGTGATCAGCTTCGCTCCCGGGGTCGGCGTGACGCCGCCTACGTCCCAGATCATTTTTTCGGGATAGACATGTATTTTTCCGCCAAGCCGCGGTTGGAATTCAATAATTTTGGTCTTCATTTCACGAAGTCCACTATAGAAAGCCGAGTAAAGCCCTGCAGGGCCCCCGCCAATAACTGTTACATCAAACAATTCGTTCTGTTCCATATACGTCCACCCCTTGCTCCACCAATTGATATTGAGAATCATTATTAATGAATCATACTGCGTTTTGCTCATTTTTTCAACTGAAAATATGCTGAAAGCGCGGTGGGGGCGACGAGTTTGGTGCTGTAGTGATGTTTTTCCTCACTACAGCGAAGGATTCGCGGGGGTTTCGTCTGTTTCGACTGCTGTAAGGTTGTTTTTCATCATTACAGCATTGCTGAGCGATGCTTTTGGTGCTGTAGTGGTTAGTTGCAGCAGTTCGCTGGTCAGCCTCGTGATCGCATTAACTTCTTCTTCCATGCCCCTCAGCACGTTATTCGTGAAGGGATTGCCCTCACTCTCCGCTTCGAGTTGAAGCTAAATATGAAGGAGCTTGTCACAGTTATTCTGCGGCGAGCTCCTTTTTTACGTTAAAATTTGCCACAATTGGAACCATTCACTCTCTTAGCCGCCTTGTTTCCGCACGAAGATTGGTAGTATGATAGGGGGATACTTATATTAACCAGAGGTAAATTAAATAATGAAGATTAGAGATTGGGACATTAATTTAAAAATCCGCCTCGGCGGAGAAACCGCTTTTAACGTTATTTTTTGGGCATTCTTTCCGTTTCTATCGATCTATTTTGCCAATTCGTTCGGTAAAGGCTGGACGGGTATTCTTCTGATCTTGTCGCAGGCGCTATCTGTCTTCGGCAATTTGCTGGGCGGCTACAGTGCGGATCGATTCGGGCGAAAACGGATGATGGTGATCGCCGCTTTGGGACAAGCTTTCGGTTACGGGATCTTCGCACTAGCCGCTTCCCCCTGGCTCGCCATGCCTATGATCAGCTTCATTGGCTTCAGTGTTGCGAGCTTTTTCGGCTCCTTGTACTGGCCTGCCAGTCAAGCGATGGTCGCGGATGTCGTGGATGAAGAGCATCGCGCCAGTGTGTTTGCCATCTTCTATACAACTGCCAATATGGCTGTCGTTGTAGGACCTTTACTCGGTTCCCTCCTTTATAAGGACAATCCGTATCTCGTGCTAGCCGCGGCTTCCGTGGTTTGCGTCTTACTTGCGCTCATGATGTCACGGCGTTTACACGAAACACTGCCCAAACAGCTAGTCGATCGCCATCGTTCGCAAGCTGACGCGCCATGGTATCAAGCCATCGCCACGCAGCTTCGCGACTACAAAATTATTGCAACGGACCGCGTGTTTCTGCTGTTCGTCATTGCGGGTGTGCTGCTTTCTCAGACCTTCATGCAGCTGGACTTACTTTTTCCCGTATTCTTGGAAGAAACCATGCCGCTCACGACAATTTTCTCTTACAACGACTGGGATCTCCAGCTAACGGGTAAGCAGCTATTCGGCTTGATCGTCTCTGAGAATGGCCTTTTCGTAGCTCTCTTTACCGTCATCGTGACCAAATGGATGCTCGCTTACCGCGATCGTTATGTGTTCATCGGCGGGGCGCTTTTCTACGCGCTGGGCATGGTGATGTTCTGCCAAATGTCTACCTTCTGGGGATTAACCATCGCAATAGCTGTCTTCACGCTTGCCGAGCTTATGTCCGCAGGACCGCAGCAAGCTTTCGTGTCCAGATTGGCGCCTGACCATATCCGCGGTCAATATTTCGCTGCCTCTAGCTTGCGTTATACGCTTGGGCGCACCATAGCACCGCTATCGATCCCGGTCAGCAGTTGGATCGGCTTTACGTGGACGTTCATCTTGTTGGCGGCACTTGCAGTCCTGTCCGCTGCCATCTACAACATGATGTTTAATCAGTATGATAAGCAAACTGCAGCGCAGTAGGCAGTTGAAAATGTAAAAGCACCCGTTGCGGGTGCTTTTTTTGATGCGAAATATAGGTTACTTTTTCTCACAGGCAACGCCATCTTTGTCGCCATCCAGCTTCGAGCTGTAGCCAGGCTCTCCTCTTTTGATGTTATACGCACCGTCAGCATTGGCCTCTTTGCAGGAGTTGTAGGGCACCGTTGATTTCGGCTGCGACGTAGTCACTGGTTTCGGTGTAGCCGTTGTGGATAACTTTGGCGATGGTGCAGCACTCTCCTTCACTACACCCTCATGAAACCCATCCTCCTGCGCATAGTTCTCTACGCTCCAGATGTTCACGCCTTTTTGCTGCGCTGTCTTCTGAATCGCCCGAAATTGATCCACATATTTCACATTCGGCGGATAAACATACGCCACTCGGGCGTAGCCATTTTCGAGCAGCAGCTCGTTGAACATCTTATCCCCGATGTATAGATAGCACAGTAATCTGCCGTATTTGTCCCGCTCCGATACATCCAATTCGAGCTGGACGTCTTTGCCCGTTAGCATCGTTTTCGCATAGTTGGACGCATCCAATGCAAAAGGCTGAACCGGCTTCTCGGGATCCACGCTTTCTGGCGTATCTACAAGAAGTAGACGAATCGTTTCTTCTTTGACCTTGCCACTCTCGGTAAAAGAGACCTTCATGGTGTCGCCGTCGACGACGCGGACAACTTTGGCTTCGATGCGATTAATCGGCGCAGGCTTAACGGTTGCCTTGGCTGTCGCTGTCGCGGCCGCGGAAGGTGATACGCTCACCGTAGCCGCAGGTGTTGCGCTCTCCATGTCCACTTGTGACGACGAACAGGCAGACGCCACCATCATAAGCAGAACGAAGATCCCTGCGCGGATGATTTGTTTTTTTCTACTAAAGCCTGGGATTGCGTTTACCATTTAGTTGTACCTCCATATGATGACTGTTCTATAGGTATACGAGCGGGTTAGTCTCTTATTTATATTCTGCCGGACCTGTTAAAGCTATGTGCTTCTTTCATGGTGTATCGCCTCGATAAGACAGCGCCAGATCCAGCACATGGCCCGCTTCATCATACGAGCCAATATCCGTCTTCCGATTCCCATCAAAATCAGCGACAACACCCAATCTTCCTTTACCTTGTGCCCAGGGACCTAATTCGTTATCCAGAGGCTGAAAGCGGTTCTCTCCTTCGTTCTGGAACACACGCCACATGCCGGTCTCAGCGGTGTAGGCAATGAGATCGCTTCGCCCATCACCATTCGTATCGCCAACTAGCAGCTGGTCGCCATTTCCAAAGGAAACTCCGCGTGCCGATTGGGGGGCAGCGAACCCCCCGTTCCCTTGGTGATACAGAATGGACACCTGCTTCTCCTGATGTGAGACACACAGGATGTCATCGACAGCCGGGTCCTTGAATTTGGCTGTGAAAATTTCAGTATCGTCGGGCAGCGAGAAGTCCGACTCTGTCAATGATAATTGCTGATTATTCAGGTGGACTTCCACGAGACCATTGTCCCCTTTGGCGACTAAGCCTATACCATCGGTATATTGCAGTGATCGCATAGAGCTAAGACCTGCCGGCAAAGTGCCGATTGTCTTCACTGGCAGGAACTGCCGCTTATCCGCCAAGGCCACACGTACAGAGCCCGTATCGGGGTTATAAGCTAGCAGATCTTGCTTGCTATCGCTATTCATATCGACGAGCAGCAGCTGATCTTCAGGCGCAAACGTCTCTCTTAACCATACCTGTGAAGCTTCTTGCTGGCGATTCCTCGGGGGATCGTAGCTCCCGGGAATAACCAAAATACGATGCATCTGGCGTACGACCACATCCGCATGCCCGCGACCCGTAACATCGCCTAGCAACACATTTTGCAGCTTCGTTCTAGGTGGCAACATAACTCGATGCGCAGGGGTGAAAGGCACCATATCGTACAACGACATCCAGCGATAGTCCAGCTGCTTGAAGCCAGTAATTAATTTATGGAGAAAGGAAACGTTGTCTCCTTCTTTATATTGATAGACAGGAATTCCGTCCTTCTCTTCAGGTTTGCCATCTGCGTCAACGACAGGCTCCAGATGCTTAAATTCCAAGAACGGATGAAAGTAAAAAGAGGCTAGCCCATCGTCCGTCGCGGCTTTCTCTAACATCTGATCGACCGATTTAGCATCGCTTATATAGCGGTATGGCGCTGGAATATAGACAGAGCCCAAACTATCTTGCCCGTACGTATTGATCGTATCATACGTACTAAGATCGTCACGAGCGTTTTTGGCATAGAGATCCGGTTGATACATGAGACCGACGAAGGAACGGAACACGGCCTCCTGCTCTTGAGTATCTTTATAGTGCGGAGACTCCCAAAATGCCGGATGCAAGTCTGCTCTGGCAAAGGCGGCTAAACTCTCTTTCATTCGTTCTGCCGCATAGGAGATTTCCTTTGTTTCTGGCGCATCTTTAATATTAAACTCAGAACCAGTTCCTGAATTCTGCTCACCATCTGAACGATACGTCTCTCCATACTGGTGGCGATATCCATGCATCCCCAATACGCCGCCTTGATGCTCTGCCTGTTGGAGAAGTTTAATAAATGCGCTTACAACTTCATCCGGATTAGGGTCGTCGATCCCCTTTTCCTTCCAGACACCATCATCTTGCAAGCTCATCCTTCTTGGAATCACAGCGACATGAAAGGGCACATGCTCAGACGTAATATAGTTCATAACGGCTCGCAATTTTCCGAGACCTTCAAGCGTATTATAATCCCCGCCTAGACCGACATCCTCTAATCGAATCATGACATGGCGTTTACCCACATTAGGAGAGTCATTCGTCTCTGTATGCGTTGGGATAAAAGCCGCCAGCGCAACGGCTGCGATAATGCCGCCAATGACTCCTATTCCAATTTGCTGCCACAATTTACGTTTCACGCTTGACTACTCCCCCATTAAGTAAAACGTAGATTATTTCTGAAATTTCGACATTTTCCTCTAAATTATATATGAATCTATGATTTCTTACTATAAGCGTTTGAACTGAGGTTAAAAAGAAATAGAATAGGCATAGACGAAATGAATGCGCTTCCAAAATCTCCCGAAAAAGTTATCCGAGAAGATGCCGTCCACTCTTCGGCTTGCAGCCATACTTGTTTCCTCTTCTCCAATTGTAAATTCGATCTTCACACTGTGATAATATTCTAAAAACATGTGCATCCTATAATAGAGATATCTTATTGTGACGGAGGCATCCAAATATGACAGCAAAAATCGGTTTCGTATTTTTCTGTATATTGTCCCTATCGGTTTTAGGTGTTGCGGCAAAAGAGAGTCAGCCAGAGAAGCTACCGGAGACACGTACAGACAACTACATCGTTCGTCCGTATTCGCCTGCCCTTTATGACTCCACGGAACAATTTGAATATGAATTTGAGTGGCAAAATGGGAAGATCATTGCGAATCCTTGATTGGTTTGCTCACATAGGAATTACCTTAATAAGGAGGAAAGGATTAGGTGAGTGGGGCTGATGTGCCCTATACAGAAACGAAAAGCACCCACAGAGGGTGCTTTTTGTTATGGGGAAGGAATGAACTGACCGGGCGGGATCATAGGAGGTTCTGGTAATGTTGGAGGAACGGTTGACTGTACATGAAGAGTCATACCAGCAAAAACCCACTTTGTGCCTATCCATATCGCCGTCAACGTGAGCTGATCCCCATAAGTTAAACGGATAACATCATCTGCGTGAAGTGGAAGATTATGAGATGGATTCGATAAGTCTAGAGAGATGGTATTGATCTCTGCCGTCACGTTCTCATTACCATCATAATACACCTTTCCATATACTGCGCCATTCACCGTTTCCGTACCCAACATCAAAGCTTTAATATGTTTAAATTGATTGTTTAAATTCGTGTCTGCTGTATACATGTCAGACGGAATCAGATTGCCCTGAATCATAAATCTACCGATTTTATCGCTCGAATTGAAATACTGGGTATGGTAAACAGTGCTCGTCACACTACCCTGTAATGACCAGTTCGCTGCAGCAAAATCCCCGGCTACATCGTACTTCGCGATTAATTTATCACCGATAATAAATACTGCTTCTGCTTCAGGTTTAGATGAGTGATCTGGATTTACCGTAATTAAAATCGATATCAAAATGCCTGTAAATCTATCAACAACATAAATGTAATAGTCACCAGAGTTCAACGCGTGTGTACTGTTTCCTCTCCTTAGTGTTAATGTGCTATATTCCTCATTGTCAATCGTAACTGTTCCAAAAACCGGACCTTGTCCGTTTTGCTGTATTCCTACATCATTATTAGAACTAATTGCTATAAAGTTGTTAGAAACCAGTTCTGTTTCTCCCACCCAACGAAAAAGAATAGAGAATTCATCCAAGTTTGAGTTCGTCGTTAATGTTTCATTCTCTGGATGATAGATTCCACGAATATCAACCGGCATAATAAAAGAGCTCCCTGTGGATGTTGCAGGAATTTCACTTCCCGACACTATTAGTTCTTTCATAACAGTTATGTGGTCACCAAAGTGTTCGCCATAAAAAGCATACACAAACAATTTTTCATTTTCTACTAGTGGCCTGTAGTAAGTGAGAGCAGCCCATCCATCCTCTGGATATGAATTGGGGAAAACAGGTAGAACAGGAGTAAACGAAACCTTCACTTCATTCCCATACCGCGAAGTGGCATCCTCACCGTATTGATTCGTCAGTTTATATTTAACTTTAATGGAAGAAGGCGTTCGCTCGTCCCAAGCGGCAGAATCAAGTGCAAACGCCAAGCTAACGACTTGCTCATCTTCAACCACAACATCTTGTGAAATCGTTTGGAACCCACCTGTTTTATTTGATGCAACCACAATCGTATATGTACCATCGGTAAACGCTGCATTCATTACGAGCGTTGCATGTTTATGATCGGAGGAATATTGCACATCGCCGATTGTATTCACCGTATTTTGAACAGTAATTGTCGTAGTAGCTGGATCTACTGCCCCCGAGAAACTAGCCTCTAACGTCTTATAACCACTCGCTATTACATTCATGGTGATATTCTCTGGCGCAGGTGTTGGTGCTGGCGGTGCTGGCGGTATAGGAACACCTCCAAAACCTCCGAAAAATGGCACCGTTGACGGTTTATCGTTCACCGTCGTCGGCATTTTCTCAAACGTTGTTTCTTCTGCCCCCTCTTTAACAGTTGCGTTCTCAATTTTCCCTTGCCCTGTCACATGAATCACTGTATTCACAATGAGTAGCTTTACAGTGCCCTTTTCCTCAAGTGTAATTTGGTTGTCCACGGCATCTTTTGAAACACTGAGTTCAACGATAGAGCCATTCAATAATTGGAATTTAGTACCATCAGAAGCAACTTGTACCTTGTCAAAATCCCCGTCAAGCTTAACTTCCGCTCCCTTCCCTAATTCAGAACTGAGCACGATACCCCCGAATCCAGCTCCATTTACCTGATCCTCTTGGATCGTAACAGATGAGCGTACATCCACCGCTTGAACCGAAGTCGTTCCTGTTGCAACGATTCTCACTTCACCCGTTTTCTTGTCAACAATAATGGAGATAAACGTACTATTCTCAAAATGAATACTATTCGCTCCGCCCCCCTTAATCGTTGTCTGACCGTGCACACTTACGTTCTGTAGGGTCACATCTCCTTCACCAATACCCTCTCCGAGCAATAAATCACCATATATGGTCATATTCCGGAGTGTAACGCCCTGTTGGTTAATACTAACATCCTGATATACGGTTTCCTTGCCCTCTTCTGGGCCATACACACCTTCACTAGAATAGAGCAACGGGCCATTCTTCTTTTGAAAACCAGCCGCGCGATCAAGAGTGACCACCGCCTCCGCACGAGTTACTGTACGCGTTGGGGCAAACGTGCCATTCTCATAACCATCCATAATGTATTTAGCCGCAACAGCAGTGATAGCTTCCTTACTCCATTCTGGTATTTGGGCACCATCAACAAAGGAGGTACTCGCCTCACTATCCTCTAACCCTAAGAGGTCATTCATGACTACAGCTAGTTCCTGACGGGTTAAGACCCCATCAGGCCGTATCGTTCCATCATCATAGCCTTTCAAATAGCCCGCCTCAGCCGCAGCTGCAAGCGGACCATACTGCCAGGCATCGCTCTTAAGATCAGAAAATGTGATACCTTCTTGTGCTGGTGTAATTTTAAACTTACGATTAATTAATGAAGAGATCTCTGCACGAGTAATCACATTATTAGGTCTAAATGACCCGTCATCATAACCCTTAATGAGTCCCTCACTTAACCACCGTTCTATAACCGGCTCTGCCCAATGATTAGTCGTGTCCGTTGTTGTTGCCGCGCTGGCAATCGGAATGAAACTTGACATCAATGTACACACCAGTGTCGTATTCAACATACTTTTTTTAATAAATGAAATCACCTTCAATAAATCCTCCCTCATTTCAATTGCCACATTAGTAATTTTCTATAATTTACTTAAATCCCCTCTTTTTGAGACGACTTAATCATATAAAATTTGTTTATTCTCAACTATCCATAAGAGCCTGACACCTTCATTGATTCAGGCAGAGTATCAGCCAACTTCCGTTCATGCGTGTATTGCGCTATGATTCAATAAATAATCGTTTCATTATCCCAACAACGAGGTGATCCTTATGCAAGTAGAGATTTGGTCAGACTTTGCCTGTCCGTTCTGTTTTATCGGCAAACGCCGCTTCGAGCAAGCCCTAGCGGACTTTGCACATCATGATCACGTTGAAGTTGCCTATCGCAGCTTCGAGCTAGACCGTCGTGCTCCCAAAAGTGTCCCACACGACGTCTACGATATGCTCTCTTCCAAGTACGGCATGAGCCGTCAAGAAGCTATCGTCATGAATGAGAAAATGCGCCAGCAAGCCGTTAGTGAAGGTATCGACTTTCAATTTAGTGGCATCGTACTGACGAACACGTTCGATGCTCATCGTCTACGGCTATTTGCTGAGAATCAGGAGAAAGGTGCCGCAATATCGGAGCTGTTGTTCCTCGCTTATTTCAGTGAGTCCAAAAATATTAGCGATCACAACATCCTTGCAGACATCGCAGAAGCCGCAGGACTTGATCGCGAAGAAGCTTTGTCTGTGCTCGCAAGTGATCAGTTCGCCCAACTGGTGCGTACCGAGGAAGAGAATGGCAGCCGCCTTGGTATCCGCGGCGTTCCGTACTATGTCATCAACGGCAAACATGCGTTGTCCGGGGCCCAGCCAAGCAGTGTTTACTTGAACGCTATGCAGCAAATATGGGATGCCGAGCAACCGCAGCAAACTGTAGAATCAGCAAGCGACGAAGCTTGCTTAGATGGCACTTGTGTCGTCCCGAACAAACCATAAGTATCTCCGCGAACATGCAAAAAAAAGACCTCTTTGAACAATTTCGCTCAAGTGAGGTCTTTTTTCGGTTTCTTATTTGCCTGCTTGACTGCCCGCGTTTTTCTGAATGAGTGATATTTGCCCAGAATGAATGCCCGTGTGATACATCAATCGACCTACAGCTTCAAGCGGCGTGGATGCTCCGATACGGGACTCCACACTCTTCTGCCACGCTTCCTCTGGAAGCTCACGCATGGCATCGATGAGATGCGCGTTCGACTCCGTCAGCAAGTTCACCAATTCTTGCAAATTCGTGAAAGATGGCTTGACTGCGTCAGATTTGCGATTCTCCGGTATACTTTTCCCAAAGAACCATTCTGCGAACATAAACTCCACTTCCGCGTTATGATGCAGCAAAGCGCCGATGGATGAGGAACCCAACTGCAAGCTCAAATCCTGCTCAGGCAATGCTTTTACCGTTTTGTGAAACCGTCCTTGAATCGCTTGCCAGATCGGCAGTACTGTATCAATAGTCATTCGAACCTGATCTCCTTTGCTTTCGTAAATTTCAATATTTAGAGGAGCAGCTCGTTATTTATTAACCGCATCTTTCTTTTTATCAATAACAACATGAGTGAATTTATTCGCTTCCAGATCCAGATCGAATGCCATGCCGAAACCAACGACATAACGACCTTGCAAAGGAGTCATCTCAAACAACGAGAAATCAAGTCCGCGCAGTAAATCTACCATTTTAGCACCGTGATCGGCATTGAATAGTTCGAAAATATCCTCATGTCCCTCATTGCCAATGTTCTCCGAACTACAGCTCCAACGAACTCGCTCTGTTGCAAATTTGTTGTTCGTCTCAGATTCGTCGGCAATAAGGAGCACATCAACAAATTCATTGTTTTCCATATATCGATAATGGTCAGCGATTTGGCTAATATAAATATACAATTTGCCATCTTTTTTAACGAAAGGTGCATAGCTGATAAATGGCTTGCCATCCTCGTCAATTAAGCTCAAGATCAAGTTTTTGCGCTTGGCAATAAACTGCAAGTAATTTTCCTTGTTTTTCTCAACATCGACTGGTTTCTTCTGCATATTGATTCCTCCATTTGAATGGTTGCTTCGTTATGGCTGCTATTTCACGGTACTTAAGAGATGAATTCGAGGCTTCTGCTCCGCCCTAGCGTAATTCACTTCCGCATCCATACGGTACACTTGTCTGATCATCTCTGTCGTCATCACTTGACGCGGTGTGCCGTTCATCGCCTTCTCACCGTCTTGTACAACAACAATACTATCACTGTAACAGGATGCTTGGTTGAGGTCATGTAGAACCATGACGATCGTCATCCCCATCGCCTGGTTAAGCTCACGAACGAGCTCGAGCACTTCATGCTGATGAGAAATATCCAGATACGTTGTCGGTTCGTCTAGCAGCAAAATTTGAGGCCGCTGTGCTAGCGCCATCGCAATCCAGGCCCGCTGTGATTCACCACCGGACAAGGAAGCAACTGTTCGATCCTTATAAGCTATCAGCTTCGTCTTCTCCAAGGCCCACTCGACGATCGCCATGTCCTCTTGGTCTAATTTCTCGAACCATTTTTTGTGCGGATACCTGCCGTACGAGACCAGATCGACCACTGTCATATCGCTGGGTGCTTGGTTTTTCTGACTGAGTATGGTATGCACATCTTGCGCGCAGCTTCTTTGGAACTCAAGGTTTTTATATTTACGCCATCGAGCGTTACCGTTCCCGCATGATAGGGAATAAGCCGTGAAACGGCTTTAAGCAGAGTGGATTTGCCCGAACCATTCGGTCCGATTATCGACAATACCTCACCTTGCTTGACAGAGAAGGAGAAGTTATTAATGACGCTCTTCTGTTCATATCGGATCGAAATCCCATCGACTGTTAACATATTAGAACGTTCTCCTTCTCATCAAATATAGAAAATAGGGTGCGCCAATAACTGCCATTAGAATACCTGCTGGAATATCTAGTGGTGCGAACAAAGTGCGCCCGCCCGTATCTGCAAGCAACAAGACGAGCGCTCCAAGTCCCATACTCATCGGCAGTTGATATTTATAATCAGAGCCAACCATGAGTCTGGCCATATGCGGAATGACGAGTCCTACAAACCCGATCATCCCAATCGCTGCTACGGAAACAGCTGACAAGAAAACGGCCAAAAGGGACAATAAGATGCGAATGCGGTTCGTATTCTCACCCAGATTAGACGCGACTTGGTCTCCAAGACGAATGATATTGGCCTTGCGGATGGTGAAGATCGACAAAATCCAACCCACGATCGCGTAAGGAAAGATCATTGTTAATGCATTATTTCCTTTGGCAGCGAGACTGCCATTCAGCCATTGCACCGCAGAAGGAAGTCGATCACTGTACATGATCGTCAAATATCCGATAACGCCTCCGCACAAAGCATTCACCGCAACACCAGATAGAATAATGGTTATCGGTGTAATACCGCTCCGTCTCCACGCGAGTGAGTACACAATGCCAGCAGCAATTACGCCACCTACAAATGCAGCAATGGGAATAAATTGCGTATACGTCGGTGCTGCGAGCATGATAACAAGCACACAAGCTGCGGCACCGCTGGTGACGCCTGTCAAGCCAGGGTCAGCAAGCGGATTGCCCATAACAGCTTGCAAGAGGGCACCGGAGATGGCAATATTGGCCCCAATAATCAATGCCAGCAAAACTCGAGGCAATCGAATATCCCAAATGATCGTAGCATTCATGGCTTTGGACGGGGAGCCCAAAAGCGTTTTTATAATTTCCGGTATTGAGATCGATACACTGCCTAGACCAATCGCGATGATGGCGACAATCGCTACTAGTATGAACGTCAAGATAACAATCGACTGGTTTCGAGTTCTGCTTATCACTGTGTAACTCCTCGGGTTATTGATAGAAGTAGTTAGAGATTTGAGTCAATGCTTTATCTACATTGGTAATGGATGTTACACCAAAGATGCTGTAATCCAAGATTTGGATCTTGTCATTCTTATAAGCCGAAAGTTGTTTCCATGTTGTATTTTTTTCTACTTCTTTCTTGAACTTATCTACCGTTGCACCATGATCGCCAGAGGCTAGAACAAGTACAATGTCCGGATCAATAGAAACGATCTGTTCCATGTTAATGGCCGAATACGTTGCTGTTACTTTCAACGCAGAAGTGGCAATGTTATCTGCATTTACCTTCTTCGCAAGACTTCCCAAGTAAGACTTTTCACTCATTACCATGAAAGAATCTGCTGTTCCAATCACTAGCATAACCTTCGGTTGTTTCTTGCCTTTTGATTGCTTAATCAACTTATTTTCTTCGTCTAGGATCTTAGCTAGTACTTTGTTCATCTCATCTGTTTTCTTAAAATAAGTGCCCAACACCTTAAAGCTGAGCTTCAAGTCTTCAAATGAATCTGTTCGCAAATAGGATTTATCCAGCTTGATGCTTGCCATGCTTTTATCCAATGTGCTTC
This sequence comes from Paenibacillus sp. J22P143, assembly GCF_059692035.1. NCBI lineage: Bacteria > Bacillati > Bacillota > Bacilli > Caryophanales > Paenibacillaceae > Paenibacillus > Paenibacillus sp. J22P143. Next base: position 47,321 of record NZ_JCAUAQ010000017.1, read on the forward strand.
TAAGCGATTCCGCGCCAAGAAGCAGGTCTGCTTCCAAGCTAGTGACAACCTCCAGATCTGGCTGCATAGGGGAACCAATGCGTTTAATGCTATCGAATGCTGCAGGAAGCGGATTTGTAGAAGTCGGTACCCCTACAGGTGTAATTCCAAGCAAGTTGAGCATTTCTGCTAACGGTACGGATGTCGTTACAATGCGCGTTGGCACCTTCGCTGGAAATTGACTTAGCGCTTGGATAACTGCCGCAGGATCAACCCCATCATTTGCCAAGCTATATACTTTGTCTGCATCAGCAGCAGCAGGACTAGCTGTAGCTATAGCGGAACTGGATGGACTTGGTGTAGTTGTGCTCGTCGATGAAGCATCCTTCGTCTGTGATGAACACGCTGTCATTACTAATAAACCTGTCAATGCTCGAAGTGAAAGAAACCTTTTCAAAATCAAAACCCCCTGATGTATGTATAATGCAATTGATCTTAATAATCATTATCAATAATAATGATTATCATTATCAAAGTGATTTTATCATATTACTTTCCTACTTTCAATGAGAAAGATTCTTAACAGAACCAAATAGAGCCTGTCACCATACTCTGGTAACAGACTCTACTTGGTTCTTTTTTCTATCGGATTTCGAAGAGTACATGTCTAGATCTGCCGCATGCAGCAAATCATCTAGCGTTTGCGCCTCATTGGGATACATAGCCGAGCCAATCGAAACGCTAATTTCCAAATTAAACTCTTTAGAAGCTAACTTTAATTCGTTCTGGATATGACTGATCATCAGCTCTTTTTTGTACGCATCTGAATGAGTGGAAAGGATCAAAAATTCATCCCCTGCCCAACGAGCGACGATATCCCTTTTTTGTAAATGGAGCATTAATGCGTTCGCAATCCGTTGCAATACCTGATCACCGATTTTATGTCCATGGGAATCATTAATTAATTTGAAATTATCCACGTCGACAAAATATAAAATCAGCTTCTCTTGTTTGCGTTCCACCGAAGAGATGAGCTTGGGAAAGATATCTAGTATGTATCTCCTGTTGTATAGTGTCGTCAGATTATCTTTTTCTGAAAGAAACTTCAGTTTATCGTACTGCGTTCCTAGCACCCAACTTGCAAATAAAATAATAACACCAATCACGGGAAACTGAAGAGCGGGAACATTATAATATAACGTACCATAGGCTCTTACGGCGACGATCATGACTACAACAACCGATATTATAAAGATTCTTCCCGAATAGTTCATCCCACATCACCATCATCCAAATTGTGTCTACGTAAGTCTATAGTGACACACTTGTTCTATACATTACAAGGAATATTTGGTTCATGATTTGTCTTGTTCTGGATTTATATAACTTCAATTTTATGATAAAGTAAGTGTGATCGACATTTTTCTTCAAAATATCCAAAACTCCCAACAGGCAGATGAGGTTCGAAATGGCCCTATACTTAGATATGAAAACCATGCTGCTGACACTTGTCATTGGGCACCTATTTACTGCCGTGTTTATTATCGCCTACTGGCGTCAACATAAGAACGAAAGTACCATAAGATACTTTTTCTATGCCAAATGTATGCAAGCCGCGGCGTGGCTGATTTTAATTGTTCGTGGCGGCCTGTCGGATACGCTTACAATATCTCTTGTGAACTCGGTACTTTTTATCGGTTATACGTTTGAAACCATCTCCGTACTGAAAGTTCAGAATACCCTTAGCAAGCTGACACGTAACCTGTATATCGTTTTGGCAATTACCAATATTGTCGGCTTTCATGGCATCCTTCTTTTTTCCAACGAAGAGAAGTTCAGAATTTCCTTTGTTTCCATTGGTATAGCTGTGGGAGTTCTAGTTCCAGCATACAAAATGATTCAAAGACGGGGCGCATCCACGTTGACCCATGTATTTGGCTATTTTTATCTTATGATCATTGCAGTTCTTCTAGTTAGGGCCGTCTGTGCGTTATTCTTCGATACATTGATGAGCTATTATCATATCAACGGCAATCAAACCATGATGCTACTAGCCCAATATTTCGTTATGATTGCTGGAAATGCGGGATTCATTCTCTTGATGAAGGAACAAACCGATCAAGCCCTGCTTCGACTGGCCAGTTATGACGATTTGACGGGTACATTGAACCGCAGGACGTTCATCTCTCGCACTAATCAATACATTGCCGCTTATGCGAAGAAAAAGAAACCGATTACGCTGCTGCTTTTTGATATAGATACTTTCAAATCAGTTAATGATACGTTCGGTCATGACGTGGGAGATCGGGTGCTTGTTGATCTCACAACACGAATGAAGCAACAGTTGGGCCCAGATGATCTATTCGCTAGATATGGCGGGGACGAATTTGCCATTATCCTGCCTGGCATCGATGAAACGGAGTCCTCGCGTTACGCTGAACAGCTTAGACAAGCCGCGGAGGAATCGCACATCCCTGGATTACCTCTCTCCTATACAATTAGTTTGGGTGTTCTCACGATCATCCCTAATGAAGAGACACATCTTGAAGAGCTTTACTCCACTTGTGACAAAGCCCTCTATCGCGCCAAAAGAAACGGTCGAAACGGTGTGTGTCGAGGAAATGTGGACAAACAAGCTGTGCATGCTTAGGAGAAATTCATATAACTGAACATAGTTTTGAAATGAGGCTGTCGCTCTTGCGGCAGCTTTTTGTGTTGGGCAAAAAGACGTCCACCAGCTCGCGACTGCCTGACCGCTGTTTGTGACAAACTATCAAACACTTCCCTTTTTGATCAAATAGACGACAATTTTCCTGATACTTTTCAAACCATTCTTGTTAATTTAATCCTAAGCACAAATACCCCTGACAGAGAGTAGGTAGATAGGAATGATTTCTCTGAATAATACGCCCATGTATCTAGCACAATTCGCAAAGTTAATCCAAATGGATGAACATCGGCTATTTCGTATATGCTCGGGTATGGAGGAAAATGGGTATAGATTTAACCGGAACGAACACGGAAACATCGATCTGTCGGAGCATGATATTACGGTCGTGTTGAGCTTTTGTTGGTAATGAAAACTAGAAAGAACCCGCTCCATGAGCGGGTTCCCAAGTCACTTCTTGTACATGTATCTCCCTAACACATTTATTCTTCCATTACTTTGTATTCGCAAGCTCGTTCATCTTTTCCTGTGATTCCTTGTATATACGTACAAGAGATTGAACCTTGTCAAATTCAGAATCACCCGGACCGTAATTATCCATAAACATTTTTTTTAACAGACCCGCGTAGAAGGTAACTCTCTGCTCAATCAAATCATGTTCGATTTGGATAATCTCCTCAATGGAATGATTCCCAATAAATTCTTCTTCCGTTTCCTGAGCCGGATCTTTCCACTGACCTCCCCTGCGCTCGGCAGGATTGGCCCCCTCCGGCTCTCTCGATGGTTCTAAATCTATAGTTGTTCTTATGCTCGACATCGCAATATTTTGTTTCGCAAGCATGATTTGAAAATATTTATTTTTAAATAGATCCAGAACGACAAGTCTGCATAACTCGCGATTCTTGAGGAGAATTCCATCAAACGGATGGATCGTCCAGTAACCATTCTTGAGAAATAGATTTAACTTGAAAAGTTCGCTGCCATAGATGTATTCCATGTTAAAATTTGAATCCGAAATGAGTTCAAAAGAGAATTCTAACATCGTTGCAACCTCCTGAAACAATAAGCTTGGGGAACTCCGCCGCGGTCATTTATTTGCTTCCTACAATCCATCTTAATCCCCAGTCAAATGCCTTATCCATTTCGGGATGCCCCTGATAATGCCGGACAATTCGTTCAATACTGAACGTCTCATCCTTTACATTTTGAATCAAAGCAATGGCACACATCGGGAGATCGTTGTCGTGCTCATCCAGTTTAACAATGATATCTGGACCGCCATTTTGTTTAATCGTTACAATGCCATCAGCCTCGGACCATCTCGAAACACCCTCATAGATGAATGTGAAAATAAGGATACGCCTGAAATCTCTAAGCTTGCTTCCATTAATTCGAATATTCTCACCCGTTTTAACAGAACCTGTCCGATCATCCCCATCAAGAGTGATATAGGGTTCGCGTGTAAGCGATCCGAATGACTCACCTAGTGCCTGAATGACGCCTTTTCTGCCATCCTTGAGTTCATAGAGACAAGCTAAATCAAGATCGATTCCGCTAGGTGATTCCCCCCAGAAGCTTCGCTTGCTTGCTGTTTGTTGATTCCAATTTAGGTTGACTAAGATTTCCCCCAGATCTCCTGACTTCTTCTCGAGGTTGATCTTCTCGCCCTTTTTCGTTAATTCAATTTTTGCAAAATTAATTTTTGGAAGCTTTTCCTGTTGCGGTTCATGTGGATCGATTTCTTGCGCTCTTACCGTTGGCGGCGGATCGTTTCTCACCACAATACCGTAGCTCTCACACAGAGCCTTCAGCCCTCCGGCGTATCCAGCACCGATGGCGCCAAACTTCCACTCGCCGTTGTATCTATATAATTCTCCTGCAACAATTGCCGATTCGATGGAGAAATGATTTCCTAAGTCATAACGAAGTATTTCTTGCCCTGATGCTTGATTCACGAAACGGATATAGATGTTACTGACCATGCTAAAATTCTGACGCCTTGCTTCACTTTCATAGATCGTTAGCGTAAAAGCGATTTTATCAACGGCAGGTAGAACTCGATTGAGCTCTATCTGAAGTTCCCTTTCATTGGCCTGCTTCTCTTTGTAGGTCATAAAGCTATTGCTCGGGTTCCCGTAAAAGATCAGATCTTCATCACTGCGAACCTTACCGTTCTGCGCAAGCAAAAAGGCCGAAGTATCGAGCTCTATATGATTTGGAGCATGCCAACCGATAAAGACAATCAAATTGGAAAGCGTGGTATGTACTTTCGTTATATCCACCTTTTGTCCTTTGATAACAGCACCGACGGTCATGTTGACTTCACCCTTCTTTGTAAAAGATGTAAACATGAGGGTGGCAACCAGCAGGCAACCACCCTGTATAAGCCAACTTTTAGCTCAAACCGTAATTCGTAACTAGCGCAGCCAAACCGCCTGAGAAACCACTGCCTACAGCTTGGAATTTCCAATCACCGCCATAACGATAAAACTCACAGAAGACGACCGCTGTTTCAACGGAAAAATCTTCACCCAAATCATAGCGAAGAATCTCATTCTTAGTAGCTTCATTTACGACCCTTACGAATGCATGGCTAACCTGTCCAAAATTTTGAGCACGTTGATTTCCATCGTGAATCGTAACCGTAATGCCAATCCGACTGATCGATGGTGGGACTTTGGCAAAATCAATGATGATTTGTTCATCATCCCCATCTCCCTCACCCGTACGATTGTCACCGGTATGAACAACAGCGCCATCATAGGCTTTGAGGTTATTATAAAAAACGAAATCTGCTGCTGATTTGGCTTTACCATCTTCATGAAGGAGAAACGCAGATGCATCGAGATCGAAGTCTCCACCGCCATTATATCTATTGGTATCCCAGCCAAGTCCTACAATTATTTTCGTTAGACCTGGGTTGGTTTTGGTTAGGTCAATGCGTTGACCTTTGGATAAATCAATCGACATGGTTATCTCACCTTTCAGATAAAATAATGGACATTGACTCATTACCTGATTTATCGTAGTTGTAATTGTCACACATCAAGTATATATGGTTGTCTACATAAATCGCAATAATTCGTCACCCAAAATTTCCCTTGGGGCAGTATACATCACTTCTCTTTCAATATGCTTTTTATATACATGGGCAATACAAAAGAAGCCTGGAATGTTTCCGGATCGATATACTTCGTATCCTGCCACTGCAAACGATTTAAATCTGCCTGAAGAGGGTCCCACTTTTTCGAAGCAATCACGAAGCTCCATATTCCACCAGGGAACGTAGGGATAGAACATAAATAGGGTTGTACAATTGGAAACAGCTTGTTCAAGCTGCGAACCGTATTCCTAAAAATATGCTGGTTATAATAGGGTGAGCCTGATTGAAAGACAACAATGCCATCATCTGTCAGACTATCGTATACATATTGGTAAAATTGTTGTTTATACAGACTGGTGGCTGGTCCATAGGGATCAGACCTATCTATAAGAAGGACATCGAAACTCTTTTTCTGTTCTTGAATCCACTTATACCCGTCCCTATATATCATACGAATACACGCTTCCCGCTCATGGGTGCCCTCTTTGGTCATCCATGAGCGGCATACGTCAACAACTCTCTGATCAATTTCCACTACGTCGATCTGTTCCACACTTTTATACTTCAGCGCTTCTCGGGAAGGGCCACAATCTCCCCCACCGATCATGGCCACTTTTCTAGGTTCGTAATGAGTCGTCATAGCAATGTGCGTGATCATTTCATTATAAATAAAACCATCTTTGGTTGTGACCTGAGGAGTTCCATCGAGAACAAGCATACGACCGAAACCTTTTGTATCCACGATGCTTATTTCTTGAAAAGGTGATTGTTCGTAATAGAGCAGCGCTTCAACTTTATAGCCGACTTCCATCTCAAGTTCTGGTATATCGTCCCATAGCCACAGATCCTCATTCGTTTCTTTGTAATAGCCAGTTAATGAATTCTTTTGGTTCGTCACACGCTCGCCCCCCCGTTCGGCCATTGTGAAACTCTATCTAGTAATAGCCCGTCAGATCCGTTATTTTCGCCTGTAACGAAGTCTTTCATATAATAAGACAGGTATTTGCCATAGCTGCTGTCGGTTTTAGACAACAGTTCATCAACAAAATAGATACCCTTAGGAATCTCATCAAGCAGCAGTGTAGATATTGCCCCATAGATGCCGCATGCTACTTGGAAATAGGTGGCGTTCGTCTTGAACTCGGCAAATATGCTTTGATTACTCATGACGTTGTACATAAATCGTTCCTTATCTTTATACACGAGAAGCACACCTACCAAATCCTCCCCATCCAGTTCAGCCTCTGCAGGGTCCAACACCTTATGATTCCAATTCCAAAGAGCGTCAGCATTACCGAGATTGGAACGGAGTAATTCCGTTGTAACGTCATTCACCCGATATATAAAGCCTGTCTCCATGTCATATGCTTTTCCTAACGTAATGACCTCTTCATGTGGCATCAAACAACCATAAAACTGTTTGTTTCCGAGAGATACCTTAAACGCCAGCTCATACACATCGTTATAAAGAAATATAGGCATATTTTGCTTCATAAACATCGGATAATTTAATAGGGCTTCATCTAAGAAGCATTCGGGAGACCATGTGGAATAAATTGTTTTTTTCTGAACTAGCGCTCGATCAGCGTAAAATGAATTATCCTGCTCAACGATATAGCAGCCTAGCGGGGTTTCACCGGGTGCTTGCTTCATCATGTCCAAAGCCATCCACTGCACAACGCCTGGATTCATACCGGATCCGATAATCGCTTTCATATTCGTGAAGCGTCCTCTATTTTCTTGGAATATGCGGTATCTTTCCAACAATGTAAATCCTTCAAGCTCTTCGTTTTCGTCCACCATTCTATTTTCTAAAGCAGTATTTATATACGGAATGCCTAGTTCATTACAACACTCCAGCATCTCGACGGTATCTGCCCAAGATATGTCGATGACAAGCGTTGTCTTCGTACGGGTTAAATGCTGTCGAAACATTTTCAGATTACCCAAATCAAATTGATGTAGCGTAATGGCATGGCTTAAATGGGGGAGAAATAATTCGTAATAGGTCATGTCCTTTTGTTTCTGATCGATTAAATGAATGTCGCAGTGGCTAATAAACGGATGGATGGGATCACCGACATCCTGAAATGATTTATTTAATACGGCCAGAACGGATTTAGCCACTCCACCGGCGCTACCAAGAATACTAATGGTTAATTCCTCATTGTCCACATCTATTCATCTCCTATTCACCCAAAATACACCTTAATAACGTCACTTACGGTATCCAGTAAGTCCCCCTCTCCTTCTAATCTCGTAGTTATCATTCATAGAATATGTAATTTATTAATAATTTGACAGTGTCAGCTATCTTGTAAGGATAATTATTCTGATAGGAGATTGGAGAACAAGCACATTCTCAAAAGAAAAAGCACCCTCTCGGGTGCTTTTTCACTACTTTCATACGATGGATGTAACTATTAAAGGACAGCTCCATGTAGTTTTAGCAAGGCAGCTAATTCTTTGAATCCATATTCTTGGGCATAACTCAACGCCGTATTTCCCCTTTTATCACGGATATTAGGATCTGCTTTCGCATCCAGCAAGGATTGTACACACGTATAACGCCCATTGTATGTAGCTACGATTAAAGGGGTTTCTCCACCTTCGTAGCACGTAAAGGTCGGCTTTGCGCCATTTTCAAGCAATATCTTGAGCATACGATCATATCCGTGCATACAAACGGCAGAAAGAACCGATCTTCCCGATATAAATCGAATATTAGGATCTGCTTCGCGCTGAAGCAAAAACTCTACTGCCGCTATCTTATTATGATAAGCAGCCCAGAATAAGGCCGTGTTCCCATCGGAGTTCGTTAAATTAACCTGTGCTTTAGCGGAAAGTAAGGTTTGCATCATTTCAATCTTTCCTTGGCTAGCTGCGATGGATAGAGGTGATTCGTTATTCTTGATCCGATTAGGATTTGCTCCAATCGCAAGCAATAGCCGTACCTTACCCTGGTTACCCTCACGAACAGACTTGTTAAGCATGCCGGACAGCACGCCTTGATATTTGTTCAATGGGTTCAACGAGCTAATTCCTCTACGATGGCCAAATAAACGGCTTGAAAATTGTTTATGCGTATTTCTAGCGACTCTAGTAAAACGTTTATTTAAATTTAAACAAATGACTGCGGTTCCTGCGGGCAAAATCTTTTCTTCGCCTATCTTATTCTCAACACTACCATAGTATGCTTTCTTATTACCCAATAACGGCCTTTTCACTTTGAGTATAAGGACATATTGATTCTTCTCAGGAAAATATTCTACCTTCTTCCGAACCAAATAAGCCTCCTTAATAACAGGATAAAGTTGAAGCTCCTTCTTTATCCTTATGACTAACTGCTCGGGCACGTCATGAGGGATAAAAGTATCTTTAACATGAATACGTGCTCGCTCCGCATTCGCTCGACTTACTTGTTCAGCGTAATGCTGACCATATGCAACATATTCTTTCACTTTATCCTCTTTACCCAGCTTTGAATAATAGACAATCAATTGTCGACAACTAGCGAATGTGAGTTCATGATCCAATTCCATCGCTTTCTTCAAGGATTCAACGCCAACAGGATGCTGTTCCTCTTCACTCGTAATGAGAATGGCAGCCCCCATTTCAGCATAGGCCGGAGCAAAATCAGGATGACGCTGAATGAGATATTGGTATATAGGCAAAGCATCCGCATCCCCATATAGCTCATTCGTCATTTGTGCGATTTCCCATACTTGATTGAGCGTCATGTCATCCCTGTTATCTGATTGTACACGCGCGAGATGCTCTCTCATTTTCCGATAGGCATGGAACCTTTCTGACCATGTCCTTCTCACATTCGTTTTCCATTGTTGGCTGAGTTGGTCCGTCAGAGCGTTTAATCCATCCCCCAACAGGCCTTCAGCCGCAGAAATCCCACTCACCACAGGCGGTTCAGCTTGCTGGCCAATAGAACGCAGACGATCCTTCAATGAGGGATGCGTGTCGACGTAACCAGTTTCTATTTGAAGAACTTCATTCAGCCATATCCTTACGTCTGCTTTATTCTGTGGTTCACGGAAAAAGCGATGCATCTCCTGATAGACCGATGGCGGTTCTTCTTGTTCGATGGCACGTTTATTCATTGAAGTCCAAAAATAGTTATCTAAATTTCGATTCTGAATGGAGATATTTACTAGGGCATCTGTCATCGCCGCTGGACTTGTTAATCTAGCTGCAAAGCGATCCGCTTCATACTCATTCTCTCTAGCCAACACAAAGGTATAGGCATTTAATTTGGGTGCATACCATCGAATAAAAGAGTTAAATAAGAAGCTCCACCCTTGCTTCTTCTCCGAGAATTGTTCCATTAACTGATTCCATGTTTTGCGTACACGATAGATCCAGCCATGAAATTTGGAATGGGAACGAGATAAATGCCCGAGTTCATGGGCAAGCACCGCACGAAATTGTTCCCGGGACAGCGCCTGCATAAGCGGCAGACCGATTATCAGGTAGTTCTTATGCCAACCCAACAGGCCTAGACGCGGAATTTGAACAACAGACGCATTAAACTCATTCGTCAGCAATACCTTATGGATCTTGATGCTCTTGGATATCTGATTCAATAATTTCACTTCTTGAATGAACAGCGGGGTATTACGCTCCGTCATGACAATCCCCTCAGGCGCATGGAATTTGACTTTGAGCGAACGCAAAATCATCCAAATCACTGCAAACAAAGGAATTCCTAACTTGATTAGTAGCAAGGGACTTTTCACAAGCACTGCAAGCAGTAATAAAGACAATACGGCCAGTAACCCCATAATAACCATAATATAGACGAATCCAAGTCCTACGAGAGAAAATACTTTAAGCAGATATAACCTTGGTGCTTTCTTCGCGTCTTCTTCCAATCTTTTAACTAGACTCTCGAATTGCTCTCGTGACAAACTTAACACATCCTCACTGGAAATCAGGACTACTAGGAGAACTCCGTTCTCTTCCTGTACATGAATTATCTGTATATAAATTCTTTTTTCGACATTTTATCTTAAAATCCTTTTAAATAGGGAATAGGTGGAAAGTGTCTGTAGGCACGGTTTTGATATCACCCTAGTAACTCCCGTGTTACTATAAGACGTAACAAAGTGATTAAGCAAGCGCATGAATTATCCTTACGCATTCAAGATCCAGTCGGTATCGCTAAATACAAAGTCAACATGTCCGTTGTCCATTATCAGCAAGGTTCGCTGCAACTTGCTTTACAATTATGTTTGGAAGCGAAAGCATTCTTCGACGAGCAGGAAGTCGAGCAGCATGTAGACGAATTATGCAGATGTTATTTATTATCAAGGAAAATCTACTGGGATCTCGGCTCTCGTGACAGAGGCATCGACTATTTAACCAAAGCGTATGATCTAGCCAAAACCAATCATTTAACATCAAGTCACTGTACTTTTTGCTGATATTGTGGGATTTACCGTTTATGCTCAGAATTGCCGCCTACGCAATTGGTACAATTTCTAAATCGTGTGTTCCTCCTGTTTGATGAGATCATTTCCCGATACCAATTAGAGAAAATTAAGACCATCGGAGATGCTTATATGGTTGTTGGCGGCCTTCCTTACCTTACCCTTCCGTTACCCAAACGAAGCGCATCGCTGATCTGGCTCTAGAAATGATAGATGCCTTTCAAACAATCTCGTTAGGAATGTCCCATTCCGTAGGCATTCGTATCGGCATTCACCGTGGAACAGCCATCGCAGGTGTAAAAAGGTCAAGTAAGTTTTCTTATGACATTTGGGGAGACACCGTCAATTTGGCAAGCCGCATGGAATCTAATGGGGAAAGCGGAGCTATCCACGTGACCGAAGCGATCTATCATGAACTCAAGGATAGCTATTCCTTTACACATCGCGGGCAGATTGATATCAAGGGGAAGGGCGAAATGAGCACTTATTTTTTGGTGGGGAGACATCCTAATTAAAGTTGTATGAGTTATAATAGAAATAGAAACGAGCTTTTAATAGAAGATGAAGTTAACTTCGCTTGTTCAAGAGGGGAAAGTAAAGAAGATCAAGAGGTTTAACTATCCATATTTTTGAAAATGGTTTTTCTTTTCCGCTTAAACTTAACAGGGGTTTTCACACTTAACAGTCTTGATCTTTGATAGACACCTAGGCGAGGCCTATACAAAATATTAGCCATTTCATCCAGAGTTAACTCGAGACTGTAATTCCGTATGAATTCATCTTCAAAATCCGTATATGGTGAACGCTTATTATTCAGAGGTGTTCTTTGATATAGTTCTTGATCGAATGCAATCTTTAGAAGTTCACCTAGATCCAAAGCCGTAATTTCTGTCATTTCGTCATGCTTAAGTTTGCCCCAATTTTCTCTAATAAACTTAATTTTATCCATATATTCACCTTTGCCAATTTATCACATCTTAGAAAGAGTATATCACAACGTTATTAAATACAGTAAATTAATAGCCTAAGAATAGCCTAGGTTCACACTATTAAACCAACCATACGAGCTAAACCAGATATAGAAGGAGTATAAGAACTTTATGACTCAATCCACCTACGGGAAACAAATCAGGGATTTAAGAAGTGCCATACAAATGAGTCAAGCCAAACTAGCAAAAGCAACGGGTATCACACAATCCATCATTTCTGCTTGGGAACTCGACAAAAACCAACCAACCGAAGAACAATTTAAGTTAATAAAAGAAATCATCGAAGAAACTGAATATAGAGTTAATCAAGGAGAATTGCGATTAAACGAGAAAACATTTGTCCATAAGATGGGTGCATCCAAGAAGAAAGTTCCACAAATAACTAACCCTGATACTTATACACAACTATTCTCCAAAGTAGTAAACCGTCAACCAGCAAGCGAAGAAAATGCTAATTATCTAGCTAGCTTAAAGGAATTAGAGCCATATGTGACAGCAACCGAAGAAGCTATTACTACTAAACCTAAAGCTATCGCGCTCTTTGCTGGATGTGGTGGGTTATCATTAGGGTTTAAAGCAGCAGGGTTTAATGTGGTGGGTCATGTCGAAATTAATGACCATGCCCGCAACGTGTATCAAGCAAATTTCCAAAACAGTACCTGTTTAGGGACTGATGTTACATTAATTACAAACGAAGAAATTAAACAATGGAAAGAAACTTTTGGGCATGTTCATGTACTATTTGGAGGTCCGCCATGCCAAGGCTTTAGCCTCGCAGGTAAACGGGATCCGGATGATGCTAGAAACGAATTATTTAATGATTATTTAAGAATCGCGCAAATTCTTGAACCGGATTTGTTAGTTTTCGAAAACGTGCGATTAATGACTTCAATGAAAGATACCAATGGTGCCCTTTTCATTGATCGATTTGTTGAAAATCTAGAAGAAATAGGTTTCAATGTCTCTTACGAAGAATTGAATGCACAACATTATGGGGTTCCACAGTCTCGCGAACGAGTCATTCTCATCGCTGTTAATAAACATACTGGCATTCAAACATTTGAACATCCAATAGCAACTCATCAAAACACGCAGCAGCGCGCCTTATTTTCAGAAACGAAGAGCCTTGTCACATTTAAAGACGCTGTAGCAGACCTTGAAGAACTTGAGTCTGGTGAAGCTTCCAAAGACGATCCACTACATTTTGCCATCGAGCATCCTAACCATGTAATCACATGGCTCAAAGCTACTCCTGAAGGTTACAGTGCACATGACAATGAAGACCCCGCTTTGAGACCACCGAGTGGTTATAATACAACTTATAAAAGAATTAACTGGGATGAACCTTGCTCTACCATTAGTACGAATTTCAACATGATCTCAGGATGCAGAAATGTTCATCCTTCAAATACACGATCTTTTACAATACGCGAAGCAACAAGATGTCAATCATTTCCAGATAATTTCATTTTCTTTGGAAATTGGACAGAAGTGAGACGTATGCTTGGAAATGCAGTCCCCCCATTGTTTGCGAAAGCTATTGCACAACACGTTTCTAGCCACATTCTTCAAAAGCAAATACTTTGTCTTAAATGAATACGAGCGGATTGTGAACCGCCCCTTTGAAACTGTACAATCCCAAACCGCGGAGCTAAATGAGCTAAATGCTCATTAGGATCTCCCTTATTGCTCCATGACAACTTTCCCCCTATTTTCGACCCCATGTTCTCGTTTTATTTATTTCCATCTTCATTTCTGCTGCTTTCTCGAGATCGATGTCCAGTTTATTCGCAAGATCGCAGATATTCCAAATAACATCATATAATTCCAAGCCTAAATCCTTTTTAACATCAGCAATATTCTCTGCCTGAGGATGATAGGAGATCTTCAGAACTTCCTTCATAACTTCACCAACCTCAGTTACTAGGAATAATGCCCTTTGTTCAATCGATGATTTATCGAAGCCCCTGGCTTTACTGAAATTTTCAACGTCTTTCTGTAACTCGGCTAAATGCATAGGATCCCCTCACGTTTATCGTATATTTATTGGCTTTATTCGTTGATACAGCTAGTTTCCACAGCCCTACCAACGTATCCAAAATTGTTAGGATTGTCAACGATAACCTATAAGAACCTAACACTTCATTTAGGGTAAAAGAAAAGCGCCCGCAAAGGGCGCAAATTTATAACATTTATTGTTTCTTCATTGTTTCATTGTTTCATTGTTTGATTTGGATTTGTACGTCATAGTTTTTTTATCTTTACTCAAATCAAAGGATACCGTAATTGGCGAGCGGCAGCAAGGCAGATACACAAAAATACTTTATCGAGAGACTTTTTAAAGTGTCTACTCGATAGGGTACAGTTTACGCGGCACCGGGCTCTAGCAGCGCTCTCGTCGTTGGGTGCTTTTTCTTTGTTATTGAGCTAGCTCAACCTTTAGATATGAGGAGAGGCATTGACCTAAGTTAGGTCGATGCCTCAACAAATTAATGATTGTCAGCCGCTTCATTGCTCAATAGCAGACTTTTAGAGGCGTGCATATGCTCGTAATAACAATGCTTACTCAGCAGTTACACGGACAGTTGAAGTTGCGCCGCCGGCGTAAGTAACTACTGCATCAAACACATCACCTGCTGTAACAGTAGATGCTGTTACTGCCGCATTTGCTAATCCATTGTTCGTAATCGTGATAGCACCAGTAATAGGTGTAATTGTAACACGCGGAGCAGCTACTGTTGTTCCGTCAGCGAATGTTATATCGCCTGCTGCCGTTGCCGCAACTACGGATACACCATATTGATCCGTTACAACAACGTTTGTTTTGCCAGCACCTGCCGTAATACTTGCGATGGAGAATGCAGTACCAGCACTATGTGTCATTGTAGTTACAGCAGTTGAGCTAGTCGTATTGCTATTTACAAACTTAACCGTTTTTACTGAAGGAGCAACTTTGGAAATTGTAACATCTTGGTTGAACTGTTGACCAGTTGCATTAATTGTGACAGTGACTGGGGCAACAACCTCTGTTTTATCAGTAGCATACGTAGCTGCAGAAGCTTGATCAATAACTGAATCATTCGCAACATCTGTCTGTAGAGCGCTATTTGTAGAAGTAATCGTATAGTCTGAACTAACTGATAATAGAACTTTGCTACCGTCAGCTAATACTCCATATACTTTAACGGCCTTATCATAAGCAGCAACATCAGTATTATTAACATTAGCGCCTTTTTCATCATATACGGTGCCTACCGTATCTACAGAGTAGGAAACATACTCTGTACCATCCGTGACGCGCATAGTCACTTCACCAGCACTTGCTGCTTGAGTAACACCTGCTTTTACTAAAGTAAAAGTTAATTTTTCAGTTCCATTATCAGCACCTGCTGTTACAGTAACTGGAGTTACTGTTCCAGTAGTACTTGTAATATTTTTAGCTGTATCATTTACGGCAACTATTGTAGCATTTTCATCTTCTGTAACTAAGATTTTATTACCAGCATCAAGCCAAGTGGTAACAGCAGCATCTGTCATCACACGTCCGTATTGATCTTCAACTACAAGGTTGCTAACACCCACAGTTGTTGTAGTAGAACCTATCAAGGTTTTCCCAAAGTCAGCATCTACTCCTCTTATGACAGTAGGAATTGCCTCATCTTTCAAGTTAAGTGTAAGTGTAGCTACTTTGTTACTAGATGTAACTGCAATAAGAGAAACTACACCTTTTGTCGACACTTGAGCAGCTGGAACTTTAATGACTACTGCGCCATCTTTAAGTTCAAATGGATTAGTTAATGTTGCATTACCAACCGTTACTTTTGTTCCTTTTGATGCGTCGTTAAGAATTTTTACATCAGTGATCGCTTTACCAGTTTTATCTAAAGCTTCAACACCAATATAAACATCTTCCTTAGCTGCAATTGACCCTGGATTGGTAAGGTTTACAACATCCGAACGTACAGACTCAACTACTTTAGCTTCAAACGATGTGCTCTTACCAGAAGTTGTTGAAATTAATGTAATAATGTTTGAACCTACTTTTATACCTTCTGCAGGAGCATTAAGAGGCAAAGCTAGTTTATCAACACCATCAACTTTAATTTTGGTGAATGCAGCTGCAGCATCAGTCGATGCCTTATTAGTTTCGTTGATAAGTAAATTAGCAGCACTTAGTTTTGCTGGATCAGTAATGGCAGTACCATATTGATCTTTTGCATCTACTACAAAGTAGAACTTATCAGTTGCAAGATTAGTGTCTTCATTAAGTTCTTTACCATCTTTGTTGTAAAGACTCACGATCGAAATGTCTGCAACTTTAGCTTCTGAAGAAACTGTAAGAGTAGCCGTTGCAGACACAGCACTTTCTGGGTGAATAAGGGTTGCCGTTATTTTATCATTAGCAACAAAGTTACCTTCAATTGTAAATTTCCCAGCTGTAGCATCAGGTGAACCAACACTCGAATTCGAGGTTAATGTTGTAGTGCTAGTGATATCCTCGCCATATTGGTTAGTAACCTTATATCCAACTGATGCATCATCTATATCTGTATCTGTATCAACAGCAGAATCGCTATCAAATAGAGGAGCAGTTTGGGATAGGAATTCAATCTTAGATACTTTCTCATTCACTGCTGTTATCGTGTTAGTAAGTGGTGCAGTGGAAAGCCCTGTTACACTTAATGAATAATCACCATCTGTCAATTTGCTGCTTAGTTCAAGCGTAGCAGATTTTTTGTCAGCTGAGAAAGTAGTTGCAGCAACATTAGCTGTTACTGAACCTTTCTTCACTGCGAATACTGCTTTCGTATCGTCAACGGCTTTGTTGAATGTTACTGTGATTTTCTTAGCTCCAGTGGCTTTAACGTCTGCAAGCGTTACAGCTTGAGTAGCACTAACCGCTATATCCGCCGCATACGAACCGCTGACCAAATCAGCACGGGTTGCCATTTTGGAACCGTCTGCGCCAAGGTCAACACCATTCGCTTTGGCTACATCCATGTAACCTTGGTACCAAGGCGTTGTCTTTTGAACGTCCGCTGTTTTACCAAGACCTTTTACAAACATGGTAGCCAATTGTCCCAGTGTTACGTTTTCTGTCGGTGCGAAGGTTGTATCCGTCATACCATCGATGATGCCAGCTTTTTTAGCTGCTTCGATGTAAGGAATAGACCAGCTGATGGATCCATCCGTTGAGCTGACATCTGCAAAACTTGACGTTGTTTCTGTCCCGACAGTTAAGCCCATTACTTTGGAAACGAGCTTAGCTGCTTCAGCACGTGTCATATTGCCAGTAATATCAAATGTTGTATCTGTTTTACCTTCCATGTAACCCTTAGAAAGCAAAGCATCCACTTTCGCTTTCAGTCCTGCATCCAATCCAACAAGATCAGTAAAATCTGAGGAAGTTTTTACGCTCGATGTCTGCGTTACTGCAGGCGGGGTCGTAGGATTTGGAGTATTAACATCAGCCGCGTGTGCGAGTCCGCCCGACAGAGGAACCGATGTGACGAGCATTCCGCCTAGCATAACTCTCGCTACGTTGACTTTTAATTTCGGGTATTTCGCCTTTACATAAGCTTGGATATCATTTTTTAATCCTTGCTTTTCCTTATTATTGGGCCCTAATTCACTTGCAAATTCGACATCCTGTGTGTCAAGGTAAATGATCACTTCATAACCATTTTTCGTTCGCTTGAGTTCATCTCTTAATATATTCAATACTAAGTCCCTCCAAATTAGCTATTTTAGTTAGCAAATTAATTAGATGGATTCCCATCATCGCATTGTTATCTTTTCCTTCATCCGAAATGCTATTCATCGTTTCAGGAATCATTTCAGCAATTTTGTGAGTTGTTTTACAAACATTCACAATATATCTAATGTTTTTCTCAATTCACGATGCAATCACTTCTTTTTTATAGGCATGGATGATCTCGAAGAGCTTTACTCCGCTTGTGAAAGGGCCCTCTATCACAAACGAAACGGTCGGAACGGCGTGTTCCGAGGTGTTGTGGATAGGAGCGGCATAGCGTGCATGCTTAAAAAACACACGGCTCCGACGTCCGCCCAGGACGGAAGCGTTAGGGCTGTCGCTTCTGAGGAGCGGTGGCCTTTTTAAATTTAGAATTTATGTTTCACAGCCATGTCGTTTGTGACAAACTGTCAATCTGTCCGATAAGAATATTACGGTTGTTTTATGTTTTTGTTGGTGCGGTTGGGGGGGTAGCGCCGCGGCCTCGTTGCCACATTATTGATGCGGAGGTGTGGCAACCTCTCTATAAAATGTCAACGCCTGCTCGCATAAAAAAAATAAATCATGGATATCGTCTGCTATCCTGATTTATTTAGCTCCTCTTTCAATCCTTATACGGATCGAACTCATCCGCCCCCTGCCATGCACACCCCAATCGGCTTCAGCACATGCAGAACCTCGATCGTCTCCGAGTGCGGATCCGTCAGATGCCAATTTAGTCAACGCCATTGCAAGCGGCACTTCTAATGCCACGCTGCTGGGCAAGCTAGAGGAACTGGAGGCGCAGAAACTGCAGTTCGAGCAGAAGTGCTCGCAGCCGCAGAGGTAAAAGAAAAAGCAGCCATCGCAGAGGAATCTCTGCGACAACTGCTTTCTCAGTTCGAGGACTACGTCGCTAAGCGAGACATTCCTGAGATCAAGAAGTTCATCGCTAGCTATGTGGAAAAGGTAATCGTCTACAAAAAGCATGTAGAAGTTATCTTTAAGGCCCCCGTTGTGGATTTGATTGATGGAGGTGAGGGGAGTCGAACCCCTGTCCGAAAATATTGCCACACAGGCATCTACGGGTGTAGTCACAGTTTTGATGTCACCCGAGCATCGCCCCGTAACCGGCTATGCGTTGGGTCAGCCTGATTGTCTTCCTACGTCCGACCCCAGGCGGAGACCAAACGTCGTATCCCACTATAGTTGAGCCCCTATCCCAGTCACATGGGCGATGCTGAGTAGAAGCACGCTAACAGGTTATTAAGCTTTATATGCACATTGCAAAGTTTGCCCGTAGACCCTTGACACTATTCTATTTTCAATGTATTTCATCACGCATGACCATTTAATAAAAGATTTCTACTTAGATATTATAAGATGGTCACCCTTATATTGTCTTTAATTTCTTTTAATTTCATATTAGGTTGACTAGTTGCCATCTCTAATGGTTGATTGGCTCTGAAAGTACCATCCGCATATAGTTCCATTAGTCCTGCATCTATCACTGCTTGTATGTAGTCTCTACCATACACTGGGGCATTATCTATATCTTTTATTGTTACATTATTGTTGTTTTTTGAAATCGGAAGATTTAACGCATTAACTAACATTACCGCATAGTCTACTCTCGAAATATTATTTTCAGGGCTAAACCTACCATCTCCAACGGGGAACATAATCCTATTGTTTATTGCAGAAGAAATCTCCTTATAATACTCATTTTCTTCCGAAACGTCTGTTAAATTTGTTCTTGCTTGCTGATCAAATATGCCTAATGATCTTACTAAAAATCTACTAACTTCAGCTCTTGTAACGACTTTGGCATTTACTAGCCCTTTACTTCTAATATCAATTTTCCGATTAGTTCCATCCCATGCTATTTCATTTCCACTTGCTTCTCCAACAAATCTTAGCGGTACAAGCGTATTTCCGTTAATAATATTTGGCGGAACTTCAAGCGTTATCACCTTACCATTAACAGCAGCATTCGTGTTTCCAATTTGCATTTGAATATTCAAACCATTTTTTGTTCCTGTAATTGATTTAGTCGTTTCATCCCAAATTACGGTTAAACCAAGTCTCTCAAAGATTGCTCTAATAGGTACAAGTGTTGAACCATCTTGAATAACAGGTGCTACTTCAATCGATAGTTGCTGCCCATCCACGTATACCGTAATAGGTTCCTCCGCAAATACAATTGTCGGTAATGCTATTGAAGATGCTAACATTGACGTAAGCAACAAAGACTTTATCATTTTCATACTAATACTTCCTTCCTTTCCCAAACTAAAAACGCTCAGGAGTCCTCCTAGAGCGTCTTTTTTCAAAAATATACGGTATCTCTACCTTAGATAAAATGCGAGTTTTATTTAAGGATCATTATTACGTGCATTACGTGCTTCTCATTTCTTTATTTCAATTGATCTAAAATAGATTTAATCTCTGGATTTAATTTCAATGCCCTTAAGATGATAGTTACGGACTCCGCTCTTGTAGAGGACTCATTTGGAGCGAAAGTAGTAGAATTTCGACCTTCAACTAATCCAGCTTCAGCGGCTTCTTTTACTTGTTCACCATTCCAAGAACCAGCAATGTCTCCGAAAGAAGCCTTAATTGACTTTTGAGCAGAACTTAAATCGATTACACGAGCGAGGATTGCAATGATTTCAGCACGAGTAATAGTGTTGTCTGGTTTAAAACTACCATCTTCGTAACCATTAATAATCCCATGGGAAGCAAGTGCTTGAATAGCATCTTTAGCCCAGTGACCTTTTACATCAGAAAGACTTAAAGCATTTGCACTAGTTTCAATGTTAAAGACCTTTGATATAATGCTTGCGAACTCTGCACGTGTAATGTCAGCATCTGGATGGAAACCACCATCATCATAACCAGAAACAACTCCAAGTTCCACAAAAATATTTACATTTTGACTTCCCCAATGAGTGGTTGTATCAGTAAAAACAACTGCTGGTGAGTTCTTAATAGTGAGGATTTTTTCTTTTAAAGTATCTACAACTTTCACAATATCAACATTTTTTGTAAAGACATCACTAGTTGCTGGTTTTCCTTTAACAGGTGTGTTTACAGGTGGAATGCTAATTATTAAACCAGCACCACCGCCATTGCCAATTGGTACTATTGTATCTGGCGCTGCGCTTACTGTCACACTCGTAGCATTACTTATGTTTCCTGCTGCATCTCTAGCCGTTACATTCAATATAGTAGTCGCTGGTTGCGCTATAATCGTCACGGAGAAGCTACCATTACTTGCCGCTGTTGCTGTTCCTAGCACATTTGAACCTGCTTTTACTGTTACTGTCGAACCTGCTTCTGCCGTTCCTGTTACTACAGTATCATTAGTATCCACTGTTGATACAGTAGGTGCAATTGGTGCTAGTGTATCTGGTGCTGCGCCTACTGTCACACTTGTTGTGTTGCTTGCCTGACCATTTATGTCTACTGCATTGACACTTAATATGGTCCCCAGAGATTGTTTATTTATTTTAATAGAAAAAATCCCTTTATCGTCTGCTTTGCCTGATGCAATAACAGTAGAATTTACTGAAACTTGCACATCAGAGTTTGGAATTGCTACTCCATTTACTATGGTATCATTGCTATTTATTTCATAAACAATTGGAAAATCTATTTCTATATGTTCAGGATTAGGAGTAATATTAGTTGTCCCTAATCCAAGTGCATAGGAATCATTTGATCCCCAAGACCAAAGAGTTCCATCACTTCTTATTCCAAAGGAGCTACTCGCACCAGCGGAAATCTCTATCCATACTTGGTTACTAATCTGTGATGGAAGTTGTTTGCTTTCTCTATTTCCTATACCCAATTGTCCTGAATCGTTATATCCAAATGCCCATAAAGTACCGTCTTGTTTAGTAAGTAGAACGTGTCTATAGCCCCCAGATAACTTTATCCAATTTATATCTGTGCCAATACGTTCTGGCACTGGAACATCAACTGTATCTTTAGGCACACTAGTAGGAAGATATGTGTTTAGTAAATCACCCCCCCAAAACCATAAACTACCATCCTGCTTTGTGGCTACTGCAAAATTATTACATGCAGCAATTTTATCCCAGTCATTATCATTTCCTATTCTTTTCATGTCAATATTATTTAGGTTATTATTTTTATTGTTATTTCCGCCTACCCAAAGTGATCCATCTTTTTTGGTAGCCAGAACAAATACATTTCCAACGGATATTTTTTCCCAATCACTATCTATGCCAATTTGAATTGGTTCCTTAATTATCCTCCAAGGATAACTGGAACCAAAAAAACTTCCATTTGAATCCGTCCCCCAAAACCATAGTGTACCGTCATTCTTCAATCCAAAAGTACCACTATAGCCACTACTGACCCACTTCCAATCTTGACCATTACCAATCAACTTTGGCTCGTAAATAGTATTATTTGTTCCATCTCCCAATTGATAATCCGAATTAATTCCCCAACCAAATAGAGCACTATCTTTATTAATTATAAAATTTGAATACCATCCAGCTTGAATATACGTTACGTTTGATACTGTGTTAATTTTTTCTGGAGAATATTTTGTGTTCCACGTGCTATCGCCAAGATATCCAAAGTTTTGTCCCCATGCCCATAAATCTCCATATGTGTCAGTTGCAACTGTATGCTCTCCAGAGGAAGAAACTTGTGTCCAGTTATTTTTATTTCCTATTTGAACTGGAGTCAGCTTATCCGATTGATTGGCATCTCCTAGCTGACCATACTTATTGTAGCCCCATGACCATACTGTACCGTCATTTTTTAATCCTACAGTGTAACTATCACCTGACTCTACTTCAGACCAATCTGTATCTGTTCCAATTTGTTGAAAGAGAGTACCCACGTCATGGATTTGCCCTGAGCCAGTATCATTGCCTAATGTCCATAATGTACCATCTGATTTTATTAAAGTAGAATGCCAGTAAGTAGAACTAATAATTTTAGCATTAATATTTGAATCTATCATTTCTGGATAAAGAACATTAATATTGTTGCTATTCGCCCCCCACTTCCATACACTTCCGTCCTTTTTCTGGGCTATTGAGAAACCATTCCCTGCTGATATTATAACCCAATCATGGTCTTGCCCAACTTGTTGAATTTCATCATCAAAACCATTATTGCCAGATGTATGTCCGTCAGTACCTATTCCTAGTTCTCCATTTCCATTATTCCCCCATGACCATAAAGAACCGTCTGACTTTAATGCTAGCAAATGATTATTACCAGCAGCAATGTCAGTCCATGATCCATCTGCAAATTTTAAAAAGTTATATCCATCGTCAAATTTGTTCATCCAGATGCTTCCATCTCTTTTCAAGCCTACTGCGAACATTGAGCCCGAAATAACTTTCACCCAATCATTACTGCTTCCAATTTGGACAGGAGTATTTGATTCAAATGTGTTAATAGTATGTATCGGACCATAGATATTACTTCCCCACGCCCATAGAGTACCATTCTTTTTAATCGCTACCGTTTTATTAGTACCAGCATTTACTTTTAACCAGTCTGTATCTGTTCCAATCTGAATTGGCTTTATGCTGTTAGTATTACTACCATTACCAAGTTCCCCATGACTATTGTTTCCCCAGCCTACTAACATCCCAGTTTCTGTTATAGCCATTACATGTGATTGTCCAGCGGATAATTGAACGATCTTGTTACTTGAAAGTTGAGCAGCCTCACCAGCATAGCTAAATTTAGCCCCAGAAAAAAGTGTTAATACAACAATTAATAAAATAGCTAATTTTCTTTTCAAATTAACGTCTCCTTATGTGATTAATTATAGTGTCTAGTACATTATAGCTAATTTACAAATATATTATTGTTGGAATTTGTCGTTTTTTATTTTTCATGCAAGGTCTTTCTTTAGAAGTGTTACCCTCGTAAAGTTTTGAAGGAGTTTAAATAGAGAAGTCTACTGATTTTATTAATCCTTATCGTGGAAATTCCTATATGACTAGATGTTGAAGGGTTCCGTATTCAGATATAACTACATGATCTATTTGTGTTGTCTTACCTTTAACAGATGGAATTGTAATATCATGCAATATTAAATATTTGTCTTTATCAAGCTTATTAAGTTGATACGACACAGATTTCTCACCTATAAATCCTTTGAACTTTGGAGACCTCAAAATAATTGTAAGAACTAAGATTATACCAAACAACCATAACGAAGGAGCTATTCGAACTTTGTCAGTCTAAAGCTAAAGATAGGAATAAAGGCGGCGGGCAAACTCACAATCCATTTCAGACCAAACCGCATTCTCCATTTTGGCTCCGAGGGATGCTGTACTGTGATAAGTGCGGATCAAGAATGGTTGGCAACTCTACCTCTACGACAAAGGTGCATGGCGGGCAGAAGTACTATCTATGCGGTGGATATATGAGAAAGGGAAAATCGTTCTTTCCATATGTAGGATGGAGGAAAGAGACTCTGGAGAACCTTGTAGCAAACAAACTCCGTTACTTACCTGTTCGATTGATTCTGAATGACCAGTTGGAAAACGAAATAATGAAGTATCATGCTGAACAAAATCAGCGTGGGAATCTATCTACAGCCGAACTTGAAGCGGAGATTCAGTTCCTAAATAAACGTATTAAGCAAATGGAACAAGAATTGGCAGATGGCCGCGGAAAAGCATACTACTCAGATGCTATCGCTGAAATGAAACAAGAACTGCATCTTAAGGAGGCCGAACTCGCGGCACTAAGTCCTTCATCCAACAAGGAGAGACTCCATGAACACTCCATGATTACCTTGAAGGAAGATATCAGAAGGCTCCTTGCATTGCTTGAAGATGAACCGCCTAATCCGCAATCTCTACATGAATCCGTTCCTAAGTTCATATCAAATGTCACAATTCATCGAGAAACAAAAATCGTTCATATTACATTTCAAATTAAATCGGATGAAGTGGTGCTTCATCAAAAGATATTAGTGGCCGACTGGCCGAACAGGTAACCGATTTACGGCATCTGAATATTTAGTACGTCACACTCTAAACTGTGAGCCATCACTGATGGCTCTCGTGTAATTTATTTCACTAACGAAACTCGTTAGTTGTGCATTAGGGATGAACTGGCGAATCGGTTGCACTATCATAATCTGTTCGTGAACTCAAGATGACAATTGATATAACCAAATACTTACATAAATTGATAAAAATAGGAATACCAAGTTTGGAGTTAATCCATACTAATCAAGTAATTGAAAACCAAACAAGGAGGAAAATGAATAAATGGAATTACTTCACGCACTGAGTTTTGCAAATGAGCCAATCCTAAGTTGTCAATTAAACAGATCAGGCATGATTAAAGTCCTCGCCTCTGGAGAATTAGCAGCTGAAGGTAAGGATCACAGGCTTCTAATTCGTTTTAATGATGAAAGTAGATCTTATAGGAGCTACGTCCACATGGGTGGAGATGCTGGATTGAACGAATGGGGAGATGAAACAGGGATATACACAGGGCGTAATGGTTGGGGAACAGATGCCACATTCATGCTCGATTATACTTTTACGATTAATCAAAATTTTCAAAAAGTCACTGGCAGTGGTATGTCAGCTTTTGCAGGTGGTGACAACAGGTTTCTAGGATATGAGTCCCATGGTGTGTTTGTAACAAGTCGGCCAGTGTCAACGATCGAAGTAGGATTCACTGGTGGAAAAGTAAGAATCGGCGACTTACGAATTTATCAAATTTAAAGTAATTCAAATAACCGCTCTAACATGAGCGGTTATTTTCTCATGGGCAGTCACGAGCTAACCGAATTTCACATATTCACAGGAGACGCCTTCTCTGCCCGTCCCTCGTTTCTAGCTCTTCGCTTTAACTTCTCCAGCCCTTCTTAATTCATGGTTCTCACGATGTCGGGATTACGAATAGCATGAGAGACTTGCTCGGATTCATCATCACAACAACCAATATAGCTTGATATAACAGGCTTCGCAACCCCCATTAGTAATACGAGACTGCCTATAAAATGAAAAAGAGAGAGCCCAAAAGCGAGCTCTCTCACATTCTGTATGGAGGTGAGGCTTGGCTTAGCAAATCCACAATTCGCCGCCGCTTGATGCTTAGGATGTTTGGGGAGGTGGCGTAACCTAATCTTTAGCCAGTACGGTCAGTTCCCTCGAATCGATTACCAGTCCAGATGAACGGATGAAATCAAACCCTAGTATGCCGTCTATCTCCATGCCGTAATTCATGTCTCCGATTTCTACCTCAAACGCTGACAGTGAAACCTCTCCCGCCTTCACAAAATCAAAATGCTTGGAATAAACAACCTCCACTCCACCCACGCCTCTGATCTTGTTTAGAAAATCCCCAGGCTCAATTTTAACTCCAACTGCGTCCACTGCATCCGCACTGAAAATGGTTCCCGCCGATCCCGTATCGAGCAATACATTTTTCAAGTGTAGTTCTTCACCGCGATAACAAATTGTTACTTCAATAAAGGGTAATCCATACTTTAAATCTATGTTCATCTAGGTCCCCGTACCCCCGCCCATTTCTCACGAAGCTCCAGTTTCTCGCGGGATGTGTGAAAAAAGCCGTATTCCCGATAAGGCTGCTCCCGATGCAATTCATAATACCGTTTCATGGCAACAGCGGAATCGTCAAAGCGATCAATGACAGCCACTTCATCAACGAGCCAGTATCCGTCCTCCGAGCGGGATTTTAATGCCTCACAAACAATCCATTCATTTGGAAACTGTTCACGAACTTCTTCCCATCTCATCCTTGCCACCTCCAAATCCAGTTACCTTCATTATAACATAAAAGCCTAACCGGAAAATGATATGGTTAGGCTTAGTAATCATGATGAGCCCCTGTCCAGCATTAACTATTGTGGTTTTGTTTGGACAAGGGTCCATATCTCCGAGCCGTGGCTTGGTAAATCCACAATTCGAAGGGTGGCCTTTCATTGTCTTGCACTAACTGTTAATGTTGATCACCAGAGGATCACTTGGGCCCTTGTCTCCCTCCCGGGCATAGATTTTGATCGTATGACCAGGGACAAGGAGTCCGGAAGATAGGGACATGGAGAACGTGATCTGGACCCTCTGTCAAGGACACTTGAAAAAAGCCTGGTTTATCTAGGCAGCTAATAATAGATGATTCCTGTATTGCACAGGGGTCATCTTTTTTAATCCCCATTGATACCGATCATTGTTGGAGTAGCGGATGTAACTGTCAATCTTACGTTGTAGTTCTGCTAATGTTGAGCAGCTACGATGGTCAACATGGTCCTTCATATGACCGTAAAACGACTCCTGTGGCGCATTGTCCCAGCAATTTCCTCGTCTAGACATCGATTGACCTAATCCCTTTTGCTTCAAAAGTTTTTGGTATTTGGGACTCGTATAATGACTTCCTTGATCCGAGTGAATGAATGCTTTTTTGTGCAGCTTCAATTTTCTTTGCTTCATGAGTGCTCGATCGTGTCTGTAGCAATGTCCAACGTAAGGCTGTTGGATAGGTTGTAAGAAAGGATCTCTCCCGTTGAAGTATCTAGTATGGTCGATAAATAAGCCGTCTCTGAACGGCCGTATGGGAGGTAAGTGATGTCGGTGAGCAACGCAAGCCCAGGAACACCTTTTCTGAAATCACGATCTAAACTGTTGGGGAGCGTTCGATGTTCTTGAGTCGCTTTTGCCATACGTTTGTAGGGATTGGGTTTTCTATGAGGACAGACGAGGTCGAATTTCTTCATAAGCCTGCGGATTCTCTTTAAGTTGTAGATCACGCCAAACTCGTTCTCAATCGTCATCTTTATTGAACGGGAACCCTTTTTGAAGCCTTTTCTATGGAATGCTTTCTTGATCAGTTCCCCTGCTTTGACATCCGAAAGAGACCGCTCTATACGGTTATCTACAGCTTGTATGTAGTTGTAGTAGCCTGAGCGAGATACGTGAAGTAAATCGCAGAGGTAGCGAGTCGTACGTCCTAAACCCTGACCTACAGTCTCTTTAATCAGCTCAAATAAATGACTCTTACTTAGCTTCTTTCCCTTTGCTACCAGCAACCTTTCTTTCGAGTCTAGCTTTTTTAACAATTCCACCTGAGACTCAAGGAGTCTAATTCTTGCTTCTTGCCTTGCAATGACTTCATCTTGCGTTAGTTCACGCTTGAGGGGGCGTCCAGAAGCTTCCTTACGGGAGTCAGCTAGTCCAATGATTCCGTCTTTTCCATATGCTTTCCTCCAACGTTCAGCGCATTGTTTTACCCGCTGTCTACCAATTATGTTTACATCAAACCCGTTAGCTTCAAAGATTTCTCTAGGGAGCTTACCCTCCAAGTACTGGTCGACGAACAACTGTTTAAATTCATCAGCATAGGTTATTGCTTTTTCACTTATTCTGATCACGTATTTATTCATTGATAAATACATTTGGTCTTCTTCGTTAAAGATTTTCTTAGACATGATGTAATCCCCTCCGGTGCTTACTCTAGTATACAAAAAAAGATACCCATAGTCCTCTTTTGATGTGGATTTAAAATATGGAGATGAGGGGAGTATTGAAATACTTACCGAACTTACTAACGAAGCCTAATCACCGCTGACTATCCTAGCAGTACATTTTTATGCGCTAGCCCTAGAGGGGTTCAATTCTCCCTGCTCACACCACCATAAAAACAAAAGACACCCGAATGGGTGTCTCTTGTTGCCGTGGCTTGGTAAATCCACAAATCGCGCCGCGTATTACTTCGGATGTTCGAGGAAGTGGCTTAAATCCTTGGCTCGCCAACAGCTTGAATACCTTCTTTAAATTTCGGATCTGAGTTGAAACCATAATCAAATTGTAGACATTCTTGAGATCAAAAAGCTCAGCACCAGCAAAGTTTAAAAGTTATTTTCCACGAAAAGATGTGGAGATTACCCTACAAAGAGTATACGTGCTTTGATCCCGTTCTGTTCAAGTAAATATAATAATCCTCCACCATCAATTAACTCAATAGGTTTATCTTTTGAAAATTCATACGCGTCTGGTCCATAACTTTTTGTAGTAACCAAGATCCCCTTATTAGCACCTTCATTCATCATCGTTCCATATAAATCCCTAACTGCTGAAACCCCTACCGTATTTTTATACCGTTTAGCCTGAATAACCACTTTACCTCCAACTATCGGCCTAGTATCAAATGCAACGCAATCCACGCCACCATCCTTAGAAGATCTGGTTTGTTTTGCATCTAGCCCCATTCTTGAAAAGAGATTTGTTACGAGAGTCTCAAACTGATATGGATTAAGGTCCATTAAGTTTGGAGTATCATTCATGGATTCAAGCAAATCCTCATGATTAACAAAACGTCTGTCAACCATATCAAATTCAATTATGGGCTTAACAGCTTGTAGTTCTGCAGGCCGAGCCGACACCTGAGCTCCAAGATTACGTAAGCAAACAGACTTCTCCACTCGACTTAAATCAAGCAGTATGAACTTTTCCTTCGTCACACGAGTAGAAATTAAATAGGGAGTGATGTCTTTACCCGTTGCAGGATCTACAGTATTAACGTATCCACTGAAAACGACAACTTGTACAACATCTCCTTGATCAGCTTCTATTACCTCATGGATGGTACGTAAAGTTAACCCAGCCACAATATCAGAGTATATATCCTTTATTTCTTGGAACTTCCTCGCCTTTTCCCCAACCTCATCCTTACTCTTTACATATTTATATTCTAGGATTGTTGGCACAACCTCTTTAGTTGGTAGCTCGTAATCAATTACTAGTTCTTTGGAATCTGGTAAGTAGGCTATTCGAAACATCTGTGGAAAACCATCAGGATACTCTGAACGTTCAAGAACCATCGTATTATACGTAATCACAGCATCGCGTTCACCATTTCGATAGTCCTCCTCAAATTGGTCTACTTCTTGATTTCTTTCTTTCACTTTTAGTTCAAACCCTGATTTCTCTTCCTCATAAGATACTTTAAAAACATTCAATTTTTCAATTCTTTCGTTTTCGCTTCTTTGATATAAACTGAGATCCGAATCATATCGATGTGAAGCTACTTCTAATGCTTTCTTATATCTACTCTCCACCCCCGGAATAAACTTCCCTAGAAAACTAGGTGCTTTTATTGTTTTAGTGTAATTCTCTAAACTCGGTTTAATTAGAGGTGTACTAATATCTTTAGGCGTACTAAAGGCCTTGAATTTTTCTGTTATTTTCAAGGACTTAAACGAAATACGATCATCAACTCGCAAGGTATGTACAAGAATGTTATTTAACTCTTCAATCCGTTCTACTATTTCTGTATTTAGATCATCGACCTCTTCTATTCTGCTTTCTAAATAGCGTATTTTCGCTTCTTTTTCCATTTGAATTAGCGTTCTTTGCCTGTCTTTCGCTGATTTTATTACCTCTCGCTCACGTCTCTTTCGATCAGTTTCAGCCAATCTAGCTTGTCTCGCCGATTCTCTTGCTATTGAATTCATTAATCCAGAAAACCCGCTTCTTCTTGCCATCATTGCCACCTCATGACATCTAATATTTCCACTTGCCCCATCATAATGTTATGCACTCTGACTACTTTATATATTCCGACAATCAATTATTAATTCCCCATTTCCCCTTCAATTATGCTTTAATACCTAACACTACTGTTTTTCGTAATCCTTAATCTAGCACTTATATAGATAGCGAAAATCCACAATCCGCCGCCGCGTGATGCTGCGGATATTTGGGGAGGTGGCCTAGTTTATCACCCCGTGGGGTTATTGTGAATGCTTGAAGTTTTTCGAAAGTCTCTTGACATTGACAGTGGGAGCTTTACACATAATAACACCCATGCTGACAGTTTTCCGAGTGGCATTGTCATCGGTAGCAATTTACATTATTTGATGATTATCCACTTAAAATAGCTTATCCCTTAATAATTTGGAATGCGATAAGTGTTTTACCCGTCGCTTGCCACGCTTATACTCTTGCCTCAACTTATATAAATACTCCTCAAAATCGACCTGCATCGTGTGCCGGGCGGAGCGGACATACCGAGATCGCATTTTCTTCGTTTCCCTTTCAATATCCGCCTGCATGGCTTCAATGGAAGGCAATGCATAACTCCCCGCAAGGTACTCTGCCACCCATCGGCTCTGTGCCTCCGCTATTGGCATAATGGGACCTAGCGGTTGAAGCAAACCGATGAAGAACAGATTGTCGTACCCCGGCTTAAAGACCCGCTTGAAGAGAGGTAGTTCGTTGTCCACAGCAGAAAGAAAGTTCTGCTCAAAGAAGGGGAATGTCACCCGGTAGCCGGTACAATAAATCATTACATCAACTTGTTCAATCGTTCCATCGGTAAAACGAACCTTATCTCCCAGTAATTCTGCGACGCTAGGCTTAACATCAATTATTTTGTGTGCCACACGGCTGATTAGCTGATCTGAAATAGTCGGATGTGCCTCACCGAAACTGTGATCAGGTTTTGGAAAACCGTACCGATCCATCCGTCCGACAACGAGGCGCAGCAAAGTATTGAGAAAAAGACGCCGAATTGGCCATGGAATCCTCTCTGGGTTAGGCGTCTGGTCGTATGGCCTGCCAAACAGATACTTGGGAATAATCCATGCTCCACGGCGGGAGGACAAATAGGTTCGCTCTGCTACAAAACTGGACTCTACAGCAATATCAGCCGCCGAATTTCCAATGCCCAGTACCAATACTTTTTTATCTTTCAGATTTGAATTATCCTCATAGCTATGGGAATGTATCACTTTACCGACAAACTCACCTGGGAAAGGGGGACTCGGAAAGTTCGGGTCCCAGTGGTGCCCATTGGCAACGATAAGCGCATCGTAAGAGCGGATTTCTCCGGTGCTAAGCGTCACTTCCCAGACTCCATCCTCATGACGGTAAGCCCGCTTCACGGATGTGTTAAGTGTTATCTTGTCTCGTAAAGCGAAATGATCCACATAGTCGTCAAAGTATTTAGCCATCTGCGTATGATGAGGGAAATCCGACCAGTCCTCCGGCATTGGGAAGTCGGTAAACTGAGCCCGTTGTTTGGACGAGTTAATGTGCAATGATTTGTAAGCTGCAGAGCCCCCTTGCTTGTCAAAAACCCATAGACCGCCTACCCTATCCCGTTTCTCAAAACAGTCAAACGGAATCCCACGTTCATGTAACGCCTTGGCTGCTGCAATCCCTGAACAACCGGCCCCAATGATACAAACTTGCGGAAGCGCTATCAAATAAATCACCTCATTCTAGGCATCTCATTCTCTATATATATAACATCATTGATTTGAATATGAGATCCTTAGCAAATCAAAAGAGCAACCACCTTGGGTTGCCCTTTGCACGAAAGAACTGTCAAAAGCGTCACAAGAGCAAGCTCCACCGCGCGACGTGTAGTAAGTTTGGAAATGCGGCTAAATTTGTTGTGAATAACTAATACTGTGTAACCCAAATTCGGGAAACCTGCAATGATTTACTTACCGTGATGATGGCGTAGGCATGGATTCGGAGAACCTATGTATCCCAATATTACCGTACTGATCTATACAGGCTATGATATCGCCCCCAATTTCAAGAGCAGTAGAAGGCCTGCAAACCGGAACATGGCAATTTAAAGGGCTTAATGCGACAACTTCGTCGCCAGGATATGCGCGTAGGCGCGGCCGAGGGGGGCCGGTCCTTCGAGGAGGTATCCATTAACCAGAAGGAGCAAACCATTCTCCAGGAGGTGGCCGAGGGCAAAAGCAATAAAGATATCGCCGCTATGATGTACATGAGCCAACGCTCCGTCGAGCATCATCTTTCCCGTATCTTTGAAAAGCTTGGTGTACGTTCCCGGTCGGAAGCCATCGTAGAAGCCAAGAAGCATGGGCTCATCCATAACTTGGATTTCCTGTGTTGGGATAAAGGCTGCTCCCAAACAGATGTATCTGTTTGGGAGCAGCCAATTTGTTTCATGGGGCTTGTTGATCCCTGATGGGTTTAAGACAGAGGAATTTCCTACAAGGTCTTCATATCGATCATCCGGGTTGCATACCTTCCCCAATTCGGGTCATGCGTAACCACGACAACCGTAATCCCTTTCTTATGATGAAGTTCCCAGAACAGCTCCATGATCTTGATTGATGTAAGCTCATCCAGATTACCTGTAGGCTCATCGGCGATCAGCAACTTAGGCTCGTTCACAATGGCTCGGGCAATCGCAACCCTCTGCCTTTGCCCGCCTGACAGCTCGTCGGGATAGGCTTTTTCTTTCCCCTCTAATCCCATCTCCTTCAGCAACGCGGTTATTTTGTCCTTCCGGCTAAGCCCGTTGCTGGCTTTGGACGAGAATGCTAACGGCACTTCAATATTTTCATATACGGTCATATCCGGTACAAGCTTGAAGTCCTGAAAGACAAATCCGATTGCAGAATTGCGGATGGCAGCATATTGGGAACCGGAAAATTGGGCCACATTCTTGCCGTCGAACAACACATTACCCTCTGTGACGCGATCCAGTAGCCCTATTACGTTAAGAAGAGTACTTTTCCCTGAACCTGATTTGCCGACAATGACCAGAAAGGCGCCCCTCTCAATAGATAGCGACAGCCGTTCAAACACCTTGGTCTTGACATGCTTCCCGTTGTACTCCTTCGAAACTTCCTCCAGCTTGATGAATTCGCTCATAGGTCTCCCTTCAGCTCCTGTATTAACATATTTTCCGTACTCATTCGCCGCAGTGGCATAATGGACAATCCGATTAATATCAGGAAAACCGCACCGCCGGTCAGTAAGGCTGGACCGTAGAAATCCGTATCCAGAAGCATTCGATGTGCTCCTGTAAATATCAGTACGGAAGTAAAGAACGGAATGCCCAGTAAAACTAAATTCCAGTTAAGCAGCAGCGTGGTAATATTGGATCTGGTAGCACCAAATGCCACGTATAATGCCAGCTTCCCCCGTTCCTTCTCAAACTGAAGCATGATAAAGCCCACGACTCCTGGGAAGAAAACAAACAACATCGACACCGTAAAGACAAGGACGATTTTGGAGATGGTGCGAAACTGGTCGATATTTTCCGCTGTATATTCCACAGGGGAGCGAAGCTCATACCGAACCTGCCTATTCATTTCGTCCAAGTGATCCAGCAGGCCGCTTTCTGCAATCTCCTGAAGGCTAACCTCATAAAGGAACAGGCTGAAATTGTTATCCTTCTTGCCTGTCAAACCGATCCCTTGAGAATCCGGCACCAGGATAACGTCCGTTCCTGAATAGGAGGGAATACATAAGGATTTGTACAAGGAATCCCGGACGCGAAGGTCCGTCTCTAGCCGAATCTTGCTCCCCCTGAACATCACTTGATGGATTCCCTGATGATATTGGTTCATAAATAACCATTCGGTTCCGTCACGGCCTAAGGCTTGGGCCAGATGATTGAAGAGCTCCGTGCTGAGGTACATGGTTCGAAAACCTGGGGTTGCGACGATCTTCTCTTCATTCATATCTACATAGGCATACTGGGTCCGGTCCCCAAAATTCTTTTTTACCAGTGACAGCTGATCTTCGGTCCACAGGTTCGGAAATTCGATACCCTCCTGCAAATATTTCTGCGAATTCTTTACGCTGGCATACAGCACCCAGACCTTCTTTCCCATGCTCTCCTCCAGAACCCGGGTTTGTTTGTTATAGTCCCAAAGCATGGACAAGGACAGCATAAGCAGAAGAAACACGATTAAAAATTGGGAGAACACCAGCATGACGGGAAGTTTATTTCTTCTAACCATGAGCATGGATAATCGAATTAAGTCGCCCATGTTAAGCCTCCCTTGGATAAATCCGTTTTTGTACATACCTATAAATCAAGACGATGAAGAGAGACAAAATAGTAACGGTCACTAGGAAGAGCTTAAGCAGCATAGCCCATTCGTATCGGAACTCCAAGCCGGTCTGGCTAATCCAGCCACTGTTCTGAAACAGCTGGAGGATTCCGGAGGCGAGAAGGGCGGCTATCGTCGCAGTGAACAGCATCTCGCAGAGGATATAGCCGAACATATGGGATTTCTGGGCTCCGTGAATGTAGAACACCTTCCATTTAAATTGATCACGAATCATTTTGTAGGTGTACATATAGGCATAGCTTAAGAGAGCGAAGGAAAAAAGCATGATGCCCATGATCAGACTTATGGTGAAGAACAATCGGTATTTGTTCATCAAACTGTTGTGCTCTACAATCCAATCCGTAATCATCGGCTGGAATTCCGCCAAGCGTTCGGAGATTAGCATAGAGGAGTCCAAGCTAGTTGGA
Source organism: Paenibacillus sp. J22P143 (assembly GCF_059692035.1). Taxonomy (NCBI): domain Bacteria; kingdom Bacillati; phylum Bacillota; class Bacilli; order Caryophanales; family Paenibacillaceae; genus Paenibacillus; species Paenibacillus sp. J22P143. The sequence goes on from NZ_JCAUAQ010000017.1 coordinate 82,545, forward strand.
ACGAACACCATTCCGGATAAGAATTCACCTGGAATGATCCGGTGAAACTGCCCTGCGATTATATACAGTTGGGCGTCGCCATATTCCCGGATCGAACCAATTGTAAAGGTTGTCCCCCCAAGCTCTATTTGGCGTCCAACCGCCGCTTCCGGCGAAGGGTAAAGAGTGGCGGCCAAGGCGGAGGTCATAACAACGGTGTCGTTATTTAGATCCAGCTTCGAATCCTTATCGAAAATGGTGAAGTAAGAAGGCTCGACCCCGACCACCGTCACGTTCTCTACACGGCCTTCGACGGAAACCAAATGTTTTTTTTCAGCGATGCTGCTTATGTCTCGGGTTAATCCTTCCTGGATCCCTTGGGCTGAGAGGGAGCTGTAACGCTCATAAGCCATAACACGCTGGAACTGAGCGAATTTGGCATTGTCCTTTACTTTCTCCGCCTTTTCTTCCGCCTTGCCCATCCCGGCTTGGAACGTGGAGAAAATAATGGACAAGAAGGTCAAAGAGATGCTTAAACAACATAATATCAGGAGGTGGACCATCCTGTTCCGAACGGCGGAGTTCACCATTTGGCGTAAATAGTAGCTGATCAATTCCTCATCTCCCATTAGATAGTTCTGTGCCCGGCATAGACATGCCAAGCTTCAAGAATGACAGGACGTGCCGGGATATCCGGAATCCGCCTCTCTCTCTGCGCACGACCAGATGGTAGCTTTGCTGCAAATTCGTTTCCCAGAAAGAATCATAGGGAATAACAAGGTGGCGTTTCCAGACCCGCTTCTTGGCTTCAATAAACCATTCCGGAACCTGTAAGTATACAGTGTAGGAAACGGGACCCCTCTTCTGTAGTTCGGCATCTATGGAACGGAATTGGGGTGAGTTATGCTTCAGTATCAGGATGGTGCCATTGACAGCCCCGTCATGGCTTATATCTTGGAGAAACTGTTCAGCACCGTAAACCGTACTTACATAGGACTGTCCTGAGGGACAGTTTGCACCGCCACAACTTGCCATTCTTATGTCACCTCCTCGTCCATATTTAATTTGGCCATATTTCCATAATACACCATTTTGCCGGTATCAACACCGAAAGCATGCTTGTGGTCCTCCACAATACATTTGCGTGCCTCTGGGGGATGCAGTTGCTTCCCATCATTTTTCTCGCCCGTTGTGACAATAGCTGCTGTTATGATCCGTTCCTCGGTCATCGCTAAATGTGTTTTGTAACCTAAAAACGCAGAGTCCGCACTTTTGTGACCCACCCTGGCATCTTGATCTGCGGAGATGCGAAGCTGCTCCAAGTCATCTTCAACCGTCTCTTTAAGCAATTTAGTGGTTCCATGATCTTCGGCAATTGTGCAATCCCAGACTCCGTTTCAAGAAAGTCGATGAGTTTTTGACAGTAGTCGATCTCGTTTTCGAGCACATCGGCATCCCTTATTCCATGATGGGGGACGTGAAGCATAGCGGTAGAAATAAGCTGAAATACGCCTCTTACCGCTGTGGAAACCGTGACCGCACTAAAGAGTGCAAAAACCCTGAGCTGCGCAGAGAGTACATCGAAAGCTACGTCATTTCCCAATTACAAGAGAAGATTTTTAACGAGGAAGCCATTCCGTTACTCGCTAAACATCTAAACGATTACCAAAGGTCCAAAGAATCCAGCATACAAGGCGAGAAGGAACGCCTTTCCAAGAGCCTTGAAGGCATCGAGCGCCAGATTACGAACATCGTCAATGCCGTAGCTAGCGGCACCTCCAACGCCACCCTGCTTGGCAAATTGGATGAACTGGAAGCTCAAAAGCTACAATTTGAGCAGAAGCTCCTCGCAGCTATGGAGATAACAGAAAAAGCAGCCATCACAGAGGATTCTGCGACAACTGCTTTCTCAGTTCGAGGACTACGTAGCTAAGCGAGACATTCCTGAGAAGTTCATCGCCAGCTATGTGAAAAAGGTAATCGTCTACGAAAAGCATGTAGAGGTTATCTTTAAGGTCCCCGTTGTGGATTTTGTTGTATGGAGGTGAGCCGTGGCTGTACAGATCCACAATTCGTCGCCGCACTATCCTTAGGATGTTTGCGAATGATTAACGTATCATTTTAAACTGCTCGTGCGAGCTAAGGAACTGTAACGATAACTGTCTCGCTTGCCGTTTTGCCAAAAGAGGTAGAAACAAACTTCCATTGACCGCTAGCAGGACTATAAGCATTATAAAAACTGACCCAAGATTCCCCTTTATCATTGGTATAAAGATCCCAGGTTTCTCCGTTTGGTTTAGTGACCGTCACTTTGGCAAAAGGCTTCGTTTTCAGTGTGAATTCAATTCCTCCGTAATAAGAGGAACTGTATTTCCAACTAGCATCCGGCTTGGCCGTCTGTTCGGTTGTAGAAGCCTGAACAATAACGTAAGCGGGCTCGCTATTCCATTTATCAGATTCTTTTGCAATAATGGATATCTTCTCGCCAAGTTTGAAATTGCGGTACATGGCGCCAGAAAACGTACCTTCACTATTAACCGGGAACCGGTAAACCTGGGAACCATCACCCGAATAGATTTTAATCTCCGCATTAGGCGCAGCTTTTCCGTACAAGTAGCCTCCATTTTCATAGACGTTCGCCGTAACTGTAGGCATGGCAGTCGCAGGTGTCGCCATGACTGAAATAATCACGGGCTCACTTGCTCTCCAGCCCACCTTTTTAGCCGTGAGGTACAGGAGGTCATGCTCATAGAGCGCTGATACCGAAAAGTTAAGGGTAAACTTTCCGTTATAGTTGGAGCTATTCCCTAACAATAGCCCGTCTTTATTACGCAAATAGAGGTATGCATCTTCTTCTGCAGTTCCAGTTATATAACGAGTTAGCTCATACACATCTTTCGTGACCGTCGGGGTCGCAGTCATCGGAGACGGCGTAACGACAACTGCAGTAGGCACACTCTGTTTTTTATTTTGACTTACAGCTGTAATCAACAAAGTTTCATTGATCTGCAACTTTTTGTCCGATAAGTAAATATTGTACTGCCCATTATATGCTGTGGATGAGCCTAAAAGCTCACCGTTCTGTCTGCGAAGCTCAATCCGTGCATCCTTTTCAGCCGTTCCTCTAATACCTTGATTTTCCGAGAAGACGATTCCCGTAACGCTTGGAGAAGCTGTAGTCGGAGCGTCAGCTACAATGATGATCACTGGCTCGCTTTCCTTTTTATTGGCTGCCGTAGCAGTAATGTATATCTTGTCCCCTGCGTTTAATGCCTGGGATATATAAATCCAACTGCTACCTGAAGACAAATACGTACCGTCTTCTCTTTTCGCTGTAACCGTAGCACCCGCTTCAGCTTCTACATTCACACTCTGATTTACCAAATTATAAACAGTTCCTGTCACGGTCGGATTATCCGTTTGCTCCGATTCAGTCACAGTAATAAGTGCAGGCGCACTCAGTTTATTGCCATTTGCTTTGCCAAATAACTTTAGCTTCATACCTGCGGTGAGCGAATCAACACGGATATAACTATAGAAACTATAACTCATCAAGTAACCTTGCTCATCTGTCAATATAAAAGTTGGATCCCATGTCATAGGCTCTAAAGTAGGTTCAATCACACTAGTTGCTTCCGCTACAGGATGACTGATTTGCGGTGTAGCAGTTAACGGAGCTGATGCTATATCGACCATCTCAGCAGCACCACTTCTTTTGCCATAGGCGATGGAGTATACTCTCAGTTTCCCCTCATGAACCCTTTGCTCGAGCTTTATGAAATAATTCCCACTCCATGAAGCCCGCTCCAGACCCAAAATTCGATTCGTATCATCAATTGCATACACGGTAGCAAATGGCTCGACCGTTCCATTTAGCTGCGTCATTTCATTAGTCAGAATAACATTTGAATCGATTCGAGGTGGCGATGATACTCCCGCATAATCCTGCAGGAGGAGCCGCGTAGGCTCACTGGCAAACTTATCAGACTCCGTGGCGGTAATCCACAATTCTGAGGATGCTTTCATCAACTTGTCCAAACCTACCTCTATGTCGAAATGACCCTGATAATCGGCCAAATCTCCTGAAATCATATTACCATAATTATCCTTCATGATGATCGCCGCTCCCGGCGCCGTTACACCTCTTACAAACCCGCCGTTGACATACAATGCTGAGGCATCTATTTGGGGGTTACTTGTCCTTCTGATTAAATTAATCGGGAACTTAACAACTTGATCCTCGTAAGCATAATGTGAAGAGTTTACCTCAAGCTGATCACCTTCAATGAGATTAGAGAATTCTCCAGCTTGTATAATCACAGAGTAGCTTCCTTGTTCTGATGCTTGTGTCCATGCCAGTAAATAACCGTCGGAGGCACGTTTTATCTCGATTTTGGAGTTAGGCTCGCTGTTCCCCGATATAATGTAACTACTTGACCCTATATCTCGGGATGCAGTTAAGTGCACATTTTGCCTAGGTGCTTTTACTGTAACAGGCACTGGAGCGCTGCTCTGATTGTAGGTTTCTGCCGTCACCAGAAGCTGATCTCCTGGACTTAGCCCTGCTTCACGACCCCAAATAAAAGTATACCCGCTGTCGCCAGCTCCCATATATGGCGAACCTAACATGGCAAGTCGTCTTCCATCCGTAGTTGTAATGGCATAGCGTACATAAACATCTGTCGCCTTTAGCTGTAGAAAACCTCCTGTTGGATAGATCTCCTCCTTCAGTAACACCGGCGCATCTATCCCCGTCCCCGAATTACCAGGAGGGATGATCGGAAGAGGAACATTCGGTAAATTATTATCAACTGAAGTCTGTGAAGAACTTATTACGCTCGAAACCCACTCATCCTCTACAATGATAGGAATCCTGTCACTTTCTTGCTTCCCTTCCTGTTGAACGCTGATGTATATTGTTTCACCTGTCGAAAATGAGTTAATCAAATCACCTTCCATATAATCGCTTCCATAACCACTGCTATAAAAATAATAACCAATCAAATAGCCAGACTGATTACGTACCATGATCTTGGAATCCTGGGGAATCAACATCTTCAACTTTCCGTTTTGGAATTTTTTCGAAACAAAAGGCTGCATACTTGTTTCATTCGTAAGCGGGGTAAGCTCTATACTTGAGCGGCTTTCGACTTTCCCCGGTGCTTTAGCGCTAATTTCCAATGATTCTTGTACCTGACTGAACTGCACCTCAAAGTTGAAAATTTCATAACGTTCATCCAAGCTATAATGGTTTTTCAGAGACATGGAACCTTTCAAATTAGGAAACTGAATTCTCGACCCCTTTTCAGCTTTAATCTGGATTCGAGAAAACCCCTGATACACTTGTCCATTCACAACTGGCGCTTCCGTTTGTCCGCTTATTCCTTTCACGATCAGTGAAACGGTACCGCTTTCCTTGCGTCCGTTGCTTTTAGTGGAGATCCGTACAATTTGTCCCGCCTCATAATTACCCTCAAGACTTATATCACTATACAAAGTAAACGGATCATTCGGATTCTTAGCAATGAATTGTGATGCAAGTATTCTTCCCTGCTCATCTTTGACCAACACAGAGGTAGATTCATTGACACCGATAGTCAATATCGGAGAATCTGCATAGAGCTCGCCTTTAACATTCGGCTTGGTACTTACTATCTTGGAAGCTTCCGATGGTTGAACTGTGACCACTTTAACTTCACTCTGCTGCATATCTGAAGATCTGGCAGTAATTCTCAACTGTTCGTTCTCCGTTAAGTCTCTATACAGAGGAACACTGAACAACCATCTTTTCTCTTTGGGTAGAATATCCCCTTCAAAATCATGCACGGTTGAGCTTTCTTGGGTTGAAATAGCTTCTCCAATGACTTGATCACTTTGGTCCCTAACCGTAATGATTGCCTTCGACGCACTAGTTCCCGAAATCCAGGCTGCATTAGCATAAACTACGCTGCTAACGGAAGGAGTCTCGGTTATCATGGAGCTATTCACAGGCATCGCTTTTATTTGTAAAGTAAACGTTTTGAACAAAGTCTGTTCGCCATTGCGAGTGACGCTCGCTGTGATCCGCTGAGCCACGTCGCTTCCATTCGTTGGTCTGCTAATCGTACCATCCTCTTGAACGAACATGGACCCATCAGTAATCCACCTTACACTTGTGCCTAATAATCCTGTTTGAGGAAAAATAACGTCCTGTGTCACATTCGAATAGGAATCTCCAGGTTTAAAAATAATTTGCAAGCCACTAATTGCCTGACTAATAGCCAGTTGGTCCAGTGTTGATTCCGCTTCCTGCAGCTTTATCAGATTAGGATATTGTTCCGGTCGTGCTCCCAGATCGAATGAGGCTTGCAGCAAGCGACGAATTGAGGCCAAGCTTTCCTCATATTCAGTTGTATATTCAACAGGGATGGAAATAGCCACTAACCTCTCGTTTATCTTTTTTACCAATTGATCTCGAAGCGCTACAGCAATTACATCAGAAGCGTGTACACTTCCTCTATCTTCAACTTCCAACGCAGTACTCACAATAGCGTTTAGGTTCCCCTCAAGTGATACCGATGCAGAAACAACAAGCTTTTGTACTTCAGCCCCCTCCAGTAATGTCACTTTACCGTCGGACCTAACTAATATTTGGCTAACGCTGGATTTTCCATAAGCATTGCGTTCAATAATTAATTGACCGCCGATTGCGGACGAAGTCACGCCATGGGAAAATACCCCTCTTAAGACTACATGTTGACCGTTAAGCTCTTGCGTTACGTTAACACCACCCGAATCACCAGTGCCTGCGGTTTCAATAATAGCATCGGACTTCACATCAGTGTTTCGAATGACTGAACCAGAATTAACAAGAACACGAACACTTTGGGCTTGTCCCGGTGCATTCACCGTCACATTATCAGCCGTAACGTTGTTGAGTTCTATCGTATGGGAAGACCCAGATAGAATCACAATCCGCGAGGCGTGGATGTTCGATAGCTTAACCGTCGCCCCCACCCCCGGATTTACACTAAGCGTTCCCGTGACTTGGACAGTTCCCGTACCATTAGCAGGACCGTAATTCCCCTCTGACGTTATGGTAAAATCCCCGTTAATTGTTCCGGCTACGTTGATTGGAATCGTGGAAGGGGTGGGCATACCACTACCAAAGCAGCAGGCTGGGGGCAACACGAGACCTGAATTCGGAACCGAAGGAGGAACAGGATCAGGATTAGGAACAGGGTCTTCCGTCTTTTTAAGCTGAAGAGCTTGCGCCGTAGCAACCATAGTCTTCTTATTTACAACATACTCATATGCCAGTCGTGCCAAGGCCTGTCTCTCAGCATAAGCTTTAGGCATAAATCGAATGTGACCGTCCCCAGTATCCATACCTTGCACGAAGCCTATCTTCATAGATAGCGCAACACTGTTTTTAGCCCACTCGGAAATTTCATTCCAATCCTCGAATAAACTATTAGATTGAACCAAGTTTGAAACCTTGTCTAATCCCATAGCGCGGATAAAAAACAAGACCAACTGTTCTCTGGTCACCTTATCCTCAGGTGAAAATGTATATTCCGAAGTTCCTTGCGTTATACCCGCTTCAACAAGCGCACCAACATACCCTCTATACCAGCTGTCAGCAGGTACATCGGTAAATGACGCTGCTCTGCTCTCAGCTTCCTTCATGCCCGAGGTCAGCACGATAATTTTAGCTAGCTCCGCTCTTGTCATCGGCTGAGCGGGAGCAAATTTCCCCTGCCCGTATCCAGAGACAACCCCCGCTTTCACCAAGGCGGCAATTTCTTTTTGCGCATAGGAATCTCCCGTATCTTCAAATCCCTGATCAATCGTGATCATTTCTGGGTTGATTTCTCCCGTTTGTTGGACCATGGTAGAATCCACTTCAGCAGCCAATGCCGATGTCTGAATGGTAGTCAGACTTGAGCCCATTATAGTAATTAGTAAAACTTTAACTAAGAGCATTTTCAAACGTATCAAGCGTCTCTCTCCCTCCATTAATGTAAAAACATAGAAATCTATTATATTATACTAGTAATATTGGATACATCAAGAAATTTCAACCCATTCAACATTAAAGAAACAATCGATGTACGATAGCTGCACACAAACCAGCTCAACTCATTTCTTTTTCGCAAATAATCCCAATAAAGAACAAAAATCCACAATCAATCTCATTGATTGTGGATTTGTTGTATGGAGGTGAACCGTGGCTTGGTAAATCCACAATTTTACGCTGCGTGATGCTGGGGATGTTTTTTTAGGGATCATTAAATTCTTATTCTCCCAATCCAGCTTACATGACATTCTTATTAACAAGAAGTACTCTTGCAATTACATGTTCAATCGTGCGTGTGCACCGGTGAAACATTACTCCATTCAATCGCAAAGCAAATCCCCGCACTAAATAACAGTTATGCCTACTAAGCGTCATGATGTTTCAATATCTGTGAAGGGGATTTGAGCATTAATCTATAAACAGGATACAAGCCTGATAAAAGATTGATTCCGTAGATCAGGATTATACCCCCAATAATATAAGGGGCTGGAAAATAAAACACTTTTAAATACGATGGGAGTATTCGCTCCAATTCCTTAATGAAAAAAGTCATTAGGACATAACCAAGTAAGGATGTAATTGTAGTCAGAAGCACAATTTCATAAATAAACATCTTAACGATGTCCCATCGCGAAGCGCCTAAGGCGCGATATACACCAATATCATATATTCGATTCAACAAACTGGTGCGAATAATAAAGGTTAATTGCAGCAGTGAGATAGTTAAAAGTACAAATGCGAATGTCAACAAAGTATAATAACCTTTTCGAAAATCCGACTTGTACTCCTCCTTATCGTGATTGTAGTTGTTCACTGCGGAATACTTCTTACTTGTCAAGTATTGCTCTGTCTGGTTTATATCCGCTGAGTAGATCAATTCCATACGATCGCCTCTTATTGACTCGTATAAAGACAGCAACAGATTTACTTTACTTAGTATAACCTCTTGATTAAACAATATCTGGTCATTATCATAAGGCTTATAATCATAAAACCCAACAATTGTAACTTTTTGATCTGTACTGCCTGTAGCCATTATCGAACCTATTTTATAGTTATGAACTTGTCGATATGCAATAGGATATACCACTTCTCCAGCAATTATTGGCATTCTGCCTTCAGTAAGCTGGACACGATCTTCCATGGATTCCCATGAACCAATCCTAGAAGAGTTTAACTGCGTATTTTTGCTTTCATCAGATGGTTCTAAGGCGACATTTATACCTATCTCATAAATAAGACTCTGACTCATCCATATCGTCGGAGCGTCTGTGTCACTAATGCCGACGATAGTTAGCGGGAGCAGATATCCTAATTTTTGATGAAGTACATTCAACCCAACAAAATCCTCTATTCGTGCAATTCCTGCCTGTTTATATTCAGATTCATACAGTAAATGTTTTGCTGTTCTCATATCAATAACAACCTCTCGTACCTGAACAGGATACCGACCCGCTACCAAATCACCTTTCTTAAGGAGTTTAATATCTGAAGGGTGTGCATCCATAGGAAGGTTCTCATCTAGTTGATAGAACGATCGTACAAATACATCAAAATGTTGAGGTTCTGCCACAGGATTAATAAACTGAATATGAGCCGAAGAATCAAGCAACGGTTGCAATGGAGCATCCGTTGAAAGATACTGCTTATCTACCTTTTGAAATTCTTCCGGCGCAACATGATACAGCTTACCTATCAAAGCAATTGCAATTGCTATTAACATTGCTGCGAGTACAAAACTTAATAACATGAGCTTTTGCAGCTTGGAGTAACCACGAAGCTTTAAATAAGCGTTTCCAATTGCCTCCTTCGTTTGAATAACGGCTCCATTTGTCCGTTTTGGCTGGGCTGACGAATGTAGCTTATCGAAATCAAATTGGGTTTCTTTCACGTCATCGATAGCCAAAGGCTTAAAATGTTCATGATAAATATGAATATCCGAATCCACCTCCACAACCCTAACGTTAAGCTTTTCATCCGTTATCGCCTGAATATAGAGGGAATTGTTCTTTAAGATTAGATTAAGCTTCCAGCTATTCAGCGAGACCTTAGTGTTATCCGTGAAGAGATCGATATTTAATAAGCCATTTGTAATGGACTGTTGATGTAAATCCTTTAAGTAAATGGTATTCTGATGTTTAATATCCAACACGTTAGTATGTGTATTTAATGTATCGCTTATAACACAGCCATCATTGATTTCAATAATTCGATCACCATAGAATTCTGCCAATTCACGTTCGTGCGTAATCAGCACGACCAGTTTCTGCTCCGATATTTTCTTGATAATATTCATTATTTCCACTGTGTTTGTACTATCCAGATTTCCGGTCGGCTCATCAGCAATAATGATATCTGGGTTTTTTGCAATGGCTCTGGCTATGCCTACTCGTTGCTGCTGACCACCTGACAAAGCGAACACCTTTCTGTTTCGAAAATCAAGCATACCAACAGCACTAAGTACATAATTAATACGACGGTCTAACTCCTCTCTTTCTTTTATTCCATTCATTTTTAATACGCATTCAACATTTTCGTAAACCGACATCTGAGGGAATAGGTAATATTGTTGAAAGATGTATCCGATTCTCTCTCTTCGAATGACATCTAATTTTTGATTATTATGCTTGTCTATATGGATATCTCCAAAATAAATTTTACCAGAATCGATGTATTCCATACCGCCTACTACATTCAATAGAGTTGTCTTTCCGCTTCCAGAAGGTCCACAAAATACTACGAGTCCTTGTTCTGGCAATGATAGATTAGCCTGCTGAATCGCACGAACTTCATTCGGTTTCCCTTTGAAAAAGGTTTTATTAACTTGTTTTAATTCAATCAATGTTCTGGCCCTCTTCTCCTTTTAAAGTCGCCATTACGCTATCGTTAAAAAGTTTCTTGCGCATGCGGCTAACCAATAATAGTGTCATGAGTGCAATGATCAGATACATATACAGATAATCACTCCACAAGTAAAATTTATATAGATTGGCAATCGCTGTCGTGACGGTGTTAGCAGGGAGCCACTGACTTAGGCTGGAAACTAGCCAAGCAACGACATATGCAGTGGAACTGAGAATGATTAATTCGGTGCTAATAATTTTGTAAACCATCCCAGACGAAGCTCCGATAGACCGCAAAATAAGGTAATCCTTTCTTTTGCTTTTCATTATGTTGCTAAGAATAAAATAAGTGATAAGGAAAAAAATACCGATAAATATAATCAAAAACAAACCCAGTAGGAGGTGTCGAATGGCTTTGACAAAAGATGATGTTGGATCTACAGTGCCAAATGGATACAGGGCACGATACCCTTTTGAGTTTAGCAAATGCATCATTTTACCCACATCTGCGGTTTTATCAGTAATAAGACTCACCTGAGTCGGATTTTGACCTTGCAGTAATTGCTTGTACGAGTTGGGATTAAAATATATCGAAGGCTGCTCATCGGGTTGATTTTCTTCTATTACGTCATGGATGGTGAACGTTTGTTTTCGATGACCATACGGGCTCTGTACATCTACAATAATTGTCTTTCCAATTAACACGGCCGAACAATTCGACTGTTCTTGATTGCTTAAGGCACAATACTGATTGGATAGAGAAGCATTGACTATAACAGAATGCTCCGCACCTTCAGTTGTATTCTCTAATGAAGTTTCTGCAAGCAATGGAGTAAACACCGATTTTTCCATACTTCCTATGGAATAGAACGAGGGCTCGTATTGAACGATTGCATTTTGTGCCGCCGATTCAAGAATACTTTTAGACACAAAACTCATTTCGCCCACTTTTTTATTGTCTGCAATTCCTACAATCTTTAATGAGTAGAGCTTCTTTCCTTGTTGTATATGAAAGGTTTTGTTGAGAATCTCGCTAACTTCAACACCTTTCCGCAGAGAAAGTGTATTCAGGATAATTTCATCATCATTTTGTGGTAGCACACCAGCAATGAGTTCTCTTTCATTGATTAGAGACCAAGGGGACAGACCGGTCTGCATCACAACCGGTTTTTTTCCAGATGATCTTGGGAGCTCCATTGACAGCAATTCGTCCAATGCCAGATCGCTGGTAACAAGCTCATCCACTTGAGATAATCCAGACAAGAATTGTAGTTCATCAATTGATAAAGGACTTTGATCCGGTTTATTGACGACAATTCTACGCTCAGAACTGTTGGGAAAGTATTTATTTTGTTTCTTCTCTGAAAATGAGTACTGAAAGTTTAGCATAGAACCATATACGAATGCCGAACCTATACACAATATCAGCAATACCATTAATAGCAGCACTGATTTGAACGGTGTTGCCATAATATGACGCAGACTCATCAGCGGATAGTCTCTTCTTCTTATACGGCCGCTCGAAGATTGGCTAACTTCGAAGGGATCATTCTGATTAACCAGTTGATTAAGTTGCCTATCTTCTACGATCCGCCCGTCATGAAGCGTAATCCTGCGAGTTGCTGTATGCTCAATCTCTTCGACATTATGAGTAACAACTAGTACCAGCTTCTCCTTACCGATCTCAGACAAAAGATTAATGATTTGCTTGCTTGTTGCGGCGTCTAGGTTCCCTGTAGGCTCATCTGCAACTATAATGGGACAGTCCTTCGCTAATGCACGAGCTATTACAGTTCGCTGCATTTGACCGCCGCTTAGTTTCCCAGCTTTTACATGAAGAAACTGGCTTAATCCAACACGTTCAATGAGCTCAAGTGCTCTTCCTCTCCGCTTAGCAGCGTCAATCCCCATAATGATAAGAGAAGCCTCCACATTTTGAAGCACAGTAAGACTTTCAATGATATTGTAATTTTGAAACACAAACCCTATGTAATCTCGTCGATACCGCTCCCATTCTTGCATGGTATAACAGGAGGTCTCTTCTTGATTAAGAAACATCTCTCCCTCTTCATGGGTATCAAGTCCGGCAATGACGTTTAATAACGTGCTTTTTCCGCTACCACTCTTACCCACAATCGCTACAAACTCGCCCTTATTCAGTGTTAAATTGATTTTTCTTAGGCCAAGTGCTACATTACCTTTCGCGGAATAGTACTTGGATACATTATGTAGTCTAAGCATGTGAGCCCTCCTGGATCCACGATATGCGTTTGTATACAGCCTTATTTAGCTTTATTATATAATTTATATAGTATAACTAATAAATCCATAAATGTTAATCTTCTGTAAAAATCGAATTACTTTATTAAACAAAGTAATTCGATTTTCACAGAGCCAACACTGCTTAACTGTCTATATAACAAGTGCTAGAACCCGAATAATCGATAGCTTGACGGAATAAAACAACACCCCTTCATTTGGTAAAGTGATAGTCGACCAATCACTACCACATAATGAGGTGTCTTCTCTCTGATAAATCAACAGCCTACTATTGATCAACCGAGCAAAGGAATCAAACCTGCTATTCAGGAACTGAATGTGCTCTGCTTCAAACATCGAATGGAGCGGGATTCACTCTGAACGGCGAAACCATTGGTCGGGTAGAGAAGCTTAATTCGGTGAGCCAGGAGACGGCATTCATCTTCGACTATTAGATCTTTGAGCACAGTCGGGAACTCTTGCAAAAGTCTTCCTCAAAGATCGAGTTGATAATTGTAACATGCCAGAAATCAAGAAGTTCAGCGGCAGCTAAGTAGAAGAAGTTATTGTCAATGAAGAACGTGTATAGCTTGACTTCAAGCTATACATCGATGAAAAGCAAAAAGGGGCTGTCCCATAAGTAGATGATCTGGACCCTCTGTCAAGGACACTTGAAAAAAAGAGTGGTTTAAGTCTAAGAGGCCGACAATAGATGATTCCTGTATTGTACGAGGCCACTGAAGAACTTGCAATTCATTCGATGTATTTGAATGAATACACAAAAAAGACGACTCTCATTCATTTTTTTGAATGAGAGTCGTCTTTTTTGTTGCAAACTACTGCAGACTTAATCTTTTAGTTTCAAAGGACCCGAGGATGAGGCTATATCATACCCGTGTCTGTGTTAATTGCGTTTTGACGTCTTGTTAAAACATCCTTAATGCTATCAATAGACTTATATAATATCGAAGACTTCTGCCTCTTGGGCTCCCTAGTCTGATCAATCGAAAATAGCTTGTATTCACGACGCTGCTCCGGATATCTTACGTAAGCCACTTCTTCATCATGAAGAGGAACGAGTCCCATTCCCACCTTCACAAAATCAAAATACTTGGAATATACAACCTCTACCCCACCCACACCTCTGATCTTGTTCAGAAAATCATCTGGTTCAATCCTAACCCCAACAGCATCCACTGCATCGCTACTAAAAATGGTTCCTGCCGAGCCCGTAGCATAAAAACGTTACTGGAACTGATGGGGCGGCTCTAATAGCAACTCTTGTGCAGATACGTGACCCAGTTGTGAACCTATCTGCCTTTCAGAATAACGCAAAGAGAAGCCTGTTCCTTTATTAACCGCTCCCACTGCGCATCTTCCAACTCATCGGATTGCTTCAGCGCTTCAATTACATGACGAATCTCAACCTGAACTTTCTTAAAATCAATTTGCTCCCATAATGACAAAAACAGCATGTACTTCTTATTCCTATAGCATAAAATTTTATACAAGAACAAGAACATCATGCCCCTATTACGTTCTTTCAAGTACACCATGCTGATCGGAACTATGTTATTCGCCAACCAGTGATCCCATTCCTGTTCAAATTCTTCAGCCCGTCTTTCCCTTTCAATCGCCCATCTGAGTGAAGCGTATACAATAACGGGAAGCTTGCCATCGGTTTGGATCTCGAGAAATCCTGTACGAATCATACGATCCACTTTATTCTTGATTTGTTCTAATGTGAGATCCTTGTAAAAGGCATACGCAGGATTTCGATCCAATCCAAGCTCTAACAACTTCTGTCCTTTCGAGCTTTTTAAAATTTTTGTCAGCAGCGTCCATCCGCCTTCGGCAATAATTTCGTCAGCAGCTCGCAAAATAGCCCGCAATTCGGACTCTGGCAATGGCAGGTTCTTGCGTTGTTTCATTGTATACAATACCTCCACTTTAGAGATATTAGCTAGTTGGGCACATTAATACTCCTCATGATAAATCATGAACGCCTCCAGATCGAAAGGCACCTCTTCCACCTCCCTCTCTTTAACAACTGGTAGCTCCTCATCATCAGAAAATGACTTAGAATCCCTGCTCCGGGAGGAACAGTACGATCCAGGCTCTCGTTATCGGCGAACCTCTCCATATCTTCCCATGTAATGCCGTACGCAAATCCCCACGACGTATATCCAGCAATATATGCGTACGTCTCATCTGACCACGGATCTGCACTGCTTAGCCTCTCTTCCAGATTCCATCGCCTTTTTTCCTTGCGGGCTTGTTTGTCTCTAATCGCAGCTTGCTCACCTGCTATTGCCTTCTGAACAGCTCCATCAGAAAGCGGTACGCCCAGTATGCGCAGCTCCGCTATGGCTGTCCCTATACTGACACCAAAATGTTTACGGTACCCATAAATAGGACGATTCCCCGTATAAGTCTTAAGCCATTTAGCTGCGGCCGATTGCAGCCTGCCCTCCCGCTTCATGCGTTTCACTCGCGGCGAGTTTGCATTAGCCTTCTTTTTCCCCAACGAAGTCCCTCCAAAAAATCCGTAAAAAGTTAGCCCTTGCTCAAGAGGTTTACAACAATCCAAATCTCCGGCCATACTCGTCCAAGCCATAAAGTGGCCACTCCAAATAATTTTCAGAAGGATACTGCTTTCTAAGAAAGTGAAACTGTTTCCAAATAATTGGCAACACAGTTTCGGGACCTTTAAATCCAAGTAACATACATAGTGCCGAACGTAGATATGGATTTGGTGCTTCTGTCGCCAGCTTTTCAATCTCATGAAGAGGAAACTCAGAGCATTGATACAGATACTGAATGCCTTGCTCAATCAGAACATCATCTTCCGTTTGCCATAACTTCTCTAGTAATGCAGCCGTAACGTGTGACTCGTATTTACTTAGTCTGGAGATGAGCAAATCATAATTTATATTATCCAAGCCGCTGCGCAGCATTTCCAATAGATGCATAGGGTTTTGTTCGACACGTATTTGTTTCGCCTCTTCTTCACCCCTACTCGTGATTGACCTTGTAAAGCTTGAGGCCAATTGGGTGATCTCTGGAGTTGCCAATCTTGCATGCATGAGCATAGCAGCAGAGAATTCACGTATAGGATAGTAATAGAACAACCACTCATTAACCACAGGATTATCGATATCCTCGAAAATAAGCCTTCGTTCATTCTCTGTTTTGTTCATACAGCATTTCTTATATTTCGAACCACTCCCGCAAAAGCATGAATCGTTTCTTCCTATCGTAAGTGGGGGGTTAGGTTTGGCATGCAACATGTTGTCTAGTCCTCTCACAATTTATTTTACTATTCACATCTACAATATCAGCATTAATTCAGTATTAAAAATAGTTCCTGTGGAACCTAAGTGCGTTAACATGATAAATACCCCTTTTAATCCTGATTGTTTCATCAAAGATTAGCAAAGCGTTTACGTATTCAATAATTAGCAAAAATCCACAACAGCCTTCACTAGCTATAACTGTAAGTAAATTAATAGAATGGACAGATTCATTACATTTCTCTAAATCCATTCGCTCGCCATACCGATTTACGCAAAGACGTAGACCACGACCTACCTCTTGGCGTTTTTGCGTTGGACTAGTTCCACCATGCTTTAATGTGTCATAAGATATAAACAACACTTTAGTTAATTTGTATTACGAAAGACTGTTGCATAACGGAAGTTTGGCTTTGCCATTTGTTCGTGATTCCGGCATCAACTCATATCGAGAGTTGAGCATTCTGAACCATAAAACAACCGTGCATTCATTTCAAATGAATACACGACTGACTCCGTACCCTTATGTATACAGTACACTTAATTATTGAAAAACCTCAAGACATCATCGGTTGTCTTCAGTATTTTTTGTTCCTCTACCTTCATTTTTCTGGCCAGAACAACGCTGTTAGCAGCCAGCTTCTCGCCCGTAAGCGTCTTGTCGTAGGCATTACTTAACAGAAGATTTAATTCCTCATACTCATCATAAATTTTAGCTAAAACCCCTTGATACTGCACATCAAGCGTTGCAATCGTCGAGTAGTATTTTTCACGAATTTCAGCGGCGGAAACTTTCAAATCGTATGTCAGTTCAGACATAAATACGGCCAGTTTCGATACGATATCTGCATAGTGGTCAATGGCATATGCCACGGTAACGGACACAATGCCTGTAACAATTCCTCCCAGTACACCCCCGATTAGATTAGCAAAAGGGGCAAAAGGAGTCGTTTGCAAATATATAACAAACGATTCAGTCAGTATAAAGCCTAAAGTAGTAGTTACCGATACAGCAATGATTTTAGACGCCTCAACTAATGCTTCTTTTTTCGAAAGCCCTTTCGGCGGATTAACTAACAACTTTACAGCCTTTATTAAGGCGTGAACCCCTTCATTTAACACACGTACTACGTTCTTAGCTGCTGTTGCGAACGTATTAATGAATACAGTCAGGAGATTGCCGATAAAACCGCTAATAAACCCGTCCGCAAAGGATACTAATATGGCCTTTGACTTGGCTAGCATATGTTTCGTAATTTTTTTGCAGGCTTCCTTGAAGCCAATAATTTTAGCTTCTATAGAACCTAACGTTTTATAACGTTGGAAGTATGCCTTCATCTCTACGATTAATGCCTCTTGGAGTTCGTAAATAAATAAACCGATCGCCTGCTTTTGCGCCATTGCAAAGCCTTGCTTTACGCCAGTCGAAGTTACAT
This sequence comes from Paenibacillus sp. J22P143, assembly GCF_059692035.1. NCBI lineage: Bacteria > Bacillati > Bacillota > Bacilli > Caryophanales > Paenibacillaceae > Paenibacillus > Paenibacillus sp. J22P143. The sequence goes on from NZ_JCAUAQ010000017.1 coordinate 100,414, forward strand.
TTTTAATATAATGTTTAGCCTCGGCTTTATTAATGCTGGAATCCACATGCTTACGAGCCTCATCATGCTTCTTTCTTGCTCTTTCTTCGTCGATCCCGTAATATCCGGCATTAGTAACCGAAGAATCTTTTTTGTTATCTTTGTTCATCCATGTGATAAGGTCATGTTCGCCTTTCGACTGATTTAGGCTGCCGTCTGCCCATGCTAAATTTTTTTCGTCAACAGCCATTGCCCCTCTTTCTTGATCGGACATGTATAACCTTGCTCTATTGTTGTGCTGAATCTCACTTGCGGAAACGATATGATCGCGATGAGCTCGACCATCCTTGGGAAGCGTCTTACCTGTATAATCGTCTATGATGACCTCATTTTGTTGAAAGGCCTTCTTTCTGTTTTTCGGGAAATCTTGTTCATATACTTCTTTTCGCATCTCTTGCGAGTAGTTTTTCGTAAACCGCTGCTCATCTGCTTCATTGGCAAAAACAGCGCCTTCAGCATTGTGAAGTGTAGTCACATTCCCCCCTCTTTTGTAAATATCGAATATTGGCCCTAAGCCGAATTGCTGAATGATATTCGTCAATACAACTTCCTTGTATTGAATAAGCAATTCATGAATATGACTTTGATCTTTATTTTGATTGATTACGTTTAAATCCGACCCATACTTTACATCTATAAACTCTGCAAAAGATGACATTTGCTCCCTCCTTATTTTTGAGCGCCAATCGGTCTATTCAATAATTCACCTGCCGAATGCGTGTTATTAATTAACACCAACAGCGAAGACAGCAATGCTTCATCCTTGGCAATCTGTTTCATATCATGATTGTATGCAGCTGTTTGATTCACTACCCGATAACACAAGTCGTCCAATTCTTTTTTCGTTCTCACGATTAAAGAAGCCGTACTTTTAATTTCCTCAACTGTAGCTTTTAACATCTGCGTATGGGCCTTGATCTCTGTCGCTTTACTGAAAGCTTCCTCCGCAGCCTTTTTATTTTTACTGCGCGCAAATAAACCGGCGCCTAATAGTGCTGTTCCGCCAATGGCCCAGCCTACTGGCCCTGCAAGCGCAAGAAAGGCCGAACCAGTTGTCATGCCTCCTCCACCGGCTACCAGTGCCCCTCCACCAAGCCATGCTAACGCAGCGTTCGTTGCAGCCGCACCACTTAATGCAGAAATGGCTGTACCTGTCGACGCTGTCCCGAAGGTCATGGCTACAGCCATTGCCGCCGTTGGACCAAATGCAGCTACTCCAGCACCAGTCGCTACACCTGCTGCTCCTAAACCGGTCGATGTTCTTGCCGTTTTATCGAATTCTGCTTTAATTTGGAGGATTGCATTTTCAAACTTCTTAAATTCGATTTTAATTTTTTCGATCTTCACAACAAAATCCTCAGGTTTATTTTTCATGCTGTACAAATAAGACAACGAATGATCAATCGTAGCTTTCAGTTTCTCCTTGGCATTTTGAAGAGATTCGGATTCTTTCACTACTGATTTTATGGCTAACTCGTGCATGTGATGAGCGTATTCATATTCGGCAATCGCTTCCTTCTTCAACTTCCCGTTAAACATGGTCATCATCTCCATTTCCTTATTCTACCAGTTCATAACACATATCTATTAAGCAATTCAGCGGATCTTCTTCTCAGCTCTTCTCTTAACTCAATAGGTTCAAGCAATTCAATCTGTTCCCCTTGACTTAAAATCCACATCAAGCACCCTTTACCGAATACTTCCGCCTTAATAACTGTCTCCTGTTCGGATTGCTCCATGATTTGGGCGGTTGGAAATCGATCCATGATGGATTCAAGTGAAGGACCGTTGTACTTGAATTTCAATGTTAACAATTGTCCGCCATACATAAATTGGACACGCTTCTTCAGTTCCCCGTCTTCATAATGTTGATAGGAAAACTTCCTGCCTATTGACTTCAACGTTGCGATTCGATCAATTCTGTAGAAAGCCGGAGTTTCATATTCGCCATTCTCGATTTTTGCAATTAAATAAAAATAAAACTCCGAGAATACAATGGCTAGAGGGTAAACAGTACGCTCTCTGTCTCCTCCATCCATTTTCTTGTATGTAATCTTGATGATCTCCTTCTTCATAATGAACTGTCCCAAGTCCCAGATCATGCTCAGGAGAGGCTTTCCGTGCGTCACCGGCTGATAATGATATTTTTCGTTCAGAACTAGATCCCTGAACGCTTGCTGCTCCGGCTTAGAAACAATAGAACATGCCGCTTCCAGCACCCTGTCCAATTCCGCTTTGTTGAATGCCCTGCTTTCGAGAAGGATTTTAACCAGTGCAAACACTTCAACGGCGGACAGCGTATTACTGCTATTGTTTTCGATCAAGTAACCTTTTTGTCCATAGTCGTACACAACTGACTCGCCTATACAATGATCCGCGATGTATGCTCTGATCTCATCTAAATCCCTTTGAACGGTTTTCGGGGTCACCCGAAATTCGGCCGCCAATTGTTCCTTTTTCAACACAAAGCCTTTCCTGAGTCTGTCATACAAGGAAAGAACGCGACTTGCTTTTCTATCATCCAGCATGATAAGTCCTCGCTACCTTTAATTATTGGTATATTATATCATAACTAGAGACGTGTGATTGGGTATCAATCCCTGTACACCCTCCCTAAAGTCCTGATATAAAATATGTGATTAAGCAGCCTTACACTCGATTCCCTTATCCAAGAAGCGTACTTCCTGACTTTTCGGGCCGCCGCTTTATGGATAATAAAAGTATATCAGCCACAATGGACATATCCTGTACATATGGAAAAAATGTACATTTTCGTGCTCACAGACTATCCCGGCTTGGATTCATGCTCAAACCAAAGAGCCCTCTCAACGATTTCCCTTGAAGGAAAGCCCGCAAGAAGGCTGGGATAACAGTTGAAATGGAGAATGATCGACCTGATTAACTTTTGTTGCCTTTTAAAGCTGGCCTCTTCTATGATTTGGTTGGCCTAAGGTTCGCAAACACACCCCGGGAGGGGGAGTACCAGCGTAGCATACACTACCCGCAAATACATGAATAAAAATGTAAGAACCTGCTTCTGGAGAGTTCTCTTTATAAGCGATAAATGTACCAATTGCAGCCTGCTCGTTTAATTATCGTGCTCGTTAGCGCAATCAATGGACTTTAGAGTATTCGTTTAAAGCCTGCTCGACTAGATTACCAAAATTTTGAATATCAGCAATATAATCGAATTCATTCTTTCCTCCGAACGTCCAAAGACTATTCGTCATTCGAACAACTACCGCTTTATGGTTAGGAATAACAGTGCAGGAGCATCCCGATGCTCCAAGGATTTGGTATGTACCTTCAGGAAGATCAGGTCCTATTTCAGAGTTTGTAACATTTTTGTCTTGAATCCACCAAAAATATCCCAGCCTTGGTAAATGGACAGGTAGTGTGTTGGGAGTCATTATGGAAGTCGCCTAGCAGAGAGAAGCTTTATTAGATTACCGAGGAGTACGGTTATTATGGCGATGTGGACAATCAAGCAGACTGTGATGATAGACATGCACTTTTTTTCCGAACTTTGAGATTGTGTCGTCCTTCTTATCTGTTCCCTGTTTGGGTTCGAAGAGGATCATAGCGGAATGTTTAGTAAAACCATTCTTAGAATCCACTCTCATTTTAATTTCTTTTTCAACCCAATAGTTCTCACATTAGGCTCGATTGAGATTGAAGATATTCGACTCGTTGACACTCTCATTATTTATTACGATGCTCTTTAAGCCCTCCATACAGTTATATTGAAGTTATTCCTATCTCAACCCTCTATTGGGTCATAAGGCTTTATGAGCCTTCTCACGTGAATAATAAGGTTCACCCTACAATCGATTATTGGTGCGAACTGCGGAACACAGAGAATCAAAATTCTGTCAAAAGTTCTCAAAAGCTGTAGACATTTCGTCTACAACTTATTACAGAACATCATCTTAGAAAAACTCACGTCTACAATCCGTCTACAATTTAGCCCTTCAAAAGGTAAAAACCCGCTCCAAGAGCGGGTTTTTGGTATGGAGGTGAGGGGAGTCGAACCCCTGTCCGAAAATATTGCCACACAGGCATCTACGGGTGTAGTCACAGTTTTGATGTCACCCGAGCATCGCCCCGTACAACTGCTTAAGCGTGTCGGTGCTAGGCAAATTAACCATAGACAGAACAAAAGCCCTTCAAACAGCATGAAGGGCTTAAACCATTAACAAAGATCCTTTTCCACTTTCTTCAATTCCCGAAACAAAAGGTAACTTACTTAATGAAGGAATGAGCTTCTCATCAATTTCTAAGAAGACAACATCAATAAATTCATCAACGTAAGTTATTTTTCCATACTTTTCAAGCTGATAAACCTTATCCATCTCAGTAATGTTAAGTATTACTTTCTTCCTCATGGCTAATTACCTCCAATAACTTTGAGAGGTTAAACTTCCCTGCTCCTTGCTTACTTGCTACTACATCCAAGATTGGATCACAACTCTTTAGTAAGTATTGTTTCACATTCTGGGTATTTTTAATCATACTGACGTTAGCTGCGACAATTCCTGTTACGACTGGAGCTGCAAACGAAGTACCGTGATAATTAGTAGTTATTCCCTGATACTGTGTTACTCCGTAACCTGGAGTTAATAAATCTGGCTTGGTACTATTTGTATGCCCTTTACAACTAAATGTTGCCACATTATCACCTGTTCGATTCAAAGCACCCACTGAAATTGCTTTTTCAGAGCACGCAGGGCAGTGAGTAAGGCCACCTGTGTTTCCAACAGCTGCTACTATTATATAACCCTGGTCACTCATTTTATTTATTACTCTGGATAAGTTACAAAGTCCCTGACAGTCTCTCTCAACACCAATTGACATGTTAATTACTTGCACATCTTCCAACGATCTAATCCATTTAAGTGCACGATAAACATACTCTTCATCTATATCATTATCATTAATAGCAACCTTAGCAGAGTATATCCTAGCAGCAGGTGCATAGGTTTTCAATAGAGTTATAACAACTGTTCCATGACCTAGAGTATCTTCCGTTGTTACTGCAGGTGTGAAGTTTTCAGCTGCTTCTATAGATCCATTAGCCTCTGGTGTATAACCCGAATCAATGACCGCAACTTTAACACCCAATCCATATCGACCTTGATTAGTTAAAAGTTCATTATCAATGAACGGACTGGGCACTGCCTTCATTCTATGAGCCTGAACTTTAGGAATGTCTAAGAGGGAGAATGTAGCTATATCTTCAATTCTTTTAACGAAACTGAGTGATTTAATTGTATCTATATCCTCAGTCTCTATTACCACAAAGTCATTGAGGAAATCATCTTCATACTTTATAGTCGCATTACTATATAACAACTGTTCTTTAATAGATTCATTATAATTCTCATGAAATGCTACTGTGTACTTACTCATTGATCCGCTCCCCTTTTTATCCATTTATTGTCTGATTACAAAAGAGGCCTGATGTCCATCAAATTATACTAGATGTTACCAAGTAATTCAACAAAATCTAAGACTTCCTCATCGAACTGTTTTTCGCATTGGATACAGCAACGCCGTCCAATTGATCTAACCATGCCCTAAAGTAGCTGGTCAGGCAATCTATGACTGTCACAATAGACTCTAGATAGTCTGCATACAAATACGAACCTGATCTATTAATATCTCAAGAAGGTACATAAATCCTTTTTAAAGGTATTAATGCCTGCTTGTCCACTGGCATTTTATCGTACCACTCGTTAATCAGTTCTACTATTCCTGATAAGTCCAGCAACTTAACACCATTATGTTGAGCAGATGATCTAGCAGCCGCAGTGAAGCCACCTGTAGATGCAAACAAACAGCTAGCCCCGTGCGGATTAGCACCTAGCAGTTGCTGCACTTCAGGACCACCACTTGCAACATGTCTATGCTTCACCTGAACTTTAATAATTGGTTTTTCAAATCCAAATGCATCTCGATGAGCCAGTATATCTACCCCACCATCAGGCCCTTTGGGACTTACTGTAACTTGATATCCCATTGCTTGAAGTAGACCTGCAACTAAATCCTGCATCTGCCACGGATCAAGTCGGTCTACTAGATCTTCAATCATTGTCTTCGCTTGTTCAATAAAATCCTGATAATCGATCTTTTCTTCTTCCTCATCATTATCTTTTGGCTTTGTAAGAGGAGTTCCCCCCAATAAACCTAGGAGTTCCTGCCCCCAATCATCGACACGGAATACAGTCAGAATTCCACCTAATGAGTTCTTAGCCCCTTGTGACAGTAGATCCCTAGATATTCTTTTCGACTCCCAAGAAACGGAGATAATATTAGGATAGTAAGGGTCAATCAATTCGGGACGAAACTGGTGGGACTTTGTTACTGTACCGATGATATATTCTCTCGTCTCCTTCGAATACGTGATAACTCGGTCATTAGCTTCAATCTCACGATAAAACCTCCAAACCTGACCTGCCCAAGAAAGCCTAGTGCCTGGCTTTTCTTCAGCGTATACTGAATGGGCCTTTTCAATAAGCTTGTCTCTTGATGAGAATTCCTTAGGATCACCAAGATTAGCCCAACCGATAGATGCTACCTTATGAGTTTGCCATTTAGGAATGAGTTCATTATTATCTCCTGCACGTACCATCCACCATCTACTCAAATTAGTCAACTCCTTCACAATAATTCTATGTAGTCCTATTTATTAGCTAAATTTTACATATTTTGTTCCCCGCGGAAATACCAAATCTAGTTTGTGTTGAATCTCCCCAACACGTCTTGTACTTCCTTTAACTTTAGGGGAGTGTTGTACACATAGTCTATAATTATTTGAGTAAATTCTATCATTGCACCTACAATCCCCTCATCAAATACAACATCATCAGCATGCGCAGCTGCATTACCCAACTGCTTTAAAATATATGCCATTTCATCAATAATTGGTGGTAACACTTTAGATTCAGCTAAATACTTCAACTTCCCGTAAAGATCTCTCTGAGTAGCTTTTTTATCCTTACACATTTTCTCTAGAGCTCTTCGCACCGATAAAGCACATATTGCGCCATCAATATGTCGTACCTTAATAGCGGCTTCAAATGCTTCAAATACCCCCTCAGGCATATTAGAATTTTTGTTGGTAACCTGAGGATAAACTATCTGTGCATTAACAATCGGTCTTCCGTTAGGATAAATCTCCTCAGAAAACCACTCCTCACGCTGTAAAGTTATCTCCCCACACACTTTGCATGAATACATATACCAATTCCTTACGAAGTCAACACTATTATGTACATGTCCATAGCTATCTGAAATTTCTTCTGAGTCAACATGGTTATGATGTTTTATTAAGCCCATAAAGGTTTTATTTCCGCAATGATAGCATAATAAAACTGCCCCTTGTTCATTCGACATATTGAGGGCTCCTTTCTTAAAGATACAAGCTATAGACATGATTTACGACCGTAACCTTCATTAATTGTACTCACATCAAGAACCTTAATCAGTAAATACTAACTGTAATTCTCCCTCAAATGAGTCATGCCATCCTCATTATTTTTTACAAACAACTCTAGTTTGTCTTGAAGGTATCGATATCGATATTTGCCGTTGAGCACCTATACTAACTGATAATAATGTATTTACTAGCTTTACCAAGTTAATGAGTTCCAATTAATTTTACTTATTCTAACTCGGCTCTCTCATCTTCACGCTTAGCCTCATCCTCGTAATTTTCGGAAATTCGATGCAATATCGTAGCTGTACGAATCCATCTTCCTTCACAAGCTACAGCGTACACTTTATACCGCGCTGCAAGTACCCTTTCTTTGCGTCCACCCTCACCTATAGATTTCGTGACAGTACCACGTTTATTGTATATTTCCGTTCTCAACCCAGCTTCCAAATCTTCGCATTGAAGTTCCTCGATTATTTCTCTAACATCCTCATGCGGCCAATGATCATCCACCCCGCCAGGGCAGTATGCTAATAACTTACCGATTTCGTAGTCGGCTACCTTAATCCTGTTGATGTGACTACACAATTTCCTTGCAGTACGTATCCATTCCTTTAGTATTTCACCATCTAGACTTCCTTCTTTATTAGAACCTGGAACAAGGACACATTCATTCAATAATTCGTAAGCAAGTCTTGATAAGTGCTTTTTATTCTCTTTTTCTTCTTCAACCAAATCTTCTCCTGATTCATCACTAAAAGCCGCTTCAATTATCTGAGTAAAAAACTCTGCTTCCCTTGCAACTTTGTGCATAAGATACTTCGGCTTTCTCCCATATTTGTAGAGGGGTAAGTATATCCATTCGAGCTGTTCAAGTACTTCATGAGATATTCCTGCTCCATCAAGATACTCAATGAGACGATTGAAATCGTAATCAAAACTGCTTTGAATAGATTTCCAGTCATTTGACTCAGGAATATCTTTCTTTAGTTGAAACAATACTTCCGTAACTAATTGGATTGGTAGGGACATTTTAGCTCGTTGAATATGACTAAGTATAAAAAATGCAGCACTCGGTCGGTCATACTTCAATAATGAAAAAACTGCTTCTTGGTAATCATCTTCATTTGGCCTTAACCAAGAAGGTAATCCCCTCCAATACAATTCTTCTATCTCTGGATATTTAGAAAGATGCTCCCACGTTGACTTAGCAAAAGGCAAGTATCGAAAGAACTCTGCATGTTGCTTACTACTCCATAATTTCAAAGTATTAACTAAAACCGCTTCTATACCTAACCAACCTACCTTTTGAAAGTATGAGCCAACTAAACCAGCAGAAAACTCTGTTACATTGCTATTATCACATCCTAAAGTGGTTGTTAAGATTGCTATAATATTAGAGCCAACAAGCTCAAACTTCCCAGCTAGACTACCCAATATTGATGGACGTTCAACAAATTTAGAGAACTCAATTAGGTAATTCACACCTTTTTGTTCCAATACCTCTTGAATTGCTATACGTTGTTTTTGCTCGACACACTCTTGTTCTTCGTCAAAATCTTCTTCAATACACTCTGGATGATCAGGACGCCAAGTAAACAACCATCCATATTTTTCGATTAATGACTCTGGTTCAAGGCTACTATAGATAGCAAATAGGCGCTCTGTTACATCTGAATGTAAAGCCCAATCAGTATCAGAATATTTACGATTCCTATATACCTCTTCTCTCAACTTTTCCCACAATTTCATTCTAGTATCTCGGTCAAGTTGTTGAAACTCAATAGAGGTAATCATATTAATAAGATTATTACAATGCTCAGGAAGCATCTCATTCAACTTATCTATAACGTCAATCCATCTAGATGTTGTTGTACTAACATACGTTATTATCCTTTGACATACCATTTCGACACTTTCATAATACTCAATGTTGGCTATTCCATGCTCATATTCTTTAGCCCACTCTTTCCATTCGGGTTTATGAGTCCCTGTAGTACTAGTGTGCTGTGAAGGTAGAAGCTCTAATAGCAATCTCCAACCTACCGTTTCATCATATCGAAAGAGTGAATCAATTATTTCAAACCGCTTAGATACAGTTGCCATCGTTTGGGGATGCCAACATAAGAAAATGTCTACTAGACTGTTAAATGGCCTGTTTGAATAGTTTCCACCTTCGTCGAGCCTATCTAACCTCGCTAGCAATATCACAACTGGACCTAAATACCTTGGATTCCATGCACATACTTCAAGGGCCCAAAGCATGCCACTTTGAGCACAACCTCCCCAACTAGTTTCTTGCTTGAAGATATCGCCAATTTCAAAACGGGGGTTACTTAGTGACTTATCTAGTCCTGTTAATATTGCATCAGGTTCTGCTTCTGCCAAGTAAGACAACGCTCCACCGAACGATGCCCAATAAGTCCAATGCGCTCCATTTTTAAATAGGTTCCACACTATCCTTCTCACAGCATCATTTAAATAATTGTTGCTATGATTTGATAGCATGGCTAAACTTTCACATAATCCATTTCTTAGTTTACTAGAATGAGGAAGGACCTTTTTATAAATGGCTGCAAAATGACGATCTTCCTTCGGAAGTTCATACCTTGGGTCGACTGTATTTAAGACTGTATCTACAACCTCACTTAACTTTAGGATGTCATCTAAATCAAGATATTGGTTTATATTTTGCCAAGCATCTACTCTGGATTTTAGTTGATAAATATTCCCAACTTTTCTAACTGGTGCATCAGATTCATTTGCCCAGCGGGTAAAAACAGAAATAGCATCTTCGTAGGACCTACCAGCAAGAACAACAATAACTTTTCTGTCCTCTTCGTTTGCGTGATCCCATTCACCAACCAATAAAAAGGGAATCAAATCTCTAGCCCATTCAGGTTTTGCCCACAAAGGAGTATTTGCCTCTGGAATTACTGCTGTAAATCTTCTCAAGACAGATAATGACCCCCTTGACATTAAAGCCCATTCACGAGCTTGTTCTGAAGGTATACTGGTATTGACAAGTGCTGATTCTAAAGTTCTGGTATTATATGACGGAAGGACTACTGTCTCATTTGTTGGATTCGCACTTTTATCGATAGGAAAATAAACTTTATGTCCTCTTTGTAATGCTAAACCAGATGCGGCTCCCCCTGTAAATCTGGGAATAATAATAAGTTGATCATTATTCGTTAATAAAGTCCGAAAAACTTCTGAGTTAGCTGCTATTACAACTCTTGAATGGAGATTACTCTTGACAGACAATGGTAACGTCTCGATATATGAAGCAAAAAAAGCAATAGCTTCTTCGACCGTGTCAGATTGGACAGTTAATGCTTGACCACCATCCAACCATTTCTGAAGACGTTCAACTGCTGCTTCTCGACCACTCAAAAGTAATTTTTCACTAAACTCAGGACTGGTTTCTGATCTCCATTCATTCCAAAATGTTGCCATGTCTTGTGAATATTCAGGTCTCTTGCCAATTAGATGCCCTAACCAGATGTTAACTGCTGGCGCCATTTCAAGCCATTGTTCGACATCGTCAGCATCATAAGCTCTCACATCAGCCCATTGCTCTTCCTTTTTCCTTTCAGTTTCCCAACTTTCTTTATTCCCCCACTTTCTGGGGGTAACGAAAACAAAAGTCGTATTGGTTTTATCGATGCCTAATGAATTTCCCGTGCGCTTTGAATAATCGCTATCCGCCTTGCCTTTTGGATTTCTATCCGTTCCAAATTCCCAAATAGACACTCCTTGTGGAACGAAGGCATTACCACTAGCAGTAACTAACATTCCATCAAATCCACCTGATTGAACACTATCTCCTGATGGAAAAGTTATTCGTTGAATTGAGTCGGTTGTTGCCGAAATCAACATGCGTATTAACTTAGGCATCTCTTGTTGTGACACTCTCGTGTTTGCCCAAGAATTAAGATCGGTAGCATTTACAATTCTCAACAATTTCTAGCAACTCCCTTCCGCAAATTTACTCAATACTTAGCCCTAGCTAGCTACCGCTCGCCTGTTACTCGACACTAAGCAAGAATAGCAGCCTGTATCAACTTAACATAATGATAACGATATTTATGTGGAGGCCTATAAGTGATTGGTCATTTAGACAGGCGTATAGAATCAAATAACTCCTCATCGTTGCACGTGTGACATATAACGTATATCCACAATACATCAATAAATTCGAAATCCTGCTGGTTTTCGGACTTCGTTGTGTTTTGGTGTTATCGTGAACTTCCGAATGTTATCATAATGATCAGCAGTCGCACTCCGCTTCAAGATGAACTGAGCTCATTCAAAATGACACATAATAAATGAATAGGAGGCAATTGACTAAAGAAGCATTAAACTAATGTTTTTGTTCCAAGTTTCATTCCTACTCATCGCAAACCTCTTTATATTTCCTAAGCTCATTCTCTTCATTTTCAATCTGCTCTGTCGTACGAATAAACTCGTTGCACATCTCATCAAGAAAACGTTGAAGTACTTCCACTGTTATCAACATTTGATATGTTGGCTCAAGTGTCAGTAGACATGTTGTTATTTGAACAAGAGATATACCTGTATTTTGTCCAGGGGTTGCTAAGCCATAGTTAGACGCTCCTGCAAGTAAATGACTATCAATATTCATATTCCCAAGCGGATTAAGAGTTCCCTTCGGACCTGAATGTACATAATTATTGGCTAACTTAAAATAAGTTCTCCAATGCCCAAAGTCTACACTCTCTTCAACATGTTTAAATGTCCGTTTCCCTTTTGGAAGCACCCCTGCAGCCCATCCGTATTCTCTCCTAAAATCTTCACCATACTTTTGGACTAACTCCTCTTTACGATATACAATATCTTGAACATCTTCATCTTCAAGAGCGTCATAACCAAGCATCTCATAATTTTTTTGATACTCTATCATTTCGTTGTAACGCTCAATGTCCTCATATTCGAGATAACGAATAGCCATCTCATTGCCATGATCTGCAATAAAAAGTGCCGTTGTTGTCAACTCATGAAGTGTTCTCCATCTTGCAAGTGCACCATCTGCGTAACCACTTCGTAACAATGTGAGTACTTCACCAGCTACTCTACATGCTCTTACATGAAGGCTAACTAGTACTGAAGAAACTTCTCTACTATTAATCTCATGTTCTTCATTAAACGCCTGCTCGCAGAACACATCACCACTTTCTGCGGATATTACAACGATTGATTCTAACAGGTTAAGAGCCTTACTCCATCTTCTTTGCATTCGTGTTTCGAATTCTTGACGGAGTAACTTATGCTCTTCAAGCATTTCTCCAGATTTAGATTTTAAGCTGTTGTATACTAACGTCGACGATTCGGGCAGGCTATTGGTTATAACTTCTGTAATTAAGTTTGAAAGTTTCTCTTCATTTTGGAGGATCTCAGGCTTGTCCTTTACAATTGTTTCTATTATTTCTTGCAACCAGGAATCGTGCATCACTCTATCCCCTTCACTCATATATTATTTTGAAATCCATGTGGGAAAAGCCTACACTGTCACAAGCCCATTAATGCAAAAAATAACTTAATGTAACCACTTCTCTTTTATTATTTTATATTTATTCAGGTCAAATCGATTTATCGCTATTGCACCATCGTTGAATACATGCACATCAGGATCTATATTTTGATCGATTTTCTCACTAGATGCAGTCTCCTGATTCATGAGTTTCGTTATTGCATCAAGACTAGATAATGGCGATCCATTTTTTGCAGCAATTATTAATTCTTTGAAAATATTCTCTTGTAAACCAAATACTATATTAATGCCTAGACTTGGATGATTTGACATGTATAAATAATCAAACCATGTTTCATTCGTAAACATGTATCTTTTATCCATGTACATAATGGAATATAAGTTCATATATTCTAATTCATTAATTTTTTTAGAGTTTATAATATCCGCGCCAATGAAATTGAGCCCCATCATTTGAAACCACGTCCCGTAATTCCCTCTTATTGCTGATTCAAATAATTCTTCTTCTGTAATATCTGATGTATCGCCAGTTACATCGGGATCAGCTATAGCGATTAACGACGGCTCATTTGATGGATCATTAGACTCCCTTAAATATGTTGCTACTGCATAGGCACTGGCTGTGTGTCCTGTAGGTAATGCTCTTGATACTACATCACACTGTTCAAGAGCTTCTGTGAGTTGTCCCTTAATTGTTGTATTCCCCTTAGCATTTGGATTAACAATGTGTCCCTTAAATTCAGCTATTGCTTTCGAACTCTTTGTAGCAATACAGTAATAATCCGCTCCACCAGTAATATTGACACGAAGAGGGAATCTACTAAGTGCATTCCCCATATGATCTATAAAAATATAACCACGACGTTTCATTTCAATATATCCATATGTCTCACCAATTCTAGATGCCCAATAAGTTCTATCAGCATCCTTGTAATAGCTTGCTGAACCAGCTCGCAATCTTGTATCACTTGTATTTTCAAAATGCCGAGAATACCGAAGCCAAAAGCTAAGTACTTCAAATTTTTCTTCTATCCATGAGGGTTTTTTAAGCATAGCAGTTCTTGCCATAGTTGAAAAAAATTGAACTGCAGTGACTCGTATTGTCCCCGAATTAATTTCATGTTTAAATTTACCTGAATCATATGGTCTTAAGTTTTGGTTACTACTTTTTACTCGAATCGAATCAAACTCATGCCAATCTATTGACTTTGGACTGAACCCCCACATTCGACTAATACCTCCATTTTTACCTTTTGTCACTGAACCCACTAGCGCATCAATCGCAGACACTACTCAATAGTCAAATTCATAATAAATTGACCACACATTGTAACCGTTAGCTCTCAGTTCAACCTGGCTTGACTCCTTCCCAAACGGTAGATGTTTCTAGGCGATGATTTCAAAACGCTTCAATTTCATCTCTTATCCCCGTTTTAAATAACTCTATCAAGAGGTTACCGAATCACCCTAAATTATTAAGTATGTTCTTAAAAAACAAGCGGCATAACATAGAAAATGAATCCAGCTCCAATCGCAATTAACAGGAACAACAAAGCGAAGCGCGTTGCCGCTGAACCAGCTTCCGCCTTACGAAACGTCTTCCAATTGCTCCGATTATTGTTATATGGCTTGTTTACTGAACATACTTCTCAACCTCTTTAGCGCCTTGCTGTGGCTCTCCAAGCATATCTACTATGAACCTTGCAGCTTTAGTAGGCGTAGTCCAGAACGGTCAGCAGCCTTGTATGCGAACGTGTTGTTATCTGTATGTCCAATACCCACAACAACAGGAATCTCAGAATAATCAATTTGCCTTTGGCTATGCAAGAATCATTAAAGATTGCAAAATCGCTATCGTTTCCGCCGCCGCGGATCACCATCATGACATCAAACTATTGATCCATACGCAATGCAACCACGGTTATACGCACTAATGCCAAAAATCAGGAATATTAATCCCCACATCTTTAGGGTTACATTTTACATCGTTAGTTAATTCAAAGGTACAGAGCGTGCAATTTACCGATTCTGGATAGTTTGGAACATCATCCGAAGCCAAATCAATGACGAGGGTATTATATCCACAAGCTGGGCATTCCCTCGGTTCTTGGTTAGTGGCTTGCGCTACAGCACGTTTAATCATGCTCTCCCTCTCCCAAGGTATTAATTGATGATCGACAGGATTTTGAAATGTTGCTCTGGCTAGTTCCTTCAGAAATGCGATTTTCCCCATAATTTCTTCATTGTAAACATTACTCTTTAAAGAATTCATAATGCCCTCGATTGGATCTATACCACAAGCTGGTGATCGGTATCTCCAAGCTATCCCCTTCTTAATTGCATTAGTTGGTAGGGACATTACTGACCTTACAAACGGAAAGACATGTTTACCGATGAATTGATCTAATGCCGAATACTCAAGAATAAAGACCCCTCTATGCCAAAGACGATTACGAAGGTAATTCAATTCTCTAAGCATTTCAGCGTAATCATTTATGAACCCATAGACACTAAAGTCTAATTTCTTAGCTCTAATAAGGTTAAGCACTCTGTCTAATGATTGTCCGAATTCAATTGTATTTAGATCCGCATCGTCATGAGAATAATTTGGTATAGTGAGTAAGTTGTGAAATAAGTTCACTTGCTTAGTCACGTCAATGTTTAAGGCTAAGAGTGGATGTGTCTTTCTTTATACTTCTTTCAAGCTAAGTTCAGCGAAATGTTGAAAGTGCAGAATTGCTTCTACTGATGATTCGCAATACTCGTGAGAGTGCGCCCTTCGATAACGAAAACGCTCGTCATCATCAGAAGAGTCCACTAACTTTAAATCATAGAGCCTGTATCTCATATCCTTATAAGTACAAAAGAAGGCTTTTAACGCTATGGTCAAAGATACTTGAGAGTAATCTGTTAACTCACTACTTTTTTCCTCTAACGTAAATCCTTTTCTAGATATATCTCTAATTGACATCGCTTCCCCCTAAACCCTGTAGAACACTCGTTGTTTGTACATCGTTCTAATATCATCAACAATTTCTGCATTATCCATAGCAATATGATACGTGTGATTATTTAGTTAACCATGCGTTAATTTTATTTAGGTTTCTTGTAACTCTTTTTCCATTGGAAGAGACTATAACTAGAAATTAAATAGTGCTGACTTCCTTCAAACTCTCTTACATCAAGAGATAACTTCTGAGACATAGACTTCTTGATCAATTCAAACATACTATCAGTGAGCTTCGATCCCAAAATAATCCTTAACATCGAAAGCACCCCAACTGAGAACTGAACAACTGCTTGAGTCCCGACAGTCAGAATCATCTCTACTCTTGTAACTATGTCAATAATTGTACCGTTACTGCCAGTAACAGGACGATGTTTCTTCTTTTCCCCCTCGTTACTGCCTTTTGATTCCTTAACGAAACAGAGGTCACATTCAATGTGAAATCCTCTGATGATCTTGGTTTAGTTAGCCTTACTACAAATCTATTTTGTATGTAATTGGTCGCGCATTTGATTAAAAGGCACTCTAAGATCCATCTTCCTGAAGAAGTCCTCAACAAACCGCATGCTTGATTCAACTGCCCAACTTGCACAACCATACCCTAAACATTTGTCTGGGTAATACCCGTTTCTTGTCTTCTCGAATAGCTTGCACACTGGGAACCTCGAGCCTAGTAATCGTTCAAACTCATGGATAGTAACATTCCCATGATCAGATGTTGTAGTAATCCACTCTGGTTGATAATGGACAAGTGCATTCCTAAGCTTTATTAATGCGGCTACATCATCAAAAAGTATGTTTCCTTTCTGATAAGTTACCTGATCGGCAAACTCCAACACTGTGTTATATTTCTGCAATGCCGACCTTCTCTTGTTTTCTTTTTTAGCCCACCATTCACCGATATTTTCCACTAGATCAAGAGGAGAATGCTGAAAGAGTTCACGATGATGATTGCCTTTCGAATGCTCCTCTGCATCACATAGAAGCTCATTTATTGCCGCTTCCATGGAAGCAACAGATGAGAAAATGCTTCCAGTTACATAACTTCTATTCTCGTGATGTAAGTCGGATGGAAATGAATCTTGCGAAGGTACATATTGACGCTCTACTTCCCCACTCTTCCTTGCAAAATAAGCCGCTGTACTAATGTGTTGTATAGAGAAATATGTCCTCGTTTTGATTTCAACAGATGTTGTCAAATTTACCTTCATATCAACAACCGATTCTATGTCTTTATCTAATTCCATCGTTCTAGTCCTCAGTCTCCTCGTCTTCAATAACATTATCTAAGAAATAAGCATAAGTTGGTTGCTCATGAATCTTCTCGTCAATAATCCATAATAAAAATTCCTGAACAGCTTCAATATTCTTCATTCTAGCCTCTTGTCCATACATTTTACCGACCTTAACGGCTGATCCTACTGCATCCAAGATTCTTAACGTAGCCTTCTGTCTTGCTTCAGGATCAACCTCTTCGGCGAATTTGTAATCGATCATTTCAATTTAAGCACGAATTGCCTCAATTTGTAGATCGATGCCATTGAACATCCCACTCTCACCATCAATACTTATTACCATTCCCTCAGTGGTCACTTGTATTTGTTTATTGTCCATGAATATTACTCCTTTCAGGCTAATAATCGAGATGTTTAGTCCGCAAATTGAATAGAAATTAGTTTTGGGTTATCTGCCATATTTCAATTATGATTGCCCTTCGAAATAAACAATCAAAGAGCTAACTAAGCACTCTAACAATGGAACAGTTGCACTAAGTACCTCTTCATCTCTAAGAGCACCTGGTGCCTTAAACCCATGAACAAGATTGCATCTTACTAGGTAAAGAACATCAACTAAGGATTCTAATATCCTATCGTCAAATGCTACTGTGCTTGTTTTCGCCTTTCTGAGCCATTTAGTTAAGTTCTCGAACTCCCATGTCACCATATTTGCTTCCCTGCGATAGTGGGCTTCATTGAATATTGGAGTAATTGAGAGCAAACTAGTTATTCTATCATCTTTGAACATTCTGGACCAAACTTCATATTCTAGTTTCTTAGCACAATGTTTGGCTACGAGACGCTCTGTGGGTTTAGAAACCTCATGCCGAATGCCTTCATACATGACATTGTAAGCAGCCCACAACGCAAAAAATTTGTCATACAGGCTAAAGATTTCACCAGATCTAAAATAATGTGCTCTTGCTAATTCAAGGTCTACCTGTAGTGATTCCATTCGAATCATTCCCTTCAGTAGTTTTCTTACGATCCATAAAGCTTTGAAATTTCTGAGCAAGAAGATACACATAGTCACATATGGCGATAGTAAAGTCTAGCAAGTCCTTAGCATCTTCTTTAGTTATTATTTCATCCGATGCATGTGCTCCGATATTTCTGTGTATCCTTAGAGCTTCAGCCCATTCAAAGATTCTGTTATCTATAATTTGCCTTTGTAACAGTTCCTTTAATCCACCTGCAATACTTTTGCTCTTTGTTTGGTTATCTTTACATATTGATTCAATAACTCTGCCACACATTACGGCACATGCTAAATATGCCTTACCCTTGTAGCACTTGTCTGCTTCATCAAGAGAGTTGGACACCATTAATGGAAGTCCAGAGGATATGTGCATTTGTGGAGAAGGCCACAGACGCTTAGCAATACTCCAGTCCATTTGGTTAAAGTAAAGATGTACTAACTCCTGCCCAGCTAGGATTGGCTCTCCACAACGAGGACACTCTAATAAAGTTGTGATATAGTCGGGTATTCCTTCGTCGTATCGGTTAACTTGGCCCTGTTCTTTAGCATCAACAGTAACATCACAATACGGACAATCTATGAGCATCTAAGATTATTCCCTTCATAGCCTTTACTCGGCGAGTTCTTTCAGCTTGAGTAAAGCTGCATTGATACCACGTTCAATATAGCTATCGGATTCCATAAGTTGAGACTTATCCACTTCAGATGCCATAATGAATTCAATTGCCTTCCCATTTTTCTCATCAACAAGCCCTTTATCACCGATTAGCTTCCTGTGATATTGTACTTTTCCACTACTGTGCAATAAAACCCGATGGTGATGATGCCCTGGGTAATACGTTATTGTGTTACTATACATTGCTCGTATTTCAGTTACTGTAGTAGGATCATCTATTGCTATTCTCGCAGCCTCTGAAAATGATAACTGCTTACCTCGTTTATTTTTAAGAAACCAGACTTTAATAAAGTCACCATCAATAAATTTCTTGTAAAGCTCCTCAACAGTGTCTGATAGCTCAAGAAATTTAATTGAGTTTTGAATCCTCTGCTTTAGTTCAACAATCAATGATTTATTTAGTTTGAATTTAGAGTACGATTCCGCGCTGCAGAGCGAGTAGTAAAACTCCCCTGATACCTTTGTATTATCTTTTCCAATATAGTAGATTTCCCATGTCCATTGTTTCCATTCCTTAAATCCTTCAATTAAATACCTCTGTATCGTCTGAGGTAACCACTGGCTATTCGATGAAAGCAACCATATCAAGTAATCGAACCTTTCATAGAAAAGTACACTAGGACTCATTAGTGGCCCCTGTACAAAATTACATGTAACGAGAGAAGGCCTATATTTACCGAAATTAGGATGTCGTAATACTAGTTCCTCATCACATAATGCCCCCTCTCCATCGATAGTTAATCCTTTTGCTATTTCAGTAATCATCGTGTGCTTTTCTAATGAGCGTCTATACCAATTTTCAATGGATTCTATAAACTGCCCCTCAAATCCACTAATTGTCAGCTGAGGGACATATAATGCTAGATATTCAGGTTGTGCAAGACACATCTCGGCTAATCCTGGAGATGTCTCGATAAACTCGTGGACTTTATTTGGATGTGCAGTTTGACAAATTCCCGTTTCTTTTGCTTTTTCTTGCCACATCATTTGCATTGCTGCCCATGCGACCTGTTCACCACGTGAATACGTTCTATCGGACGGTGTCAATGATGTTCCCCAGTGCTCCATATGATAGTCCGTTCCCATGAACTCCAAAACATCTAGCCACCAATCATCAGTAACAACAGGCGGCGTAACCCCATAGTTAACTAGACAATCACGCGCTTCTATTAGCGTTGATCCTTGGGGCTTAATTACCTTCATAAGTTCTGATACGACTTGTTTATGGTGCTACAAGATGTCAAGACAGTTATTTTAATATAGTTAAGGTGTGAAATGATTCACAATGTTCAGTGGGTAATGAGACGTGAATGTTCTAGTGCTTTGCCTGAGAT
>NZ_JCAUAQ010000018.1:0-120043 GCF_059692035.1 Paenibacillus sp. J22P143
ATTTTTACTTGCTTGCAAAAAAAACAAACGGCACAGGGCTTATCCCATGCCGTTTCAGATTACAATTCTATTCTCATCCTAGTTTTTGAGCGTAACTTAATGACATTGGCCCGAGGGCATCCCTACTTTATCCATCGTATTGCACTTATACCTTAAACCGAGCCACAGCCAATTGAAGCTCATTCGACATGCCGCTTAATTCGTTAGCTGTTCTGGAAACCTCCGATATCGTCGTCAACTGGCGCTCCGTAGCGACTGCAACGGCTTGTGTAAGCTCCGTTGTCATCCGAGTTAGCTCCGCCATCTCCTCAATGCCAGCTAGAACCTCTTCCGAGCTTGCTGACATTTGCTCCGATACGGCGGATACATCGGTCATCTGATCGACAACCTCCTGAACCGTGCTAGAGAGATCCTTGAAGGTGCCGTCAGTTTTCTCCACGACAGCCTGCATGGCCTCCACTTCCCCAAGACCGCGATCCATCGCGATAACAGCGGCTCCCGTCTCATGTTGTACGCGCTCAACGAGTTCAGCAATTCGCTCTGTCGCCAGTCGGGATTGATCCGCAAGCTTGCGGATTTCCGTGGATACGACAACGAAGCCTTTACCGTGCTCGCCCGCTCTCGCTGCCTCAATCGAGGCATTCAGCGCAAGTAAATTGGTTTGTCTTGTCACATTCGTGATGAGGACCGTGATCTCTCCGATTTCCTCGGACATCGATTTCAAGCTCTGAATGGCTTGTACGGCCTCCTGTACGGAACGCAGCGCTTCCGTAATTTGCAGCATGCTTTGCCCCATCCGCGCATTGCCTTCGCTCGTATGCGCGCGTGCATGGCCAGAAATATCCGTGGCATGTCCTGCTGATTCGGCTACGCGTTGAATCCCAACGGCCATTTCATTCATGGCATGGCTGCTTTCCTCCGTGCCCTGACGCTGCTGCTCCGAATGCGAAGCGAGCTGCCCCATCATATCCGAGACAGAGGCTGTGGACTCATTTGTCTGCTGAGCGCCTGTTTGTAGTGATTCCGATGCGGCTGAGACTTGCTGAGCAGCCTGTGCGATCTGGACAATGAGCCCACGAAGATTGCCTACCATCTCTTTGAGATGATTACCGAGTTCACCCAACTCATCGCGACTTTTGCTTTTGATAAGCGCTGATTCTGATAAATCCCCTGCTGCTGCCGCCTGCGCAAGCTTAACCAACGGGGTAATCTGGCGCAGATACAGTCTTACAATGATTGTGATGAAGAGCGTCCCAAGCACAATTGCAATGAATCCGATCCATAACGACTGGATGGTGTATTTCGACATTTGAGCCTGAATAACGCTGTAATCAAAATCAAGTCCAGCGAAAGCGACGAGTTTGCCATCCTTATCTCGAATCGCACTGACTGCACTCACCCATGTTCCCAGTGAATCTGAGTACTTACCTGTAATGCCAACGCCTGTTTTCTCCGCTTCCTCTAGCGCTTCTCGCAGCTCAGGTACCGGTACATAAGGCTCAGCTGGCTTCTCGTCAACATAGAGCTCTGCATTGGATAATAAGTTCAAGAGGGCTGGTTCTCCCTCTGATGTTGTCCATTCCGGGTAAAATAGGTAGGCATTCTCTACCAATTCACTTTGTGAAACACGGTCCATATCCTCCTGCACATTCATCACAGCAGGCTCGTATTTGTACGCGTCCTGACTTTTCTTCAATTCGATCTTTGCTTTCTCAATGTAATCTATCTTCTGCATAAGCGGCGCATGGAAAATACCTTCAAGCGCGCCCAAGTTATCTGACATTTGGCGCCCATGCTGTTGATATGAAACAAAGGTTAGCAGCACGCAAAGGAGAATATAACAG
This sequence comes from Paenibacillus sp. J22P143, assembly GCF_059692035.1. Taxonomy (NCBI): domain Bacteria; kingdom Bacillati; phylum Bacillota; class Bacilli; order Caryophanales; family Paenibacillaceae; genus Paenibacillus; species Paenibacillus sp. J22P143. The sequence continues at coordinate 1,845 of NZ_JCAUAQ010000018.1, forward strand.
GTGGCCGTCCAGGCGGAAATTTTAAAAGACAGCGAACGAAAAAAGCTTACCGATGCTTGCTTGCCTTGTGGTTTAGCTTGTGACATGATTACAAAAACACCTCCAGAATTGTACAGCACGGTAGTTATGTAAATATTGGTATTACAGGCTAGTCTTCTAGATTTCGACAAATTTTTTAGAAACCCTTCCCCTATTTTATTTAGAATTTATTTCGAGAATGATTGCGAAAAGGAGTTGTAGGGAGATGCCAGCGATTCGAGCGCTTATTTTTGATTTTGACGGCACGATTCTGGATACGGAGACGGCTTGGTATGAGGCGTTTCGAGAGATTTACCTGGAGCATAAAGCGGAACTGACTTTGGAGATGTACGGGCAATGTATCGGGACCTCCCTCCATGTATTCGATCCTTATGACTATCTGATTACGGACTTGAAGGCGCCTCTGGATCGTGAGGAGCTTCGCCAAGACGTATATAACAGACATACTCAGATGATGGCGCAAGAAGTCATCCGTCCAGGTATTCTTGATTATTTAGTGGGGGCCCAAGAATTAGGCCTGCGCATTGGCTTAGCCTCCAGCTCCAAGCGAGCTTGGGTCGATAAGTATCTGGCACAGCTGGGGATTGGCCGATATTTTGAAACGATTCGCACCGCAGAGGATGTTGCTTTGGTGAAGCCTCATCCCGAGCTTTATGAGCTCGCGCTGAAGGATCTTGGCGTACAACCGCATGAGGCTATTGCGATCGAGGATTCACCTAACGGCGCTCGCGCAGCAGCCGCGGCAGGTATGCACTACATTACAGTGACCAACCCGGTTACGAAGTTTCTCGCTTTTGACGGGGAACCGCGTACAGTGCAATCGTTAGAGGAGCTGTCTCTGACCGCGTTGCTCGACCTTGTAGGTAAATAAGCATTAGAGTGAGTCCCATTTGCTGAGATCAATGTACGCTAACTTACAGGCCAAACCTCGCAACGCAGCTAGAAAAGCTTGTATTGACGGTTCTGATTATTTAATTGATAATGATTCTCATACGCCCTGCATACGTCATCTCCTCGACGGTCAGCATGGTTGATGTGAAAAAGGTGCGACCCGGTCAGTGCGGGCAAAAAGAAGCGGCGCAGGGGTGATCCTGCACTGCTTCATTTTTGTTGGTTTGGGGAGCCGCGGCGTCGGGCTAAGCCACTACTTCACACCATGCAAGGCATCCAACGCAGCCTGCTCGTCCTTGACGAAGAAGAACTGCTTGCCGTGGTTGCACTCGTAGATGAAATCACGGAGGCTTTTGCTGTCGTACTGGTCGAAATCGCCGACAACGGCCATTTTCATCTGATAGTTCGTGTATTTCTGGAGAACATCGCCAGCAAGTTTTGTTTTGAGCTCAAAGAATTCCTCGGTCAAATTCCACTGATGAATGATAAACTTGTCGCATCCCGTTAAGTATCGGACGTTTGCCATTAAATCTAGCGCATCCTGACCGTTGCTGATCAGAATGTCCGTGCTCTCTACGATGGCAACTTGGGAATCGCCCCTCTGATTGATCGTTGTGTTCATGTCATTTCTACCTCTTTCTCCATATACTCGGGAGTAAGCTCCTCTTCGTCCCTTTTATTCAGTACATTTTCCTCAAGGACGGCGAATTTATCTCCATATTCCTTGATGATATGCGTCTCCCCCCACATACAGAGCGAGTCCAAAATCGGCTTCAAACTTGCCCCGTATTCGCTGAGCTCATACTCCACCTTCGGCGGCACTTGATTATACACGATCCGCTTCACAATCCCGTCATCTTCGAGCTCTCTGAGCTGTTGCGTCAGCATTTTTTGTGTGATTCTCGGCATGAGCCGCTTGAGATCACTTGTGCGCTTCTTACCGTTGGTCAAATGGCAGAGAATGACACATTTCCACTTCCCCCCAATGACTTCTAGGGTGGCCTCCACGGAAATATTGTACATTTTTTTCCCCATGCGGCTATTCTCCTCCCATTCTACCTATAGGTACTAAAAAGTACCTACCGTACTTATAAGTACGTACTAGTCAATCGAACTATTATGCATGATAATAGCACTTACCGGCCGGGACATACAAGTTTGGAGTGAATGCTATGAAACAAGAAACCCATCGAAATACGCTGGCGCTGCTTGCCCTCGCGGTTAGCGCCTTTGCCATTGGCACAACCGAGTTTATCAGTGTCGGACTGCTTCCGCTCATTGCTGAAGACCTACATATATCCATCACGGGTGCGGGTTTAACCGTCACGTTGTATGCACTTGGGGTTACTTTTGGTGCACCAATTTTAACATCGATCACCTCAACCATCTCACGCAAAACGCTGCTGCTCTGGATCATGCTTGTGTTCATCGCAGGTAATCTATTAGCTGCCACCGCAGGCAGCATCGTGATGCTGCTAATCGCTCGCGTCATATCCTCGCTGGCGCACGGCGTCTTCATGTCGATTGGCTCGACCATCGCCGCTGATCTTGTGCCCGAGAACCGCAGAGCCAGCGCGATTGCGCTGATGTTCTCGGGTCTTACCGTCGCCACCGTAACCGGTGTGCCGATCGGCACTTACCTCGGCCAGCAGCTAGGCTGGCGGGCCGCGTTCTTCGCCATTGTTGCGATTGGCGTGGTGGCGCTCATCGCGAACTTGGTGTTGGTATCCGCGAATTTGCGCAAGGGCACCCGCACGCGGCTTGATACTCAGCTGAAGCTGGTCACAAATGGGCGACTGCTGCTCGCCTTTTCGATTACAGCCTTAGGATACGGCGGCACGTTCGTGGTGTTTACGTATTTATCTCCGTTGCTACATGAGATCACAGGGTTTCAAGAGCATACGGTTGCGTTGATTCTGCTACTGTATGGGGTTGCCATTGCCATCGGCAATATCATCGGAGGCCGCTTAGCCAACCGCAATGTGAGCAAAGCGTTGCTCATCATGTTTCTTTTACAGTCCCTCGTGCTGTTTCTCTTTATGTTTACAGCGCCGTTCAAAGCCGTAGGCTTACTTACGATATTTGCAATGGGACTACTCGCTTTCATGAACGTACCTGGGCTGCAAATTTATGTCGTACAGCTCGCTGAACGATTCGCTCCCGAGGCCAAGGATGTAGCATCAGCCTTCAACATTGCTGCTTTCAACGCAGGTATTGCTGGCGGAGCGTTCTTAGGCGGTATCATTACGGACTCCATCGGACTGATTCATACCACATGGATGGGTGGATTGATGGTATTCGGGGCCGTCATTCTCACTGTTTGGAGCCGCAGTCTTGAAAAATCAGATCAAAAAACAACCCAATCAATACCCACCATTTTAGGAGGAATACCGCAATGACAAACGATCTACAAAACACGATGAACAACAACCTACAAGCTGTAACTACACTTCATAATGGCGTTGCTATGCCATGGCTGGGTCTTGGTGTATTTAAGGTAGAGGACGGCCCGGAGGTCGTGAAAGCTGTGAAAGCAGCTATGAAGCTTGGCTATCGCAGTATCGATACTGCGGCGATTTACGGCAATGAAAGCAGCGTGGGACAAGGGATTCGCGAAGGTATGGCGGCGTACGGCATCTCGCGTGAGGAGCTTTTCGTGACGTCGAAAGTATGGAATGCCGATCTTGGCTATGAAGTTACCCTAGCTGCCTATGAAGCGAGCTTAGCGAAGCTCGGCTTGGATTATCTCGATCTGTACCTCATTCATTGGCCTGTCCAAGGTAAATATGTGGAGGCGTGGCGAGCGCTAGAGACGCTCTACCAAGAGGGGCGCGTCAAAGCGATCGGCGTAAGCAATTTCCAAATTCATCATTTGGAGGACGTCATGGGCACCGCCACGATTAAACCAATGGTCAACCAAGTGGAGCTTCACCCCCTCCTTGCTCAAACGGACTTGCACGATTTTTGTAAAAAGCATGGCATCCAGTTGGAAGCTTGGTCACCCCTGATGCAGGGTCAGCTTTTGGATAACCCTAAGCTCAAGGCATTAGCTGAACGTCATGGCAAATCCATTGCGCAAATCATCTTGCAGTGGGATTTCCAACGCGGTATCGTAACGATTCCGAAGTCAACCAAGGAGCATCGTATTGTGGAAAATGGTTCGATCTTCGATTTTGAATTGACGAATGAAGACATGGCTGCGATCAATGGGATGAATCAGAATCTGCGTGTCGGGCCAGATCCGGACAATTTTGATTTTTAAGTCGGTAAGTTCTAAGTCCTTGCCTCCTTTCTTCGGAAAGAGGGTGAGGACTTTTTGGCAAGGAATAATTTCCCTTGTACTGGTAAAAGTTACTTCTAACTACGTTTAGGAGGATGTTCCACGCAAATGAGTACAGATAAAATCGATCCGAATACGACTACAGACACAAGCAAAATGACCTTAACGAACCGTCAAGGCCATCCGATTTCGGATAATCAAAACATCCGCACTATTGGCAATCGCGGCCCTTCGACGCTCGAAAATTACCATTATATCGAGAAGATTTCCCATTTTGATCGGGAGCGAATTCCAGAACGGGTCGTGCATGCGCGGGGCGCTGGGGCTCACGGGTATTTTGAGGCGTATGGCACGGTCGGCGATGAGCCGGTCTCTACGTATACGCGGGCTAAGCTTTTTCAGGAAAAGGGGAAGCGCACCCCTGTTTTTGTGCGTTTTTCGACCGTGGTACACGGCACGTACTCGCCAGAAACGCTGCGCGATCCGCGCGGCTTCGCCACGAAATTTTATACCGAGGATGGCAACTGGGACTTAGTCGGCAATAATTTGAAAATCTTTTTCATCCGCGATCCGTTGAAATTCCCCGATATGGTGCACGCGTTCAAGCCAGACCCGGTCACGAACCTGCAAAATCCGGAGAAAATGTTCGATTTCGTCTCGAATACGCCGGAGGCGACGCATATGATCACCTTCCTCTTCTCCCCTTGGGGCATTCCGGCCAACTATCGGCAGATGCAGGGGTCGGGCGTCAACACGTACAAGTGGGTCAATCAGAATGGGGATGCGGTGCTGGTCAAATACCACTGGGAGCCGCTGAAGCAAGGGATGAAGAACCTTACGCAGTCCGAAGCTGAGGCGATTCAGGGCAAAAATATCAGCCATGCCACGCAGGATTTATATGAAGCGATCGCGCGCGGTAATTTTCCGGAGTGGGAGTTATGTGTGCAGATTTTGAGCGACGACGAGCACCCAGAACTCGATTTCGACCCGCTCGACCCGACGAAGCTGTGGGATCATGAGAAGATTCCTTTTCGAAAGGTGGGCAAAATGGTGCTGGATCGCAATCCGGAGAACTATTTTGCGGAGGTGGAGCAGGCCGCTTTCGGGACTGGTGTTCTCGTCGACGGCCTCGACTTCTCGGACGATAAGCTGCTGCAGGGACGGACCTTCTCCTACTCGGATACGCAGCGGTATCGCGTGGGGACGAATTATTTGCAGCTGCCGATCAATGCGCCGAAATCGTCGGTTGCGACGAATCAGCGGGATGGGCAGATGACGTTGATGGTGGACAAGGCCCACGGCCAAAATCCACATGTGAATTACGAGCCCTCCTCGCTCGGCGGGTTGCAGGAAGCGACGCCTTCGGGCCGCGAGCATCAGCCGATGTACAATGATCGGCTCGTTCGTGAGAAAATCAGCCGAACGAATGATTTTGGGCAGGCGGGCGATACGTACCGCAAGTTTGAGGATTCAGAGCGCGATGAGTTGATCGCGAATTTGGTGGATGCTTTGAAGACCTGTAAGCCTGTGATACAGGCGAACATGATTGGCTATTTTACGCAGGCTGATGCTGATTACGGCCGGCGGGTGTCGGAGGGGCTCGCTCAGGCGAAGGTTGAGCAGGAGCACCTCGGGTCTGATGCAGCGAAGGCGGGAGCTGAACTGGCGGAGGGCGCCGGACAGCGGACGGACGGCTATTAGGTAGTGAAAGAGGAAGGCACCCTTGATGGGTGCCTTTTGGGGTTGGGGAGGGGACTTTGCACGCTGTAAGCGTGCAAAACATCACTACAGCGGCAGAAAACGCTACGGCCGATGCTGTAACGCTGATTTTCATCACTACAGAGGATGAGATCCCCTCTTTAGGCTACATTTGCACGCTATAAGCGTGAAAAACATCACTACAGCGGCAGAAAACACTACTGCTGATGCTGTAACGCTGATTTTCATCACTACAGAGGATGAGATCCCCTCTTTAGGCTGAAAGAAGCGATACAGAACGTGGTTCAGCTATCGATCCGATAAGCACCCAAAAACCTCCCTAAACAAACGAATAGCGAACTAAGATTCCCTGGCTATCGAACTCCCTAAGCCAGCCTCATTTCCTTATACCAGCGCACCGTTTGCATAATGGCTTCCTCATGCGGAGTCGTCGTTTGCGGGCCAAAGGCAGCGACAAATTTGCTGTGATCGAGAATGAAAGGTTGCTCAAATTCGTAGAAGACCTCTTTAATTTCCCTCAACATCGGATGAAAAAGACCGATAAACGTAACCATGCCGCGGGATAATGTGCTAATTTTCCTTGTGGAGCCTAGCTCGTCGAAAATTATCTCCAACATCTCCCGCGTTGTGATCGTCTTCGCACTCGGGATGTGCCAAACTTCACCCAAAGCACGCTCCTCTTGACCGAGGGTCACGAGTCCTTTGGCAAAGTCATCAATATATGTGTAGGTATGCGGTATATCTAGATTACCTAGCAGACTTACGGGCTTGCCGCTTAAGGCAAAGTCAAAAACACGCTCGCCCAGGGAGGACTGCCTCACCCCGGGGCCATAGAAGTCCGACGCGCGGCCAATCGCCACGCGGACCTTGCCTGATTGATGCGCAAGCAGCAATTCCTCCGCCATCTGGGCGCGTGTTCGTCCCTTTTTTCCCATTGCACGGTGAGGTAGGTTCTCGGTTAGGGGCTGATTCACTTGACCGTACATGTACAGGTTATCGCCATAGATCAGCTTCGCCCCTGCGGCGGCTGCACCCTCCATAATCCCTCGGGTAAGGCCAGGGAATTGCGTCGGCCAGTTCGTGTAGCCCGGATGTGCGCAGTGGTACACCACGGAAGCATCCTTACACAGCGCTATGGCGTCAGCCTGCTGGGCAGCATCCCCTTTTACAACTTCAATAGACGCATCATCCACGGTGGACAACTTGCCGCTGCGATTCACCATTCGAATCCGCTGCACCCCACGCTGCTTCAATTCCCGCATAACTGCCATGCCTAGTGGCCCCGTTCCAAAAATCACATTAACCTGTTCACTCATCCTTCATGCCCCCCTCGTCTTCGATATCCTAACGATATTGTCTTCCGTAACGGGAGAGTCAAGAGGCATTTTGCAAATTACGGCGTCCTATTTAGAAATGGGGACTTGCAGCTCCACAACGACATTGTTGTAGTCATGAAGGTGGTTTTCTCTGCCAAACAAATGCAGCTCTCGCACTGGACCGATTTGCGAATAGCCATTAACGCCGAGCCATGTAAAAAGCGCCAGAATGCCATCTCCAACGCCCATAAAAGGGCCTTTGTAAACAAGGCTTGCCACCATGGGTTCTGCGGGTATTTCATACACGGTGATGGGGGCGTTAGGGCTGAGGTTCGCTAAAGACTGGAAGCTAAACGCCACCTCGATATCGAAATTCTCTTCAATGAACTCCGTCATGTGATACAGAACGTACTCTTGCTGCATGTTAGCCGTCATCGCGCTCCCGCCTAGCCCCTCTTCAAGTTCCTCGAACATACGGCAGCGGTAGACGGGCATATCTTGGGGTCGCGGTACGATTTGGCGAAGTCCAGCCACATAAAGCGCCGGCACCTGCTTGATCCCAACCTCATAGGCTGGCGTCTCGCCCAATTGTTCCAGTTGATGTAATCTAGCTTCAATGCGCGTCATTTGCTGACTGGCCTCTTCGATTTGGGTAGCTAGCTCTATTTTCTTCTTGTGCATCATGCGCTTCATATCCTCCATCGTGAGTGCCTGATCGATCATCGTGGCGATCTCATCTAGCGAGAATCCCGTTTCCTTCAGCACAACAATCTGATGAATACGGATGAGTTGTTCATAGGTGTAGTAGCGATAGCTTGTCGTTGCATCGATATAAGCAGGCTTCAATAATCCGCGCTCATCGTAATGGCGTAGAGTCCGTATAGTGACCTGTGCGATTTTGGAAAATAGTCCGATTCTAATGAAATTCGACATAATGCCCTGCCTCCCCCATGCGCATCCTAATATTCCCATTATACGGATTTCACTATAAAAAAGGGGGAGCAAATTGAAGCTTGCTTCGCCCACTTAAGAAATGAAGAAAAGACACCCTCAGCTCGAGTGTGTCTTCTTACAATTACGCTATGATTGCATTACGCGCTGCTTCCAACGCTCCAACCACTTTATCACACCACACATCAAATTCCAGATCTTCCCGTTGCAGCTCAGGATTAGCCAGAATATTGGCGATGGTGCGCTTGATCCCTTGGTCAAATCGGGTTGTAGCCACGAAATCTGGCACAAGCCGCTTTAACTTCGCGTTGTCAAAAACAACGGAATTCGCCTTATCCCCGAGCAATCCGCCCTGGTAGTCTTGCGTACTGCAAGCATCCAGAAACTCAGACGCCACATGCACCGCATGAAGCTTCACGCCAAGCGCATCGGCAATCGCTTCGTAGATTTGATTCCAAGTCAGCGTCTCGTCTGACGTGATGTGAACGGACTCTCCGATCGCATGGAGATTGCCCATGAGCCCGATGAACCCTTTGGCAAAATCGCTGTTGTGCGTCATCGTCCACAAAGAAGTACCGTCACCGTGTATGATCACCGGTTTGTTCTCCAGCATGCGCTTCGCCACCTGCCAACTGCCTTTAGTGCCGTGCACACCAAGGGGGATGGAGCGCTCATCATAGGTATGGCTTGGTCGAATAATCGTGATCGGGAAGCCTTGCTCCCTGTACTGCTTGATCAAATACTCTTCGCAAGCGATTTTGTTCCTGGAATATGCCCATAATGGATTAGATAATGGCGTCCCTTCGGTGATGCGGTAATCGGATAGCGGCGTCTGATACGCCGATGCCGAGCTAATAAACATGAACTGCTTTGTTTTACCCTGAAAAAGACGATAATCCCGCTCCAGCTGTGAAGGCTCGAACGCGATGAAATCCGCGACCACATCGAACGATAAGTCTTCGATTAACTTGGCAACATAGGCTTCATCGTTGATATCCGCCTGGAGGATTCGCGCACCCTCTGGCAAGTCTGTATTGCGCGTGCCGCGATTCAACAGATACAGCTCGCAGCCGGTGGCTAACAGCTGTCTAGTAATCGCGGAGCTAATGGTTCCTGTTCCGCCAATAAATAGCGCCTTCATATGATCGCCTCCGTCTTATTTATGTATAGAGCAACATTGCGCCTGTTCCGTCACATAGGCCTCTGTTAGTTGCTTGTACTGCTCATACCATACGTTCCATACTTCTTTACGTGATGCAATGGTTTTCCCATCCATCAACGCCTCGATCACATCTAGGCACACGTGCCACCCAGCCAAATCCCTTGGCGTATGGGCCGTTATTTTATGTAAATGCTCACTAAAGACTAAGCGGCATCCGCCGTCTGGCTCATCTTGGAGTTCAAATCGAACGCGATCCTCGTCCCAGGAGTAGGCCAACACACTAGGGGTTGTAAGCTCAAGAATTTTGATGGGTATGAACGTGCCGTCCGGCATATTAAACTTGATGATACCGCCTTCTCGAAGCTCCTCCACCTCTAGCTCTGGGAACCATTGCACTAGCTTATCATTCTCCGTCAACCATGACCATACGTCTTTTACAGCATGAGGCCAATGACGCTCATACCGAGCCAAATATCCGCCTTGGGCGGGTTGAAAGTCAGCTATCATGTGACTCCTCCTTAGATCTGTGCCTATGAAACGATGACAACTTTTCCCTTCTTTTATCTTACCTATAGATGCTAGTTCTATCAAGAAATACGACTGGGGTTGCATTCGAAAGACTTTCGTAAGAATTAGGAAAGAGTCCTGCATGGAGTATCCAGTAAGATAAGCGTATGAAACTTATTGGAGGTACGCATATGAACACCTTGAACATTCAACCCGTAGTCGAAGTACGCAATCTGACGAAACGGATTCGAAATAAAAACATTGTGGATCAGATCAGTTTTGATCTATTCCCTGGTGAGGTATTCGGCTTTCTCGGGCCAAATGGGGCTGGCAAAACGACGACCATCCGCATGATGGTCGGCTTAATCGGAATGAGCGACGGCGATGTCGCCATTAACGGGCACAGCATCCGCCGCGGCTTCCAAGAAGCGATTCGGCACGTTGGCGCGATCATCGAGAATCCCGAGCTGTACAAGCATCTCACTGGGATGCAAAATCTCAAGCAATTCGCTCGCATGGCGGAGAATATCCCGCAAAGCCGCATCGACCAGATCGTGCAGTTAGTTGGGCTTTCCGCCCGCATTCACGATAAAGTGAAGACCTACTCGCTCGGCATGCGCCAGCGGCTTGGTATTGCTCAAGCCCTGCTGCATAAACCTGCGGTGCTCATTCTCGACGAGCCGACCAACGGTCTCGACCCCGCCGGCATTCGTGAAATGCGCCAGCTCGTCCGCCAACTCGCCGCCGAAGAAGGCATTGCCGTAATGGTGTCCTCTCATCTACTCGCCGAAATGGAGCAAATGTGCGATCGCTTCGGTGTCGTGATCGAAGGCCGTCTGCGATCAACCTTCTCGCTTGCGGACTTACAGACCCAATCTGACACACAGACACTCGAAGAGAAATATATCGGGCTAACGGAGGTTGCTAGCTATGCTTAATTTCACAAAACTAGTGCAAAATGAATGCATTAAGATACTCACCAAAATCGGCAGCTGGGTAATGATTGCCCTCGTTCCGATGCTTGTTATCGCGGTAGGCCTACTCTGCCGATACGCGGACCAAGACGAGCTTAAAGTGAACAATGTATGGGAGTTCCTAGACTTGATCCTCTCCGCCATTCCGAATCTCATGGATATCGTCACCTTATTTACGATCATCGTTGCCGCGGGTATTGTGGCCTCCGAATTCTCGGGCGGTACGATCAAATTACTGCTGATCCGTCCGTTTAGCCGTTCCACAATCCTGCTTTCCAAGTTCGGAACTGTCCTCTTGTTCGGCTTAGGTCTTACGATATTGCTTTTAGTGTCCGCGTACCTTACGGGTGGCATCTTTTTCGGATTCGGTGGCGCTTCTGAGCTTCATGCTGGTGCTGCTTTCTCGAATGTTTCTTACTGTTGGAAAGCTATAGGCTACAGCGGCATCGAAATGGTCGTCATGGTTACGCTCGCGTTCATGTTCTCATCTGTGTTCCGTGCGAGCTCCATGGCCATCGGCATTTCCCTATTTTTCTTACTGACAGGCGGGCAGCTTGCCTACATCCTCAAGAAGTTTGAATGGTCCAAATTCCTGATTTTCGCCAATACCAATTTGCTTAGTTATGTAGACGGCAGGCCGCTCATGGCTAGTATGTCACTATCTTTTTCATTAATGATGTTGGCGTTCTATCAGCTTCTCTTCCTTGGCCTTGCGTGGTACGTATTCGCGAAGCGTGATGTTTCAATTTAGAGCAGCGTGGTTTCAATATGCGCGAGTAAAGAAGTATACTGAAAGCACATGAAGTTAAAAGGTGGAAACGACATGCCTAATCACATTTTGCTTGTAGAAGACGACCTGGCGATCGCTGAAATGGTCCAAAACCATTTAACCAAAGAGAGTCTCACCGTTCGACATGCCCCTGATGGGGAGGCGGCGCTGCGGCTTTTTGCCGAGGAAGCTTTTGATATGATTCTGCTCGATCTGATGCTGCCTGGCGTGGATGGCATGGAGGTCCTGAGAAGGGTGCGAAGCGGAAGCACGGTGCCCGTTCTCATTCTGTCTGCCAAGGACAGTGATGTAGAGAAAGCGCTGGGTCTTGGCTTCGGGGCTGACGATTATTTGGCCAAGCCATTTTCCCTTATTGAGCTATCGGCACGTGTAAAAGCAATACTGCGGCGGGCATCCCAATATGCCAGCCCTCCTGTGAGTGCTGAGCAAGCCCTCTTACGCATCCATGAGCTGACGCTGCATCCGGAAGAGCATCTCGTCACCAAAAATGGTGCCCCCCTCAACCTCACGGCGAAGGAACTCCTTATTTTAAAATTGCTGATGTCCCATCCCAAACGAGCCTTCTCCAAAGAGCACATCTATCGCTCCGTATGGAATGACGCTTATTACGATGATGTGAATGCGATTCAGGTGCATATTTCACGTTTAAGGGAGAAGATTGAGGACGATCCTGCGAACCCTCGGTACATCAAGACCGTATGGGGGATTGGTTATAAAATGGGGGACTTCTGATATGACGTTGATTTGGCCCACCCTTTGTATCTTACTCGGGTTACTTACCATCGTTCAATTAAGTCACAGAATAAAACAGTCTCGTGAACTTCGCTCTTTACAAGCGAAGCTAACCGACATTCTCGCTAACGAATCGCACGAAAAAGTCCTCCTTCACACCAATTCTTCACAGCTCCAAAGCTTGTTAATCGCCATTAACCGGCTCTTGGATGCGAATCGCAAAGTCAAAGCGGATTACACCCGCATGGAGAACGCCATCAAAAAAATGGTCGCCAACATGTCCCATGATCTGAAAACGCCGCTTACGGTTGTTCTGGGTCTGACAGAAACGCTCGTACATGATCTCTCTGCCAATGATGAGGAACGGAAACGGCTCGCCCTCAAGGTTCACGAAAGAACGCTCGACATTCTTAATCTGACGAATCAATTTTTCGATCTGGCGCGGCTGGAATCAGGAGATCGTCCCGTCCCTTTGTCCAAAATTAATCTAAGTGAAGCCTGTCGGAACGGCATTCTTTTCTATTATGAGCTGATCGAGGCACAAGGACTGGAAGTGGACGTCGCCATTCCAGAGGAGCCGATCTATGCCTACGGCAATACGGAAGCACTCGGACGTGTGCTGCAGAATCTACTCTCCAACGCCATCCGATACGGTCACGACGGCGGTATTGTTGGCATCACGCTGCGGCAAGATGAGGATTATATCTACATCGACATCTGGGATCAAGGCAAGGGCATCGGTGAACGGGATCGTGTGCAAGTATTTGAGCGTCTCTACACACTAGAGGATTCCAGAAATCAGACCTATCAAGGGAGCGGCCTCGGTCTAACCATTACAAAGCGATTGGTTGAACTCATGGAAGGGAACATTTCCCTGCACAGTATTCCTCATGAAAAGACCGTATTCACGGTCCGTTTTCCCCTACTCCGCTTTTGAAAGGAACCTTATCCTATGAGCATCATTCTTCAAACGAAACAGTTGTCTAAAAGATATAAACAGATCGATGTTGTCTCCGGTGTAAACATACAGGTTCGTCGCGGCGAGATCTACGGCTTTCTCGGTCCGAATGGTGCGGGCAAAACGACGGTCATGCGCATGATCACCAATCTGATAACCCCGACAAGCGGGGAAATTGAATTGTTCGGCGCACCCCTTACCCCCCATTCTTACGAAACAATGAAACGGATTGGCAATATTATTGAGTATCCCATCTTCTATGAACATCTGTCCGCCCGCGCTAACTTGGAGCTGCATTGCGAATATATGGGCTATTATGATAAAAAAGCGATTAGCGAAACGCTTGATCTGGTCGGACTGGCTGGTATCGGCAACAAACCAGTGAAGGATTTTTCACTCGGTATGAAGCAAAGGCTTGGTATCGCGAGGGCGATCTGTACGAAGCCGGAGCTGCTCATTCTGGATGAGCCTATCAATGGTATGGATCCGTCGGGGATCCGCGAGATCCGCGATCTGTTTCGCATGCTGAGCAAGGAATTTGGCATGACGTTGCTCATTTCGAGCCATATTTTACAGGAAATTGAGCAATTAGCCGATACCATTGGTGTCATAAACCATGGAAAGCTGCTCGAAGAGGTATCGATGGAGCAAGTCCGTGGACGGCATAATGAGTATATCGAGATTGTCGTATCCGATGTACCTCGAGCTGTTCTTGTGTTGGAGGATAGGCTGGCTATCACCAATTATAAAATCATGGACCGCAACGCCATCCGGATCTATGATCCGAATCTTGCACCTGCCCAGCTGAATCGGTTGTTGGTGCAGCATGAAATCAGCGTCGAGGCGCTGAACAAAAAGACGCGCTCGCTCGAAGACTATTTCCTCGGATTAATCGAAGGAGGAAACCGCGATGCTTTGGAAGCTCATCAAGCTGGAAATTAAGAAAACGAAGTGGCGCGGGTTGTTGCTTAGCTTCGTGATCACCATTCTTGTGCTCACCCTGTGGGTCGTGGGAAGTGACGTGCCGAGTAATGAAGTCAGTAGCTATGACCGTGCCTTTCTGAGCATTATGAATTATGCAGGGATAACGTTTATCATCTTCGCTTCGGTGCTCATGTCCCGTATGGTCATCGACGAGTATCGGAACAAAACGATTACGCTCCTCTTCGCCTACCCTGTACCTCGAAATCTGATTTTCCTAGCGAAGCTGGTCATTATTGGAGCTTGGACCTTTGCCACGGTGTTAATCGCAGACGTCTTCATTCTATCCGTGCTCTTACTCGCCAATTCGCATTACCATTACATCACCGAAACGCTTACTCGTGATCGGCTTTTGGCAGAGGCCATTCGTATACTGATCTTCTCCTTTTTATGCGCGAGTGTATCGATAATTCCGTTGTATTTCGGCATGCTTCGGAAGACAATGCCTGCGCTGATCGTAAGTGCCTTCATTATATCTAACGCTACGATGGTGATTGTCAATAACATATCCGTTGATGTCAGTTACGGTACCTATGTCATGGCAGCCTTGTTGTGCTTCGCGATCGGGGCACTTATGGCTTATGCGGGCGTGCGGAGGAGCCAGTTGTAGGGATGGAGGTTTTCCATTTACGTCTCTATGCATGAGAAAAAGACCATCTTCGCAGAATCTTCGCAGATGGCCTTTTTCTGTATTCACTTACAAATTGATAAGCTCTGCGTATTGCAGCAAACGCTTCAGCATAACAACCATGTTTAGGCGACTAAGCACCTACAAGAAGGTTAGCGCACCACGCCAGCACGAAGTATTCTCACAAAATCCCCCGCCGCCAATGGCTTGCTCAGATAATAGCCCTGCACAGTATTGCATTTGTATTGTTCTAACATGGTGTATTGTTTCTCCGTTTCAACACCCTCAGCCACTACCTTTAGTTTCAAAATATGGGCCATCGCAATAATTGCTTGCACAATTGCCGCATTATCCTCTGAGTTCGTTATGTCATTGATAAATGATCTATCGATCTTCAATGTATCAATGGGCAATTGCTTTAAATAACCGAACGAAGAGTATCCTGTCCCAAAATCATCAATCGCAATTCCAACCCCTAACTCTTTTAAAGTTATTAGCTTCTCTATGATTAGATCGACGTTATTCATTGCTTTACTCTCTGTAATTTCGAAGTCCAGATATCGTGCATCGAGTCCTGTATCATCCAACACCAACTCGACCATTTCAACAAAATTTTCCTGCCTCAACTGTACCATGGACAGATTAACGGCAATCGTCAATTCAGGCATCTCTTTCATTTGCCACTCTTTACATTGCTCACAAGCTGTACGTAATACCCATTGACCGATCGGAATAATTAACCCCGTTTCTTCCGCTAAGGGAATGAAATCTGCGGGGGAAACGAAGCCTAATTCAGGATGCTGCCAACGGATTAACGCTTCAGCTCCTGTAATTTCTCCTGAGATCACATCGATCTTAGGTTGATAATGGACAACAAATTGATTATTTTCTAACGCTTTGCGAAGATCATTTTCCATTTTTAGCTTCTGATGAATCTGAACTCCCATCGTTTCGTTAAAGAATTGATAGGTGTTTTTCCCCTTTTCTTTGGCACGGTACATGGCCGTATCTGCATGTTTAATCAAGATATCCACTTGATCGCCACTCATCGGAAATAAGCTTATACCAATGCTCGGGGTGACATATAATTGATAATCTTCTAATCTGAAAGGTTGGGAAAATACATTGAAAATAGCCTGGATCGCTTGGTCTAGTTCTTCACGCGTAAGACCCGCTAGAATAATCGTGAATTCATCGCCACCCTGCCGCGAAACCGTAGCCTGTTTACTAAGGCATCCTTTAATTCGCTCAGCTACATGCTGCAGCAGCATATCACCAATACTATGTCCAAGCGTGTCGTTGATAAGTTTGAATCGATCTAGATCCATATAAAGAACAGCAATATTACTATTGTTCCGCTTTGCTGCCTCTAAGGCAAGGTGTAGTCGGCTTTTGAACAATCTTTGGTTCGGCAGACCCGTTAATGAATCATGATAAGCCATATATTTGATGATTTTCGTATTCATGCGCGTAAAAGCAATGAATGTCGAAATCGCAAAAATGATAACAGCAATAGCACTAGGGAATAATCTGCTTCTCTCAAATAAATTTAAGATTCCTATGCCATAACCAACGGCTATAACAGAAGAAAAAACGAATAGAAACGTACGTTTATTCACATCAGTTATTTTCAGACTTATGGCAATACAAGATATTAAACTAATCATAAAAAACACCAAATTCACTTGATAAAACCCTGCCCAGGGGCCGTTAGTCGGAAACATAAAATCACTAAAGTTGTCCGTTTTCACAAGGTAAAAATCTTGGATCCCTAGCTTCGTCCAACCGATGAGATACACAAGGAATGCCCAAACAAATGCGATATAGACCATTTTCTTACTAACAGCTACACGAATCCATCGGGATTTCTGGCTATCACTCACCTCACTAGCCATGCTATATGCCACATAAATCAAGGCCGGTGTAAGCATGATCGAACCAAAACGGAAGAGTCGAAATAAAAACTCCACGACGGTTTCAGACAAGATATGATGGGCGTACAAAAAGACGGTATCTAACTCCCACATAGAAGCGAAAAATAAAAACAAAAAGATTGCTCTCGCCATCTTTGTTTTCTCGAACATAAATAAAATGGTTAAACCAACGATAAGCGGCATTAAAGTAATGATAAAAAGTAATAACAAAAACATAAATTCACCTCTCAGTCATTCTTGGTGACGAATAAGCAAGTATTATTGCCTCCATATCCGTGGGTTGTAATAGCTACACTTTCAATGTTCCGATACTCGGTATCAAGCACAATGGGCAGATCCTCGAATCCTTCCGCATTGGTTTTAATCGTCGGAGGTATAAAGCCGTATTCCAGACTCAATAGCGCAGAAATAACTTGAATGACGCCCATCGATCCAAACGTATGTCCTGTCATCCCTTTAATGGATGTAATCGGTACCGATTGACCAAATAAAGTGTTATGCACAATACTTTCAATCCTGTCATTCACCTTTAGTCCGAGAGCTTGGCTATTCACATAGGATGGCGTCTGTCCGCCCAGTGCCTCTTTAAGTGCTTGTAACATATTCTGTCCCGTTTCATCGCTTTGCAAAAGAGATGTGCCATCATTACAAGAAGCAGCTCCTTTGATCACACCATACATAGATGCCTTTCTGGCTTTCGCTTCCTTTTCACGTTCTAATATAAGAATTCCGGCCCCTTCGGCCATGACAAATCCTTGATGCGTATTAGAAAAGGGTACACCCGTTTCATGAACATCGACATCCGGCGCGATCCCTTGGATTTTTAAAAATCCCATCATACTCCAACTCGTAATGGCCGCATCCGAACCACCGACCACACAAACATCCGCCATCCCGCTTTCTAGGAGCAATTTCCCCATCGTGATCGCATCCGAACTCGATGTGCACCCCGTAGAAATTGTGTAGACCTGGCCCTTAATATCCAAATGATGAGCCACCGCTGACGATAAGCTATGCATATTAACGATTGCCACGCTTTGAATGGGTATTTTCTCAAAGACGGCGCCGCCTGCGGAATGTTCTTCAATTTCCGATATGCCGCCTGCGGAAGATCCCACAATCACTGCAATACGAAGGGAACCCCTGTCTGCAAAGCCGGCCATCTCCATCGCATCATCAGCCGCCGCCATGGCAAAGCGAACCAATCTTGGATACCGTTTCAGATTTTTCCCGCGGATCACTTTAAAATCATTTTCGATAACACCACACACAAAGTCTAAATCCTTCAACTCGCTCTTAACCACTTTATGCGTGCATATGCCATGTTCCAAAACAGTCTTGAATTGCATTTTATTATCAATATGAGGGGCCTTGATACCATAACCCGTTATCACTACATTATCCACTTGGAATCCTCCGAAAAGCATATATTATCATCAAATGATGTATATATAAAATTCGCTAGTTTCTTACAAAATCCTACTTAAATCATTAAAATTATTCGCATTTACCAGTGACAGCGCTCTCAATAATGGGCGGTCCTACGAGCATTTTCGACATTTGGGACTTGAGCCCTATGAAAAGTGAACCTTTTGGCTCACATCAAGAAATAGAGCACCACTAGGGGGTGCTCTATGCTATCTAAAAAGAGAAATTACGCAGCCACATCTCGCTTCGTGAACACGAGCCACGCTGTTACATTGAATACGATGAAATAGATGCTAAGCATCATAATGGAGAATTCCATGGTCATCCCTTTCTGATATGGACTTCCACTTAGATACTGTGATAGATCAATATTAGAAAACAGCAAGTACTTGCTCCATTCATACGGGTGCAAGATCTCCATGAAGATCGCTCCCGCAAACAGCAAAAAGATGGAGAAGCCAATCGCCATGATACTGCTGCGGAAGGCAGAAGAAATCATGAAGGCCATGGTGACGAAAATAATGGTGGATACGCCATTAAGCAGATACGTTTTCCACAGGTTAGCGACCATATTTTTCTCTATAATTTGGCCTGCTGCATCAATGGTCACTAGAGGGAGGTCTATCAGCCCAAACTTATACAGAATCCCGTTCACTAGAATCGACACGATGAACAGAATGACCAACAAGAACAACCCAAACATAATCATTGACAAATATTTGGAAATTAAAATTTTCGTTCGATTCGCCGGTCGAATCAATAGCAGCTTGATGGTCCCAGTCGTGAATTCGCCGGCTAAGCTATCCCCCGCAACAATAACGGTGAACAAGGTGATCAAAATAATCAACTGCGCCGAACCGTTAATTCCGCTCCACATGGTCCCCCCTTCCGGGTGTATATCATGGTCGAGGTGGTAGTCATATCTTGAGATCTGCTTTTCGATGTTTGCCCTGCTCTCCGCACTCCGTTTCGGCTCCTTCAGCGCATCTGTGAGTTCCTGCTTCTGCTCAATCACATGATCCCGCCACGCATCATTCTCTCCTGATTTATCATCATAGTACCAATCCATGAAGCTGCCCAGGAAGACGGCACCAATCATGATGCCGACCATGATCCATGTACGCACACGGCGATAGAGCTTCATATTTTCATTCAGTATTAAATTAACCAACTTGCTCACCCCCTGTCATTTCTAAGAACCGGTCTTCTAAGGATTGTCGCAGCACTTGGACACCATAGATGCGAACATCTCTGCGCATGAGATCAGCAAGGATGTCAGGTATACAGTCTCGCTCTGTAATGATTTCCACGCCCTCGGGAACGATCTTCACATCTTTAACGCCAGCCATACCAACGATAGCCGCGTGAACCAGTTCCGCAGGTGAGGCTTCAATTAAATAGGTTTGCGTCCCATCCTTCGAATCTGCCATGAAATCTTGAATCGTCTTCACATCGACAAGCTTGCCTTGCTGCAGGATCGCAACACGATCACACATCAGCTCCATTTCGGTTAACAAATGGCTGGAAACGATAACCGTGATCCCTTCGGAACGCGTTAAATATCGCAAATAATCGCGCAGCTCGCGTATCCCTGCTGGATCAAGCCCGTTCGTCGGCTCGTCCAAAATGAGAAGTGACGGCCTATGCAGCAACGCCTGAGCGACACCCAAACGCTGGCGCATGCCTAGTGAGTACTTTTTCACTTTGTCATGAATCCGTGTCTCCAGCTTCACGAGTTTGACCACTTCGTCGATCCGTTCCTTCGATACCCCAGGTACCATGCGCGCATAATGAATTAAGTTATGATAGCCGCTCAAATATTTGTACATCTCCGGATTCTCGACAATCGCGCCCACATGGCGGATCGCTTGCTCGAATTCATTTTTGATGTTCTTACCTTTAATGATAATTTCTCCCTGCGTGATCGACATTAAGCCAACCATCATACGGATCGTTGTCGTCTTTCCTGCCCCATTTGGCCCCAGAAATCCAAATATTTCACCTTGCGGTACGTCAAACGTCAAATTATCAATGAGTGTTGTACGTCCAATTCGCTTCGTAACACCTCGTAGGCTTACGATTGGTTCACTGCTCATGAGATAGCCTCCTTGTCGATTCTTCTAAATTTGAGAACTCGTTTACTTGACTTGAATGAGGATGTCGGCTGATCGCACCTTAGCCTCCACTTTCCATTTCCCAGAACCCACTTGACCTTTCAGTCGTTTTTCATAGTCGTTATTGTTGTCTGCTTCCTGCTTAATGATAGGCAGCGGAAGAAGTGTTTGGATGCTTCCCCCACTCACTGCTGCATCCAGCGCATAACCTTCGGATTCTGCCAAAATGAAGCTGATCTCTCCTGCTTCCGATATAACGCGGGTGTCGCCTTGAATCTGGTCAAATTGAAGATCTGAAGCGTAGTTATTGACGTCTACGGAGCCAACAATTTGACGGAGGTACATAGCACCGTACTTCGTATTGCCTGTGACTTTCCCTAGGACGTCGGATACATGCGTTTGACCTGATTTCGTAGTGAGAACCAAATTACCTTTGGTGTGGTCCATATTCGTTTTACTGGCGTTGTTCGTTAGATTAATTTCTCCGGAAATGTCCGTCACATAGAGACTTCCATAACTGGATTTCACCGAAATATCTCCTTGGACATGTGCAATTTCCATGATTCCGCTGGAGGAGGAGGCTTCGACATCCCCATTAATCCCACTGATGCGCACGGCGCCATTCTCATTCGTAATGTTCACCTTCGTGGCATCGGGGATATACAGCACATAATCGATGGATATATCGTCGGGGTCAATGATCTTGCCATTTGCCATCGTGACGAAGGTTACTTGTCCATTCTGGACTTGCTCTTCCACGGTGACGGCATCTCGTCTACGATTAGCTGCCTCTATACTCGCAGCTGATGCTGTCACGGTGTACTGTAACCGAATTGCCCGAGACTCCGATCGTAAGACTGTTATTTTGCCCCCAAGACTTGCTAGAAGCACTTCCTTGACCTCTGGCTTATTGATTTCTGACTGAAGCTGCGCTGTTGCCGTTACAGCTCGCTTCGCCCCCATAAAGGCATCCGTCTTCTCTTCATTCACGAATTGCTCACTATACGTTCGAAAAACATCTTCCTTGCCGAAGGACACATCCAGAATCGAGAGTAAGAACAGAATCGCAACAGAGGTGAGAAGAAACCTTCTTTTTTGCCGAAAAGACATCTTCATACCTCCACTTCTTTCTCGAAAATAAAACCATTCAGCGCTATTAATCCTATGCAGAGTAAGCCAAGCACAATAAAGGGGCCTGAATGTAGGAAAGCCACATCTAAATCCTGATGTCCAATGACGATATCTGGTGTCCATGCCAGCAGGTCGGATAACAGCGGGCTGACTCGAAGGACCAACCAGCTGATGCCAAAAAATGCGCTAAGCATCACCAACCATTTGAACTTGGCAACGAGCTGCCCACATAGG
Source organism: Paenibacillus sp. J22P143 (assembly GCF_059692035.1). Classification (NCBI taxonomy): domain Bacteria; kingdom Bacillati; phylum Bacillota; class Bacilli; order Caryophanales; family Paenibacillaceae; genus Paenibacillus; species Paenibacillus sp. J22P143. The sequence goes on from NZ_JCAUAQ010000018.1 coordinate 23,614, forward strand.
AATGTGAACTGTACGACAATTAACAGGAATGTGATGACGAAAAGGCTCATCCAGATGGTGTTCCCCGCCAGACTAACTAGGCTGGGACCGATCTCAGACCAATCCTCGCTTGTGACAACTTCATCCCACATCACACGTAGTAATAAAATCGCAAAGCTGGCTCCAATCCATATCGCCGTTGCAATGAGCAAAGCTAGCACCGCCGCCAGCTTGGCCGTTAGCACCTTCCACCCTCGAATAGGTAAGGACAGCAGGAGATAAATCGAGTTCGTTCTCCACTCCACATGGAGCTGATAGTGACCTGTACCAATCGCTAAGACAGCTAGTAGTAAATACGGAAAAAAGATGGATAGCGCTGCAGCCGAATCGATATCCAAAGCAGCATTTTTGTATAATAGAATCACGTGCAGGGCGACGACGGCCACTGCGAAAAAACCGAATAGGGGGAAAATACTTTTTACTTCTTTCTTGAATAGGTTCCAGAGTGCCATCTACCCGTACACCTTCTCCCATATGTTCTCTAACGAACAAGCGTACGTCTCGCGCAAATTTTCGGTGGAGTCGAATATCGTAATTTGGCCATTCTGCAGAAAAATAACATCGTCGAACATAGGCTCAGATTCATTCACGGAATGGGTAGAAAGCACAATCGTCTGCTCTTCGGATTGGAACTCGCTAATAATCGAGCGAATAATTTTGGCCCTCGAGGATGGGTCGATGCCCGAGAATGGCTCGTCCAGCAGAATAAGCGGAACCTTGCGCGACAACGCCACGATCAACTTCAGTCGAGCACGCATCCCTTTGGACAGATTCCGAACCTTCTGGTTCTCATCGAGCTCCATTTTAAGCAACATTTCCGCCGACTTCTCTTCCTGCCAATCCTTGTAGAACCCGGAGATAAAGCGCAACGTTTCTTTCACCGTCATCCATCCGTAGAGATGGTCAATCTCAGGTAAGTAGGCCACCTGCTGCTTGTTGTGTACATCAGGCTTCCTGCCGTTCACAAGGATGCTGCCTGATGTGGGATAAATCATACCGGCCATCATCTTGAGCAATGTTGACTTCCCACTGCCATTAGGCCCGAGTAAGCCAACAATCGTGCCTTTCTTGATTTGAAGATCGATGCCGCGTATCGCTTGCTTTAATAAATATTTCTTTTGAATTGCTGTGAGCTCGATCATGTACGGATTCTCTTCGTTGGACACGGTCTATCCCTCCTTACGTTCTTTATGTAATGTATCGCGGAGCCTTTGCGCCATTTCGTCTGGCTCAATGCCCAACCCGCGCATTTCTTCGATAAATTGATGAACCGCAGCCTGCGCCATTTCAGAGCGAATCAATAGGAGCATCGCCGGATCATTCTTGATAAAAGTACCCTGACCTCGTAACGTCTCCGTCAAACCCACCCGCTCCATCTCTTGGTAAGCACGCATCACCGTATTGGGATTCACTTGTGAAATTTGTGCCCGCTCCTTGTGGGACGGGATTTTATCGCCTGGCGAGAGCTCGCCTCTGGCCAAAGCCTTCTTAACCTCATCCACCATCTGCAAATAAATCGGTTTCGGGCTATTAAAATTAAGTTGCACGGTCCTACCCTCCTCTACACCGCAAACCAGTGCACTATTGAACTAGTGCACTATAAGAATATTTATATTGGTGTGGATTGTCAATGACTATTTATTGGACATGGAACAAAAGGGGGAGGAAAGCCCTCCTGGATGGGCGGCGATAAGGCCAGCGAAATGCACCAAACATAGCTTTAACGCCCATTTTTACGGGCCTTATTGCAGCCGATTATGCCAATTTGCTAATCTAGGTTTCCAAAAGAAAAGCTGCCCCACCAAGTAGACCATGCTACTTGTAGGACAGCTCTTAAAACCCCTATGCAATTACTGCGCTGCTCTTTGCGGACGTTGTCCGCCACCTTGAGGCGGCATTCCGCCTCCACCCTGCCCGCGGCCACCGCCGCCAGGGCCGCCCATCATCCCGCTTCTAGCCTCGGTTACGCCAGTTTCGGACAACCATGTGATGAGTGTCGACGTTTTGAAGTCGACGATCTTTGTTCCGCCTTGATACGTACCGCCGTCATAAAGACCTTTCGTGGCGGTGCCTGTCGAGGAGCCTCCCGAGCTCAGCGTGTACGAGGCGTCCTGCTTCAGCTTCGGTGAGCTGACGAACACGGACTGATAGTTCTTCGCAGGCGCAAAAGTGATAATCGTGTTACCTGAGTTATCTTCGAGATGAACCAGTGCACCAGCTTGCTGGGTCTTGGTGTACGTCATGAGGACGCCAGCTTGCGTCGACTTGTCAGACGTGGCTTGCACCATGCCGGAGCTTCCCGCGGCTACGAGGAAGCCGCCTGTCATCACGAACGTGCCGTCGTAGTCGAGGGAACCGTTGTTGTTCTCGGTCGGTCCGTTGACGATGACCGTACCGCCGCTCATTGTAACGGAGCCGTTCGAGTCCAATCCGTCACCCTTCGAGTCGACGGTTAAGGTGCCGCCAGTAATCGTCAGCATGTTGCTCGAATTTGTGCCGGATGCACCTGGCGCGCCGCCTCCACCTTCAGCGGACTCAGCGCTGTTAGAGACATTCACACCGTCATCCGTAGAGACGACGCTGGTTTTACCGCCAGAGATCACAATCGCAGGCGCCTCGATCCCTTCATTGCTTTGGGCAATATCAATCGTGCCTCCTGCGATCGCAAGGGAAACCTCAGCGTGAATGCCATCGTCGCCAGCGTTAATACGAAGATCCCCGCCACTTACATCAAGTCCGCCGCTGCTATGCACCGCATCCTCGCCGGATTTGATGGTAAACGATCCGCCCGCAAGGCTGATGTAGCCTTCGGATCCCTCTGTATCGTTCGACGTTTTGATACCGTGTCCACCTGCATCGATGGTCAAGGTACCCGCTTGAACAGCTACCAAATCGCGGCCCATAATACCATCATCAACAGCTTTAACCTCCAACTTTCCTCCCGTGATTCTCAGCTTATCCTTGCTGGTGATCCCGTTGTTGTAGTTCCCTTTCACAACGAGCTTCCCTGTTCCGTTAATGGTTAGATTATCCTTACTGAAGATCGCCGAGTTAGGCTCGTCCGTCGCAGCATCGGGATACACATACTTGGTTCCATCCGAGACTAAGTTCTCTGTCCCCTCTTGTAAGCTGATGATCGTCTTGCCTGCCTCTTCAACATAGATCGCCGAACTCGTGCTATTCGAGATCTCCGCTCCGTTCAAAACTAAGCGAACAACGCCCTTATCCTTCACATTGACCATTATTTGACCATCTGTCAATTTACCACTCACGACATACGTTCCAGCTGTCGTAATCGTAATCTTACCATCCTTCGCCGTCGCTCCCTCACCCTCGATTGTTGCGCTAGTACCCGTCAACGCAATCTTCGTCGAACTCGCAGAAGCCCAATCCGTGTAGGCATCTTCCGCCTTATACTCGACCTTCTGGATGACATCCGTGGTCGTTACTTTTCCACTTGAAGCAGCCCCAGTTGTCGTTGCAACAGATTTAGCCTCCGTAATAGTGGATGCTAGTTCAGTCGTTTCATTGCATGCTGCTAATACAACAGCACATAATAACAGGACACTTGCGCCTTTCATATTTAACGGTTTTTTCATAGGATATCTTCCTCTCTCATTTTCGTATTTCTAAAATTCAGTCGCTGTAGGGCTCATCGTTAATGTGATATCTAAATTCCCGTTTCTGCATCTAATCGCGTCTAGGAATTCTTTCTGACTCGTGAGATGATCAATCGTTACTAAGTAAACGAGTTCATATAGGCTACCTAGCTCGGTTGTTCGTACCTTTTTCAATTCATAGGCAATGTCGAACATCTTGAAAACCTCGTCAAATGCTTCCTCATACCCCAGGTTCTCTGGAATCGTCACTTTTAATAACTTCTGTGTTGCTTTCTTGGCGCCAAAGTTGGTCACTTTCAGGACAAACATCAATACGCAAAGTACAAGTGTGAATAATACCGCATAACCAAACGATCCAACGCCGCAGGCAAGACCGGCCGCCATCGTGAACAGGACGAACGAGATATCTTTCGGATCACCAGGCGCACTTCGGAACCGAATGATCGAGAAAGCACCAGCTAAACTAAAAGCTCTAGCAATGTTGCTGCCGATAAGCAGAATAATGATGGCCACAATGACCGGCAACACGACCATCGTTAGTGTGAAGCTCTGTGTGTAACCCGTCTGTGTCTTCATATAGGTGAAGCTGATAATACCTCCTAGTGCAATGGCAATAATTATCGTTAAAAGTGCATTCGTTAGTGTTAGTTCTGTGCCTGCTGTGACTTGTGCAAATAATGAATCTATCATAAATGGATCCGCTCCCCCGCTAGTTGTTCATTTCGCATTTTCTTGTATTCATTGCCGTATTTCGAAAAGCTAGTCCGAAACATCTGAAGCTCGGACAGCATCTTCGACAGCCAGAGCGGAATCGTTTTCTCCGCCTTCACTTCCATCAGCCATTGCCCGCGGCCCATCAGTTGTTCCCCATAATCGCCGCTCTCCAGCTTGAGATCGTAGCGTCTTGAACGGATATTCGTGTCGAACGTGATCCGCAAATCTCGGTTATTTTTGCAAAACATCGCAATCCGGTCATACGCTAGATACACCTTCGGCTCCAAGTCATAGCGTCCCAAGAAATATTTGATCTCTTGAATCACCTGCTTGTTCATGTATGGCTGCAATTCCGGCTCGACGCCTGTTCGTACAAACGCATAGGATTCATTCAGCTTCAGCGCTGTTCTTCTTTTATTCACAAGCCCGAACACCTTCTTCTTCAGCTCCAGATACACTTTCGCGTCTTCTTCTGGAACGCCGTAAGCTCTAATTCGCAGCTTTTCCCGGTATTTCGGCTTGGCCAAACTATTTCGAATCAATGAATCATGCTCGGTATCGAAGTAAATGTTACTGATCGAATAAAATTGATCGTTCTTGTTGTAGGCGTCCATTTCCATATATGCGAGTAGTCGATTATAGATCGTGTAGAAAGCTTTCGAATCCATCAAATACTTATTTTCATATCGATTAAATACTTCAATCGCCATTCAGGTGTGCCTCCTTCTCGTTCATGTTGCGTGTTGCTCGCTGTTCCATGACTGTATCTTAGCCCTCGAACCTTTAGTGAAACTTAAATGCGAAATGATTTATGTTTTTTTCGTAAATCCATACGTAGTGCTACTATTAAGGTTGATTAAAGGTTCGCAGGTCTATAATGAAGTCATGCCATTCGAAAGCACCATGAGGGCGCTAAGGGGGAAACGAGAATGAGGATTCTAATCGTAGAAGATGAGGTACATTTAGCAGAAGCTTTATCCCAAATTTTAAAAAAACACAATTACTCCGTTGACGCCGTTCATGATGGCCAATCTGGGCTGGATAACGCGTTAAGCGGTATATATGACCTTCTATTGCTCGACATTATGCTGCCTGAGATGGACGGGATCACGTTATTGAAGACGCTGCGCGCCAAAGGGATCTCAACACCGGTGATTTTGCTTACGGCCAAGGGTGAAATTTCGGATAAAATAACAGGATTGGATTACGGCGCCGATGATTATGTGGCCAAACCGTTCTCAACGGAAGAACTGCTAGCTCGGATACGCGCGGCGTTAAGACGCAAGGGCGAGGTCGTGCCGGAGGATGCATTAAAGTTCGGAGACATCGAGTTGCATACGGGAAATCTCAAGCTGACGTGCAAGGGGAAGGAACTGAAGCTGATTTTAAAAGAAAGCGAGCTCCTGGAGCTATTAATGACGAGGAAGAATGCGGTAACATCGAAGGAACAGATCATCGAGAAGCTATGGGGCTTCGATTCTGAAGTGGAGCATAACAACGTGGAGGTTTATATCTCTTTTTTACGTAAAAAAATCGCCTTCTTACAATCATCTGTCCGAATTAATACGCTTAGAGGCGTCGGATACGTGTTGGAGGTGACCGCTTAATGTTCAGCAAGCTTCGCAACCGATTTCTGATCGTCAATCTGGTGATCATTTCTTGCATCATGCTCTTATCCTTCGCTACGATCTATTTCATTACTTATCAAAATGTACGGGCAGACATCGATATGGAGCTGCACCGCGTCTCGGACTTTTACCTGAAGCCGGATGGCAAAAAGGGAAATCCGAAGCTCGGACCTGATGGAGGACATCCTCCGCAAGATGCCAAAGGGTATATGGACTCGCCGCCCGAGCGATCGGTCTCTTTCCAGCTGCAAACTGACGAGCAGTGGGAGATCACGGCGACGAACTCCCGATTTGACATGGACACAGCGTTCTACGAGCTCGCTATTAAGAAAGCTGCCGCGAGCAAATCGGATATCGGTCAATTCACACTCGATGGCAACCGTTGGGCATATATGGTGCAAAAGAATGGTGCAGGGTATGGCGTCGTCTATCTCGACGTGACGGCTCAGCATAGCATCCTTACAAATCTCGTGTATACGTTCACGCTCGTCGGATTGGTGATGCTAATTGTCATCTTCTTTACGAGCCGCTATTTCGCCAACCGCTCGATCGCGCCGGTCCGAGAAGCATTTCAGAAACAGAAGCAATTCATCGCGGATGCCTCTCATGAATTGAAGACACCGTTAGCGGTCATCAATACTAATGCGGATGTTCTTTTGGCCAACAGCGAAGATACGATTGAAAGCCAATCGAAATGGCTGCACCGTATCAAATCCGAGACAGAACGCATGAAGACGCTCACCAACGATCTTCTCTATCTCACGGAAATGGACGATTCCAGGGCAGGCATTCTGTACAGCGACTTCAATGTGAGTGAATCTGTTGAAAGCGTCCTTCTCACGATGGAAGCCGTTGTGTTCGAGAAGGATATTTCACTGGACTATGACATTGAGCCTAACCTTACTCTTCACGGCAACAGTGAGCAAATTAAGCAAGTCGTCATGATTCTCTTGGACAATGCAATCAAATACACGCAACCGAAGGGCGCAATTTCGCTTACCTTCAAGAAGCATCATAACGATACGCTTCTCACGGTGACGAATACAGGAGAAGGCATTCCGCCTGAGCATGTAGAGCGGATCTTCGACCGCTTCTACCGCGCGGATCCATCTCGTTCACGCAAGCATGGCGATTATGGGCTGGGATTAGCTATAGCGAGGTCAATCGTTGAACAGCATAAGGGGAAAATAACTGCGAAAAGCGTGCTGAATGAGACGACGTCGTTTTATGTGCAGCTTCCTTGATGAGTTGAAAAAATGTTGTTTTTTCACATCTCGGGAGCTAACACGAAACACAATAACAGCCAATTTCTAGCTGCAAAATGATCCTGACTTCAACTCCGAATATGTAAAACAAGGTTCATTTCGAATGATTGTGACCGTCAACAATCCGGATGCCCTGTTCGAGCAGGCGCTATCCGCTGGGGCAGCCGAAATTGCTCCGATGAATGAAGGCCTTGAGAAGCTGCACCAGCAGTACACCCGGATTACGGACCAGATCATCACGATTGCTGGTATTACCGAAGAGAACATGGCGTCCATCCAAGAAATGTCCGCTAGCATGACGACACAGGACAGCCGAATTAGCGACATTCTGGAAAGCTTCCTTCAGTTGGACAAGCTCACTTCCGATCTTAATCGGATGACGAAGGGATAAACTCTGGCATGTCTACGCGGCCATGAACAGCTAGTAAAAAGTCCACGCCTCTGAAGATGAGGCGTGGACTTATTTTTACTTAGGGATATGCTCATGCGTGATGGAACATTTATTCTGAATAAATTGGATCTGGTTTTCAAGCCGATTGCGCTGCTCTTCCGGGCCTTGGAACTGTTCAAGTTCCTGTATTAAATTGTGCAAATCATCTCCGGCATTCGCGCAATCATAATTACTTTCTACATTTTCGAGCATATTCCAGCCTCCTCATGTATCGATCCAAGCTATTTTCCACCCTTATTGCTGCTCTGGTCCTGTGTTCGCGTGGTTGTATTTTTTCTGGATTGCCCTTGCTGTTTGTGACCTGACATGTTACTCACACTCCTTGAAATGTAGGTTTTAGATAGTGCGAGTTTATTATAAGCAGTTGGCCGAATTTGATACCTCTTATTGCATTCCTGAACTGGTCGTAAAAAAGCAACAATTGTTCTTACCTCTCATTTTAGCTTCGTACATCGCTTGGTCAGCACGCTGCAGTAAGGTTTTCCCTTCCGATCCGTCATTGGGATAGATAGCAACACCGATACTCGCTGTAACATGAATCTCCATGCCGTCTACTTCGCGCAAATCTTGGATCGTTTGAATAATGCTCTGAGCGATTTCTTCTAGCTGTTCCTTACTATCAATGATCTCAAGTAGTACGATGAACTCATCACCGGCCCATCTTGCACACACGCCGCGATTCCCTACACACAATTGTAGGATATTGGCGACTTCCTGCAGCAGCCGATCCCCCATTTCATGCCCTAACGTGTCATTGACCTTCTTAAATCCATCCAAATCCATAAAGAATACAGAAAATGTTGCAATACTGTCTTTCGCCCGCTCCAATGCTTCCATTAGCCGCTCACCCAGATATCTCCGGTTAGGGAGTCCTGTCAACTCGTCGTAATAAACCATACGCACTTCATCCGTCCGGTTATGAAATCCGAATAAATGGCCATGGAGCATCCCATCGGCTTCATCTGCCAGCGGACTGACATAACACTCATAATATCTGGTCTTTTCTCCACTCGTAACGGTTGAAATTCGCTCACGAAAAGGTTGCAGCCCTTTGAAATAATTCTCAATAACGCTAGCCAATGTTCCATGCGCAGCCTTCATGTTTACACAGTAATCCGCTAGCTTCTGGCCGTTCAATAGGGGTCTTTCAAATAACTGCTCGAAGCGGCGATTCGCAAAAACGACATTCCCCTGAACGTCGCACATCACGATCGCCTCATGGCTTGATTCGAGCATGCGTTCGATGATCTCGTTTTGTTTGGCAATTTTCCGTTCCGCCAGTTGGCTTTCACCAAATAATATTTTATATTTGCTTTCGCTTTCGGCCACTTTACGGTACAGTTCCGTCATGCTTACATACATTTTAGTAAATTCATAAATCATGCCCAGCAAGACCGCATTCGCACATACGAACGTGTTCCATTTGGCCACATACCAGCCGATACTGAACCTGCCCCCGCCACAAAGGACAATGGCTACGTCAAGTAATGACGCAAGTAGAGCGACACAAAGCCAAGCCGCGGTCACTGTACTGCCTCTCGTCATCCTGTAAAATAGCACCAGGACAATAACGCTGAACAACACAATCGGCAATCCAAGTCCATAGGTGAACAACGGTTTAAGATTTCCATTTTGAAATATAATCGGCATCTGATCATGAAAATACGTTGAAATCGCGGTAAACCCGCCAATTAGAAGGATTACGGCTAACACGGCCAGCACCGCTACATTTCGGGCCATCTGTGAACTTAGCTGCACATCTTTACATTTATATTCAAGCAGTATATATCCGAAAATCGCTAACGGGAACCCTGCGTGCCAGAATAAATAGAGCCAAGGCGCTGTCTGAGTGCCCGCATGAAACAAGCCGGACGGAGCAAATATGCCTGGGAAGGTCAACAAATACATCAAACTCATCCCGCCCGAGAAGAGATACCCCGCAGCAAGCACGATCACGGAAGGCGAGCGACTGATCCGAAATTGACTATACAACACATAAGCGGTAATCAGCTCAAAGCAAATGACCGTCGAAAAGATCGCCGGTTGATAGGCTTGTAATTCCGATAGCTTTTCTCGAGCAAACGGTATGGATAGCAATGAAATAAAACAAACGATAGCGCCAATGATGAAGGCAAATCTCCGCTGTGAACGATTCGCAGGCATGTTTAATAGGTTATGTACTGCGATTTTAGAAGCTTGAGTTAGGGTCATTTAGGCCTCCAAATAGAATCGTTTTTTTACATGATTCGACAAAATATTGCGATCTCCTTTCGTAAAAGACATCATCCCTACTAATTTTCTTATCCAAGTGTGTGTACCGCAAAAAGGCATAAGAAAAGACCACCCTGTAGAGTAAGGATGGTCTTCCTTGTTTCACTAGCGAAGCCCTTTATTAGTGCGTTTGTCCCTGATCGCTCAAGTCCTCCGTCGAGGATACCTCGCAAGCCTGATTAGCCGCTGCCTCGAACTCTGCCTCATTACTCGAACCCAGCTTGTCGCCATACTGGTCAAGTCTGCCCGGCTTCCCTGCTGGGCCGTCATTGTCCGGCTTATTGTTTCTTCCGCTCACATGATCACCTCTTAGTTTTAATGGTTGTTGCCAGACGCATTGCCTTGGCATACCAATTAGTGTGTCTCAATTGGCTCCAAACCATCCTCGCTCGGCTCAGTTTGCGATTAGCCGCCATTCAGGGTATTCATCCAGGTAGCCGTATTGGCTCAACTCTTTTAACGAATTTCGAATACTATGCTCGTCCTCGCCGGATTGGCTCGTTAATTCCAGTAAGTCATGTAAATGAATATGCGGGTTCTCTTTGCAAAAGATAAGCAAACCCTTCGCCGCCCAGGAGAGGCGGTCATCTTGGAAATCACCAACCATCCGGCGAAACAATTTATGCGGAAGAACTTTCAGTTCTACCAGGTCTTGCAACGCCTTCATCGTCTGCTTGTCCGTCATTCGGCCAAGTATGGAAATCTCAGATAGCTCAGGGAAATTTGACTCGGAGCCAAAGCTTTTCAAAATCATATAGACCATTTGAGAACATAAATCTAAGCCTGGTTGACGAAAAATATCAACCGAAAGTGTAAAATTACGTGTTCCCTCGTTTGCCTGCCCGTTAGACATTTCGATGTCCCCCTTTTCATTATGATCGGAGTTCACCCCACTCAATTATTTCCTACATCAGCTTACCGGCATTACGGCCGGCTTGCCGAAATATGTCTTCCAAACTGAAGTTCTTCTGGCTGTTAGAAACTGGGGTATCCATAGATTCCTGGTCTTCCATAGGTGCTGCGAAGTAAATAGCCTCATCTACGAATGATCCGATGACATGATGTGAAGTGTCTTCATGATCCAGCTTCACAATCAATTGTTCCTGAAGGATGTGCCTTGTCAAAATATCCATAATGCCATGACTAAACATCCCTTCAGCTTTCAACCGATTCATATACGCAATGACCTCTGGCGGTGTTTCAGTCGGGATATATAGCGTCACATCCTTACCTGGAGAAACTAAAACAGTCGATCTCCGTTTCTTCAAGCCGATCCGCTCCCACCCTCAGATCCTCTCTCGGATTCCATGGTTGCCGCTGCTTCATTATCCGTTTGTTTCAGGGCATGCTCCAATAGGAAGAAGGTACCGCGAGCATTGCGAAATTGGCTGAACTCGGAATGATCGAAACGAAGTGGCAAGCCTAATTCGGCATTTAATTTCTCGATCCACGGTTGAAGTACGATCGCACCGCCTCCAATAAACCAAAACTCATTAGCATAGCGAACATGCTTCCATGAGTTACGCGCGTATTTTAACACTTTCTCGGCTAGGATCCGCATGTGTCGGTTGACAAGGCTTGTCATGTCAAAAGCAACTTTACCTTCGGCGTATATTTCATACTCCTTGTTAACGAGCATGAGTGTCAGTTCCGCCGTGCTGGAGATTAACTCCTCACCTTGGGCATTGATCTCATTACGTATGCTTTCCAAGGCATCATTCAAGTAGATTTTGGCACCTGTTGAATGCCGTTGATCCAGATCAAGCCCTGGTCTGAAAAACGCGATATCCATATCGACACCGCCAACATCGGCTATCCCAAAGCCTTTATGTGACAACTGTGACTTGGAAGTGGCCTCCATGTCATAAACACCTGACACATCATCAATGCTAATATCCGATGGCAGTGTAAACTCCATCTCTACCGTTACCCCTTTAAATACGGGGGTCGTAACAAACGTGATGGAATGGACGCCTCCTGTTATTTTATGTGCAAATTCTTCGCTAAATTTCGTGATCTCTCTGATGGGAAGTCCCGTTCCTAATTGTACCGTAGCCTTAATGCGCTTCTTTCCGCGCTTAATGGCATCCCCATTCTTCATAGCAATGGCATATGCCGCAGCCGTTAAGAGGGTAACCATCGTTTCAGGCCGCTGCGCCTTCTTTTGTACAGCTTTATCTCCTACAATCTCATGAACGATACCTTCGTCGCCAATTGCCAAATTTCCAACGTAGACATGACGGTATTGCTCCGTATCAATCGAGGGCGATGTAATCTGCACATCTAAGAAATCCAAGGGATCTCCTTGTTCCATCAACAAGAAGCGCTCCCCAAACGGTTGTGCGACCACATTAGGGAAAATAAAGCTGTTGTTCAAATCGTCATATATGCCTTTAATATGACTGCTGCCATTATCGATGGACAAGTGAATGGTTGTGGTAAGAATATCCTGTTTGGCCATGTCTATTTCCTCTCCCAACCTATTGAGATACTATACTAGATTCGCAATGTTGGGCTGATTTAGGAGGGTTATTAGGAATTTTTAACAATTTTGATTTAGCAGAGGAAATCAAGTTTAAGGTTTAAAGTTTAAACTTTAGCGTTTAAATGCTGGCGTTTAAAGTTTGAAGTTTAAGATTGATTAAAGGTTCCTATACAGGCTAGCCAATCGGGATTGGCAGGCTTTCAAATCGGAACCATCCAAAATCAAAATGGCTTCCTGGCAGGAAGATAAAGGTCACTTTCTGCATGCCTGTTTTTTGCTCTAATGCAAATACTTGCTCTTCATAGCCATCCGACTGTGTAAAATCAACGAGTTGAACACTTTCACCTTCATCCGTAGCGAATCGGATATGCATTGTATTCTTATCAATTGGTGATCTGCCACAAATGACAAGCTTCGCAGCGCCTTCACTTGTAAAATCCATTTGTTCAAATTCTAGTGAAACATTATTTCCGATACCTTCAATGCGATTCTCCATTATTGTGAACGTATCCCCATAGATGCGATCGCACTCCGTAGCAAGATTTTGCTCAAAGGCTCTACTCTTATGGTCAAATGAGAAGCCCTTGATATGTACCTTCTGATGTAGGACGAAGCAAAGCGAAGTAATACCGCGAAGCCTTTTGGATAAGCGATACGTTTCCTCTTGATACACGTTCCATTTGGATTCCTTTTGATAAGTAACATCTGCTAGCAGCGCGCTGCCCTCTTCATCTGGCATTCCTTCCCAAATCTGCATGGCGTACTTCTCGCTAGTTAAAGCGAAAATGGACGTCGTAATCGTATCCGAGCCATACGCACCGAAGTCGATTTCACGAAAGCCGACTTGCGTTTCACCATCTCGACTAGTAGCAACGCCTCTCTCATTGCCGTTACTCACTTCGCCTTTCTTATAATCAAAGAGCCCTGCGGATATAAATGCATAGGGATCCTTATAGGCTGTGCCGAGGCCAACTGCTTTAAATTCTAGCTGTGATATCAGCTTGGTCTTGTCCGTGCCATTCTTGCTCATGCAACGAATTCGAAATTCCCCATCACCTAAAGCGGTGATCTTCGCTTCATGACCAAATGCTTCTACGCTAGCAATGTTGGAGACGATTCCAGCATCATTGACAACACGCCACTCTACTTCTCGATAGGACGTATTCTCGGGAAATAAGTTGGCCCGTACGACCATCACTTGTCGGGAGGGATCGAACAGTTGCCCCGAATCGCTTAGGATCTCAATCTTGCGAAGCGGTATTTCCTCATCATTTCCCACGACACATGGCAGATCTCGGTTACTCGTAAAAGCGGAAGTCCCCGCTATGGTCCCAGCCCCATCTGTTACTGGAAGTGATTCAAACTCAGCGTTCTGGCTTTCACAACCTAGGGAAGACACGTCAATCCGAATTTTTCCAGGCTCCAGTGTTGCCCCTATAATGGCCATGAGTTTGCCGCTGAACAATCTTCTGCTTCTCCCTTTATACGGATCATAGTCGGTACTATCGCCGTTATCTAGGCCTATCAAACGACCCGCTCCCGTAACATCCACACGCACGCGATTATTCGCATTCGCTACAGGATGGCCCGCTTCATCTTCCATCATTATTTCTACAAAAATTAAATCCATACCGTTGGAGATCAGTCTCTCCTTATCCGCATGCAAACCAATCTTCTTTGCATCTCCAAAGGACTTGATGACATCCGTCGCAATCACTTCACCTGTTTCATCGTAGGCGATCGCAGTTAATTCTCCTTTGGTATAAGGAATTTTCCACCAGCCAACGAGTTGAGTTCCCTTCACATGGTCAATTTCATGCGTGCCAACGGTAACACCGTTGCATTGCAGCTCAATTCTCGGTGCATTCGAGCACACCCGGACATCAATCTGTTGACCTTCATTGAAATCCCAATAGGGGAATATATGAATCATCGGTTTCTTTTTATAATCGGTCCATGCCGCTTGATAGATATAATAGGAGTCTTTTTTAAACGTAGCCGTATCAATCTGTCCAAAATAAGAATTCTTCGTATGATAAGGGGTTGGTTCACCAATATAATCAAAGCCCGTCCATATGAATTGGCCTAGGGAGAACGGTGTACGTCTTTCCGCTAGAATACAAGCTTCTGCCGACTTAGCCCCCCAGCTCGTTGAGCTGTTCCCTAGTGCCGAACATTGCTCGTCATCGTCAGCAAGAATGGATCTTTCAAATGGGAAATGATAGATACCTCTACTTTGTACGACCGAGGCCGTCTCGCTGCCATAGATGATCCAATCTGGATGCTCCTCATGGTGCTTCTGATAGTATTTCTCTGCATAATTATAGCCTGCAACCTTCACGATATCCGCGCACTTCTGAGCGTTCTCCCACGGCATATAGTTCGAGCCAATGGTCACTCTAGCGTTTTGCTTCGGATCGTACTTAAGCACTTCATCCATCAGCATTTGCGTTACTTCTTGCCCTCTCACATCCGCATGTGTATCATAAATCTCGTTGCCAATGCTCCACATCAGCAAACTCGGACGATTGCGATCCCGCATGACCCAACTTTTCACATCGATAGCAGCCCATTCCTTAAAAAATCGTGCGTAATCATAAGGTGTTTTGGATCTTTCCCACATGTCAAAAGCTTCCGATACCACTAGCAGCCCCATCTCGTCTGCCAAATCCATCAATTCGACCGCAGGCATATTGTGAGCGGTTCGAATAGCGTTAACGCCCATTTCCTTCAAAATCACAAACCTTCTTCTCAGAGCTTCCTTATTGAACGCGGCTCCTAAAGCTCCCAAATCATGATGCTCACAGACACCGTTTAGCTTCATGGATGTGCCATTTAACTTCAGACCCTGCTGGGGGTCAAATGTGATTTCTCGAAACCCGATATGTTGCGTTATCGTTTCAAGGATGCTCGAATCTGCCTCAACTAGCTGTAATTGCGTTACAACCTGGTACAAATGAGGTTCCTCCGTGCTCCATACAAGCGGCTCTTGCACCACTAGCCTCTGGCAATGACAGGAGCTAGGGACGCCCCCTGCAACAACTTTTTCTGAAGCCGATGCGATAATTTGATCCTTGTATAAAAGAGTATGAGAGATATGTACATCGTCAAAGATGTTCATTTCTGCCTCGATATCTACCTGCCAACCATCTTCATCCCGTTGCGTTGATATGTAAATGCCATCCGTTTCAATATGAGTGCGATCCCTGGTCTTAAGCCACACATTCCGATAGATGCCTGCTCCCGAGTACCATCTGCTATTGGGGCTTTGGTGCACCACTTTGACCAGAATCACATTCTCCCCGTCAACAAGCGCCTCTGTCATCTCATGCTCAAAAGAAGAATACCCATTCTTCCATTCTCCAATAAACTGGCCATTCACATAGACGGAAGAATCCATATAAACACCATCGAAACATAGGAGGATCTGCATGGCTTCTTTCGTACTGATGAATCGCTTGCGATACCAACCAATGCTATTTTCATAAAGATCTAATGTTTGATAAATTAGCCAATCATGAGGTAGATCAACCGGTTCAAATGTCAGGGCAGTGCTTTCAGTAACGTCTAGGCTGCTCTTGGCGAATTCCCACCCGTCATTAAACAGTGTTTTCTTATTCATTGTTGGTGTGCTCGCTTTCTTTGCGTTTTTGATACTAATTATAACAATGGCATACCCGAACATAACTGTAAAAACTATAGATAAACACCGTTGAATTAAACAAAAAAGACCCATTGCGGGGTCTTTTTTGCGGTACATTTTATTGGCCAATCGGTGAAATTTGACTTAGTAGACTCTTCACATCTTCACTATCAAAGACGCCATCCTGATTTACATCAATCTGCCATTCCGATTGACTAGCGATTTGAGCGATATCGTCAATACCAATCTGATTGTCTGCTGTCACATCTAGTAAATTAATCGTTATCAACGGCAAGTTTGTGATCGCACTGTTTAACTTATATAGATTATTCCGTAAGGCTCCACGCTCTATGTCTATGGTAACTTGCGTTGCAGCTGGCTCTATAGGTGAGGAGAGCAAAAGTTTAATTGTTCGATAACTCCAATCACCGTAATCCATGTAAGCCTCTGATACTGCGATCTCTTCACCATTCACACGAATATGAAAGAGATTCGCGTCCAATCCATAGTAAATATCCAACGGGGACGCCAGTGTTATCGTGACTTCATTTCCCGCTGCATTGCTAAAGACAGATTGCACAGAAACGTCTATCAGAGTCGCTTCCAGTTCGATTAGAGCCGTTTCTGCTAAGACCAAGTGATCTAAACGAGTCACTAAGGCTTTCTGACTCTCTGTAAGACCGTCGTAAGCTTCGCGTGCGGCTTGAATAGCCTCGCTATCTGATAATCTTACATTTTCTCGGTTTGGTAAAACATCGATAGCCGATATGACTGGTCTAGCGGCGGTGGCATCTGCCGCCTGCACACTGCCCGCGGCTTGTGTATTCCCTGCTGTGACATGGAGGAAAACTTCCAGCTCAACAAATCCTATAAAGGCACTTCCATTATTCATTGTTATTTTGATTTGGTTGGTTGAGATGAGATCAAAGTCGACCGTGTTCAAGGTGTTTTCCTTTGTTGCCCCAGCTTTATTACTAACAGCAGAGGGACTGGTAGGCGTTTTCGTTTGAGTCGGCATATCGGTCCACTGGTTATTCATCCAGTATTGCACAACATAACTGGATGGGGGCATTACGCCCCCGCTATCGTTAAATAGGTATAACTTGATCTGGTTAAATGTTTTTGACTCACCCAAATCATAAATCAGCCAATCAGATGTATGGCCACCATAGTTCGTCCATCTATCGTGCGCACCATCCGAGTAATCGAATAAACCATTCACTGTTTTCTGTCCATCATCTTCACCATGCCCACAGCATGTATACGAGGTAGTCACCTGGGGATAACCCGTCATACTCGAATATAACGCCAGATTAATTTCCTCATCCGCTGGTAGTAAGGTAATAGAAACAGGGTATACTTCGCTGAGGTTGCCGGCAGCATCCTTGACCCTAACTCGGATGGTTTTCAGCCCCTCGCCTGATGGCAATGTAACTTCTTTGAACGAATTGTAGGATTCCCATTCGGACCACGTCTCATTGTTATCTGAGAACTGCATCTGTGTAACGTCTGCAGATGGATCGGTCAATTCCAGCTTAACTACATTCGAATGGGTAGCTTGTACACCGCCCTTAATTCTAGCCTTTACTGTCGGTGGCGTTGTGTCTATATTAGCGATTACTGCTACGGTTTCCGCTAAATTACCTGCCGCATCCGTTGCATATGCGGAGATCGTTCGATTAGCATATAAATCGAAAGGGCCTTCGTACCCCGAAGGATGATCTCCCCACATTTGATACCTCATATCCACCGTATCCGACGGGTAACTAATGCTTACAGTAACTTTATTCGTTGGTCCTGTTGGCGATAACGTAATAACCGGCCCCGCAGGTGCAATTGTATCAATCACAAGGTTTTTAACTGCCCCTAATGCGGGTAGTTGCGTTGATAGACTGGCAGACACATTCGAAGCATCCATGATGGTTCCGCCATTTAGAGAAAGTGCACTTCCGTTGGACCAGTCCAAATCTGTCGAATTTTCGCCTGATTGGGGAGTATAAGTAAAGTGGAGTGTATCCGTGTCGCTGCCTGAGGTATAGTAGGCTGTTCCTCCGCTATTCAGCGTAATGGATGGGGTACCTTGTACCGTCACTGACCTTTCGAATTTCACTGAAATTGTAATCGTAGTGCCGGCTTTATAAGCGCCATCAAGTGTTGATGAATTCACTGAACTAATCTTCGGTGGTGTAACCGCGTTGGAACGCAGTGGTACTATAAGCAGTAAACCAATTAATAAGCACGCAACTAGAATGCCTTGACCTAGATATTTCCTCAACCTATTCACCCTACTTCCTGTCCAATTACCCAAATTATAACATGAAGACAGGTAGGGGAATAGGTCTTTCTTCCTATGAAACAAGCAAAAAGCTACCGACACAATCTGCCAGTAGCTTGCTCTTTCCATTCAATATGCTTTTCACTTCAAACTATGATAAACCGCCATCATATCTCGTTTATTCAACTCACGAATCCGATTGAAGATAGGAATATCGGCAACTGCTTCTGTTCGTAGATTTTCAGCAATAACATCACTTACTTTGCCAGTTAGCCATGTTTGTACGTCTACGCCATCGACGATTTCCTTGCGTCCTTCATCATTGATCCCACTTACATAACAACTCACACAGGGCACCGATAATTTTTGTACGCCATCATGCAGACCATCTTCTGAAATAACTCTCTTCCCGAGACAGAATGGACATGGATGACTGGCTTTAATCTTATTAATTTGCGTAACAATTTTACTATAACCAAACGCTTCATAGACATAAGTGAGCTTTTTATATTTCCCATTGGTGAAATACTTATCAATTATGGTCTCTCTTGTTTCTGTAATATGGTCAAAATCACAGATGGTAATCAAGTTTCTACTGCTGATCGCCTCGAGGTTACTTTTAATCTGGTCCATAAAGGGTACGGCATTTTGTAGAACGACTTCATAGCCCACAAAGCTTGCAAGTTCAAGCTCGAGCATTTTCAAAGCAACTTTTGTTTCCCTAGGAAGTAAGGAGACATCTTCTGAAAGTGCAAGATCGCCGCCAACAATGGCTTTTAGTTTTTCTAGTTCGGGCAGCTTGCCTACAATTTCTATAACCCGATCAATCGGTTGCTGAATAATCTCGCGAATATCCGTGCTGCCAAATTTGAGCTTTTTATGGTGCTTTAACACCGTTCCGTGACAAACTGGGCAGCTTATCATCTCTCTTGAGGCCTTCATAGCCTCTTTAATATCCAGATTCTTCGAAATGACCATATAACGCCCAAGGATGAGGTTAAAGCCTTCCCATGTTCTCGAAGCTTTCCCTGCTTTATCATAAAATGACTTTTCCCAATACCCATATAAGAACGTATTCTTCTCTGCTTCGGACATCTCATTATAGCTTTTACTCATATCATGACCGAGCTCGTTCTTGATCTCTTCAAAGATGAATTTCAGCTTGGCATGTTGATAATATTTCAAAACATCCATCACTTCTTGAAGTAACATGCCCTCCCAGAAGGGTACTGTTTTGTCTTGAATGAGCACATCCATATCAAAGCGATCAATAACTCGACGACCCGAACAACTTGGACAATGATTGTCTTGGTAATAGAAATCGAAGCTGCTTGTATCTTTATTGGTCGGATGAGCAGCCACAATATGATTGATCAGTCCACCTATTTCATAGAGAAAACTATACTGACTATACAGGTGTCGTTCAAGATCAATAGCGATGACAGGTGCAATCGTATCCGATTCATACTCCCCATAAATCACGCGGGCGATTGGCGATAAGCTTTTTAGAATGCCACCCTTATAGACGTTCTCTGCGTTTTTAAAATAGTCCAATTGGTTCTCATGTAAGTAATGAATCCCTTTTTGCGGCTTAAGTCTAGAAGAAATAGGCAATGGAGTATGGCTGTCTTCCCCGTTTTTCTGACGATAATAGTCGTCATGACTAACAACATCTAGATGCGCAACGGGTTCGGGCTGCCTTTTACCAAAATCAACGATATAATCAGAGCTTTCCATCATATAGGCATTATGTTCAATCATCAGCATGGAGACAGATTCATCTACTAGGATGTCCCTTACACTATCAATGAATTGGTTCAAAATATTCTGTGATAAACCTTTGGAAGGCTCGTCAAATATAAAAAGCATATGCGGGTTTTTGGAGTTGGCAAACAGCTCAGAAACTAAATGAACACATTGAAATTCACCCGTCGATAAGGACTGTGTTTTTCTTTCCAACGTCAAATAACCTAGTCCAAGTTTAATCAATAAGCTCAAGCGTTTATGAGCGATATCCTCACCTGGCAGTTCATCAATAATATCTTCGATCGAGCGCTGAAAAATATCATCAATTTCCTCACTATACTTCGTGAGTTTCTTCTTAATATCAAGGAAGGTCGCAATGGTTGACCGACTGGAAATCGATTGATTGCGATCTTGCCCAACCACGACCAGTTTATCTTTGGGGTAACGCTTCTGAAAATCTTTAACAATACACTCATTAACAAGGGTTGATTTCCCACATCCCGACTCACCCGTGAAGGTGACAAGTCTATTTTTGGGAATCTGAATCTCAGCCATTTGAATATTACGACAGTACAGATCTTGAAATTGGTAGAATTGTGTTGGCTCCGCCTGATTTCGTTCCCGAATAATTGGCTTGGGGCGTGGTGATTCTTCAACAATTTTCCCACCATATTTCCCGCTGCCAGGTCCAAAGAACAATTGCTCATCTGTCGTATCCAGCACGGTGTCCGAATGATCGATGAGCCAAATTTGATTCTTATCCCCTAGTTGTTTAATCTGTTCTAAAATTTTCAGTAGCGTTTGGTGATCAAGTCCCACGGAGATTTCATCAATGATAATAACCGTATTCTCACTTGTTGCCATGAATTCGGCCAAGTACATGCGTGTTATTTCACCGCCTGACAATGTACCCATAATACGATTTAAGGTTAAGTAACCAATATTCATATTGATGATATTTTGGAGAATATGCTGCTTCGCTTCACTAATTTGTAATTCCTCTGAAAGAGAAAGGATTGTTTCGATGCTTAAGTTATTGATATCGGAAATGCTATGTGGTTGATTCAATAAGTCCATCTTGTATTGCTCAACTTCTGGATTGTAGCGCTTACCCTCGCACTTTGAACATTGGACATTTGAGGTCGTGCTTCGCCCTTTACAATCGGGACACCAGCCTAAGGCATTATTAAAAGAAAACACTTCGGGAGATAGATTAAATTTCTCAGCCATACACACGCGAATCTCTTTAAACACGCCCGTATGTGTGCCGATGGTTGAACGAGGATTGGATGAAATCGATGATTTTCCGAGAAAAAGGACTAAAGGCATTTCTTCCATCTTGATGGCACTGAAATTGGTTTCCATAATCTCAGGAAATAAATACTGATATTCTGCCTTTGGCAATAAAGAAACGAGACGCTTCTTGGATTCTTCACCAATCGTTTGACAGAAAGTAGTTTTACCAGACCCTGACAAACCAGCAATACCTAACGATTTATCCACAGGCAGAGCTGCATCTAATCGATTAATATTGTTCGAAATTAATTGATTTATTTTCATAGGTACATCCTTTCTATCTTTATAAATCTATTATTTCCATGTTAGCACAATGTTAAATGCTTAAACAAAATCTATTATTTATAGATTCCATACTTATGGATCTCCCTATCATGCCATAATAGTTCTAAAGAACTATAAACCGACAAGTTGTTTAAGTGAGCCATTCATTCAGCTGATGTAATGGCAGGTTTTGAAAAGGGCCATCCTTCGGCGGATGGCCCTTCTTTATTTGCTTTACTTTAATATTGCCCTTTTATTACAAAAAATGAGCCCCGAATGGTTCCAGCTAATTTAGACTTCTGCCTAGCAAACTTAAACTTCTCTGCTAACTCACTTGGGATCTCCATCCCCTCAGAAAGCTTAAAACCAACGGCCCGCTTCTTTGGGTCATCAACCGTATACATGACATTGACGCTTAGACCATCCTCATAAAAGACGTAGGTAAATTGGATGTTTTCCACTTGAAAACGCGACGTTTCTAAAGGCTTGGCCGCAAACTCAATATTACGTTCTTTCAAAATGAGGTTCACATAATCAAGACTCTCCTGACTTTCGCTAGCTGGTACAACCGTAAATTCATGCTCGTATTTGTTCATAAAATAACGGGCTTCATTCGCACGTAAACCAGCAAGCGCTTCTACTACAGGTGAGGACTCTAAACCAACTGTAGACACATTTTTAAAATCAACGATATATGACATTTCCATCCCTCGTTTTCTCTCTTTATTTACATCCTCTAATCTAAATATTATACCAAAAATGATTCAAATAAAGAATTTTGACTGGAAGCTGTCTGTATCGGCAAGTTTAAAGGTCATCCTTTACGGGTGGCCTACTTTTGAGAATCAAGAATAAACATAGATGCATCTTGTCCCATGAATATGTTACTTCCAGAATAAAAAGTTTTGGATTGAATATGCCTGTACCCTATTTTAGTCATCATGTCAGCTAGCTCTAATTGAGAGAATCCGTTATGAACGAGATCTGAAACTATTTTTTCGTTTTTATCAAAATCTACGATTAGTAGATGACCTCCTTCATTGAGAACTTCATATAATCTTGATAAAACGAATTCAACATCATGAATATGGAGGAGAACCTGAGCCATAAAAATATAGTCAGCATGTAAATCCGCTAGATCGTCCGTTTCAAAATCAAAGCATAATGTATCTACATTCTGAATATTAACATCAGAAATTTTTTGCTTGATTTGATTGATCATGTTGGGTGAAGTATCCAGAAAAAGCATAGAATTAAAATCGTTTAACAAGCTCATTCCAACAAGACCCGTCCCACACCCAAAATCAATAGCATGCTTACTATTTGCATCAACTACATATTCACGAATGGCATCCGATGATACCTTAGCAATTTGGATTCTTTCTGGAGTGTCATAACTAGTAGCTATCATTTCAAACTTATCCGTATTTCCCATGATTATCTCCCCTCTATTTTCGATAGATATGGACATCCGACCTTTGGGATAGCCCCATCTTTTATAAAAATTTCCATCATCGCCCGATCAGACCGTATAGCATAAGCTTGTACAATTCACTGACCTTCGCCTTATATCTAGCAGCAGTTCCCCATTGATTCTGCATGCCAGCTATGGCGTGCAGAAACTCCAACACCGTCTCTGTAGAAATTGAGGCGTCGATTGCCCCTTCCTCTCTGCCGCTTTCAATGAATGCGCCCAGTATATCGATCTGTATAACTTCGCAGAGGGACTGCCTATGGACCAGATCATATGGAGCTTCCCTGGCGGCGGTGGTGGGTTCAGTAAAATATTAAAAGGCAACTCTGTGCCCGCTGCCATAATGGAAAGGATGGAGCGCACAGCCTACATTTCACGCGAATCGTTCGCCCAGTTCCCGAACGATATTCTAGCTGAAGCCCGCACGCTTGGCGTTTCGCTCCCGCGGCTTGAGGCTATGGAGCGGTATTGGTGAAGTTTACCACATGATTGCTAAAGCGAAAATACTTATGGTTTTTGTATACATATTTTCATATAATACTATTGTCGGATTTTGCTATTTTATGTTGATATTTAAAGCTTGGGAATAATAAAACATTAGGGGTGTGTCATGATTCAACAAAGAAGTGTTGGCTTAGCAATCGTTCTATCACTTATCACATGCGGTATCTACAGCATTTATTGGTTCATTGTTATGACGAATGATGTTAGTAAATTGAGTGGAGACTCCTCATTTACAGGAGGAAAACATTTCCTCCTTTCGTTGGTTACTTGTGGTATTTGGAGTTTCGTCTGGTCTTATCAGATCGGTAAACAAGTCGCAGAAGCACAACGTCAACGAGGTGCACTCGTATCCGATAATTCCACTATTTATCTCATACTTACAATCATCGGATTGGGGATCGTAACCCATGCATTGGTACAATCGGATATCAATAAACTTGCATAAGTTTAAGATGAATCCAAAGAGGAACTCCAAACTTGTTTGGGGTTCCTCGCTTTTCGTTGGTGGGTTTTTGTATCTAGAAGTATGGTTACCGGTAATAAAAATTGGAGTTCCTTGTGTATTTCACGAGTTAACAGGGCTCTATTGTCCCGGATGCGGAATAACGAGGGCTGCTATTTCCTTGTTGCAATTAGATTTCTTTCAGGCTTATAGGTATAATCCCTTGTTGTTGTTCATTCTCCCTTTATATATTACTTACGCATTAGCAAATAAAAAACAGATGCGGCGTACAAGCAATCTAATGATGACCGTAATGTTAATATTGAGCGTTACATTTGGAATATTGAGGAATATTCCGGCATTTCATTGGTTAGCTCCAACAAACGATTGATAAGAGCCATTTTATGCTACGGGTAAACGGCGATTTTTTTTGTATACTCAATATTGGAAAATCAAATTTACAATCTCTACTTTCTCCGAAGAAGGCACCCGAATGATCGGGTGCCTTCTTGGTAATGATGTGTATTTGCTAGCTAGTGATTACTTATTTCTTAGCAAAAAGCCAATCAGCTAATACTTTAATTTGATCATCACTTAGTTTTCCTTTAAACGCCATCATTCCATTGCCGCCGTTGGTGATCTGGTTGGAGATTTGATCCTTGGAAAGCGCAGCGCCTACGTGTTGCAAGTTCGTCTTGCCACCCATTTTACCTTCTAGGTCAACGCCATGGCACGAGATGCAATTTGCTTTATAGATTGCGTCTGCATCGGCGTTTGCCGCTACGGTTCCTGCGGGAGCTTGCGTCCCTGCGCTAATTGGGCTAGGAGATGCCGTGTTTTTATTGCCCCCACAACCCGATAACACCCAAACAACACTTATAAGCAGTATTGCTATTTTTTTCATTTTGAGAACCTCCTTGCTCTTCGTCATTAGCTTTTACAACAATCCGAACCTTCATGCATCGATTTTACCACGTTCGGAACCCAGGCGATCCCGGTGACGAATGAGCAATCATCGTCCATACAGGAATTGCGTAGGCAATCAATACTAGTACAATTGTAAGCCCGACCCAGACGCTCCACCGTTCATAAATAGCGGGCGGCTTGTGGCCGGTATCCAGTACTTTCCCGATTGGGAAGTCGACGTGCTGCTCTGTCTTAGGCGCAAACAACCACAAATAAATCGCAATAAACAGATACAACATCACGCCTATAAACAGAAACATGCTCCCTATGCCCATCAATGTACGATACGGAGCCCAAGTTGAGACCACAGGGTGATCCATATATGTGGTATAGGCAGTTCTTCGCGGTTCTCCTAATAACCCAACGATGTGCATAGGGATAGACATAAATAACATGCCGAGAGCCCATATAATTGTGTGCCAGATGCCTAAACGATTGGCAAATTTCGTTACTTTGCGACCAGTAAGAGATGGGAACAGCGTGTAACTGATGGCGAAAAATGTTAGTGCCACTGTCGATGCTACCGTTAAGTGAAAATGACCCGTGATCCATAACGTATTGTGCACCACTTGATCCAATTGGTAGCTAGCGTTGATTACGCCGCCTGCGCCAGCCGGTATGAAAATAACCATGCCAACAAAAGCAGCGAAAAATCGGGCATCGTGGAAAGGAAGCTTGCGAAAGAAACCAAACAAGCCTTTTGCTCCTTTTTCCCTGCCGGCAATCTCAAAAGTCGCCATCATCGAGAAAGCCGTCATTAAGGATGGAATGACAACGAGCATCGTTAATACGACCTGCAAATACTTCCAGAACGATGAGATTCCAGGCTCCATTAATTGATGGTGAAAGCCGACCGGAACCGAATAAAGGATAAACAAAATGAACGTCAACCGCGGCAGCGAGTCGCTGAATATTTTACCGCCGATGATCTGCGGTACGTTCACGTACCAGTATATATAAGCCGGCAAAAGCCAGAAATATACGAGCGGATGGCCGAAGTACCAGAATAGCGTCCGGCTAAGCTCCACGTTGATACGGTCTGTCCAGCCCAGCGACCATGGGATCAATTGAAATACGACTTCCACAGCCACGCCGATTGTACAGATTTGCCATAGTACCATCGTTGCAACAGCCATGTATGCGAATAATGGGGACGGTTGCCCTCGATTTGCGCGCCTCCACCTGCCATATGCCGCAAAAATAGCAAAGCCACTCAACCAACTGCCGACAACCACCAAAGCCATTCCGATATAAAAGAGCGGATCAGCCTTAAGCGGCGCATAAAACGTATACAGTACGCTTGCGTCGTTGCTAAGTATTTTTATTGTAGCCAAGATCGTACCGATCACCATCAAATAGAAGCCTAGCCAAGCCGTCATACGCGGTCCGCTCTGCAGGCTGCCTCCAAGCGTTTTCGCTACTCCAGAGTAGAGGAACCCGATGATGAAGAATGTGGTGAAGATCAGCGCCATCATCACCCCGTGTACAGTAAGCAGCTGATAATACTCGATCGGCGCCGGCAAATCTATGTACCCAGTCCGTTGCAGTCCCTGCAATAAGCCGGCTATGGCCCCGACGAAGATTGCTACAAATGAGACGCCCAGATGGGACAGGATAAGCCTGCGGTCTTTGGGGTTAAACATAAAACTTTCTTCACTATGTAGATTGTGCATATTGTACGCCTCCGATAATAAATGGCCAATTTATTGGACAACCAGTTTCCCCATCATCATGTGATGACCAATTCCGCAGTATTCATGGCACAACATGGCGTAATCTCCGCTATTCTTGAACGTATAGTCGAATTCGGCGATATGACCTGGAACGACCATAATATTCACATTGGTGTTTGGAATCAATAGGCCATGAACGACGTCAGGGCTTGTGATTTTAAAATGTACTGTAGCTCCCTTTGGAATAACGATCTCCCCCGGCGTAAATGCGAACGTTTCGGCAACCATCGTGGCTCTGTATTCATTAGGTCCGGTCTGCATGAGAGCGGGCTTATCAAAAGGAACCGTGGTTTTTACTTTTTCGGCGTCAATCGTATGCATATGCCCCGGCGGATTCAGGCCCAGCGATACCCCCAAAACTCCGAGAATGATAAGAAATACAAAAATGGAACCTGTCCCGATTAACAACCATAGCCGTTCATAACGAGGCAAATGATCAATCATCTGGCTTTTCCTCCTCGAATACGTTTATTGTCTAACCCAATACAGCACGAAAATGACCACCCATAAAACAAGGATAAATCCCCCGATCATAAGAACTGAAGCAAAGGTTCCTTTCAGTTGCTCATCCTCGCCTACATCTTTGCGAGCTTCTTCCCGAGAACGATTCGCCAAACTAGACTCCTCCTCTAATGTACAACCTCAATAAAGTTATAATTTACTAATAAAAATGGAAATATGCGGTGCTAAATGAAAATTACTAATATTTCGCATAACGGAAAGAGGCCCCATTCGGGACCTCTTAATTTGGCGGTGTTGTGGTATTGACCAATGACAGTGCTCCGTTTCAATAATAACCACGTTCCGCTCATGCGATGGATTTTTTACAGCGTTAAAAAATGTGATCTTGGATCTTCCAGAACACTTTCTCCGCAAATAATTCCACAATATCAGGATCAAACTGTTTGCCGGCTTGGTTCCGTATTTCGTTCAAAGCCCCTTCCATACTTAAAGCCTGGTGACTAGTCCTTCTCGATACCATTTTTTCGTAAGCATCGGCAACCGCTATGATTCTAGCCTGCAAGGAAATTTCTTCCCCTTTTAATCCCTTCGGGTATCCCTTTCCATCCCATTGCTCATGATGTTCAAGCACATATTTTGCAATATCGGCATATTCATCTACCGAATTTAAAATGCGATAACCCACTTCGGAATGGCGCTTTTCCTTTGTGTCATCTTGATCGACATCTTGCAAACCGCTATAGACTGCGACTTTGCCTATGTCAAGCACAAGGCCGGCGATTCCGATTTTCTCGATCTCTTCCTGCTCCCATTCGAGCTCAAACGCGATCGCTTTGCAAAGGGCGCTTACGCGCCGCGAATGCTCCATTTCGCCTGCAAAATCCGTATACATCCGGTCCAAGGTGAACTGAATCGTCTTTCTCTTCATCTCTTCGCTTTCAGCAAATTTGTTTTGATACATATGATCTTCCGCTTGATTGTAAATTTCATTCATATCGACCGAAGCGTCTTTCTTGACCGCGAACCCCATGGACATCGAGAAGACGACATCGTAAGTTTTCTCTTGCGCAATGGCCTCATGAATTCGCCTTAGGATTTCTTTCGCACGAATTTCATCGGTATTCGGCAACAAAACAACGAACTCGTCGCCGCCGATTCTTGCGATGATATCGTCTTTGCGGCATACGCTTCTGAAAACATTCGCAGCGCTCTTCAGCAACGCATCTCCAGCCGCGTGTCCGAATGCGTCATTAGCCAGCTTTAACCCGTTCAAGTCGGCATATACCAATGTTACGGGACCGGCATGCTCGTCCAGCTTCTTCATTTCCAGTTCATAATATCTGCGATTGTATAGCCCCGTAAGCTGGTCGTGATAACTCAAAAACGCGATCTCTTCCTCCGCTTTCTTTTTTTCCGTGATGTCGCTCATAATGACCGCACACTGATTTTTTCTTGGCGAATACGCATAGACGTTGAAAAATTTGCCGAGCTTTTCCGAATATCGCTCGAAATGAACCGGTCTGCCGCTAAGCGCGACGCCGCCAAGCGCTTTAATCCAGAACACATCGGGGTCGGGCAGAACTTCGGTCAACCTCTTGCCGATGATGTCTTCTTCACGGAGTCCCGTTACCTTCTCAAAGCTTTTATTCACGCTTATGTAGCGCCAATCAACGGGGTTTCCGTTCTCGTCGGTGATGACTTCATGGAGGCCCACCCCCAATTGCATCTGCGTCACCAAGAGTCTGAAGTGTTCTTCGCTCTGTTCTAGAATCTCTTCTTCGGACTTCCGATCTGTTATGTCGCTTATTAGATTTAAAGTTGCATCCTTGTTCTCCCACTCGATTTTGATCGAGCGCATTTCGACCCATCGAACGGAACCGTCTTTCCGGATAAGTCTAAAAATGTAGGTCGACTCGAACACTTCGCCGCTTATACGCCTTACATGGTTTTCCATAATTAGCGTCCGCTCGTCCGGATGAACAAGGTCGAAAGGCGAAATTGCGAGCAGCTCAGACTTGGTATAGCCCAATATTTGCTCCGCGATCTCGTTGCATATTTGAATTTTGCCATCCTGCACAACGAAAATCATTTCTCGCGCATTCTCGAACAATACCCGGTACTTTTCCTCGCTCTTTTGAAGCAATTCCTCTGTTTTTTTCCGCTCCGTTATGTCGCTCACTAGATTTAAACTTGCATCATTGTTCTCCCAATTAATCTTAATAGAGCGTACTTCGACCCATCGAACAGACTGATCTTTCCTAATCAAGCGATAAAACTGTGCAGGCTCAACTTGTTCTCCACTTAATCGTCCAAGGTGATTCTTATTAATCCTTTCTCGATCGTCTGGGTGAGTAAGATCATACGGATTGAGCATCATCAACTCCGACTTCGTATATCCCGTTATCTGCTCCGTCATGTCGTTGCAAATGGATATTTTCTCGTTCTGCAAAACGAAAATCATATCGCTTGCATTGTCAAACAGGATCCGATATTGTTCCTCACTTTTCCTTAAAATCCGCTCGAGCATTTCTCGATCTGTGATGTCATTCCCAAAAAGAATCGCATATGGTTCGTCTTCCATTGTGAAGCTCTTGCCAGAAATCATCATAAAAATGTGTTCGCCACTTTTAGTGTTACTTCTTATCTCTCTGTTCTCGCAAAACCCTTTTTCCAGAATCTCCTGCAAAATAGCTTCGCGATGTTCAACATTGTCTAAATTTTTTATATCTAAAGTCGTCTTTCCAACAGCATCTTCCCGTGTATACCCGTATATCGTCGTGAAGGCCTGATTTATCATCATAATCATACCATCACGTAATCGTGTGACCATGACAGGATTCGGAGCATTTGCGAAAAAAAGCTCGAAATATGTTTCTAAATTATTTAGTTCAATTTTCATTATTATACCAACACCTTAAATGTTCTGTGGAAAAAAATATCCTTGAATTCATTCAAATTGTAATTCTTGTGCAATGCCATTGAATTTCATTTCTTCTCCTAGTTTCTGTATTCGACTAACTAACTATCGTTTCATCTGTATAGAATGGGTACGTTTCTGTTATTTCAATTATTATTAACTCTGGAGGAACAGAACATTCTTCCTATTCCCGGCACTGGCGGTGGTTCACCGCGCAGTCTGTTTAAAAAAGCAAAAGATGAGAACCCTAGATTGAGAAATCTTACAAACTAAGGAGTGAGTTGGATGGTGGAAAATATCACATACACATTAATTAACAGGATGCTCTACAAACATTGCCAATAGGGGTACTGACACCATGAACACACCTTTAGAAAAAGATAACTTGCTCAAAAAAAATATCCGAGTGATGGTCATTTTTATTATCGCTTCGGCTTGTATTTTTGCGATTTTAGCCCGATTGTTGATTGCTAATCAGAATACGTTGATTCAAATCAATGAGGAGCGGTTTACGCTCTATCAATTGGCCAACGAACTGAAAGAAAGTTCCAAAAACCTGTCATCGTTTGCTCGCTTTTATGTGGTTACGGGTGAAGAGAAATACAAAGCGTTTTATTTTGACACGATCAAAATAAGAGATGGCGAGCTGCCAAGGCCCGTAGATTATGACAAAACGACTTTGGATTTCCGCTTGATCGATCCCGATGCTCCGGTTCATTATGGTGAACAAATCTCGCTCAAAAATTTATTTATACGTTCAGGACTGAAATCGGCGGAATTATTACAGCTGAATGAGGCTTTAGAAAAGTCCGATGAGTTGACTTATATCGAGAAAATAGCAATTTACGCGAAAGGCGGAAAAGTAAATGAAGACGTAAAAAAGCTGATGCGGGACAATGAGGATTTTTACGATTTTGCAATGAGGATCTTGCTAGACGAGAGATATAATCAAGCCAAACTAAATATTTTAAAGCCAATTAATAAGCTTTTAGTCGATATTGATCATCGAACGTTGCAAGAAACGAATACTTATGAGAGCCAACTTAAATTAGTAACAGTCTCGACTTCTGTGTTTACGGTCATTTTTTTTATTGCATTGATTTACATTATCAGGAGGTTTTTTAATTTGTCGTCTACGAATAAGGCTTATTTGGAAAATCTTCTTCAATCAAGAGATGAGACGATCGAAGAGCTTAACCGAACCAAAAAATCATTAAGCGATACGCAAACAGAAACAATTAATGTCCTAGCCCGCGCCGGGGAATATAAAGATAACGAAACGGGTCTGCATGTCAACAGAGTTCGCGAATATTGTTACGAAATCGCTTTGGCGCTTCGTTTGGATATTCAAACCGCGGGGCTGATTCGCATGGCAGCTTCCTTGCATGACCTCGGAAAAATCGGTATTCCAGATGAAATTATTCAAAAACCTGCCAAATTTGAGCCGCGTGAATTCGATATCATGAAGACTCATCCGCAAATTGGATATGATATCATCGGAAACCAAGTCTCAGAAGTTCTTGTATTGGCCAAAATGATTGCGTTAGAACACCATGAACGCGTAGATGGGCAAGGCTATCCGAGAGGATTGACGGGAAGTCAAATTCATATCGCTTCCAAGATCGTGTCCGTGGCCGATGTGTTCGATGCATTGACTAGCGTTCGTCCCTATAAGAAAGCTTGGTCTATAGAAGAGGCCGTTGATCTCATTGTGCGCGAAAAGGACAAACAATTTGACGCTTCAGTTGTAGATGCTTTTCTGAGTAGTTTAGACCGCATCATTAGAATTAAAGAAACTTTTAAAGATTAAGCAGATTATCCTCAAAAAAATCAAAAGATGACCCCTGTACTCAAGTACTCACAAGTGGTCATCTTCTTCTCGTCTTCTGAATTATGGTTTATTGAAGTTTCCATATAATTCATTAGCATTAGGATCAATTGGTCTACCTTCGTGTGTCAGGGTTCCGTTATTTGTATTATTACTAACGGTTACATGGGTTGAATCACTGGACCATCCGATAATACCTGCTAAAGCCGGTACATAATCACCGTTAGTCTCACTTGAGTGAATATAGATTCTTCCGCTGTTTGTATTGTTTGTTACATTTTGAGGGAAGTCTTGGTCCGCGTAAGACTCACCAACGATTCCCGCTGCATACGTATCATCACTTTGAACGGTAACATTTCCTAAGTTGGCACAGTTATCGACACTTTGAGCACCTTTAGCTTCCCACCATAGATCCGCTACAATACCTGCAGCTGTGGAATAGCTTCCTCCAGTCGCATCAATGTTACCGTAATTATTAGCATGGCTAATGGACGATCCATTTTTAGCGATGCTGACAATTCCACCAATGTAAGTGTAACTATCCAATAGATTGGCAAGAGAAGTCGTATGCGTTGCTGTTATATTTCCTCTGTTTTCAGAATCACGAATGGTTCCTGCATTTAATTCTGCAACGATACCCGCCGCATAAACCATGTCCTCTCCTTCTGCGCCATCTCCACCTGCGATACTAACAGTCGCATAGTTTGTAGTATTAGTAATTTGACTATCGTGTGCATATTCAACAATTCCGGCGATCTTAACATTAATGCCGCTCGCACGGATATTTCCAGCAACCGTGACATGATCAATAATTGAATGATTTATTCTTCCTGCTAGTATTCCTGCCCAACCCGTTGTATTCACTTCGGCGTCCGTGATGACTATACTTTTTAAAACTGCATCATCTACAATATAAAACATGCCATAATAATCTGAGGTGTCTCCGTTAATCTTCAAGCCAGAGATGGTTCGATTGTAACCGTCAAAAGTCCCTTTGAAAATATTCTTCGTTGTTGTGGCCCCATCGCTTTTCGTATTTCCAATAGGCGTCCACGGTTTATTGTTTAAATCAATTACGTTCTCCATAATAACCGTTTTATGATCAAAACTACTTTGAGCGATGTTAGGTGCTGTTCCATTTATAATCCTTGCAAATCCAGCAAAATCAGTCGCTGTTTTTATTTTATAGGTGTCAGTGGTTTCTGTACTGTACCAGTCGTATGTTGCTGATTCACCATCCCATGGATCTGCAACAAAGATTTTGGCGACTTTAGAAATTACAGTAGCTGTTCGGTTGCCATTGGCTGCGTTGTTCGTATTTGTGACTACGCAATAATAATATGTTATGCCTTTAGTCGTTAAATCCGGTGTTAATGTTGCGTTTGTTCCTAGTTGTATATCGCTTTCCGTGTTAATATCGCCTATTGCATTCTTATACCATTGGTAGGTTACAGTTCCGCCATCCGATGAGGTTGCGGTTGCGTCTAAAGCTGCTGCAATAGTCGAATCACCCCTTATATATTGAACGACTTCTGTTGAAATGTCGTTGGTGATTGCAGGAGCTGCTGCATTGGTTTTAGGTGGTTGTGGAGTACTAACAATCGGATCGCCGCTGCCATTGGTTGGTGCAGTTGCTCCGCTTGCAACCTCCGTTGTTACTGGCGGTTTACCCAAAACAACGATCCCGCTTTTATTGGCAGCAACATTGGATATCATACCTTTGTTGTCGACTGTGATAGGCGCGTTAATTACCATGGAGTCTACAACTGCGGTAGTCGCAACAGCAACAGTTGCAGATGGCGCATCTTTGCTTACGTTAAAAGCTGCAATTTTACCATAAACAGCAACACTTGCATTTGTATTGACTGTAAGACTGGAAACAACAGCATTTGTACCCGCCGTTACTTTTGCATTTTCAGCACGCTCTGTAACCGTCAAGTCTGTAACTTGCCCATCCACATTTACACTTGCATTAGCAGCTACTGTTAATGCAGAAGCTTTAGAGTTTTGGTCAATGATAAGCGTTACATTTTCAATCGGAACACTAACCGTATTGACAGTGGCGCCAACTAATTTCGTGGAGCCGCCGCCCACTACAACGGTATGAACAGGCCCCGAAACATTCGTATTCCCTTTGTGGGTTTCAATTGTATCTACGCTTGCTGTAACTGATACTTTA
Source organism: Paenibacillus sp. J22P143 (assembly GCF_059692035.1). NCBI lineage: Bacteria > Bacillati > Bacillota > Bacilli > Caryophanales > Paenibacillaceae > Paenibacillus > Paenibacillus sp. J22P143. The sequence goes on from NZ_JCAUAQ010000018.1 coordinate 57,816, forward strand.
ACAGAGACAGGGCTCGTACCCGATTTCTCCGTATTTACTTTTTGAACATTAGAGTGTCCATTAATATGGATTGAATTAGGGCCACCGCCACGCACAATCAGTTGGCCCCCAACATTCGTATTGTCTAATGTAAAATCACCTTCGCCTACACCTTCGGCAACAATTAAATCACCGGTAATATTTGCGTTGCTAAGTGCAATGTCCGTAGATTTTACAATCACATTACCGTTAATCATGCCGCTTGCATGGGCTGTTTCAGATGGGGCCGTGTAGTATGCGGCAACCATGTTGTCAAGAATTCGCAACACATGCGCTCTTGTTGCCGGAGCTTTGGGGTTATAGTATCCGTTTCCCATGCCAGAAACATACCCTCTTGTATAAAGAGCATTTATATAGGGCAAAGCCCAAGGACTTATGCTGGATAGATCCTTAAAATCGGCATTGGCATGACTGCCTTCAATATTAAACGCATTGGCAAAAATTAGAGCTAATTGTTCACGAGTCACAGGACCATTAGGGTCGAATTGAGCGTTACCTGTTCCGCTCATCAAATCTGCTTCAGTCGCTAAAGCTACAGCTTTATAATACCATTCAGCGTGCTTAACGTCCGAGTAGGCTGAGCTGGATAGATAGGTATAGCCCATTAAATTAGTGAAAACTTGTGCAATTTCTGCACGAGTCATATATTGGTTGGGCTTAAATGTACCGTTAGAATACCCCCCAACAACACCACGGTCTTTCCAATTGTTAATTGCTGATCGTGCCCAATAGTCGGACGGAACATCTGAAAAGAAGGTTAGGCTGGCAACGTATTGATTGGGAGATGGACTTGCAGTGTTGTCGTTGTATATGCGGATTGACTTATTATTGTTCGATTGGGAATGATTATTAGCTAGGGATTCGGGATTCTCATGTTTGTTGCAGCCCGTTACATGAATGAGCAAAACAAAGGCAATTAGAAATACGCCCACATGTTTTCGATTCATCAGATTAACCCCTTCGACAACTTAATGATCTATTTATCCCTAGAATTAGCTAAGCGTCCCCGTATTATTCTTACGGCTGCCGGCATAAATCGTTGATCGTTGATCGTTGAAGTTGACGCTGAATCAGAGTAGTAATCTTTCGCTAAATAATTTGCCTCACTTGTGATACGGTTCACCCCGCTGTCTGTAACGACAAACTTTAGGCTATCCTTTTGGGATAGCCTTTTTGATAAGTGGAATGATAAATTTTGGATTGGAGGACAATATTTAAACTTAGGAGTGAGATGGATGGTTAAAAACGTCGATCAAAAATATGGAAAGGAAATTGTCTTCAAAGACAACCCTGTTTCCCATTTTCTTTTTTCCAGCACCAACTCTGCATGGATTTGGCTTATCATTCGTCTGTATGTCGGATATCAGTGGCTCAGTGCAGGTTGGGGAAAATTCAATTCAGAGGTTTGGACCGGCGATAAAGCCGGAACTGCCCTTCAAGGTTTTATTAAAGGTGCTATCGCCAAGTCTGCAGTGACAACCGGTAAAGCCGACGTTTCGGGCTGGTACGCGAATTATCTGGAGCACACCGTGCTTCCGAATGCAAAAGTTTTCTCTTACGTGGTCGCTATTGGCGAGCTGCTTGTCGGGCTCGGACTGATTCTCGGCCTTTTAACCGGAATTGCCGCGTTTTTCGGGGGACTCATGAATATCAGCTACTTGCTCGCCGGAACGCTCAGCACAAACCCGATTCTTTTTATTCTCGCGACTTGGCTAGTTATGGCTTGGAAAGTGGCTGGTTGGTATGGGCTTGACCGATGGGCGCTTCCGATGCTCGGAACTCCTTGGGAGTTCCGGCGCCGAGATTAGCCTTAGGAGTCACCGGGCTAGCCTTCACCGTAAGTGGGGCTAACGGCGAATATGCCGAATGGAGTTAGGATAAACTGGACAGAAAAAAGTTGATGGCGTACAGAGGAAAGAATTCGGGAGGTTTTTTATAAAAAATGGTTAGAATACATGAATTTGATTCTGATCTAAAAGACTTACTTATCTCACATTTATTGGATGACTCTGATGATGGTGTGGTATTGATTGAAGATTTTTGTTTGCAGTATGCTAATTCAGCTTTTTCGAGTATTTTGGGATACTCACAACTAGAACTCACAAACATGCCCATTTCAAATATCATCCACCAAGATGATTTAATTGATTTTACTAACATATTACATGATAAAAGCGCTAAAAAAGTAAAATTTGAAATTCGTGCTTGCACAAAGATAAATAAAATAATTAATATTTCCATTTCGGGTACACAAACTTTTTATAAAACACATTCTGTATTTATGGGTGTTGTCCGAGATCTCACAGCTAAAAAAGCAATCGAAAATCAATCTAATTCCAATCGATATGAACTGTCAAACTACAAATATGCCCTTGACCAATCTACGATTCTCTCTTTTTCAGACCTTGAGGGAAATATCACTTATGCTAATGAAATGTTTTGTAAGGTTTCAAAATACACCAAAGAAGAACTACTTGGAAAGAACCATCGTATATTAAAATCAGGTGTTCACCCTGATTCATACTATAAAGAAATGTGGGAAACCATTGTTGGTGGTAAAGTTTGGCGTGGTGACTTTTGCAATACTGCTAAAGACGGCTCATTATATTGGGTTTATTCAACGATAGTGCCAATTTTAAACGAGAAAAAAGAAATTACCTCTTATCTATCTATTCGCTTCAATATTACGGATAAAAAGATGGCAGAAGAAAAATTAAAATCTTCGATAAATCAATTGAGTAACATCAAATATGCACTCGACCAGTCAGCAATTGTTTCTTTTGCTGATTTAAACGGAAAGATCACATATATAAACGAAAAATTCTGTATGATTTCCAAATATTCAAAGGAGGAATTGCTGGGACAAAACCACCGTATCCTAAAATCAGGTTACCACTCCGATGCACTTTTCGTGGATATGTGGCAAACCATTACCAGCGGCAAAATATGGCGAGGCGATGTTTGCAACAAAGCAAAAGATGGTTCTATCTATTGGGTTTATACTACGATTGTTCCTAATTATAATGAGAATGGTCAGATAACCGAATACATGTCCATTCGATACGAAATAACTGAGAGAAAAAAAACCGAAGAAAAATTAAGCTTATCGGTTAACCAACTATCAAATTTAAAATATGCCATCGACCACTCAAGCATTGTTTCTATTTCCGACTTAAAAGGCAATATTGTTTATGCCAACGAAATGTTCTGTAATATTTCCGGCTACACTGCGGAAGAGTTAATTGGTCAAAATCACCGTCTCTTAAAGTCTGGCTATCATCCCGATGCCTTCTATGCAGATATGTGGGAAACCATTTCCAACGGTAAAGTTTGGCGCAGAGATATTTGCAATAAAGCCAAAAGCGGTTTGTTCTACTGGGTTCATTCGACCATCGTCCCGATTTACGATGACAGTGGAAAACTCTCACAATACCTGTCCATTCGCTTTGACATAACGGACAAAAAGAAAGCGGAATTTGAAGTTCATACATTGGCTTATTACGACCATTTAACCAAGCTTGCCAACAGGAGGCATTTTGACGAAAGAGTTAGGCAGGAAATACAGATTGCCAATGTGTCAAAAATTCCATTTGGAATCATGTTCCTTGATTTAGATAAATTCAAAGAAGTAAATGATACTTATGGTCATTTAATTGGGGACAAGCTTCTAATTTTTGTGGCCGAAAAAATCAAAACCGCATTAAAGGAAGAGGATCTAGCAGCGCGTTTGGGTGGTGACGAATTTGCAATAATTGTTCCGAATATATCCGATGTAGCGGATTTGACGACAATCGCAAATAAAATTATAGAATCGCTACATACACCACTTTATGTTGATGATTTATCAATAAAAGCATCAACAAGTATTGGTATCGCTATGTGCCCCGATGACGGTGAAGAATATACATTACTCCTTAGCCATGTTGATGATGCCCTTTATCAAGCAAAAGAAAATGGAAAGAACTGTTACTCGATATATGTACCAAAACCAGAATAATAGGTTAAACATGGCTCTAAGGCAGCCGTAAACGAACCACAGGTCTATGATTTCGAATATCGCTGGGCTAAGGCGAAATTTCCTGCGCTATATATTATAAAACTCCCTCAACTGTGGAATGGTAATGAAGTGATTTTATACCATTTTCGTCGTTTGGAGGATTTTAAATGGGTAGTGCTGGGTATAAGTTAAAGGAATCCGCGCATAATCTTGCGCTTGAACACAATCCGCAAGGAAGTCGTAACTCTCCGAAAGCTTTTTGGAATCGGATAAAAACAGACATCGAAGAGCTGCAAAGCTTCATTAAGGAGCTTCATGAACATAGCGGTGTCTGTGTGCAGCCTGCTGAAGAATGGCTTCTGGATCATTCGGAATTTCTGGAGGCAGAGATATTAGGGATTCGGGAGGAGCTCACTCGTGTGCATATGGACTCTTTATTCACTGTTGGGGAGGATACCCAGCTAAGAGTCTCTTCAATCTGCGAATCGTATCTGGAGAACACGGACGGTCTTCTAGATGAGGAAGTAGTCTTGGCCTTTTTCACCTCCTATCAAGAAGTATCCGTGCTCTCGATCGCAGAGACATGGTCCATTTCACTATTTATGAAAATAGAGTTAATCCGCCGACTTGCGTCCATCATGAAGCCTGTAAGGGAACGACATGAAATCTGCAAGCTCGTGGAGCGTATGCTATCAGGAATTTCTGTCGCTGGGTTAACACCGGAGCGACTAAAAAATGCTTTAGAGGAAATGAATATGGAATTGCCGTTATCCGGAGCATTGATTGTTCATCTTGTCAAGCATCTAAGAGAGCATGCAGAGAATTCGGCGCACATCGGTGAATGGCTAATTTGTAAGCTGGAGAACAGACCCGAGAACCTGGATTCCATACTTTCTTATGAATACCGACTTCAATCTGAATACCAAGTGAGTACAGGTAACGTTATCATCAGCCTACGCAAGCTCACTCGGTTGACATGGGGAGAGCTCTTTGAGCAAATCAGCGTTGTAGAGCAAACGATTTTGAAAGAAATGGCAGGCGATTATCCTAGATTGGATAGCGCTAGTCGTCATTTGCTTCGGTACCGGGTGGAGAAGCTGGCACGGCGTATGAAAGTACCCGAAAATTTAGTCGCTTCTAAAGCTGTTGAATTAGCTGACAAGCAAAATGAAGCTGTCAAAAAAGAAAGCCATGATTTAATACCACCCAGAAATGTGAATGCGGCTTACTATTTGCTTGATGCGAGGGGGCAAAGTGAGCTCCAGCAAGCGTTAAAGCTGTGCGGAAAGACAGGTTCCCTTCCAGAAGTTATGATTAAGCGTCGCGCAACCAGTGTATTTATGCAATTGCTAGCGATTAGCTTTATCGCTACGCTTGGCTGCCTATCCTTATGGGTCGGCTCGGGAGCCATTATTTCTCCCCTCTGGTGGGTGTTCGTTTTGCTTCTGCTCATCTTGCCTGCCAGTGAACTTGGGATTGCGGCTGTTCATTGGCTTATAGAACGAGTGAAGCGGCCGACTAGATTGCTAAGGTATGATTTTTCTAAAGGTGTACCTGAAGATGCTTCAACGATTGTTGTCATACCGGTGATCTGGTCCAATTCCAAGGATGTTAAAGGTACAGCGGAACGCTTGGAGTTACATTATTTAGCAAACAGAGACCCCAATATTCATTACGCTATTTTAAGTGATTTCAGAGATTCAGACACGGAACAGCAGCCTGAGGATGATGACGTGTTACATAAGGCGAAAGCCGAGATTGAACGTCTAAATCAAACCTACCCGGAAAGTACCTTCCACCTATTTCATCGCCGTCGAGTATGGAACCCCTCCGATCAAACTTGGATGGGGTGGGAAAGGAAACGGGGAAAACTCGAAGAGTTCGTCAAACTGCTCAAAGAGGGTAAACGAACAAGCTATTGTGCAATGGTCGGTGATGCATCGGTTCTGAGCAAAATCCGATATGTCATTACACTAGATGCCGATACACAATTGCCTCTCGAAAGCGCTCGTCGTATGATTGGGGCCATTCACCTCCCTTACAATCGACCTAGGCTAAACAACGAAGGAACTAAAGTAATTGAGGGCTACGGAGTGCTTCAACCGCGTATAGGGATGACCTATGAAAGTGCCCAGAAATCTAGGCTGACTTCTTTATGGGCAATTGAGGCCGGACATGACCCTTATGCCTTCGCGGTTTCAGATCCTTATCAGGATGCTATAGGACAGGGCATTTTTACGGGCAAAGGGATTTTCGATCTGGATGCATTCTATATTGTCCTTGGGAACAGATTCCCAGAAAATCGGGTCCTCAGTCATGACCTGCTGGAGGGTGGTTTTTTGAGAGCAGGATGTCTAACCGATATCGAGCTCATCGATGACCACCCCCCTACCTTCCTGTCGCATCAACGGCGGCTTCATCGATGGACCCGCGGAGATTGGCAGTTGCTTCCTTGGCTAAAATCTAGAAATCGTAATGGCGCAGGCGCGCTTGTGCGGACCGATTTATCCATCGTCACCCGCTGGCAAATGGTTGATAATCTTCGTCGAAGCTTGCTGCCGCCGGCGTTGATGACGATCCTGCTGCTCGCTATACCGGTCCTCCCAGGCTCGCCCTTACGTTGGTTCGGTGTCGTGCTGCTGACCTTGTTCCTCCCTTTACTTCGTCAGTTGTTTAACTTACATACATTACTGAACCAGCCAAAGAACTTGCTTGTTACAATGGGCCACGTGCTCATTGCGTTCATGACTCTCCCTTTTCAGAGCTTCATGCTGCTGGATGCCATAATCAGAACATTGTACCGTTTGGCCATTTCGAAGCGACGGCTTCTTGAATGGGTAAATCAAGCGGAGGTCGAAAGGTTAAGCAGCAAGAAGGGTGCACCTGCACTGTCCGGACAATTCTTAGGATACATCTTGATCGCACTCCTGGCTGCCTCCACCTTGTTAACTGCGAATGCAGCAGCTCAGGCAGTATACCTGTGCACTGCTTTGCTTTGGAGCATGGCGCCGCTCGCGGTTCGATGGCTCGATCAATCCCCGCTTCGCATAGCGAAAGCATTCTCGCCGCAAGAGGCCGAAGAACTGCATAAGCTTTCACGTGATATTTGGTCCTTCTATGAGGACTTCGTGACGAAACAAGACAACTGGCTGCCGCCAGATAACGTGCAAATTGAGCCGGATAAGGGCATTGCACATCGAACTTCGCCTACCAACATTGGGATGTATTTAACTTGTGCGCTGGCGGCCAGAGATTTCGGGTTTATTGATACATCGGGACTTATCGATCGACTTGAGCGAACTGTAGATACGATCGAACGAATGGAAAAATGGGAGGGCCATCTTTACAATTGGTATGATACCGAAACACTTGTCCCGCTATTGCCGGTATACGTGTCCACAGTCGATTCCGGGAACTTTGTCGCCTGCTTGCTAACGGTTAAGGAAGGCCTGCTTGAATGGCTGCAAACCGATTCGGACCCGAAAGTCAAGAACAATCCCATGAGTATCCCTGAGCGATGGACGAATGGAAAACATGAAGTCGCTTTTGCGGTGGAATTCGGCTCTCCTCCAGCATTGGATATGTTGGCTCGCGGGAACCGCCTGGCGGCTCGGATCGCTGCAATGGCTCAAGCTACCAACTTCCGCCCGCTCTTCAACTTGGAAACGAACCTTTTCTCTCTCGGATTTCACGTGAGTCAGGGTGAAAAGGATACTGTTCTCTATGACTTGATGGCATCTGAGGCTCGTCAAGCCAGCTTTGTCGCTATTGCCTTAGGGCAAGTATCGGTTTCCCATTGGAATGCTCTTGGAAGAACGATGACAAAGGTAGGCAAGCGTCCCGTCCTTCTTTCCTGGACGGGAACCATGTTCGAGTACATGATGCCATGGCTTTTGATGAAGACGTATCGCGATACCATATGGGATAGCTCCTATAAAGCCGTCGCCCAGCGCCAGATCGACTACGCTCGGCAGAGAGACGTTCCTTTCGGCATTTCAGAGTCTGGTTACTATGTCTTTGATCATCAAATGAATTACCAATATCGGGCATTCGGAGTTCCCGGCCTCGGGTTTAAACGAGGACTGGAACAAGATCTTGTCCTTGCTCCGTATGCTACGATTATGGCTTTGCCATATGCCCCAAAGGAAGGGGTTAAGGCATTGAAACAGCTAGAACAGTTAGATGGGCGGGGTAAATACGGCTTCTATGAAGCATTGGATTTTACGTCAAAAAGATTGCCTGCAGGCCGCAAGCATATGGTGATTCGCAGCTTTATGGCGCATCACCAGGGGATGAGTCTGCTGACATTATCGAATCTGCTCCTCCCGCACACCATGGTTGAACGATTCCACCGCAACATGGAGGTGCGCGCAGCAGAATTGCTTCTGCAAGAGCGCACCAAACATCGTCCGAAGTTGATTAACCACCCTGCCATGAATCGCTCCTTCGTGAACAGGGATGACACGATTAAAGATGGCGGAATGGTGAGAGAGATTGCTTCGCCACACACATTAACTCCTGAAACTTGGCTGCTGTCGAACGGACGGTTTACGACGATGATCACGAACAGCGGAAGTGGATTCAGCAGCTGGGAAGGCCTCACCATATCCAGATGGCGCGAGGAGCCTGTCAGGGATTCGTGGGGGAGCTATGTGTATATTCGGGATATCCTGTCGGACCAGATCTGGTCACCAACGTACCAGCCTTGCAAAGTAGAATCGCCAGAGCAGAGAATTCTTTTCGAGCTGGACAAAGCCACTTTCATTCGTAAGGATGATGATATTGAAACACGCATGGAACTTTGCGTCTCACCTGAAGCTGATGCTGAAGTACGCCGAATAACCATTACTAACCTAGGAGATCAAATGAAGGTGTTGGAAATCACATCCTTCGTTGAGCTTGCGCTCTCCAACCCGATTGCAGATGTTGCCCACACGGCTTTCAGCAAACTGTTTATCCGTACTGCGTATGAGGAAGAAAGCAACTGTCTTGTTGCCGGACGACGCAAACGTGAAGCGAAGGATAAAGCCCTATGGTCAGCACATGCTTTAACAGCCGAAGGCCATACGTTAGGACCTGTAGAGTTCGAAACAGACAGGGCTGCCTTCATCGGGCGAGGTCATGGGCTAGCTGAGCCGCAATCTATTCGATCCCGTCTTAAGGGGAAGACGGGATCTGTGGCCGATCCTGCGTTCGTGATGCGGCATCGCATTCAGGTTAAACCTGGCGAACAGGCGCACTTGTATGCAGTGACTTCCGTTGCCGAAACCAAGGAAGAAGCCGTGGACATCGTGTCCAAGCTAACGAATACGCATGCCGTTTGCCGAACCTTCAAGCTAGCCTGGAATCGAAGCAGAATTGAGCTTCACAACCTGCACCTTGATCAGGCGGAAGCCTTAAACTTCCAGCGGCTTGCATCCCAGGTGCTTTACACACCGCCGTTACGAAACGAGCGCAGTACACATATCGCCTTAAATTCTAAAGGACAATCAGGGCTTTGGTCCTTCGGCATTTCTGGTGATCGGCCTATCATTGTTGCTCAGATTGGAAACCAAAACCATATGCCTTTTATCCTGAAGCTGTTAACGGGGCACGAATACTTGAGAAGGCTGGGACTCCGGTTTGACCTTGTCATCCTGAACAAATCCGCTGAGGGTTATCAGCAAAATCTCCAGGATTCACTTCAGGTGGCTGTAGAGCACAGCGTAGACCGGTTCGGAACCGGTGCAGTCGGTATTCATGTCATTCCTGACAATCGACTAAGCGAGGTGGATCGAACTCTCCTAATGGCAGTAGCGAGGGTAAACCTGCAAGCTAGCGGTCCAAGCATCGCTGGCCAACTTCAACTGCCTGGTCTTGCTAATGGCAACGAGTGGCCAGACCCGCTTCAGCGGACTGAGACAGTGGATCCTATTCAAACGGATCTGCCCTCTTCAGCACCTTCACTTGATGCGTCTGATGTCCTGTTCTACAACGACTGGGGCGGGTTTACTCCAAATGGGAAAGAATACAAGGTTATGATCAAGGGCGGCAAGCATCTACCGGCACCTTGGATTAACGTCCTTGCCAATCCAAACTTTGGCACCCTGGTCTCTGAGCTCGGTACTGGATATACGTTCTGGAGGAACAGCCGCGAATGCAAGCTGACACCATGGTCTAACGATCCTGTGCTTGATCCTCCGACGGAGCTCGGATTTATGCGGGATGAGGATACTGGTGAAGTGTGGACCGTCACCCCTGCTGCCGGCAAGCACGCAAATCCTTATCTCATTTCACATGGTCATGGCTATACGACTTTCGAGCACGAGCGTAATAGCATTCGGCATACCATGACCGTGTTTGTTCCTAAAGAGGATGCCGTCAAAATTATGCGGCTGCAAATAAAAAACACCTCATCCGAGGTAAGACGGCTCTCGGTATCTTATTATGCAGAATGGGTACTCGGCGTTCAGCGCCAATCAAACGCCCCTTTCATAGTTAGTGAGTGGGATGAATCAGCTTTAGTTCTGACTGCACAGAACAAGTATCAAGAAAATTTCCGGGATGCAACAGCCTTTCTGGGAATCTTTCCTCAGAAAACCACAGACTCCAGCGAATGCTCCTGGACGACAGATCAGCTGGAATTCATCGGGAGGAACGGCAGCTTAGAGCAGCCTGCGGCACTGAATCGTACCCGTCTGTCTGGCTGGACAGGGGCATCTTATGCAAGCTGTGGAGCGATCCAGCGTAAGCTTACGCTGGAAGCAGGTGAGGCGGCAGAAGTCATCATTTTGCTAGGCTGTGAATCGTCCAGACCGAATGCAGTCAGTTTGGCACAAGCATATAGCGAGGCTTCCCGCTGTGACGCAGCATGGAAAGAGTTAACCGACTTCTGGGATCATACGCTGAATCAGATTGTCGTAGAAACGCCTTCTTCTGAAACCAATATCCTTCTGGGCGGCTGGCTGCTTTATCAATCTCTTGCTTGCCGTATGTGGGCCCGTACTGCCTTTTATCAAGCGGGCGGGGCCTTTGGTTTCCGGGATCAGCTGCAGGATTCTCTCGCTATGCTCCATACCATGCCAGAACTCGCAAGGAAGCAGATACTTCTTCATGCATCCCATCAGTACGAGGAAGGCGATGTACAGCATTGGTGGCATGATGAGACGGAACGGGGCATCCGAACACTTTTTTCCGATGATTTACTTTGGTTGCCTTACTGCGCGGCACGTTATGTTGAGCATACGGGAGATAACAAGGTATTGGCCGAAATTGCCCCTTATATCACCAGCGAGCTATTAAAAGAGGGCGAGCACGAGCGATATGAACCAACGGTGACGTCAAGCAAAAGCGGTACACTTTACGAGCATTGCATCAAGGCGATTGAAAAAGCTCTTCAGCGCATTGGGGAACATGGGCTGCCGCTCATTGGCGTTGGCGATTGGAATGACGGCATGAATCTCGTCGGGGATGAAGGGCGTGGCGAGAGCGTTTGGCTCGGATGGTTCTTATGCGAAGTATTACAGCGGTTTGAGCCTATTTGCGCGGATCATGGCGATACCGAGCTACAGATGACATACAAGAACAGCCGCGAGCAAATCGCGCAAGCCATCGATGAACATGCTTGGGATGGGCAATGGTATCGGAGGGCATTCACGGATGCCGGCACTTGGCTCGGTACGATTCACAACGAGGAATGCCGTATTGATTCCATTGCGCAATCGTGGTCCGTCATATCCGGAGCAGCGCCACAGGACCGCAGTTATCAAGCCATGCAGTCGTTCGATCGAGAGCTGGTAGACCGAGAGTTAGCCGTTGTAAAGCTTTTAACTCCGCCGTTTGACCGTACCGAGCCGAGTCCTGGTTATATTCAAGGATATCCACCTGGCATTCGCGAGAATGGGGCGCAATATACGCATGGGGTCATTTGGAGCATCATCGCATGGTGTAAGCTAGAACAAGGAGATAAAGCGTTCGAGCTGTTTCATATGCTTAATCCGATCACTCATACTCGTACAGACCAAGAGGTGCGGCAATATGTAGGTGAGCCCTATGTAATGGCAGCCGATATCTACACCTCTGGTCCTCATTATGGGCATGCAGGCTGGACGTGGTATACCGGTGCCTCGGGGTGGATGTATCAGAGCGGTATTGAATGGATTCTTGGGCTCCGGAAACGCAATAACCGACTCTTTGTGAATCCCTGCATTCCATCAGAATGGTCCAGCTTCAAGGTCACATACCGCTATGGCAGCACGGCATATCATCTAACCTTCAACAGGAATCCAGGCAATATAGAAGGAAGCATTAAAGCGGGGCCTGATAGCTATATCGAGCTCATAGACGATGGCAAAGATCATCCCATTTTAATTAGCCTATAGCGGATTTTATTAAGTTGTTCCAAATTAAAACACGGCTGACGCCTAAGTCTATAGGTGTCAGCCGTGTTTATTTGTTTCTCATGATATGGAAGTTTGTGTAGAAACACACCAATTCACTTAAGCAGCAAAGACCCTTCTGCAAGGGTCATAAGAAGGGGTATCGGTTACAATGTGTACCACGGTTTCATTGAAGCTAAGTTCGTGGTATGAGTTTTTGAGTGCTTTACCGTTATGAACGATATCTGAACCTACTTTTGCATTTTTATCAATTCCGTTCACGATGATCAATGCCTATTATAAAGAGTTGGAGGTTCCTTTCTTCTATCTGGATGACGTGCAGTCCTGCTATCTAGCAACTCGGGAGCTGATGGCCAAAGGACATACGCAGATCGGGATCATCGCGAAAATGGATCCCCCAGTGGATCTTAACGTTTGTTTGAACCTGCCGTTCTATGCAGAAAAAACTGCTTCTCCCGCACTACGTTATTACGGCAGCCATCTTGTGAACTTCGGATGCTTTCATGAATGGTCGAACGCGTTGTACCAAAGTATTTTACGTTTCAGTAACTTGAACCAGCTTCACTGCTACAAGCTGAAGCCCTTTTTTATCATCAAAAAAGTTTTTTCTATGTGTCTGTTGCATCACAACTCCTGTTAATATGCGCAACAAATCTGTATCTCAACGAACCGGCCTAAATAAAAACCATGTCACTCAATACACTTCTCCCTAAAAACTTGCCATTATTTTTGATAAGGTGGTTCAAAAGACAACCCAGTTTCACGCTTTCTATTGGCCAGCACCAGTTCAGCAGGTCAGGATAAGCCTGCTGCATCGGGCCGTGGAAAAAAACGGCGTGATGTTTTATTCAACCACGACATCGATTTCGCTTTTTTGAATGGTACTACGTTAGGGTTGCCTGCAGATGCGGCGTCAACGTATATCGTAGGTTATCTGATCGTGTTATTCGGAGGGACATTTTTATCTTTGATTTATTACACGTTTGTCCCCAAAATAAATGTATGGTCCGGTATCTTATACGGGGTCGGCTTCGCCATGGTTATCGTCGCTGGGCTGGTGGTTCTCCCGCTGATCGGGCTTATAAACCCATTGGTTGATACTGGAGAAATAACAAAACCTGGATTTTTCGGCCTCGGTCTCGGCATGTTCGCGGGTATGTTCAGCTTCTTTGGCCATGTGATCTATGGTGCGCTCTTAGGCGGACTGACTAAGCGATAAAGAGTTGGTCGGAATAATAACATTTGCACGTCCCAAACTTGCCGTCACTTATGATAGGGTTCACCTTAACGGTCATAATGGCGAAAGGAGCAGCCGCGCTGCTCCTACTGTAAGTGATATGCCTCGATTAGCCTGTGGGTATTCATGTCTTTGTCCGTGATGAACTCATTCATGTACGTATTGCCGTTCCTACGATTGAACGAATCGGCCAGAGAAGTAATTTCGCGATTCAACCAGTCCATTGTTACGAGATCTGACTCAGCAAGCTTCTTTCTGCGTTTCTTCTTGCTCCACTCCCTGAGGAAAATTCGAACGGATAGAAAATAATTGAATCTCTCCCAACCAACCTTGCTCTCCAAGGCGTAACGAATCGTTTCATTGTAAATTTTAACTGCTTTGGACAAATCCGTAACCGTAAAAAACTCCAGAAATATACCGTTTTCTTCGATGAATTTAGGTCCTTTAAGCAGCCGGAGCGCTTTCTTCGCGGTCACGAGCGCTCGCTCGTACTCTTTAAGCTTTAAAAGGGGAACAATAATTTGGCTATACGTGTTTTGTGGTATAGATCTGCAACTCATTCTGCCGTCGAGTATGGGCTTAACCGCCTGCAGGCCCTTCTTTAGATGATTAATCTTGAACATGTATTTGCCGAACAAGTTTTGCTCACATGCCTTACAATCGGCCAGCTCATCCCGAGGCGTAGATCGCCACAGCTTATAAAATTCCGCGGCTTCCGTCATCATACCCTGTGAGAGCATGAAGTTCACTTTCTGCTGGTAATAGGGCCGTAAATTATAGCCGTAATTCAAGCACTTTTGTTTGAAATCGTCGTAAATGCTTTCGACTTGCTCCAAGCTGAACTCCGGCATCCGCCACATTTGATTCAACACCCATTTATAATGCCACATCAGCCCCTGACGGGAATACTCGCCAGGCATTTTCTCGAATTTCGATAAGCACCATGTGAAAGCAACTATCATTCTCTCTTCGCAACCCGCCTCTAGCGCTGCGGACATATAGCTCATCCGGGCATCATAAGCATCCTTTTCCGTCATGTACCGATCGGCGATCACGATCATTTCCTCTAGGACGGCCAGTTTCTGCTTTCCGTCCGGCATGTACCAGCTTCCGCGCCTTAATTCATCAAAACGGTTTTTCATCGGCCTACCTCTGTCATCCCGTCGAAACCCCTATTCATGAAATAAAGCAACGATTCGTTCATCATCTTTAATTCCGCTGTTCCCATTACATGATTGCCGAGGAGCAAAGCCTGCGTGTAAAACAAGTCGATGGCAGCCTTCCGTAGCTGCAAATCACGTGATTCCATCGCCTTTCGAACCAGGGGATTATTGTAATTATAACAAAGCCTTGCATAAGGCTTTTCGTACATCTCATTCTTGATGACGCTCACGACTTCCGCGAAGAGCGGATTCGCTTCCTTCTCGCTCTCATCCGCCAACTTGAAGAAGTTCACCTCTTGATTTGTGTTGTACAACACCGGAATGTCCGTCGGCTCGAACCATCTGACCAACGAACGGCATTGGAAGCTTCCAAGCAATTGATCCGTATACGCCAAGAAAGGTTGTACTTCCCGCTTCTCATTAAGATCTAACTCTTCGAAGCGATTAGCAAATTCCAAGATATTAAGAACACCGACGGTAACATTGCCTGCGACCTCCGTTATATTACGCACAAGCTCGAGATCATGAACGTAACCGCCATTAACGACCATCAGGTTCTGCGCCTTTGCGACCCGAGCCACTTGCCTGAACTCGTCAAGTGATGCTGTAACCAGAATGGACGAGTGATCATTCAGGATGTCCGCCATTGTCATTTCGCCGTATGACGTTTCGAAGTTTAAGTGACGGATGAAGAGAGCATATAATTCATCGTCTTCGACTGCCATTGTCTTTATGGCATCGTTGTGAACCAGTACGATTCGCTGGAATAGTGCCTTATTGGTTTCGGACAGCTCAATCAAATACCGCTTGATGCACTCCCCTAGCTCATCTCGAACTGCATAAAACAAATCGTTCTCTTGAAAGGCTTCCCGAGACGCCGTTGGCCGCAAGCTATCTGTGTTCATGATGCCATTTACGAAAAATGCCCAAGCCGGCAGGATATTATTCATTTTGTCGGACAGCAGCATGTTTTTTAGATAGACGCGGTGCTTCTTCTCATCTTGCAAACTAACCGCATAAGGAAGAATTTGTGCGATACCTGAAACGCCTCCGATTAAGGATTTCAGCGGTATAATATCCATAGGTTTGGAGTAAGTAACACTCTCGACGTAGGATAGCGCCTCTTGCTTATTCAAACTCCATGGTGGGCATGGTACGTTTATCTTCCGTTCGTATTTATCCTCGATCAGTAGGATCGGCGTTGGCAAATATTCCCCATATTTCTCCAACAATTCACTGACCCGATAATACTCGAAGTACTCCTCGTAGTCTGGCTTCGCTTTCAGGTAAACCGTCGTTCCTATCGGAACTTGCCGTTTGACTTTCTTTATTGAGTACGTCCCATCCGGCTTGCCCCGCCACTCCAACGGCTCACCGTCAAGCGCAGAACGGGTAATAAGCACGATTTCTTCGCTCACGACGAAACAAGCCAGTAGTCCTACGCCAAATTGACCAATAAAATCATCTGCGGAATCCTGATTTCCCCTTTTCGTTGAACTGCCTATTCTAGCGAGAAACAGTTCGATTTCAGATTCCGTCAGTCCACAGCCGCTGTCAGAAAAAGATAACGTTTTAGACGAGAATACTTCTACCTTGACAGCTTCCTCAAACGTATGACCAAGCCGTTTCCTAGCTGTGACAGCATCAACGCCATTCTGAAGCAATTCACGAATAAACACGCCGGGGTCCGAGTAGAGGTGATTGGATAATAACTCAATGACGCCCTGTAAATTAACTTGAAAATTCATATTCTTCATTATGTCCCTCAATGTTATATAATAAAAAACCTTGCAAGATTAATTATATCACGGCTCACATTATCTCTCGAATGGCTAATTTTATGGTTTCTATCACACCATCCTCTCATCATTCCAGGGGAACTCGTGATAGAATTAAAAGAATCTCACTTATTTTATAACAAAGGAGAACGATAGTATGACGTTAGTTACAGATTGGAAAAATAACGCTCGCGGGCATAAATTTATAGCTTCTTTCAGCGGAGGAAAGGACAGCGTCCTAGCTCTATACAAAGCAATGAAGATTGGAGAAGCAGTTGGACTGATCGTCATGCTGGAAGAAGAAGGGCAATTCTCTAGATCCCATAGAATGCCTCCAGAGCTCATACGTGCTCAAGCTGATTCTATAGGTTTGCCTGTCTATACCGCAGCTGCAAGTTGGACTGATTATGAAGAAGTATTTATGCGCCTTTTGGAAAATGCAAAAAATCAAGGAGCAGAGGTGTTAGTAACAGGAGACTTGGATATGCCTGCTCACGGTTGCTGGCATGACAAGGTTACGAAAAATGCTGGATTACAGCTTGGGATGCCTCTATGGGAAATGGATCATCGTAAAGTTATCGAAGAGTTCATAAACCTAGGATTTATAACGATACTTGTGACTGTAAATTTATCATTAGGAATGCGAGAAGAAGATCTAGGACGAACGATAACCCATGAGTATGTGAAGGAACTTGAATCTCGAGGTATTGACCCTTGTGGGGAAGGTGGCGAGTTCCATACCACAGTAATAGATGGTCCCATTTTCAAACATCGTATTCCCGTGCGTAAATGTGAGATTATTAAGAATGGAGAATATGCCTTTTTGCCTTTGGAGTTGGATCAGATGGTGTAAAGGATTGGGCAACCTTTTTGATCCAAATCGATGAATGCAATAATTTGCGTCATTTGTGATACGGTTCCCCCCGATTGATCCGCATCGCGCGATAAATCTGCTCCACCAGCACCAGCCGCATCAGCTGGTGCGGCAGCGTCATGCGGCCAAAGGACAGCCGCATATCCGCACGGCGCAGCAGCTCGCTGGACAGCCCCAGCGAGCCCCCAATAACGAAGGCCACCTGGCTCCGCCCGTAGGTGGCCAATTTATCGAGCGAGCTCGCTAGCTGCTCGCTCGTCCACATCTCGCCGTCGATGGCCAGCGCCACGACGTACACATCCGGACGCAGCGCCGCCAACAGCCGCGCGCCCTCACGATCCCGCACCTGCTGCTCCTCAGCAGGGCTCATGTTCTCGGGTGCCTTCTCATCCGGCACCTCAATCATCTGCATCTTGGCATACGGGCCAAGACGCTTCACGTACTCCGTAATCCCGTCCACGAGATAGCGCTCCTTTAATTTCCCAACGGTCAGTATCTGTATGTGCATGACGTGCCCCCTTTCTTCTCTAAATCATTCTCTCCATCATACCATTCGTTGCTTAAAGGCACCAAATTGACTCCTTAGTCACTTTCTTTTTCTCTATCCATGTTTGTTTTCATTAGTAAATCTCTATCCATGTAGCACTTTCTATTTCCCCTTCAAAACACAAAAAAAAGAGGCCCTCAGGCCCCCCTCAAACAATTAGAAAACGTGATAATGACTGGCAATGCTCGCAATGCTCAGGCGGTGCCCAGTGGGCGAAGTGGGTTTTCTGCAAATCCACCACGTCTGGCGCTTCCTCATATTCATCAACAAATTCATCTATGGCTATTTCCACATGATCTTTACAAACGACATGCATGTAAGTACCTCTCATCCGCAACGGTTCTGTAGATTTCTTTTCTTGCACTTGATCTTGTAGTTTCTCAATCTTGTAGTCTCTTGACCTTTTTTTCCTCTTACCCTACCCCACAACTACTTATCCGTCGCCTCCACCAGCGTCAGCACCGTCGTCAGCTTCTTCCCGCCGCGATAGTACACCACGTTGATCTTATCGCCGATTTTCTTTTCATTGTAAAGGTATTTTCTCAGCCCAATCGTGCTATCAATCTTGCGATCATCCAGCTGCACGATCACATCCTGCGCCTTCAGTCCCGCTTCCTTCGCAGGTCCTGAGACGTCGAAGACGATAACTCCAGTTTTGACATCTGCAGGCAGCTTTAATACATCCGTCCCTTTAAAAGCTTGCAACTCCTGCGTCGACACACCAATCAACGGCCGTTTCACCTTATGGTCTTTGATCAGGCTATCAATAATCGGAGTCACACTATTAATGGGAATCGCAAAGCCCAAGCCTTCAACGCCTGTGTCCGAGATCTTCATCGAATTGATACCGATCACTTTGCCCTCAATATTAACCAACGGTCCCCCGCTGTTGCCTTGGTTAATCGCGGCATCCGTTTGGATGACGTCCATTTCCCAGTCATAATCGGTGCCTTCACGTGAAAGCGCGACAGGTATCGTCCGCTTCGGTGAAGAAACGATGCCTTGCGTCACCGTTGGTGCGAAGCCAAGACCCAGCGGGTTGCCCACGGCAATCGCCATTTCACCCGCTCGCAGCTTGTCGGAGTCTCCGAACTCGGCAAGTACTTTAACATCTTTGCCATCCGCCTCCAGCACAGCCAAATCGGTAATCCGATCCCGACCGACCAGCGTAGCTTTACGATGCTCGCCTTCAAAGTTCACGATTTCAAACTGATTCCCGTTCTCCACGACATGACTATTCGTCACAATGCGAACCTTATCCCCGCTCCGCGCGAACATGACGCCTGATCCGATTCCAATGCCGGTTTCTTGGCCGGCTTCGTCCTTCTTCGAGGAGATGACACTGACCACAGCTGGTTTTATTCTGTCCGTCGCTGCAACAACCGAGTCATTGCTATTCATTGGATGTACATCAGCCTTGGCCACCACAGGAATCGCAAGATCCTTGCCTGACGAAGCACTGCCTCCAATCGCATGAACAATCCCTACCACGATGAGCATGCCTAATGCCCCGACGAACCCTGCGATGAGGGCGACATAACGTCTTCGACCAGCAAAGCTCGTGAAACTTGTGAAATTCCCTGTCCCTTTGGGACGCCAGACCGGCTCGCGCCTTCTTGACCTTTTGGTCGAATAAAAATCATCATCAAACAAACTCATTTCGGGTTCCTCCTCGCTGACGGGGTTTGAAGCACACTCGCCTTGCTTTATTTCAACCCATGGATACGTTCAAGTCATCCTGCGATTGGTTTTTTGCAAATAATAGGAATGTTTCGCTCGCTTCTTGCCTACAATAATAGTAAACCAAATCTCTTACCGAATTACTAGAGTGTATGGAAACTTTACTAGACCATATTTAAAGGAGAATGCCACTATGAACCGTATTCCTTCCCATTTTGAAGAAATTAATATGATTGGTAAGCTCGCTGACCTCAAGGAAAGCCACTATCACCAGTCCCTCGTCCTCTCATCTCTCATTCAGGTCTTGATTGATAAAGGTCTCATCACCGCACAGGAAATCCAGCTCAAGTCACAGGAACTCGACGCTGCACTTACTCCGAATCCAATACATCCCATTTCGTAGAACGGTCAAAATACGTATCCATCAGCCGCAGCTGTTTCGCCTCGGGCGCTCGCTCTTGTACTATATTATTCACGGTTAGCCTGGCCAAATCCATTAAGTTATGATCACGGCTAAGGTGTGCCATATAGACAGATTTCGTCTTATTCGTCATGATGTCACAGAGCGCTTCCCCTGCGGCTTCATTGGATAAATGTCCTTTATCTCCGAGAATTCTGCGCTTAATGCTCCACGGGTAATGCCCCACGCGCAGCATGTCCACATCATGGTTCGTCTCCAGAACCAAGGCATCCGAATCGATGATCTTTTCCTTCACCTTTTCACTCATATACCCGAGATCCGTTACAACACTTAATTTCTGTTCCCCTTCATAAAAAACGTAACCCACCGGCTCCGCCGCATCATGCGAAATCCCGAAGGATTCCACCTTCATCGTGCCGAACTCCTGTACACCGCCAGTGTCCATCACCCGCTTGTTGCCTTCGGCGATCACGCCAATCTGGCGATCTAGCTCCACCCACGT
Source organism: Paenibacillus sp. J22P143 (assembly GCF_059692035.1). Classification (NCBI taxonomy): domain Bacteria; kingdom Bacillati; phylum Bacillota; class Bacilli; order Caryophanales; family Paenibacillaceae; genus Paenibacillus; species Paenibacillus sp. J22P143. Next base: position 78,432 of record NZ_JCAUAQ010000018.1, read on the forward strand.
CTTTTCATTCGCAAAAATCGGCACATCATATTTCCGAGCGAACGCACCCAGCCCTTTGATATGATCCGAATGCTCGTGCGTGACGAGAATGCCATCAATACTGCTCGCGGCAAGCTCCCGCTCCTTCATTAACAGCTCCATCTTCTTCGCACTGAAGCCTACGTCGATCAGCAGCTTAACCTCACCGTTATCTACGACCGTTGCATTCCCCGTTGAACCACTTGATAACACCGTAAATCGAATTCCCATCTTCCCTACTCCTCTATGCCTACCTGTGTGCCAGTTGGTTATTCCTTGCTACTGTTACTACTTCGGTGTGTTCTTTGCACCTGAAGCTGGAGAACCAGTGGATGCCTCTCCATCACCCTTCAGGCCAAATGGGGTAAGCGCAGCCCCCTTCTCCACCGCGCCATTGAAGGCTTGCAAATAATAAATATCTCCATTATCAATCGTTATGCGCCAGTGCGGATACATGGGCTGTGTTTGCGAATTATAAGGTTGTCCGTGATACCCCAACCGAACCTCGGTAATAATGGAGCCATCGCTTAAATAATTGTCCACTAAGCTGCGGACCGCTAATTGGGCCGAAATCATCTTCTGCTCCGTCTGTTCTACCTCTGATTCTACTTCAACGAAAGCTTGACGGTAACTGGTAATTTCTCCATTTTTCTCATTCAGCTCGACCGTCACATCAAAAAGTGGAATCTTGCCATACAATTGCGAAAATACATAGATTCCGTCTCGACTAATCGCTGAGTCTAGCTGATACATCGCGAAGTTTGGAATCTCCGACAGCGACTGAACCTCTTTACTAGCGCCTTTACCGAGCAGTGCACTCATGTAAATTGGCGTTTTGAGCGTTTTCTCCTCGCCTGGCTTAATACTATCATCATATTTCACCGTGATGACTTTCAACTTAGGAGGATCCGTTGGAAGCTCGCCCGTAAGGCGAATATTTTTATTGCTGAGGGCACGATTCAAATCCTCCACGGTACTGGATGGATCCAAGGAAGTTCCCGTTAGATTGGAACGATTGGTGGACCACAATTGGAAGCCGAGAATCATATTCAACAGTAAAAAAGAAGCAATCAGAATCGTCTTAGCCCTACTCCAATTCATAATCTCACCAACCCTTCCCTGACATCCTGTCTATTCAATAAAATCATACGTACCATCGCGCAACTCTAATGCCCAAGCACTGTTTAAGGTTAACGTCTTATCTGAGATAACGGGACGATACGCCGGGAATATAGAAACGATACTGGATCGACGTTGATAGTACTGTAATCGTTGTTCCACCGCTTCACCCGATATCAACTCGTTCTCGCGTCGTTGCCCCGACTTCAGATCGGGAATCACCATGGATCGCTCGAATCCGGAGATAACACCTTTCTGCACTTGCATATTCATGATACCAAAGCCCTCTGGCTGTGCGGTTACAATTGGAAGTGATTCATAGTACTGGCGGAATGTGAAGGTCTGGTTGTCCATAAGCTGTCTTTCCGGCGTGCGGGCTACCATGTATTTCCCATCCCAACCGATATGCTGATTGATAAATTTAATGCCTGTCAGTAAATCGTCCAACACCTCGGTTTTGCTGTCTGCCGGTGCCACAGGATCGAAATACGTAACCCATCGTTGATCTCGATTGAGTTGGAAGCCGCGCTTGCTATCCGTATAAATCTCAGAACCATCGCGCTCTTTCAGGTAGCGAGTGATACCTGGATCCACGAATAAACTTTGTTTCAACTGATCCGCCGTGAGCTGTGTGTACGTAAACGTATAGTTAGGCAGATGCAACGGCTTTAATGGTAAATAATAATCTCCGCTATTCGTTGTTTTGTATAAATTGGTCGGTTCCCCATAAGCAACGAAATTTTCTACGTCCTTACTTGTGAAATCCGCACCGATGACCTCATAACCAACACCTGGCGAATCCGTAAAAAAGAACGCACGAACCTCATCATTCGTCCCCTTGGAGTAAATCCAAATTTTCGCAATTTTATCATTATCAACAGGGATTTCCCCCTCGATTCGGAGCAACTGCTGCAAAATAGTAAACGGTATCGCATCGCGAAAACGAATTTCCACACCTAGCTGCTTCGTTCGTACCTCTTCCCAGTTCACATTGACGAGGTACATCGACGTCTTTCGGAAGCCTTTGAAGCTGCGTTGTTTAATATTATCTAGCAATCGGGTGTAGTAATAATTGTTCGGATACAGCACCGAGTGCTGTTGATTACCCAGGTGAATGATGAGCTGATCCGGAAAAAGCATATCCGCCAGCTCCGATTGTTTACCCAACGTCTCTGTCTGGACATAGTTACTTTGCCTAATCGGCTCAATCTTCGGAGGACTGTAGGAAGCGAGAATATAGCTCTGATACAAGCTCGTCCCAATCAACAGGACAAGAAAGACCGATTTCAAACTCTCAATCATACCCCATCCTCCTCTTCTTGCTGAATCGGCAACGTAAATAGGACACGTGTTCCTTGTCCCAGTTCGGACTCTAGCGCAATCGTTCCTCCATGCGCTTTCACTATTTCCCGGGCAATGGACAGACCGAGGCCTGTGCCACCCATATTGCGAGAACGCGCTTTATCCACCCGATAGAAGCGATCGAAAATTCGAGAAAGATCCTTCTTCGGAATCCCCATTCCGTTATCTTGAACGGAGATTTCCAGCATCTCTTTGTCAATCTTGCGCGCTTCCAATCGAATTGCACCTTCATCGCCTGTATATTTAATCGCATTGGATACCAAATTATCGAGCACCTGGTCGATTTTATCACGATCCAATAGTAAGCTCGTTACGCCATGTTCCACGTGTAACACAATTCGAATTTTCCGTTGCTGCAGCTGAAAAGAAAATCGGTCCGCAACCTCCTCCAGCATCTCGCTGACGAGCGTCGAGGACTTGCTCATCATCGACTGCTTCGAATCGAGACGCGATAGATGCAAGAGATCCGTCACTAAGCGGATCATCCGCTCGGTTTCGCTCCTCGTTACGCTGATGAAGCGCGACGCGAGCTGCGGCTCTTCGATCGCTCCGTCATCTAGCGCCTCGAGATAGCTCTTGATCGTCGTCAGCGGCGTGCGCAGCTCATGCGAGACGTTCGCCACGAACTCTCGTCTGGCTTGCTCCAGCTTCTCCTGATCCGTTACATCCTGCAACACGGCAATGATGCCGTGCTGACCTTCACCCCTCCGGTGAATCGGCGTGAATGTGATCCGTACCGACAACTGCTCGTCCTCATCGTCACGAAGCTGTATATCCAGCAGGGTCGTATTCACTTCCCCCGTTACGAGCTCACGAATCGTCGTCAGCGGTATCCCAATGACCTCAGATATTTCCAAGCCGAGCGTAGTCTCTTCCTCGACCTGCAGAATCTGCTTCGCCCGTCGATTCAGAACGATGACCTGGCCACGATCATCCGTTGCTATGACGCCATCATTCATATTTGTTAGAATCGAGGCCAGCTTCTCTTTCTCTTCTTCATTGAGTGAGAGCGCCTCTTTCAGCCGATTCATCATGAAATTAAAAGTCTGCCCCAGCTGCCCGATCTCATCGGTCCCTTGAATGACGACCTGCTGATCGAAGTTCCCCTCTGCTACAGCTGTCGCCTGTCTTGTAATCTCTTTAATTGGATTAGTAATTGTGCTCGTTAAGAGGACCCCGAGAATCGCCGTTAACCCCAAGGCAATCAACGTACCCGAAATGAGAATACGGTTAATCGAGCGAATGGTCTTATAGACGTCCTCCATGGAGGCGATAATATAAACAGCCCCTAAGACACGGGCTCCGCTTCCGACCGGTTTAGCAATAATGACCTTCCGATACCCGTCCTCATCCGTGAGAATCCGCTGATTATCCTTAATCCCTTGCAACGCCCGAATCACTTCCGGCTGTGTATTTTTTTGCTTCAAATGGCTCGGAACCGACGTGCTGATTACGTTCCCATTTGCATCAATGATTTGAATTTCCGCATTGTTAATGGAGAAAAGATTGCTAACGAATTCATTTAAATCCGCATATGTTTTCTTACCCTCGGTCGCATTCTTGCTATCCTGGTCCCCCGTCAAATACGATTCAACGAAGCCAGCAAGCAACGTAACCTGACTGTTACGGGATGCTAGGAAATCATTTTTAAAATATGTCTCTACCGTCTTATAGAAATAAACGCCAATCAGCTGCATCGCGATAAGGATCAGCAGGACATAAATAATAATTAGCTTCGCTTGAATCGATTGAAAGAAGCGGATGCCCTTCATCTTTAGAAGCCTCCGGCTTTAGGACTGCGCATCAAATAACCAAGACCCCTGCGCGTCATGATATACTCCGGACGGCTTGGATCCGTCTCCAGCTTCTCGCGTAGACGACGAATCGTCACATCGACGGTCCGTACGTCGCCGAAATATTCAAATCCCCACACCGCTTGCAGCAGGTGCTCGCGGGTCATCACTTTGCCTGAGTTTTTGGCCAAATATTGAATCAACTCGAACTCCCGATGTGTCAGATCAAGGGGCGTTCCGTCCTTGTAGACCATGTACATGTCATTATCGATAAACAGCGCATGAATGCGCATCCCGTTCCGCTGCGCTTCCGGCTCATTCGTTGCCGATTGCACCTTCGTCTGTCTGCGTAGATGTGCCTTAACACGGGCTAGAAGCTCTCTGGTGCCGAATGGCTTCGTCACATAGTCGTCTGCGCCCATCTCTAAGCCCAAGACCTTGTCCAGCTCCGTATCCTTCGCTGTCAGCATAATAATCGGCGTATTGAGCTTAGAGCGCACCTCCCGACACACATCCATGCCATCCTTGACTGGCAGCATGAGATCAAGCAGGATCAGATCCGGCTGCTCCGAGAACGCAAGCTCTACAGCGCTTCCACCATCGTACGCACAGATGACCTGATAGCCTTCTTTCTCCAGGTTAAACTTCAAAATATCTGCAATTGGTTGTTCGTCATCCACCACAAGAATTTTTCCAAACATGCGACCACCGCCTACTATAAAGTAACTGACACTGCCATCCCCCAATCGAGCGCAGCTGCCAGAGTTAGATCCATGTATTAGCCAGTTATTTCCTTCATACTCTTTCTCATTTTAACATACATTTAACTAAAAAGAGACAAGGCCCCCGAGTTGTCCGGTTCGACCTTGCCTCATTCTTTTTTTACCGATTCAAATATTTCAAAGGATTTTCCAGGCTTCCGCTTCTGTGCACTTCAAAATGCAAATGCACGCCAGTAGAATCACCGGTGCTCCCCATAATTCCAATTTTATCGCCCTTCTCGACAATGGTGCCTGACTTCGCGATGATTTGACTAAGATGTCCATATAAGGTCTCATAACCATTTAAATGATTGATAATAATATAATTGCCGTAATCTGATTTGTAGCCCGTTTCGACGATTTTGCCATTATCCGCCGCCATAATATTTCTGTTACCTGTGATGTCGATGCCTTTATGCAGCTTGCCCCAACGATAACCGAATGTACTTGAGATACTAGGCGAAATCACGGGCCATGCGAACTTCCCGGTACCTTCACCTTTAATGACCTTTGTTCCCTTTTTCACCTTAGCGGTGACCGGTTGATCAATGATTTCTTCATTAACGACTTGTTCTTCCGTCAATAAGCCGTCAACCTTGGTCACTTGAATCGTTACTTTCTTCAAACCATTCTTCCCTGGTGAAATCGGCTGGACCACGCCTAAACGCATTGAATCGTCTGTCACATACTCGGTATCGTACTGAATCTCCTGATTCTTTACGATCTTCTCCGTCGTTTTCACAGAAAGCGTTGGCTTCAGCACCGTAACGTCCAACTGATTGCCGATCTTAAGCTTATCATCTTGAATGCCTGGATTATTATCATAAATAAATTGCTTCGTGATGCCTAATTTCTTCGCAATACAGGATACACAATCGCCTTCAACCACCGTGTACTTGGCCGGTGCAACATCGCCAGTTTGCAAGGTCTTCACAACATCCTCAGGCTTAGCTAATTCTGTAGGATCGATGGGAACTTCCTCTTTATCGACCGTCTGTACGAATTCCACCTTTTCAAGCTCGGATGGCGCTGTTGAAATATCCTCACCTAGACCGGTAGACAAGGCGGCTACTTTTTCACTGTTTTTCCCTTTGGGTGTAAATGGTTCACTGACTTGGTTAAGGATTTGATCGGCTGTTGCCTGATCCTTCACAATCGCAATTGTCTTGCCATCCACCTTCAGTGCAACACCGACAGGTTGTGGTACGAGCAATTGATCCAACGAGGAAATGACAGCAGAATCATCCGTTTCTTTATTGTAAGCCCTTTCAGACGTATAGGTGATACCGTCTGTATTAAGCACAACATGAACATCTGGAAAATTCTTCTGTACATCTAACGGTTTGTTCTTCTTATATTCATCAATTATCTTATAGTCGCTTACGATACCTATTTCTTCGTTGTTAAGCATCACATGATAGACATTGTCCATGCCCGCTTCTACGTACTGATGTCCGGTGAACGTAATCGCTCCCGTAAGTGCAATGGCACCTACACCTAGTGCAATAGCCCATTTATGTCGTTTAATAACCGTTAATGTCGTGGATGTCGTAACTTCGTCTAGCTGAACTACTTCTAGCTGCTTGTCTGATAATGATTCATTTCCGGTCAAGCTTTCTCGCTTAGGCGTGAATCTCTTAATGAGATCCATGACGAAACGCATTCCCCTGAAACCTGTCATGATCTTCTCCCTTTGAACGGTTTTGCATCCGTGGATTGCTCCGTAGATACATAAATAAACCTTGATTAGACATAATATCCATTATGTTGTCTTTCTTTTGTTAAATTTAACACACTTTCTGTGCCCATTTCAACAAAATACTCGATCACCATGTGATAGATTCGTGTCCACCACCAAAAGAAGCCGCTAAAAGACTATTTTTTTGTTCGAAATCCCAACTTGCCCGCACTTCAATTTACAAGAAATGACGAAAAGGCATGAAAAATATTTGGGAAGCTACGGATGAAGATCTATGGGTCAGCAACTTCCCTAAACTTAGTACTTATTTAAAATATCCGTTAACTGAGTTAACTCTTTATCACTCAAATATTTCTTGAGTGTCGTGTTTACTTCTTCAAGTTCTTGCGTTGTAATCCCATCTTCTAGGATCGCGGAGAGTGTCTGCACCTCATTCTGCGGCAGCTTAGCTACCACAAGTGAAAATATTTTCATTTTATCATCACTCGAGAGGGCTTCTTTCTTTTTCGCAAAATCCTCTGTGGACATGACAAGCTCCTTCTTCTCGCTCTCCTCCGTTCGAGCGCTTCCCATTACGGCTATCGCATCGTCTTGATTCACAGTCGATGTGTCTACACCGCCAGACGAACTAATACCGCCTACAGGTTGTTGATCATTCGGATTTGGACTTGAACTCGGGCTTGGAAAGGCCCCTGACGGGTTGGGACTAGGAGTTGCCGACGGCGTCGTTGCTGGGTTTTCCCCTAATGCCGTCTTCTTCCCCCCGTCTTTCCCCTTAACTATATTCAGCTCTTCCGCCAATCTTGACGTAAATTCACCAAATTGAATCTTTTTACCCATAGCTGGTAGCTGATATTGTCGAAATATATCCTCCACATACATGTTGACCACATACCACGTTGTAAACATCGTAATTGATGTAATAAGGACGGTGCTTATGACGATTTTACTTAACCAAGCTAACAGTTTCATTCGCTTTGTATCACTCCTAACATTACTTGCGCATAGATATGCTCCTCCTCTCAGTATGGACGAAAACCTTGCCATTATATCCCTATAAGCAAAAAGAAAAATCCCTTAAGCTGCGAAACAGCCTAAGGGATTGTTTGGTTTATCTATGATTTAAGCGTAGATAGGACGAACCAAATTCGTTTGCTCACGGTTACGGCCAACGGAGAAGATCGCGATTGGGATACCTGTCAGCTGGGATACACGCTCAACATAGTGTCTCGCATTCTCCGGCAAATCACTTAACGTACGAGCTTCGGAAACGTCTTCTGTCCAACCTGGAAGCTCTTCATATACCGCTTCGCACTCAGAGATAGCTTTCAAGCTTGCTGGGTAGTGCTCAATCAACTCACCGCGGTACATGTAGCCTGTGCAAATTTTGACCGTTTCTAGACCTGTCAGAACGTCGATCGAGTTCAAGGACAAGCCCGTGATGCCGCTAACGCGTCTTGCGTGACGCACAACAACACTGTCGAACCAGCCAACACGACGAGGACGACCTGTTACCGTGCCGTACTCGAAGCCTTTTTCACGAATCCAAGCGCCGATTTCATTGTCCAATTCCGTTGGGAAAGGACCGTCGCCGACACGTGTCGTATACGCTTTAGCTACACCGATGATGTTGTGAATCTTCGTCGGGCCTACGCCTGAACCGATACAAACACCGCCAGCCGTTGGGTTCGAAGAAGTTACATACGGGTATGTGCCTTGATCGATATCCAACATGACGCCTTGCGCACCTTCGAACAACACTCTGCGGCCTTGGTCGATGTATTCATTCAAGATTACGGAAGTGTCTTTCACGTAGGGACGAATCACTTCAGCGTACGCGAGGTACTCTTTAAGGATTGGCTCCACATCAAGGCCTGTCGAACCGTAGACTTGCTCGATCAAAACATTTTTCTCAGCAACGATACGACGAAGCTTTAATTCGAACTCTTCTGCATCCATCAAATCCGCGATACGAATACCGTTACGTGCTGCTTTATCCATATAACAAGGACCGATCCCTTTGCGGGTCGTACCGATTTTGCTATCACCTTTACGATCTTCTTCAAGACCGTCAAGCACCAAATGATACGGCATAATGACATGCGCGCGATCACTGATATTCAGGTTCGTTGTTGTAAAACCATTATCATGAATATAATTAATTTCTTCAATGAGTGCAGCCGGATTAATAACCATCCCATTCCCGATCACACAAGCTTTATCTCTGTAAAAAATACCGGAAGGAATCATCGTCAGCTTGTACTTTTTCCCGCTAATAATGATCGTATGGCCTGCATTGTTACCACCTTGATAACGCGCAACAACCTCAGCAGATTCCGCTAAGAAATCCGTGATTTTACCTTTTCCTTCATCTCCCCATTGCGTACCGACAACAACAACCGTTGACATATGCACTTACCTCCGTACGGTGACAAGTCACCCATAATGAGCCGTTATGGCTGTAAGACCACAGAGGAAAGTTGGACTTCATTAAAGCGCTAAAGCGATCAGCGTCCATTGCACTTTCCCTCTGGCGATTCTGGTGATGCAACTACCTCTATGCACTGCTACACGCGGCAACAGATAAGAGAGCTAACTCTCACTTACTCACCGCAAAGGAATATCTGGTCTCTTTCGGCAGTGATCTGCAGGAAGGAAACCCGCCTTTCGGCATGAAAAAACGACCTTATTTCGAGTTACCTGCCCCAAGCCGGCTTGTCGATCAAGGTTTTTTCACCGTCTTTAGTTTAGCAGTCCCCCATGCCAAAGTCAATGAAAAACGAACGATTATAGGGGTGTCTGTATAATTGTTCGGAAATTACGTTAACTTTTTCATTACTGCCGCTAAAAGAAGAAAAAGCTCTGGCTTTGCCTATTCCTCAATGATTCTCTTCCCCATAAGATTCCTCTGTAGGGCTTTTTTTATGTCCTCGACAAAGAAAAAACAGCCGTCAATACTGCCCGGCTGCTGCTTCTTGATGACTGCGATCCATATTCACGAATTTATTGAATTGTTTCAGGAATGCCAGCTCGACGGTTCCTACGGGACCATTCCGCTGTTTGGCAATAATAATCTCGATAATGTTCTTCTTCTCGGATTCCTTATCGTAGTAATCGTCACGGTATAGGAACGCTACGATGTCGGCATCTTGCTCAATGGAACCCGATTCCCGAAGGTCAGACATCATCGGACGCTTGTCTTGCCGCTGCTCAACACCCCGGCTCAGCTGCGAGAGCGCGATAACCGGTACATTCAGCTCACGGGCAATTTGCTTCAGCGTACGTGAGATCTCAGAGACCTCCTGCTGACGGTTGTCGCCGCCTTTACCACCACGGCCAGCAATCAGCTGCAAGTAGTCGATGAGGATCATGCCTAGCCCTTTTTCCTGCTGTAGACGACGGCACTTCGCCCGGATATCCGCGACCGTAATCGTCGGGGTATCGTCGATATAAATATTTGCCTCTGACAAGGCACCGATCGCCATCGTCAGCTTCTCCCAGTCGTCGCCTTCGAGATAACCCGTCCGCATGCGGTTCGCATCGACGTTGGCCTCCGCGCAGATCATACGTTGTACGAGCTGCGCGGCACCCATCTCGAGCGAGAAGATCGCGACGGTCTCTTTGGCCCGAACGCCGACATTCTGCGCCACGTTCAGAGCGAACGCGGTTTTACCAACAGAAGGTCGGGCGGCCAGAATGACTAAGTCCGAACGCTGGAAGCCAGACGTCATCTTGTCCAGGTCAATGAATCCTGACGGGATTCCTGTTGACCCGCCCTTGTTCGAGTAGAGGTTTTCAACCTTCTCGAACACTTCCATCAGCACATCGCGAATAACGACGAAGCCGCTGGAACTCCTACGCTGCGAGATCTCGAGGATCTTCGCTTCCGCCTCACTGAGCATCGCCCCGACATCATCCTCATTGGCGTAGCCATTGGTGACAATCTGGGTCGCTGTCCGGATCAAACGGCGAAGCATCGACTTTTCCTCGACAATCGCCGCGTAGTAGTCGATATTGGCGGCAGTTGGCACTGCGTTTGCCAGTTCCGACAAATACGTCACACCGCCGATCTCCTCAAGCTGCTGCTTGTTTTGGAGAAGCGCGGTTAGCGTGATAAGATCGACCGGCTCTTGATCCTCTGCGAGCTCTACGATCGACTCGAAGATACGCTGATGAGAGCCGCGATAGAAATCATCACTCGTGATCCGCTCCATCGCGGTAATCAACGCATCGCCGTTAATCAGGATCGCACCAAGGACGGCTTGCTCAGCTTCTATATTTTGAGGCGGAACACGATCCACAAACATATTATTTCCGTTGCTCATGCTACTGTGCCCGCCTTTCATCTTCATGGTTTAATGGTTTACTAGTTTTGCTGCTACAAGAGAGAAGAGCCCCAGACTGGGACTCTCGTTCTCTACTACCTGCTATTCGAATCCTCATAAAAACCGTCACAAAGGCTTACTTCTCTTCCGTTACTTGTACATTCAAGCTTGCTGTTACTTCCGCATGCAGCTTTACAGGAACCTTCGTTACACCTAGTGTACGAATTGGCTCTTCCAGTACGATTTTACGCTTATCGATCACGATCTTATACTGCTTCTCAAGCACTTCTGCGATTTGTTTACTAGGAATGGCTCCGAATAAACGTCCGCCCTCGCCAGACTTCGCTTTAATTTGAACCGTCATTTCACCGAGCTTTGCGCCTAGTGCCTGCGCATCTGCCTTCTCTTGATCCTTGCGGCGTTGCTCGGCTTTTTTCTGATTATCCAGCACTTTGACAGTGCCCTGAGTAGCTGGAGCAGCAAGCCCTTGTGCGATCAGGAAATTTTGCGCATAACCCTCGGATACTTCTTTTACTTCGCCCTTCTTACCTTGGCCTTTTACATCTTTGAGTAAAATTACTTTCATTCGAAAAGTCCCTCCTCTTCCTGCATATCGGCTAGTACTTGTTTTAATCGATTCGTTGCTTCCTCTAATGTACCGTCCGTCTGTGTGGCTGCATTGGTTAGATGCCCGCCGCCGCCAAGACGCTCCATGACCACTTGAACATTCATTTGACCCAGCGATCTCGCGCTAATCCCAATTAATCCGTCCGGTCGTTCGGCAATTACGAAGGAAGCCATAATATTCGTCATATTTAACAATGTATCAGCAACTTGAGCAATCATCAACTGAGAATATTTGCGTGATGGCTCAGCAACTGCCAATGCGATATGATCATAGATCGTTTCTGTATGTTTTATAACTTCGGCACGCTCAATATAAGAATCAAGATCTTCCTTCAGCAGCTTCTGAATAAGGGCAGAGTCTGCCCCATTACGTCGCAAGTACGACGCCGCTTCGAAGGTTCTCGCCCCCGTCCGAAGGCTGAAGCTCTTCGTATCTACAACGATACCAGCCAGCAGCATCGTGGCCTCAAGTACCTCCATCGATAACTTCTCGTTGATATACTGTAGCAACTCGGTTACAAGCTCACACGTAGAGGACGCGTACGGCTCCATGTAGACGAGTGTAGCATCATGGATGAACTCCTCACTCCTACGGTGATGATCAACCACTACGACCCTGTGAGTCAGCTGCAGCAGCCTAGGCTCAGCGACCATCGAAGCTTTGTGTGTATCAACGACAACCGCGAGGGATCGCTGTGTCGTAATCTGCATACCCTGCTCCGGTGTAATAAACCAACGGTGCAGTCGCTCATCCGTCGCAATCGTCTCCATCACCTTCTGAATGGAAGGATTAATGCCCTCTAGCACGATGTAGCCTTCTTTGCCGACAACCTGTACGGCTTTGAGCACACCAATCGCCGCGCCGATGGAGTCCATATCCGGAAAACGATGACCCATGATGATGACCTTATCGCTGTCCTTCATTAGATCACGTAGCGCATGTGAGATGACCCGAGCTCTAACCCGTGTACGCTTCTCAACCGCATTCGTTCTTCCGCCGTAGAAGGATAGTCGCTGCCCAACCTTCACCGTTACCTGATCCCCGCCGCGGCCGAGTGACATGTCCAGCCCCATTTGTGCCATTTGACCAAGCTCATTCAGTTGTTCAGCTCCTGATGCAATCCCAACACTAAGCGTTAGTGGCAACTTATTCTCGATCGTTAGATCACGAACATCATCCAACAGCTCAAAGCGTGTTTGTTCTAATTGACGCAACGCCTTCTGATCCATCAGGATCAGGAAGCGATCTGATGATGTCCGGCGTAGATACAGTTGATTTTTCTGAGCCCACTCTGTAATCTCACCCGTGACCTTGGCCAGCATAATACTGCGCGCTTGATCATCCAGTCCCTGCGTGGCCTCATCCAAATTATCCATCATGACGATCCCAATCGCCGGTTTGCTATCTTCGTATTTCTTCGCCAGCAACGCTTGCTCCGTAATTTCACGAAGATAGAGGAGTCTCTCCTCGGGTTTGAACCAGACTTGATAAATAAATTGGCCAACCTTTAACTCCATTTTATCGCTTTTGTCTTTCTTATTTTTGAGGTCAGGGAAATAATCAAAGAGCGATTCACCAATGACCGAGTCATGCCCTAGCATTTTCGCCACAAATGGATTATGCCACTCAATGCGTTTCTCTTCATTATATAAAATAATGCCGATGGGCAGGCCGCTCATGACTTCATTGCCCGCTTTTTTTACCCGATGGGATATCGTTCCAACGTACGTATTCAGTTCACGACGAAAAGCTGTCTCCGCTTGCAGCGTAAAGTACGCCATGACTCCGCAGAGTAAGAAAGCCGTTAGGCCCAGCCACCATTTGAACATATAGATAATGGCTGTCAAGGCGATGAGCAGAATGAACATCCACACGATATGTTGACCGTGCCACCGCTTCAAAAGGAACTTCGGCATTCGAACTAGCTCCTAATCCTATAAATTTTTCTTGAACCGTTCACGGATTGGAAACGCAACATCAAATACCCCTAATAAGCTGTAAACAAATAGTAACGGTGAAATAATGATTAAGAGGATAATCGCTATGACGGGTAATATTGGCTTCCATTTATTCGCATGAGCCACATAAAATAGAAAGCCTATTGCTTGAATAGCGAAAGCGACCATCAATAGCGGCATCGCATTCATCAATAGTGTCGAAATGAGCGAGCTCGAATCAGGCTTTGTGAACAATTCTAATACGAACGCGATTAGATAAATCCAGACCAGGGATTTGGGCAGCATCCATTCCCTCATCGGGCGCAGACCTGGGATGCCCTCGCCAGATTTGTTCAAAAACCAGCGCGTTACGCCATGCGTCACGAAGGTCACGAACAACGCCATGAATATCAGATACAACGGAATAACCTGCACAATGAAACTAACATACCAGTCTAGATCCTTCGGTAAAATTTCCTGAATGCTCTGCGGCATGGTTGCAATACTATCTATCATGAATTGCTTAAACTTGGAAACCGGATCAAGTCCTAATGCAAAGCCTAAAACTAAACCTAACAACGACTCAGCTAGTATGGTAACAATACCCGCGGTTAGTACGGATCTTGCTGCCGCTTTGCGTTTATACAGATTCCCCATCACTAACACAGGTGGTAAGATAAACAACGCAATTGTTACTAAATATAGTCCTAACCACTGTGTAAGTATGAAAACAACGAAGAGACTGAGCACATAGCTTACGACGAAACGCTTTGTACTTGTTTTGACGTATAACATAAGCACTGGAACCAACAGAAAACTACATGTAAAAATAATAAATGGCGTCATCAGCGATAGCAACGAAATAATCATGACTACGCTCCAGATGACACTTTGCCAACTTCGATTCCCCAACCGGGCTCACCTCTTACGTAAATGTTCTTCGAGCGATGAAATGTCGCCGTACCAGTCCTCAAGTTGATGGCCCTCTTGGCGGTGCTTCTTCATTTTCTCAACAATAGCTTCGTCCAAACTGCGATAAGAAATCCCCAGTCTTCGGCCTAAAATATAGCCGCTCGATATCAAACTTGCCAATCCATCGATCATCTTGGCATGACTACCTTCCCACATGCCCTTGAGCAGATGAGCTACATGATCTACAACTTCTGTTTTGAGCCACTCAATGACTTTGGCCCGTCTGGCTAGGTCAACATCTTTTTCCCTATTCAGCAACCGTCATCTCTCCTCATCTCACAAAGAAACGATATTGTACAATTATACCACAAATAGGTACTAGAAAAGAAAGCCTCTACATAGGTATTCGATCATGCCTCCAGGCATACAAAAAAGACAGCCGTTTGACCAGCTGTCTTTTTGATAAAATCTATTCCGTTGTGTAAGGCAACAACGCGATTGTACGGCTGCGTTTGATCGCAATCGTCAAAGCACGTTGGTACTTAGCGGAAGTACCAGTTACACGTCTAGGAAGAATCTTCCCGCGCTCACTGATGAACTTTTTAAGAGTCTCGATATCTTTATAATCAATATGCTTGATTTTGTTTACTGTGAAGTAACAAACCTTACGGCGCTTGCCTTTACCGCCTTTGCCACGAGGAGCAAATTTGCGATCAGCACGATCATCACCATTATTGTCTCTTTTTTGGAAAGCCATTGTGTCTCTTCAGTCCTTTCTACGTTTAAAATGGCAAATCATCATCGGAAATATCGATCGGTTTTCCGTCATCTATGAAAGGATCCTGCTGCTCGCGCGATCCACCGCCACGATTGCTGCTTCCGCTTCCGCCGCCGTAGCCTGCATTTGCGTTTGCATTAGATGATCCGCCCTCTTCGCGATTCCCGCCGCCGCTAGATTCAAGGAAACGTACATTATCGGCAATAATTTCGGTCACGTAAACACGTTTTCCTTCATTGTTGTCGTAGTTACGCACTTGAATGCGTCCTTCAACTGCTGTTAAACGACCTTTACGCAAGTAGTTCGCGCATGTTTCGGCAAGCTGCCTCCACGTGACGATATTGATAAAGTCCGCTTCACGTTCTTTCGAGCCACCGCTCGTGAAAGGACGATCCACAGCAAGCGTGAATTGGGTAACTGCTACCCCAGCTGGTGTATAACGAAGTTCTGGATCTCTGGTCAATCGACCGATAAGAATGACACGGTTCAACATGGAACAACCCTCCTGACGAAAATCTGGCTTTGATTAAGCTACGTCGTTTACGATTAAGTGACGAATAACTTCGTCCGAAATCTTAAGTACGCGATCAAGTTCAGTTACAACAGCAGGTTCTGCGTTGAAGTGTACAAGCACGTAGTGCCCATCACGGAACTTCTTGATCTCATACGCAAGACGGCGTTTACCCATCAGGTCATGTTTGGAGATTTCTCCCCCACCGTTCGTGATGATGCCTTGAAATTTTTCTACCGTAGATTGAACAAGTTCTTGCTCAACGTCAGTACGAATAATGTACATCAATTCATATTTGCGCATGTATTTCACCTCCTTTTGGACTAAGCGGCTCCTATTCAAACTTGCTAGGCAAGCGATGGAGCAAGGAGCGAGGATTCTTATTCAAAACTCGCACCTGAATACTATAGCAAATCATGCGGCAAATTACAAGTTTTTATCACAGTCTTCGCATAGGTGGAAGCTGGTAAGTTATTGGGTACATGCTTCTGCCCTCTTGGGGCAATCATAACTATGATTGTTATTCTTATGAAGAGGTGATTCAATCGTGGGTGAATGGACACATTTTAATGAAGGCGATCATGTTCCTAACGACGGCGAATATATGGAAATTGGCGAGAATGCTTTCCATATGGGGATTAACAATCCCAAGACAGTTACACTACGCAAAGGCGACACATTTCCAGCTACAAGCAATCATAATCGCAAATGGCATAAAAAAGGTGGCAAACGGATGTAACACCTATTAAAAAATGCACACCCCTTAAGCTTCGGTGAGGGGTGTGCATTTTTCATTTACACTCAGATACTTTTACCTCATATACACATTTTTCTCTGAAATCTTTCCATCCGGAAAGTAAACGAATAAGGCATAGTATCCTGGTTGATTCGAGATGGCAAATTCATACGATTGTTTCCCATTCTCTTCTTTCACTAACTTCCCTTTAGATCCTGTCTCCTTAACCAAATCATCATAGGTACTCGTCATTGGAATTTTCTCAACTTGTTCCCTCGTAATCGTGGAGGTTGTCTCTGCCACCCCCCTGTTGTCTTCGACGTTGCTGTCATTGTCCCGCCCGTATTCGTGCCGCTAGGCGTCGCAGAAGCCCCAGATAAGGGCTGAACAGTCACACTTGCAGTGGACTAGCTGTACTGTTTTCGTCCTTCTTGGAGCAGCCTGAGGCCACCATAGCAAACGCCACAAGGGCTACCATCCAAATCTTCATATCCATTTACCTCCTTGATCTTCAGCTCCCCATCCTGACGGTTAGTTTTCCTTCATTTGGCATATTTATCCCTTTTTCCAGCGTTTCTGAACATACAAAAAAGCCGCCTATACCCATTACGGATATAAACGGCTTTCATCTTATGTGTGTTCTAGTACGGAAAGAGTGGGAGTCGAACCCACGCACGCCTCGCGACGCCTAACTGATTTCGAGTCAGCCCCCTTGGACCACTTGGGTACCTTTCCAAGAAAAATGAGAACAGAACTTATTGTATCAAAAAAGTCTGTCTCTCGCAAGTGTTTTACTATATTTATTGAAACTTAGTTCGTCTCTTCGTCTGTCACGACATCTGTCACGGCATTGCTGCGCAATATTTTCTTGAGCTTGCTTTCGAACTTCGTTCTCGGCACGAGGACACTGTGCTTACAACCTACACACTTGATCCGAATATCCATCCCCATTCGAATAATTTCCATTTCATTCGTACCGCATGGATGGGGCTTTTTCATCTGTACGACATCGCCAAGTTGGTATTCCTTCTTCTCCATCTTAGTTCCCCTCCACCTTTTCCTGTTTAACGTAGGTCACGACCTTCGGATACGGGATTTCGATACCGTTGGCATCTAAATATTTTTTAATTTCCGCATTCAGAATCCGTCCGACTTCTCCTTGTGTGTTAGGCTTACACTCCGCAATGACCCGTATTTTCAGTTCGGAATTCCCAATCATTTGAACACCGAGCACCTCGGGCACTTTTACAATATTCTCTGTACGTTCATTCACTTCACCGACAACTTCACGCAATAAGTCCATGGAACGATCAATATCAGCATCATAGGCGATAGATACATCTACTACCGCAATTGAATTGTAGGTTGAAAAGTTCGTTACTTGTTTGATGTTTCCGTTTGGGATAATGTGAACCTCACCCGTCCAGCTTTTGATCCGCGTCACACGAATCCCGATTTCTTCAACGGTCCCTTTGAATTGATCAATTTGAATCACATCGCCAACCCCGAATTGATCCTCGAAAATGATAAAGAACCCCGTAATGACATCCTTCACCAAACTCTGTGCTCCGAAACCTATAGCTAACCCAAGAACACCTGCACCAGCGAGTAAAGGCCCTAAATTCAAACCTACTTGACCTAGAATCAACATGATAGCGACTAGATTAACTGTATAAGCAATAAGATTATGTATGAGAATAGAAATGGTATTCGATCTCCGTCTATCAATGTTGAGTGGCGATTTCTCTCTCGCAATGACCATGTGAGCAATCGTTTTATCGGCAATTTTAATGATAATTCTAGCAATAATATAAATAAGGGCTATTTTGATAACGATCCAGAATACCGAAGCAATGATCTCAGGTTTACTGATATGTTCACGAATCCATTGCATCAGATTTTCGAAGAAATGTGCTTCCAAAGACACTAGCAAACCTCCTTAATTTTCTACTATGGTACCATATCCGTCTTCTTTTTTAAAATATATTCCTCTAATCTCTACGTTCTCGCTCTCTATAATCTCTTGAACGTGAGTAAGATCTGCTCCAGGAAATTCAATAGAAAGAGCGCATCCGGCTGTAATCTCCTTAGGTGTAGGCCGAATATCTATTTCAATATCCGCGTACTCTAGCAGCATTTCGGCTCTCAGTGCCTGTTGGGTAGAATCGAAAGCTATCAACATAATAGAAAATTCCAGAGAAAGCTCTCCTCTCTACGTATAAATGTACCTCTCTCTCCATATACTAGTAAAAAAGATTTACTACTTTGGAGGGATATCATGAAATTCCATTTTGGATTCGACGGCGATAAAACCCCAGTGCAAGAACCTTTGAAAATTCAACATACGGATTCCAATACGCCCTATCTTCTCGCAAAGCACTTACAGTCGATTTTCAGTAAACTACCAACCTATCAACCTATCGTCGTGATCTGTGTAGGAACCGATCGATCCACAGGTGATTCCCTCGGACCTCTAGTTGGCTCCCATTTAAATCGCACGACTACTCTCCGCAATCTTCATTTGTTTGGCACCTTGGATGAACCTGTCCACGCCATGAATTTAGCCGAAACCGTGGATACGATTCATAAGCAATTCCAGAACCCCTTTATCGTTGCTGTAGATGCTTGTTTAGGGCAAGTTGCTAGTGTCGGCTGCATTCAGGTTGCGCATGGACCGCTCAAGCCAGGTGCTGGCGTAAATAAAGACCTGCCTCCGGTTGGTGATATTCATGTCACTGGGATCGTGAATGTTGGCGGCTTCATGGAATATTTCGTCTTGCAAAACACGCGGCTAAGCCTCGTTATGAATATGGCTACCGTCATTGGCGATGCCCTCTATGCTGCTATCAGGCGGACTCAATCTTTTACACCGAGTGCTACGACTGCTTTAAAGTTTGAGTAATTGTTTCTTTCTCTTCCGGACTTAACGTATAGCTGGATTGACCTTTTGCAATCGGCTTTGCATATACATACATTTGCTCTCTACTATGTATCCCTGTGAGGATCACACCATCCTGCTCTTCATTCAGCAAGGCCATTGAAAAGCTTAAATCACTACCGCCTTCATTAAAAGCATTGTAGCGACGAATTCCTATGTTGGATGTCATCTTTGTCATAGCTTGACGAATACTAGAGATATTGGCTGAAGCCTTAACGGATTCAGCCTTTTGCTCGTTCAAGGCGTTCTGCATGCCGATTAGCAGCTGCTCCATGTTTTCAGCACTAGAACCATTGATCATCTGCATATATCGTTTCCGTAAGGATGACAGACGAATTGAAATAATAATGATCGTAATAAACAACACCAGAATGAATGCGAAGCAAACTAACATCACATATTCTGCATTCACGCCAAACAGTTCCCCCATGCCCAATCCCTCTTTCTACTTTGCATATTGCGCTTGAATCTCTCTTACAGCTTCAATTAAAGCTGTCACTTCTTCATCTGTTGTAAAATAGCCGACGCTCGCCCGAACGGCTCCCTTGGCCAAGGTGCCTGCAATTTCATGAGCAAGCGGCGTACAATGATAGCCAGCTCGCACGGCGATTTGGAAGGACTGATCAAGAATAAAGGCAACTTCCGACGAATCCACATCCTGAATATTAAAGGAAACGATGCCTGTCTTATTTTGTCCAAGCTTCGGTCCCAGAATCGTTACTCCTTCAATTCCCAGTAGTCCTTCCATTAATTGTTGGGTATGCGCCCATTCTTTCTCGTGAATTTTGTCCACTGTCTCGGCAAGAACGAACTTCACGCCTTCATTCAACCCCGCGATGCCGACCGTATTCTGCGTCCCTGCTTCGTAGCGGTCAGGACGCACCGTTGGTTGGTGGATCGCCTCGGATTGACTCCCCGTTCCTCCGTGCAGCAACGGCTCCAAATCAATGTCCGGATGGATATATAGCCCACCGGTCCCCTGAGGCCCCAGGAGGCCCTTGTGGCCAGGGAATGCGAGCATATCGATATTCATATCTACGACATGAATAGGCAGGACGCCGGCGCTCTGAGCCGCGTCTACAAGCAGCTTCGCACCGTGCTGTTTGCAGAGCTCACCGATCTCACCAATTGGCATGATCGTGCCAAGTAAATTGGAACTGTGATTCACAACGACGAGTGTTGTATTCGAGCGAAGCGCATCTTTCAGATCACTTAATTGCATATTTCCTTGCTCATCATGTTGTAAGTATGTAAGCTCAACCCCGTTGGAAGCTTTCAAATGCTCCAGCGGTCTTCTCACCGAATTGTGTTCTACATTGGTACAAATCACATGATCCCCAGGCTTCACAAATCCTTTGATTGCCTGATTCAGTGCATGAGTCGTATTTAGCGCAAATGAAATATCGTTGGGGTTTCTAACCCCGAATAACTTGGACAAATTCTTTCTTGTCTCGAATAGTGCACGGCTAGCCTTTACCGCCATCTGGTGGCTGCCTCTACCGGGATTGGCTGCATACTCCTGCATGCATTGCATCATCGCATCCATCACCGAGGGCGGCTTAGGCCACGAGGATGCCGCTTGGTCGAAATACATAACGCCCTTCATGTTGTCAGCCCCTTATAACAAGATCTCTATCGTTGGTCACGCAATAGTGAGCGACCTCGTTTAGAAGTAGATTTAATCGCCAACAGAAAAATTTATAATTATGGTAAACGAATCTGATGATCTTTTATGTGGTCAAAAATATAGCATACCTTAGTTTCTTCTTTCTCCTCGAAAGAAAAACATAGGTATGCTAGCAATTTTTATGAGATTTTACCTTGCAATAACTCTAGCAGTCGGTTGAGATCGTCTTTCGAGTAATAGAGTAGCTCGATCTTCCCTTTGTCCTGCTGACTTTTAATCTTCACCGATGTTCGATAAATATCTCGCAATTGCTCTTCAGCTTGATTGATATACGGATCTCTATTTTTTTCTTTTTGCTTCGCCTTTTCTTTTTCAGGGCCGGGAGGTTCTTCTAACATTTTAATCGCTTCTTCAAGTTCTCTAACACTCCATTGCTTAGAGATCGTTGATTCCGCTAGTTCTTTCTTAATCTTATCGTCCTTTACACCGACAATTGCTCTTGCGTGACCCATAGATAATGTTCCACGTGAAACATATTGTTTAATGGCTTCCGGCAGAGAAAGTAATCTTAAGAAATTGGCAATGTGAGATCTGCTCTTACCTACCTTCGCTGAAAGCTCTTCTTGCGTCAGAGAAAACTGATCAATAATCCCTTGATAAGCAAAAGCAATCTCAAGCGCATTAAGATCTTCACGCTGAACATTTTCAATCAGAGCGATCTCCATCACTTGCTGATCGGATAAAATCCTTTCAACAGCTGGAATGGTTGGCGTCCCTGCAACTTGAGAAGCACGGAATCGACGTTCACCTGCAATGATTTCATAGCCCTTAAGAACCTTACGAACAATGATTGGCTGAATAACGCCATGTTCCTTGATCGATTCCGAAAGCTCCTTGATGCTATCTTCATTGAAGTGTTTTCTAGGCTGATACGGATTGGCTCTTAATTGAGCCAGTGGAATTTGAATGACTTTATCGCTCTCATCAATATGCAAGGACGTTATTAATGCGTCTAATCCTTTACCTAAACCTTTAGAGAGGCCTTTGGTCATACTGAGATCACTTCCTTAGCAAGTTCTAAATAAACTTCTGCGCCCTTTGATCTAGGATCGTACGTAATAATAGATTGCCCATGACTCGGCGCTTCGCTTAAACGTACATTACGAGGAATAATTGTTTGATATACTTTTGTTTGAAAATACTTTTTAACTTCTTCAATAACCTGAATACCTAAATTAGTCCTCGCATCAAACATCGTCAATAGTACGCCTTCAATTTGAAGCCCTGTATTTAAATGCTTTTGAACCAATCGCACGGTATTCAGAAGTTGACTCAAACCTTCTAATGCGTAATATTCACATTGAATGGGTATAATCACAGAATCAGCAGCAGTTAAGGAGTTAATCGTTAGAAGACCAAGTGAAGGAGGGCAATCTATCAAAATATAATCATATAAGTGTTTGACAAGTTGAAGTGACTTCTTCAATCGAACTTCTCTTGAAATGGTCGGAACCAATTCAATCTCTGCTCCAGCTAGTTGAATCGTTGCCGGAACAATTTTAAGATTAGGCACATTCGTTTCCACAGTTGCATCCTTCGGATGTACATCATTAATCAATACATCGTAGATGCAATTTGTTACATCAGCTTTGTTTACACCAATACCACTTGTCGTGTTCCCTTGCGGGTCAATATCAACCAAAAGAACGCGTTTTCCAAGCGAAGCTAATGAAGCGCCTAGATTCACAGAAGTCGTCGTCTTGCCGACGCCACCCTTCTGATTCGTTATTGCAATAATTTTAGACAAAACCATTTCACCTCTATCGCTTATGTTCCATAATGCTATTTAACAAGCAGTAGTACTATCTTACCATAACTATCAATCAGTTACCTCATGAATATTTGATAGATTAGTGCCATTAGATGCAAAAAAAACGGCTTGCGCCGTTTTAGGTAGCATGAATGCCTAAATTATCGCTTAGGAATCTTAATTATAATTTCATAATGATCTTCATGATCTTGCTCAGACGTATTAATAGGTAAACCTGAACTCGAAACCATCTCAACCGATTGTCGAATCGTATTTAGAGCAAGCCTAACATCTTTCGAAAAAGAAACGCGACGCGTCTTCTTAATCTTTGCTGCTTCCTTCAAGAAGCTAATCTTAATTTCCGTTTGTTTAACATTTAATTCTTTTGTGATGATTTCCTCAAGAAGCTTAACCTGTTGCTCTTCTTGATCTAAGGCTAATAAAGCTCGTGCATGGCGTTCCGTAATTTTACGTTCCATCAAAGCCATTTTCACCGGCTCACACAACTGTAAAAGACGAATCTTATTCGCAATCGTAGATTGGCTTTTGCCAAGACGCTGTGCAAGGCTCTCCTGCGTGAGATCATGCATCTCTATCAATTGATAATAAGCTGCAGCCTCTTCAATCGCAGTAAGTCCCTCACGTTGTAAATTTTCAATAAGAGCAATGGATGCCGCTTGTGAATCATTGAAATCGCGAACAATCGCGGGGATTGTATCGAGACCTAGCTTCTTAACAGCACGCAAGCGGCGTTCGCCAGCAATCAATTCAAATGTATTATTTTTGACTCGAACAACGATGGGTTGAATAATACCATGTGTGCGAATGGTTTGACATAGTTCATCAATTCGATCATCATCGAATAGCGTTCTTGGCTGATAGGGACTTGGAATAATACTATTTACGGGTATGTTTTTGACCTCATCCGTCGCCGAACGATCTGATAGGCCAAACAGCTTCGATATTTGTTCTTTCATAGGAAAACTTACCACCAACTCTTCCCGTAGTTTAAGCGATCAGTACAGTTACAATAAACGGCTAATATATACTCTTTGAGCGAGCGCGTTTATCTAAAAATACAGCCCATGTTATGGTGAAAAGATCTATTCGCCATTCCGAGACGATGCCAATCATGCTGTATGATTCTAGTAAATTTAATCTATCAATTGCGAATATCCAACTACAACATCACAAATAAAATCTAAGGCGAAGCCAGTAACAGACAGGCTTTCACCTTATATAAGTATTCTCCATCGAAGGCAATAATCCTTCTATTCGTTAAGCTAGCTAGCAAATGTTTCACGTGAAACATTTGCCTTATTTGAAGAGTGGTTCCTTTAGCGGGATACCCGCTT
Source organism: Paenibacillus sp. J22P143 (assembly GCF_059692035.1). Classification (NCBI taxonomy): domain Bacteria; kingdom Bacillati; phylum Bacillota; class Bacilli; order Caryophanales; family Paenibacillaceae; genus Paenibacillus; species Paenibacillus sp. J22P143. The sequence continues at coordinate 102,741 of NZ_JCAUAQ010000018.1, forward strand.
TCCGAGGATATTTAGCAGGCGTTGCAGCTGTTTTTTGAATCTCCACAAAGTGCCTCACAGATTCCTCGATAGGCAAAATCATCCGATTAACCTTTGTAACCTTCCCACGCAGTTCTATTAAACTAAAGGAAGATTCCTTAATCTCCTCATCAACTTCAGAACCCTTCATAGCTATGAAGGTCCCACCACTTTTAACAAAAGGAAGACAAAACTCGTTCAGAACTTGCAACTTAGCCACTGCTCTTGCCGTAACGAGATCAAAGTGATCACGGTAACGAGATAATCTCGCCACATCTTCTGCCCTACCATGCACACAGTCCATATTAGTTAGTTCGAGTTGAGCGACGATTTCCTTCAGAAAAAGAATCCGTTTATTCAAAGAATCAACAATTGTAACTTGAAGATGAGGAAAAGCAATCTTGAGCGGGATGCTTGGAAACCCAGCGCCTGAACCGATATCAGCTAGTGACTTAGCCTTCCCCATATCGTAGTTAAAAGCTACAGAAAGAGAATCATAGAAATGCTTAAGATACACTTGACCTCTCTCTGTGATACCCGTTAGATTCATTTTCTCATTCCACTCTACGAGTGTCTTGTAATACTGTTCGAACTGCTCTAGCTGTTGTGTAGATAGCGTAATATTTTCTTTTTGTAATAACTCAATGAATTGTTGCTGTATCGCATCCATATCTTAACCTCTAGCCGCTATGACTCTGTTGTAGTGTTCCAAATAAACAAGCAATATCGAAATGTCCGATGGAGTAACCCCGCTAATCCGCGATGCCTGACCAATAGAGATAGGGCGAATTTTCGCGAGCTTTTGTTTCGCTTCCGTCGCAATACCATGAATCAGGCTGTACTCAATATCATCCGGAATCTTTTTCTTTTCCATTTTGCGCAAACGATCCACTTGATTACTCTGCTTTTCAATATAACCGGCATACTTCACTTGAATACCAACTTGCTCCTTCATATCTTCATCTAAGTCAAAAGGAGACAGCGTCATTTGTTCAATATGCTTATATTCAATCTCAGGTCGACGCAATAATGAAATCGCTGGCACCGAATTCGTCAGCTGTACGCTTTCCAAGCTTAGTAGTAATTCCTGAACGTGAGGCTCAGGTCTTACCTTCACTTCCGATAACCGTTCAATTTCCTGTTCAACTAGTGATTTTTTGTTCAAAAATTTCGCATAACGCTCTTCAGAAATCAATCCGATTTCATGACCGATAGGTGTCAATCGTAGATCTGCATTGTCATGACGAAGCAACAAGCGATATTCTGCACGTGAAGTAAGTAAACGGTAAGGCTCACTCGTACCTTTTGTAACTAAATCATCGATCAGAACGCCAATGTAGCCTTCCGAGCGATCCAATACGATGGCTTCCTTCTCCTGCACTTTACGAGCTGCATTAATACCCGCCATGACACCTTGACCCGCAGCTTCTTCATATCCAGATGTTCCATTGATTTGTCCAGCCGTAAATAAACCGCTAACTAGCTTCGTTTCTAAGGAAGGCTTCAATTGTGTTGGGACAACAGCATCATACTCAATGGCATAACCAGTACGCATCATTTCCACTTTTTCTAAACCAGGGATCGAACGAAGGATTCCCAGTTGTACATCCTCAGGCATACTCGTGGAAAGACCTTGCACGTAATACTCGGAAGTACTATGGCCTTCTGGTTCGAGGAAAATTTGATGCTTCGCCTTATCAGCGAAACGAACAATTTTATCTTCGATTGAAGGACAGTATCTTGGACCTGTCCCTTCAATTGCACCAGAGAACATTGGAGCACGATGTAGATTATCATTAATAATTTGATGAGTTTCTGCAGACGTATACGTTAACCAGCAAGGCAATTGCTCATTATGATTAGAGCCATACTTCGTTTCGAACGAGAAAAACTTCGGTTGCTCATCCCCAGGCTGAATTTCTGTTTTACTAAAATCAATCGTATCTCCATGAACGCGCGGCGGTGTACCTGTTTTGAAACGAACTAGATCGAAGCCCAGCTTGCGCAAGGACTCAGATAATTTTACAGATGGCTGTTGATTATTAGGACCACTCTCGTACATCAGTTCGCCCATTATGACTTTACCGCGCAAATAGGTACCCGTCGTCAAAACGACAGATTTTGCGTAATATTCTGCACCTGTTTTAGTAATTAAACCTTTACAAACGCCATCCTCAACAATAAGTTCCTCAGCCATACCTTGACGCAAAGTCAGGTTAGGCGTAGCTTCAATTGTTTCTTTCATTTTATGCTGATACGAAAACTTATCCGCTTGAGCACGCAGCGCGTGAACAGCTGGCCCCTTACCTGTATTCAACATACGAAGTTGAATATAGGTTTTGTCAATATTGCGACCCATTTCACCGCCGAGTGCGTCAATCTCACGAACAACGTGTCCTTTGGCCGGACCACCGATAGATGGGTTACAAGGCATGAAAGCAACCATGTCTAAATTTATCGTTAATAGCAACGTGTTGCAGCCCATGCGTGCTGAAGCTAACGCAGCTTCACAACCCGCATGACCGGCACCGATAACAATAACGTCATAATCTCCTGCGTGATATCCCATAGAAACGTCCCTCCCTCTTTTATGAAAACGCGAATGCCGTCGATTTTCATTTCCCTAAGCAGAATTGTGTAAAAATTTGATCGATTAAGGACTCTCCTACCGAATCACCGATAATCTCTCCTAACTGCTCCCACGCAGCTCGGATATCAATTTGAATCATATCAATCGGTACATATTGCTCATTCGCATCTAAGGCATCCTGCAAAGAACGCTTCGCCTGTTTCAACAAGGAAATGTGACGAACATTACTTACATACGTCAGATCACTCGATTCAAGCTTACCTTCGAAGAAAATCGCAGCGATCGCTTTTTCCAAATCCTCAATACCTTTATTCTCAATTAGCGATAGCTCCACAATACGCTCTTGTGGGAAATAACTGAGCACTTGTTCCACGTCAAGCTTGCGTTCCAAATCAATTTTATTCAAAATAACAATCGTTTGTTTGTCTGCCAACTGCTTCATCAGTGCAATTTCATCAAATTGAAGCTCGTCATTACTATTCAATACAAGCAAAATGAGATCCGCTTCAGCTAACGCCGTCTTCGAGCGCTCAACACCAATTTGCTCGACAATATCTGAAGTTTCACGAATACCTGCCGTATCCAGCAGTTTCAACGGAATGCCACCAATATTAACAAACTCTTCAATAACATCCCGCGTGGTCCCTGGAATATCGGTAACAATAGCCCTATTCTCTTGTGCTAATTCATTCAGCAGCGATGACTTCCCAACATTAGGTTTGCCGACAATCGCGGTCTCAATGCCTTCGCGTAAAATCTTACCTTGTTCCGCGGTCACCAATAAACGATCAATTTCAAACATGACCGCATCGCACTTCGTTTTGATGAAAGCATTCGTCATTTCTTCGACATCATGTTCCGGATAATCAATGTTAACCTCAACATGGGCCATCAACTCCACGAGAACATACCGCAGATGCTTGATTTGCTTAGATAAATTACCTTCAACTTGCTTCAATGCGACTTTGAAAGCTCGATCCGATTTAGCTCGAATCAAGTCAATAACCGCTTCTGCCTGTGTTAAGTCAATACGACCATTCAAGAATGCACGCTTCGTAAATTCACCTGGTTCTGCTAAGCGAACCCCTTGCGAAAGTAGCAAATCAAGCACTTTCTTAACGGAAACGATCCCGCCGTGACAGCTGATTTCAACAACATCCTCCATCGTGAAGGAACGCGGAGCTTTCATTAACGTAACTAGAACCTCCTCTACCTTTTCGGCAGAAGCAGGTTCTATAATGAATCCATAATGTACCGTATGCGTATCAGCAACAGATAATTTCGTTTTTGAGCGGAAAATACGTTCAACGTATGTGACAGATTCCTCACCGCTCACACGAATAACCGCTATCCCACCCTCACCAAGCGGTGTAGAAATAGCAGCAATCGTATCATTTAACATAGTGTTTGCACCTCGAATTTACCTCATTGTAAAGAAAAAGCAATGACATATGAACCAAGTCATTGCGATCTGTGTTATTTAACAGCGATGACAACCCGACGATTCGGTTCTTCGCCTTTACTATACGTTTTGATAACTGGATGACCTTGTAATTCAGCATGAATAATTTTACGTTCTTGCGAGTTCATCGGCTCCAAAATAACTTCTTTTTTCGACTTAATGACGCGGTTAGCCAGTCTTAAAGCAAGCTCTTCCAACGTCTTCTTCCGTCGATCACGGAAATTCTCCGCATCTAAGATGATGCGGAAATGAGAATTCGCATATCGATTCCCAACAATATTCACTAAATATTGAAGTGCATCAAGTGTTTGTCCTCTTTTGCCGATAAGAATACCTAATTCCGAACCACTCATGTTTAAGACATAGCCTTCACGATCTTTATGAGTATCTATGGTGATGGAAATTTGCATCGCTTCGAACATATCTTGTAAGAAAGCTATAGCTTCCTCAAGTGGATCGGGTATCAATTCGAGCTCAACTTTAGCAACTCTGGATCCAATAAACCCGAACAACCCTCTTGAGGGCTGTTCCAAAATATGAATATGTACACGATCCTCCGAAACTTGCCATTGAGCTAGACCAGATTTAACTGCAAGCTCAATTGTCTTTCCAGTCACCACGATTTTCTTCATTTAGACAGGCCACCCTTATTATTTTGAGATCCAGGCTTCTTTTGTGAACCAGGAGCACCATAGATGAAATAAGACTGAATGATTGTGAAAATGTTACCGTATATCCAGTATAACGGAAGAGCTGACGCAAAGTTCATGGACATAACGAAAATCATAACCGGGAAAATATACATTAAACTTTTCATTTGTTGATTCATTTGAGAAGACATAAACATTTGTTGAATAAAAGTTGTAGCCGCGGCGATCAAAGGAAGAATGTACAAGTGATCCGGCTTACCAAGATTCAACCAAAGGAATGTGTGTTCATGAATTTCTTGATTTCGCATAATCGCTTGATACAAGGCGATAAGAATCGGCATTTGAACAATGATAGGAAAACAACCTGCTAGTGGATTGACACCATTTTGCTGAAACAATTTCATTGTTTCTTCTTGTTGCTTTTTCGCATCATCTTTATATTTCTCTTTAAGCTTCTTCATTTCAGGCTGCAGATCCTGCATACGTTTGGAGCTTTTGTATTGCTTAAGTGTAAGCGGCAAAATAATCAATCGAATAATAATCGTTACGACCAAGATGGACAATCCATATTGACCCCATAGGTGATCAGCGAACCAATCAAGCGTTTGCGAAAGCGGGTACGTAAAGTACTTAGTGAAAAAACCAGCTGTTTCTGGATCAATTGGCGCTGAAGCTGCAGTCGGGGTACATCCTGATAGAAGCAAGATAACCGCAGACATTGCTGCTAGCATATAAATTCGACGAGTCAAAATGAGATCCTCCTAAATGTCTTTTCCAAGATAAACTATAACACAACTTCAGCCCGCAAGGAAATAATGCATTACTTTTTTGTGGCGTCATTTTTTTTATATAAAGAAGCTTTCCGAATGACATGCCAGATACTCTTCTCCATGTCTGCATAAGCCATCTCAACGACTGGTTTTCTAGCCAGCAAAATGTAGTCATATTGAGGTGTCATGTTCTCTTTTTTTAAACGAATAATTTCTTTCATCATCCGTCTCAGCCGATTGCGTACGACTGCATTACCAATCTTTTTAGAAACCGAAACACCGAACCGAAACTCTTCTACTTTGGACTGCGGCAAATAATAAAGCACGAATTGATGATTGGCCATGGATTTCCCATAACGATACACTTTACTAAAATCTTCTCTTTTCGCTAACCGATATTGTTTCTCCACAGTAATGTACACTCCAGACAGATCACATTCATTAGTTGAAAGAACACTACATATCTTATCTAGTTTTAACAAAACCAGTTCAATGTAAACCATACACTAAAATGCAAAAAAAAAAGCCCCTTTCGGAGCCTTTTCTTACGCGCTAAGAACTTTTCTTCCTTTAAGACGACGAGCTTGTAGAACTTTACGACCGTTCTTCGTGCTCATTCTTTTACGGAAACCATGGTTCTTCTTACGCTTTCTCGTATTCGGGTTAAATGTTGGACCCATCTATAGCACCTCCCTACCTGGCTGAGGATATCCATCCTACAAAATTTCTACTACTTATTAAATCATTTTCACAGAAGAAAGTCAACCTACCCAAGTGTGCAGTATTTGGATGACCGATTTTCCTCAGCAGCTCTCATCGACTAACAAAAGAATAAGCTGTGTATAAAATTTTGACGAGAAAGAACAAACTTTGTCGAAAATCAACAGAATATCAACAATATCTTGTGTTGTGAACAATTTCTACCCACAACTTGTTGTTATTGTGGATAATACGAAACAATCCGTTGATTAACAAGGTATCTTTTGTTAAGATAGTAATGTTTCTGCTGTGGATATACACCACTAATCCTCCAAGTTATCAACAACCTGTGGATAATAATGTGCACAAACTACCCTCTACAAGAATAAGTCATTTCTGCGGATCCTTAGTAATGTGGATAAAACCGACAAAAGTCATCCTTTTTTGACCCCACCAGACATAAGATTCTTTTAGACGATATTTGGGCACGCTATATGCTAACTACCTATTCGATTAAGATTCCAACGTGAGTTGTTTGTTTCACGTTTTATCCATATATGATAAGCAATGTTTTCCCTGGCCTATGCCACATGTTTGATTCAAAAGGAGTGAAGTACTGTGGAAGGCCATTCTACGGACCTTTGGCAACAAATTTTAACGATTATTCAAACGAAGCTGAGTAAGCCGAGCTTTGACACTTGGCTCAAATCGACCAAAGCCACTGTATTCAACGATTCTACCGTTATCATTTGCGCGCCTAATAATTTTGCGCAGGAATGGCTAGAGAGTAGGTACACGAAATTAATCGAGGGCACGATCTACGATTTTACGGGTAAGCATGTTTCCGTTAAATTCATTATCGAAACCGAAGAACAGAAATCCAATTCGATGACAGCGATTCAACCTGTTATCCTTCCACCCAAAGGCCCAGCTATCGTCGCGGGTGAAGAAAACTTTACAAGTATGATGAACGCTAGGTACACCTTTGATACCTTCGTTATCGGTTCTGGCAACCGATTTGCTCACGCAGCTTCCCTTGCAGTAGCTGAAGCGCCGGCAAAAGCGTATAATCCCCTCTTTTTATATGGGGGTGTTGGACTAGGTAAGACTCACCTCATGCATGCGATCGGACACTATGTACTCGAACATAACCCAGGTTCTCGGGTTCTATATATATCCTCCGAAAAGTTTACCAATGAATTTATCAATGCAGTCCGTGATAACCGCGGGGAAGGCTTTCGTAATAAGTATCGTACGATTGATGTACTGCTCATCGATGATATTCAATTCCTTGCTGGGAAAGAAGGAACACAGGAAGAGTTTTTCCATACATTTAACGCGCTTCATGAAGAGGGTAAGCAAATTATTATCTCCAGTGACCGTCCACCGAAAGAAATTCCAACGCTGGAAGACCGATTACGTTCACGTTTTGAGTGGGGACTTATCACGGATATTCAACCGCCTGACTTAGAAACGCGTATCGCAATTTTACGCAAAAAGGCAAAAGCTGAAAATCTCGAGATCCCGAATGAAGCTATGATCTACATCGCCAACCAAATTGATACGAACATTCGAGAGCTGGAAGGCGCCTTAATACGTGTTGTTGCGTACTCGTCCCTTATTAATCAAGATATTACCGTTCATCTGACAGCCGAAGCGTTGAAAGATATCATCCCGTCCAACCGTCCAAGGGTCATTACGATACAGGATATTCAAGCGCGAGTTGGAGAATTCTATGGTTTAAAGCTCGAGGATTTCAAAGCGCGTAAACGAACAAAGGCCGTGGCTTTCCCAAGGCAAGTAGCAATGTACTTATCACGAGAGCTCACAGACTTCTCATTGCCGAAAATCGGAGATAATTTTGGGGGTCGTGATCATACAACCGTCATACATGCGCATGAGAAAATCGTGCAGCAGCTAAAAGTTGATCAAGAGTTATATAAGATTGTCCATAACCTAACGGAACGCATCAAAAACCCCTCTTAATAACATCACATTTTTAATAAGCCTATGCACAATCTATTCACATGTGGATAGGCTTGCTCTATCTCAGGTTCATCCACATATCCACATATCTACAGCCCCTACTGCTATTACTAATAAAGAATGTTATTATATAATGATTATGCTAACGCACCGTCAAAAAAGAACTGCAGGAGTGAAGTCATGAAATTAACTATCTTAAAAGACCATTTAATTGAATCCATTGGTCACGTTTCCAAAGCCATATCCTCTCGAACAACGATACCCATTCTTACAGGGATCAAAATAGATGCAACCTTAAGCGGTGTAACGTTAACAGCCAGTGATACCGACATCTCGATTCAAAGTTTTACAGCAAGTGAAAACAGCACAATTAAAATTATTGATCTTATCCAAGCTGGGAGTGTTGTACTTCCTGCTAAATTTTTCGTTGAAATCATTCGTAAGCTGCCGGCTCAATTAATTGAAATTGAAGTTAAAGCCAATTTCCAAACGATTATTCGTTCAGGTTCTTCCGAAATTCAAATTATGGGCTTAGATCCCGATGAATATCCGTTGCTTCCAGAAATCGAAGAAAGCAAAATGCTTCGTCTTCCAAGTGATTTACTTAAAACGATGATTAAACAAACGTCATATGCTGTATCCACGAATGAATCAACGCCCATTCTTACAGGTGTACTGTGGAACATTACAGGAGATAAGCTGAAATTTATCGCTTGTGATCGTCATCGCTTGGCAAGTAGAGAAGTAACTGTTGATAATGATCTTGCACAAAATCTGCCTAATATCGTTATTTCAGGCCGGACTTTGAACGAGCTAAGCAAAATTTTGCCTGATCAAAACACCCTTATAGATATAGTTATTGCGGACAACCAAGTTTTATTCAAAATTCAATCGATTTTATTTTATACGCGTATATTGGACGGTACTTACCCAGATACATCTAAGCTAATCCCGCAATCTTTTCAAACTGAGATGGTTGTTCCAACCAAAGAATTGGCGGAAGCGATCGACCGCGCCTACCTTCTCTCCAAAGAAGACAAAACAAATATCGTTAAAATGATGATGCTTGAAGACAAATCCATTGAAATTTCATCGAGCTCCTCCGAGCTAGGTAAAGTAACAGAACAAATCGCCCTGCAGCATATTGTTGGTGATTTACTTAAGATTTCGTTTAACTCCAAATACATGTTGGATGCGCTTAAGGTACTCGACTCCGAGTTTATTCAAATTGGATTTACGGGGGCTATGCAACCAATCATCATGAAACCACAAGATTCCACAAACATTTTACAACTGATTTTACCGTATCGAACAACGAATTAAGGAGTGCGCTCGCATGAAACAAATAGTTATCAACACCCCATACATCACGCTTGGGCAATTTCTGAAATTATCGGACTGTATATCCACAGGTGGACAAGCTAAATTTTTTGTTGTGGAAACCAAAATTGAAGTAAACGGGCAAGCTGAAAATCGCAGAGGTCGGAAACTTGTGCCGCAGGATGTAGTGAAAGTGGAAGGTTTCGGGCAATTCGAGGTCATAAGCTCCTGATCGGATTAACCAGGAGGATGATCGGCTCATGTTTCTTAATAAACTCGTACTCAGTCAATATAGAAATTACGATCAGATTGAATTAACAACATCGAATAACGTAAACATTTTCGTCGGACCCAATGCACAGGGGAAAACCAATTTACTGGAATCCATCTATGTCATGGCGATGACCAAATCCCACCGCACACACCAAGATAAAGAATTAATCGGTTGGAATGGTGATCAAACGCTGCTGCATGCAGAGATTCAGAAAATGTACGGGAACTGCAAGCTGGATCTCTCCATCTCATCAAAGGGGAAAAAAGCGAAGATTAATGGACTTGAGCAAAAAAAGCTTAGTAATTTTATTGGTGCACTAAATGTTGTCATGTTTGCCCCAGAAGATTTAGAGATTGTCAAAGGGACACCGGGAATTAGACGCCGTTTTCTCGATATGGAAATAGGTCAAGTACAGCCATCCTATATTCATGACTTATCGCAGTATCAGAAAATTTTGGTGCAGCGCAATAATTATTTAAAGCAAAATTACCCTGGAAAAAGTTCTCCTGACGCTATGCTGGACATCTGGAATGAACAATTAGCACAGTATGGTGTTAAAATTATGAAAAAGCGTCAAAACTTTATAAAGAAGCTTCAAAAATGGGCCGAGAACATCCATAGAGGGATAACGAACGATAGTGAAGCGTTGGTAATCCGCTACTCCCCTTCGTTTGAGATGGAGCCATTTGAAGATGAATCTGTTTTATTAAACCAATTTATGATAAAGTTATCTTTGGTGAAAGATCAGGAATTCCGAAGAGGTGTCACTTTAGTAGGCCCTCATCGTGACGATCTTCTCTTTTTCATAAATGACAAAGAAGTCCAAACGTACGGCTCCCAAGGTCAGCAGCGCACAACCGCGCTATCACTCAAACTCGCAGAGATTGAGCTCATTCATGAGGAAGTGGGCGAATATCCACTGCTATTGCTAGATGATGTCCTATCGGAGTTGGATGAATATAGACAGACACAGTTAATTCGCACGTTTCAGCAGAAAGTCCAAACATTTATTACGACAACAGGTCTAGAGAGTGTTCATTTGGACCAACTGGATCATGCTTCCGTGTTTCATGTGTTGAAAGGAAATGTAAGCGGCAGGAGCTGAGGAGCATGTTTATTCATTTGGGTGGAGAGAAAATCATTAGAGCGTCTGAGTTAATTGCTATATTTGATATTTCGATTGAAAAGTCGTCCAAAATATCAAAGCAGTTCATTCAACAAGCATTACAAGATAAAAAAACCGAGCAAATCGGCGAGGAAGATTGCAAGTCACTAGTCGTGACCAAAAGTAAAGTGTACTATTCCCCGATTTCCTCAACAACGCTCAAGAAAAGAGCTAATCAGTTATTGACGAATTAACTTCTTTTAATATAAAAAAGCAGGTGAAGAGTAGCATGTCTGTGAATCAAAATGCGTACGATGACAGTCAGATTCAGGTTCTGGAAGGTTTAGAAGCCGTTCGCAAAAGACCGGGTATGTATATTGGTTCAACCAGTGCCCGAGGACTTCATCATCTCGTTTGGGAAGTTGTAGATAATAGTATTGACGAAGCCTTGGCCGGATTTTGTACAAAGATTGATGTTATTGTTCATAAAAATAACAGCGTTACCGTTATTGATAACGGACGTGGGATTCCTGTCGGTGAAAATGCGAAGCTGAAAAGACCAACACTTGAAGTTGTACTTACTGTGCTTCACGCAGGTGGTAAATTCGGTGGCGATGATTCAGGTTACAAAGTATCCGGTGGTCTACACGGTGTAGGTATTTCCGTTGTTAATGCGCTGTCCGAGTTGCTGACCGTCCAGGTTAAGCGTGATGGCAATATTCATCAACAAGAATACCGCCGCGGTGCGCCTCAGTATGACGTGAAAGTCATTGGCGAGACGGAAGAAACGGGTACGCAAGTGACGTTCCAACCGGATCCTGAGATTTTCAAAGAAACGACGGAGTACGATTTCGATACGTTACAGTCCAGAATTAGAGAACTCGCTTTCTTGAATAAAGGAATCGAGATTAACTTAATTGATGAGCGTACGGATACGGTGGCAACGCATATGTACGAAGGCGGTATTGTGTCCTTTGTGCAGCATTTGAATCGCAACCGTGAAGTCGTTAATGAAGTGCCGATCTATGTAGAAGGTTCTAAAGACAATATCTCGATCGAGATTGCCCTCCAGTACAACGATAGCTATACCGAAAATATTTACTCTTTTGCTAATAATATCAATACGCATGAAGGCGGAACACATGAATCAGGTTTCAAAAGCGCACTGACGCGGATCCTGAATGACTATGCCCGTAAAAATAATTCCATCAAAGAAAGCGATTCAAATCTTTCTGGAGATGACGTGCGTGAGGGTCTTGCTGCGATTATTTCTGTGAAAATTCCAGAGCCTCAGTTCGAAGGTCAAACGAAAACGAAGCTTGGAAATAGTGAAGTTCGTGGTATTGTAGAATCTCTTTTTGCCGAGAAGTTGCAAGAATTCCTCGAAGAAAACCCAGCTGTAGCTAAGAAAATCCTTGAAAAAGGTATTCAAGCGGCTAGAGCGAGAGAAGCTGCACGTAAAGCACGCGAATTGACTCGCCGTAAAAGTGCTCTGGAAGTGAGCGCGCTGCCTGGTAAACTAGCAGATTGCTCCTCAAAAGACGCTTCAATCAGTGAGATTTACATCGTAGAAGGTGACTCTGCAGGTGGTTCAGCGAAGCAAGGACGTGACCGTCACTTCCAAGCAATTCTGCCTCTGCGTGGTAAAATTCTGAATGTAGAAAAAGCGCGTTTGGATCGTATTCTATCCAATACCGAAATTCGTGCCATGATTACAGCTTTCGGCACAGGAATTAGCGATGATTTCGATATTGCCAAAGCGCGTTACCACAAAATTATCCTCATGACGGATGCGGATGTGGATGGTGCGCACATTCGTACCTTGCTGCTTACCTTCTTATACCGCTACATGAAAAAACTAATTGAGACTGGCTATGTGTATATTGCACAACCGCCACTCTTTAAGCTTGAGCGTAATAAAACAATTCGATATGCGTATAACGAAAAGCAACGTGAAGTCATTATGCAAGAGTTTGGTGAAGGTGCGAAAGTCAATGTCCAACGGTATAAAGGACTTGGTGAGATGAATCCGGGCCAGCTATGGGAAACAACCATGGATCCGGAAAGCCGTACACTCCTGCAAGTAACGATCGAAGATGCTATAGAAGCGGATACACTTTTTGATTCATTGATGGGCGATAATGTAGAGCCTAGACGTGATTTTATCGAGGAACATGCGAAATATGTGAAAAATTTAGATATCTAACGTCGTCCGAGACGTTGCAAACGATGTAAGCTTTCAGGAGGAACATTCATGAGCGAAGAATTACATTCGCAAGTCAAAGAAATTGACATTTCGACCGAAATGCGTACATCCTTCTTAGACTATGCGATGAGTATCATTGTCAGTCGCGCACTGCCAGATGTTAGAGACGGTCTGAAGCCGGTTCATCGTCGTATCTTGTTTGCGATGTCTGAATTAGGCATGTCTCCAGATAAGCCACATAAGAAATCAGCGAGAATCGTTGGTGAAGTTATCGGTAAGTATCATCCACATGGTGACACGGCTGTTTACGAGACCATGGTTCGGATGGCACAAGATTTTTCCCTGCGTTATATGCTTGTTGATGGACATGGAAACTTCGGATCGATCGACGGTGATATGGCAGCAGCTATGCGTTATACCGAAGCTCGTTTATCGAAGATTGCTATGGAGCTGCTTCGTGATATTAACAGAGAGACAATCGATTATAAACCAAACTACGATGGCGAAGAAAACGAACCCGTCGTTCTCCCTTCTCGCTTCCCGAACCTACTCGTTAATGGGAGCTCAGGGATCGCCGTAGGTATGGCAACGAATATTCCCCCACATAACCTGAGAGAGGTTATTGAGGGGATTCAGATGATGATCCAACATCCAGATATCACGCCAATGGAGTTAATGCAGGCGATCAAAGGACCTGATTTCCCAACGGCCGGTTTCATTCTTGGACGCGAAGGAATCAGACAAGCCTACACCACAGGTAGAGGCTCTGTTACGATGAGAGCTAGAACGGTCATTGAAGAGAATAATAATAAGGCTAGAATCATTGTGAATGAGCTGCCTTATCAAGTAAATAAAGCAAGATTAGTAGAGAAAATTGCTGAGCTTGTGCGTGAGAAGAAGATTGATGGCATCACTGATCTTCGAGATGAGTCTGACCGTAACGGGATGCGTGTAGTTATTGAGCTGCGACGTGATGTTAATCCTAATGTTGTTCTGAACAACTTGTTCAAACAGACGGCTATGCAATCAAATTTTGGAATTATTATGCTCGCTCTCGTCAACGGAGAACCAAAAGTTTTGAATCTTCGTGAGATGCTGCATTATTATCTTAAGCATCAGCAAGAAGTTATTCGTCGTAGAACCGAATTTGATCTGCGTAAAGCGGAAGCTAGAGCTCACATTTTAGAAGGTTTGCGTATTGCACTTGATCACTTGGATCAAGTAATCGCATTAATTCGTTCATCTCGAACAACGGATGAAGCTAGAGAAGGACTCATGACGACATTTAGTCTGAGCCTGGATCAAGCGCAAGCCATTCTCGATATGCGTCTACAACGTTTAACCGGCTTGGAACGTGAGAAGATTGAAGCCGAATATGCTGAACTCATGAAGAGAATCGCTGAACTTAAAGCCATTCTTGCAGATGAACAGCTGATTCTAGCGATCATTAGCGAAGAACTCAATGAAATTAAAGAAAAGTTCGGTGATGACCGACGTTCTGAAATTACAGTTGGTGAAGAAAGCATTGAAGATGAAGATCTTATCCCACGTGAAGATGTCGTAATTACGATTACACATACAGGCTACATTAAGCGTCTACCGGTTACGACTTATCGGAACCAAAAGCGTGGAGGACGCGGTGTCGTCGGTATGGATACGAAAGATAATGATTTCGTAGAACATTTGTTCGTTACGAATACACATCATTATCTGATGTTCTTTACGAATAAAGGTAAAGTCTATCGATTGAAAGCTTACGAGATTCCAGATTTGAGCCGTACGGCTCGTGGAACGCCGATTATAAATCTGATTCAAATTGAACAAGGGGAAACCGTGAATGCGGTCATACCTGTTGAAAGCTTTGAAACAGAGCAATATTTATTCTTTGCAACGAAGCAAGGGGTTGTGAAGAAGACGCCAATCGATGATTATTCAAATATCCGTAAAGGTGGGTTAATCGCCATCAATTTACGAGAAGATGATGATCTCATTGGGGTTAAATTAACGGACGGTAACCAGGGTATTATTATGGGGACCAAGTTAGGAATGTCCATTCACTTCCCAGAAAGTGATGTACGTTCAATGGGTAGATCGGCAACGGGAGTTAAAGGGATTCACTTGGATGATGAGGATGCTGTCATCGATATGGACGTCGTCCATGAAGATAATAGCGTACTAATCGTAACGTCCAAAGGCTTCGGTAAACGGACACCTGTTTCCGAGTATCGGATTCAATCACGTGGTGGTAAAGGTATCAAAACTTTGAACGTCACGGAGAAGAATGGTCCGATTGTCGGTCTCAAAGTGGTGCAAGAAGACGAGGATCTGATGATCATTTCGGCATCGGGTACAGTTATTCGTACAAGTATGGACGGTATTTCTGTTATGGGACGTAATACGCAAGGTGTTCGTCTGATTAACATACGTGAAGACGATGAAGTAGGAACATTGGCTCGCGTTCAGAAAAATGAAGAACAGAACGAGTCTGAGGAAGACGGCGACTGGGAAGAGTCAACTGAAGCAACAGAGTCAGAAGAATGAGAAAAACTTCTATTGAAGTAATTCGAGGAAGAGCAACTGCGGTTTAGATGTTGTTTTTATCACCAATAAGAATTTATCTTCCTAATTACTGGAAACTTATAAATTCTTAAGTGGTAATATGTAGGGATGGGGGCTTACAAACCCATCCCTTTTACTTTACAATATGGAGTATACGAAATAGTAAGGTGAGTGAATGACCGTGCCGACAGTAGCCGTTTCGCAAATAAAATATGGTGAAAGATTAGGCGATAACGTAATAACCAGGATGGGTAATACGCTTTTTCATAAAGGAAGGGTCATTCAGGAGAGGGAACTTGAAATTCTGAAAGCATTTCTCATTCCTTCTGTTTATATTGAATCCAAGAACAGCAACGAATTGGAACAAGCAAGCGAAGAGTCAAAAGTGAAAGAACCTGAGGCGGTTCATCCGTTTTATGTGGAATATCATAATATGGTGAAACTGCTCAAGAAAGTCTTTCTTCTGGCTAATGGTGGACAACAGCTTCCTATTTTAGAAATTCGGACAGGCCTTGAAACGCTTATTCGCCATATTGATGCCTATAAAGTACTCACCTTCACGCCTAAAAATCGAAATCTTCATGAATATATCTATCATAAAAGCATTTTAGTCAGCTTAACCTCCTATTCGCTTGCTAGATGGGCAAGTCTTCCTCAGAAGGATTTAGTTCAAATCGCACTAGCTGGCTTACTACATGATATTGGCACCAGCAAGGTGGATCGTACACTACTG
This sequence comes from Paenibacillus sp. J22P143, assembly GCF_059692035.1. Classification (NCBI taxonomy): domain Bacteria; kingdom Bacillati; phylum Bacillota; class Bacilli; order Caryophanales; family Paenibacillaceae; genus Paenibacillus; species Paenibacillus sp. J22P143. Next base: position 119,113 of record NZ_JCAUAQ010000018.1, read on the forward strand.
GAGAAGAAGAATCCTCTAACAGCTGTAGAAATGGATGAAGTTAAACAGCATACATTGATTGGCTATCAAATTCTCAAAAATATGTCTGGTATCAATGAGGGTGTGAAACTAACAGCTCTTCAACATCATGAACGTGAGGATGGCTCAGGCTATCCGTTAGGTGTGAAGGCCGACAAGATTCATATCTATGCGAAAATTGTAGCCATTGCTGATATCTATAGCGCGATGACGAATGAACGCTACTACAAAGCTGCTCTATCGCCTTATGTTGTATTGGAGCAGTTATTGACCGAATCCTTCGGCAAAGTAGATCCTACTCTCGTCCAAGTCTTTATGAACAAATCCACGCAAATCAGTAATGGAACGTTTGTTAAGCTAAGTGACAACCGTGTGGGTGAGATTGTTTTCTCCGATCGCTCGCATCCTACAAGACCATGGGTTAATGTGAATGGTACAATCGTTAACTTAACCGTCGAAAGAAATCTATTCATTCAAGATGTGATTGGTCATATTTAAAATGTTATCGTTAACCCTTACTCGCCTAGAGTTAGGGTTTTTTATCTAAAATCTAATTTCAAATGAATAAGCAAATAAAGCTTGCAATCCTTTGGGGGATTTGTTATATTACTCCTTGTCGCTTCGGCGGTCGAACGAAAGAACGAAAGAAAATAAAATAGTTCTTGCAATTGAGTAGGCCGATGTGGTATATTAATCAAGTCGCCTTTGAGAGGCGAAGGATTAAATAGGAAATAATTGATCTTTGAAAACTGAACAACGAGTGAGTAAGCACGAACGAGAAATCGTTCAAAAAAGAGATTGTAAAATCTCGCTAGCAACGCAAATGAGCAATTAAGCTTTCAGATATACGGACAAGCAATTGTCCAAACTATTATGGAGAGTTTGATCCTGGCTCAGGACGAACGCTGGCGGC